>JBCCEA010000017.1:0-88578 GCA_039030515.1 Myxococcota bacterium | reverse complement strand
GGCATCCTCTTTCAGCGACGACGTGTCGTCGATGATCGCAACGAGTTACTCATCTTTCTGACACCACGAATCGTCAACCGAGCAGAGGCACTCCCCGAATAGCCCGCGAGACTCTGCGTAGAAAGACGTGCGTTCGCGCGTTTTTTTTCAGAGGCTACAACGTGCGGATGAGGATTTTTCTTTCGGGTCCGATGGGTGCAGGAAAGTCGACGGTTGCGTCCCGCCTCGCGAACCGTCTCGGCTTGATCTCGGTCGACCTAGACAGGGAGATCGAGTCTCGCGAGGGCATGAGCATCACCGAGATTTTTCGTGCTCGGGGCGAGATTGGTTTCAGAGCGCTTGAGAGGGCGGCTGCCCTGGAGTTGTGTAAGCGAGACAATGTCGTGGTTGCTCTCGGCGGAGGGACGGCGGTCCATGGACCGTCTCGACATGCGCTGCTTCAGTCTGGTTTGTTGGTTTCCCTCACCGCTCCGCCAACCGAACTGGCGAAGCGCGTGCGCGCAGATGCGACGCGTCCGCTGCTTGAAGCTGGCGATCCGGAACAGCTACTCGAAGAGACGGTTGCCGCGAGGGCCGGTGCCTATGCAGAGTGTCATCTTTCGGTCTCCACGTTGAACCGGAGTCCGGACGAAGTGGCCGCGCTCGTTGCGAAAGCAGCGTCAACCCGGCCGGTGGTCGTGCCGCTTGGAAGCCGCACCTACCGGGTGCACATCGGTTCTGGGGTGAGAAGCCGATTGCCTCAGGAAGTTCGCGCGGTGGGATCTCAGTCGGTGCTGGTGGTCTCGGACTCGAATGTATTTCCTAGGTGGGGCGAAGAGATAGAGGCTCTGCTCTCGGCGGAGGGGATTCAGGTTCACCACGTAGTGCTGCCGGCAGGAGAGCCGGCAAAGACGATGCGGTCGGTCGAAGAGATCTGGGATCGTGCTCTCGAGTTCGGCATGGATCGAACCCAGCTCGTATTGGCGCTGGGTGGCGGAATGGTCGGAGATTTGGCGGCTTTTGCGGCCTCTACCATACTCCGCGGCGTCCCCTTAGGGCAGGTCCCGACCTCGCTTCTGGCTATGGTCGACTCCTCGGTAGGAGGCAAAACCGGCTTCAACCGAGGTCAGGGGAAGAATCTTATCGGTAGCTTCTATCAACCTCGCTTTGTTCTCTGTGATCTCGATTGTCTCTCCACTCTTCAACAGCGAGAACGCGTCTCCGGTCTTGCAGAGGTTGTCAAAGCCGCTTGGCTGGCTGGGCCGGAGGCAGTTGCGTATCTCGAGCGCCATGCGGAGTCGTTGCGACAAGGTTCATTGGAAGTAACGGAACAAGCGGTTCGAAGCTCGATAGATGTCAAGGTCCGCTGCGTTGTCGAGGATGAGCACGAGCAGGGTAGGCGGATGCTTCTAAATCTCGGCCACACCGTGGGTCATGCGATCGAAGCTGCGGGAGGATACGCCCGTCACCTTCACGGTGAAGCCGTGGCGCTAGGTATGGCTGCCGCGGTTCGCATCGGACGATCTCTTGGACGCATGGATTCCGCCGACGGAACGCGTCTTTTGGATCTCTGCCGAAACCTTGGACTTCCAACGGAACTTGATCCTTACCTGAACCGGGAGATGCTCGCATTTCTCGGCAGCGACAAGAAACGTCGAGGGAATCGAATCAACTTCGTCGTTCCTGGAGCACCTGGAGACGTTGGGATCGAGGCGATCTCCATCGACCGTTTGCGCGAGATTCTGTTGAATCATTCAGGTTCAGACGAGTGAGCAAAGCCCTGAGGCTACTGCAGCAGTGAGTGCGCATGTGTGACACGTCGGTGGCTGTCACGCCCATCTCGAGGCTCCCGGGTTTTTCGCTCGCAGGTCGCTTCAAAGCACGTGCAGGTGGGCCGCGCCGCAACGTTTCGCTTTTTTGTCGTCTTCGTGCAGTAGGGTTATTCTTACCCGAGGGGTTATCCTAGAGTTCGCGCGTGAGCGGCGGAGCAAACTGTGCACAATTTCATCAATAGAACGCATCTTAAAGCCCTTTTCGTGTTCCTGTTTGTTGCGGGCTGTTCGGACAAAAACCCGTCATTTTACGTCCAAGGGCAGCTGATCCCGGAGGAAGAAGACGGCGTTTGCGTCTACGATGTAGAAGGCAGTCTGCTTTTGCGTGGCTCATACAATATAGATTTTGACGCCCCGTACAATCTATACCCGGTGCTCAGCAACACTGCCGTTGGGTTGACTACGGATATTAGCGCTGACCCGAATGGGGTCGTCGCCACGGGCGCCTCGGTGACTTTGCTCAATGCGGACAGGACTCGGGTAAACACCTTGGATCCGGTCACGTTCCCCAATCCATTCTTTATTTCCACGTTTGCATTTGTCCCGTCGTCGACCGATGGGGTGGTTCCAGGGCGAGCGCCCGGGGGCTTGCCGGTCATTCCGACCAACTATCGCCAGTTCTTGGGACCCGACCGAATTTACATTATTCGAGTAGAGATGTCTGGCGAAACCCTGGGCGGCACCGGTGTGGATGCAGCGCCGTTTGATTGGGTGATCGACACCTGCAATGGGGCCTGTCTCTTCGACTGTACGCAGCAGCTGGTCGGCGGTGATCTCGCGTATCCATGCAATCCGGGTCAAGACATACCCACCGGCGGGCTTGGCCGCCCCATTTGTATCTAGCGTTCTCGGGCAGTCCTTTCACGAGCTTCCGTTGAAGCGTCATCTGGCCGTCTTGCAACCCGTCCGTCCGTACCTGACGGGTAGGGCCGAGGAACCACAAGCTTCTGCGAATTCAGATCGTGCTCGGTCCCTGCCTTTTGGCTTTGAGACATCCTCGCTTTGGGCGAGTTGTTCCTGGAGCCGATTTTGCCAAAGGTTTTTTGCAGGTTCCGAGTTCTTTTTCGGTGATGTAGTCTTCCAGCTCGAGCTGATTTGGATGTTCGACTCGGCCTGAGGATGGCTTGCATGAGGTGGGTGTGTGTAAGTTCATGAATGTATTTTCTTATACTTGCATTCATCGGCCTCGATAGGCAAATACTCGTGGCGGTGACGTCCCTGCAGGACGAGATAAGCGTTTATCTGAGTACTGGTGTGTCGAGAGCACGCAACTGTCGCAGGGCCTCATAGAGAACGATGGCCACTGAATTGGAAAGATTCAGGCTGCGCACCGGACCCGGCATGGGGATGCTGCAGGAGCGCTCGGGAAATTTCTCGACCAGTGTTTCAGGCAAACCCACCGATTCTTTACCGAAGATGAGCGCATCACCTGCTTGGAACGCGGCATCCAAATAAGAGGTTTCCGACCTGCTGGTGAGTAGATGAAAGCGTCCTGGGTGTCGATCGAAGTACTCCTCGATCGACTGGTGTCGGTGTAGCTCAAGCGAAGACCAATAGTCGAGTCCGGCGCGCCGTACGCGGCGTTCCTCAAGGGAAAAACCGAGGGGTTCGATGAGGTGTAGTGGGGACTCGGTAGCGACGCAGGTGCGGCCGATCGAACCGGTATTTTGTGGAATCTCCGGTTCGACCAGTACGACGCGAAACAACGAACCCTTTACGCTGGAGCGTAGTTTAGGACCGCCGGGCATAGTGCTGTGATCTCGTCATGTCGTATGCCTCGATATTCCGCCTCGTCCTCAGATGAACGTGCGGGGAGGTGTTTGTGCCTCGGTCAACTGCAGGTAGGTGCTTGCGCCTCGGTCAACTGCGGGGAGGTGCTTGCGCCTCGGTCAACTGAGTGCAGCGGTGAGCGGGGTAAATTCGACGCCGCAGGCCTCGGCCACCGACGCATAGGTGCAGGCGCCATCCCAGCAGTTGACTCCCGACCTGAGCACCGCGTCCTCACGAACAGCTCGGTCGATGCCGAGGTTTGCGATCCGAGCGGCGTAGCTCAGGGTCACGTTGGTAAGGGCAAAAGTACTGGTTTGAGCTACAGCACCCGGCATATTGGCGACGCAGTAGTGCACGACCCCTTCTACGACGAACGTGGGGTTGTCGTGGGTTGTGGGACGACACGTTTCAATGCAGCCGCCTTGATCTACCGCGACGTCTACGATGACGGATCCGTCTTCGACGAGTTTGAGCATGTCACGGGTTACCAGTTTTGGTGCCCGGGCTCCGGTAACCAAGACCGCACCTATGATCAGGTCGGCGCGGCTTATCGCTTGCTCGACGTTGGCGGGATTGGAGTAGAGGGTTTCTACTGAGCCCTGAAAGATGTCCTCGAGGTAGGCCATGCGCTCATGTTCGATGTCGAGAATTGTCACCTGAGCGCCCATGCCTATGGCGATGCGAGCGGCATTTGCGCCCACGATGCCTCCACCGAGGATGACGACGCTGGCACGTCGCGTTCCGGGCACGCCGCCGAGGAGGATCCCTTTTCCGCCATGTTCCTTTTCGAGGCACGCGGCACCGCTCTGAACAGACATGCGTCCAGCGACTTCGCTCATGGGGCGAAGTAACGGAAGCGAGCCATCGGGAAGCTGTATCGTTTCGTAGGCGATCGCGCGTACGCCCTTATCCATCAACGCCTTCGTCAAACCCGGTAAGGGGGCTAGGTGCAGGTAGGTGTAGAGCGTGAGACCTTTTCGAAAGTAGCCGTACTCCTCTTCGATAGGCTCTTTGACCTTCATCACCATGTTGGATTCCCAGACGTCTGCTGCGGTAGGCACGATGACCGCGCCAGCGGCGGTGAGTTCGCCGTCGGAAATCCCGGCTCCGACCCCCGCGCCTTGTTGCACACGGACCGTATGTCCGGCCGCTACCAGGGTGCGTACACCGCCGGGGTTGATGCCGATGCGGTACTCGCGGGTCTTTATTTCAGTGGGTACTCCGATAATCATGACGCTCCTTCTAAAGGTACATTGGCCCCCAGAAAGCTCGGGGCTCGACTCGCGCTGGGGCGGGCTTGGATCGTCCAATCAGCCCTATTGGGTTTGTCGTTCGCTGATCTGCGAAGTAGACGGGACGGGTTGAACACGGATCGCAAAAAGGATCGTGTCGCCAAGACTGCACTTTTTGCTTTGGCACTCCTCGCTTTGGCACTGTTCGTGTTCGCCGCCGCGACCGCAATGTGGCTGCAACGAGGTGCATCGGCCAGTCACGAAGCGCAGATCATCTCGCTTCTTCCCGAGGGTGCCCGTGTTTTGATCGTAGGCGAACGTATCGGCCGGCTCCCGGGTGTGCGCGGCATCGCACTCGATGACGGCATTTTGGGTAGATGGAACACATGGACTCGCAGCGCAGGTAAAGGATCGGGCGAAATTGGAGACTGGCTCAAGGCGGAGGGATATCGCGCCCTGGCGATCGGCCATTGGCTTGAAACTCCGACACATGTCTTCGCCGAGTTCTATCGGTTTGCGTTTCTTCCCTCGATCTCGGGAGTGTGGTTGACCCCCAAATTCAGTCTCTTTGAACCTCGATCCCGCCTCGAGATCTCCAAGCGGCACCGTTTTGCCCTGGCCCACGTGGCTCGTGGCGTTCTCGCTGGACTTCCTGTGCCTAAGGAGTCGAGTTTTCCTGCGCAGCTTCGAGCGCGGCGCAGCGTCGAGTTGATGGTGTTGATTCGTGAGCGTGGTCGAGCGCGCCTGTGGAGGTCCGCCCGAGGAGCATCGCTTGCAAAGGCGCTGCTTCGCGCTGCGGTTCAAGCGCAGCAGCGTTGGCACGAGCGTGAACATGCGATGGGGGCTCCGCTTGATCAGCTGCTCTCAAAGATGGATGTCGAAGTGTCGCTTTTGATCGAGGATGGCGTCATCGGAGCGTTGGATCCGCGTTTCGTCGATCGCGTGGTCACTCCCTCGCACGGGGTCGGCGTCCGACGTGCTGGCAGTTGGCGTTACGAGCTTCCTGAAATGACCGCGTCAGGAGGTGGGGGGGCAAAGACCTTGGGGCGTTTGCTGCGTGAGCAAGATCTGACTTTCGCCACCGCGAATCGTCCGGAGCTCGAGGTATACCGTTTTGTGGTTCGTTCTCTTTCTCGCTCTATTGCGCCGGGTCCTCAGAACGTCGATCCCGCATCTGCGCCGTCTACCGGGCGTTGAGCACGCAACTCGAGCGAACGAATGCCGGGGGAAGTATCGAGAGGCCCGGGCGCTCTTGGTTCGTCGGCGATCGGAAGCCGCACGATAAAGGTAGACCCCACGCCTTGATGGGTCCGCACGTCGATTTTGCCGCCTGCTCCATCGATGATCCGCTGACTGATCGCGAGACCCAGGCCGGTTCCCCGATTTTTTGTGGTGACAAACGGGATGAACAGGTTCGGCAGCACCCTCTGCGGAATTCCCGGACCGGTATCGCTCACTCGGATTTCTACGTGCGCTGTGCTCGAGGAACCTGTTTCTTTAGCGGCAGCTGTACCGAGGGTCTCGATCCGGAGGGTGCCCTTGGTTTCCATGGCCTGAACCGCATTCTTCGTGAGGTTGATCAGAACTTGTCGGAGCTGTTCTACATCGATACGGACCCTGGGGAGTGGCTCACTTAAGGCTAGATCTACGGCAATATTCGCATCTTCGCATTCCGGATGTAGGAGCTGCATGGTTCTTTGAACCGCGGCGTTCACGTCGGTCGGACTGGGGTCGCCCTTGGCGGGGCGGGCGTAGTCTAGAAAGGAACTCACCACCCGATTGAGTCGGTCCACTTCTTCGACGATGATGTCCAGAAATTCCCGCTCCACTTCTGCTCCAGGCTCGGTGAGGTACTGCGCACTCGCCTTGATCGCACCAAGAGGGTTTCTGATTTCATGGGCGAGGCCGGCGCTCATTTCTCCGAGGGCCGCCAGTCGGTCGCGCTCTTTCATCCGTTTGTACAGCTTTGAATTTTCGAGGGTGATCGCGGTTTGAGAGGCGAGACCGGCGAGCAGGGTGATCTCCTCGAGAGAAAATGCATCGCGTACCCGGTCGTCGTGAACACAGAATAGTCCGTACAGGTCGCCCTCTTCTGAGCAAAGTCCTAGGAGTACCCCCGCTTGCAGTCCTTCGAGCATCTGCACGATCTCAAAGAGGGTCTCGGCCTCACGATCGCCTGACACTGCGCGCCGCTCATCGAGTTCGCGTTCCATCGACTCGCGGACCATGACGCCGTCCTTGCGGAGCCGGTCAAGCAGAGGTCTCCCGGGGGCGAGCTCGAGGCGTCTTGTCGGAATCTTCCCGACATGACCCATCAGATCGTAGCCATGGCGGTCCTCATCGAGGAGATATAGCGCTGCGTGGGTCACCCTTCGAGACTCCTCTAGACCCGCAAGCAAGACCTGGGGAAGGCTGCGTAGTTCGAGCACATGCGCCAGCCGTTTCCTCAACTCCGCGATCGACTTGTCGAATTCGTATCGCTCTCGAAAAAAGAACTGCCCGATTTTTTTCTCAACTTTCTCGCTCAGGGGCTCGAGTAGGACGAGTACCACGCTTGCTGCAACGACTGCGTGAATGAAGAAGTGCCCCCCTGCGAAGTAGCTGAGTAGCCAAAGCACCGCCGCGAGCGAAAAAGAGAGGGCCAACAGCACGCTGAGGCGACCGACCAGCTCGTACAGATCGAGCAGGCGGTAGCGAACGATAGACTGGCTGAGGATGTAGAGGAACGTCAGCACCAAGATCGTACCGACCGGGGGAATCTCTAGGCCGACGAGGGGTAGGTAGTCGACGAGGGTAAAAAAGGCGGCAAGGCCACCCACAAGCGCCAGATATCTGAGCTTGGCTCTTTCGACTCCTGAGGCGGTGGAGCGCCCGTGTTGGTGGAGCGCGGTGAGAGAAGCGGTGAGGAACACCAGGACGTAGCAAAAGATGGCCGCGGCTACGGATTGATGACCGCCCACCGGGCTTGCGATAAGGATGAGGATCAGTGCCGCAGTAAGCAGTGCAGCGCGATTCATCCTCCGATTGTTTGGCGTTTCTCGCTCGAGGAACGCGCGAAAAAACTGAAGTCCTGCGAGGGGAACGAGCAAGGCGCACGCGAGATGAAATCGGTAGATTCCATGGCTTTCGATCACGCGCACCAAAAAGGTAGTGAAATACCAGCTCGATACGCTGGCGCCAAAGAGACCGAAGAGCCAATGCACCCGGCGCTTCGTGGTGCGCAGCAGTACGGTTGCTGCGAGTGCCGCTGAAAGAACGGCGGCGATTAAAGAGGTCTGGGTGCGTAAATCCAAGTGTCAGCTCTTAACACACGAGCATGGCGATGGTTTGGTGAGCTTCAGAATGGATCGAAATGCATCCATGACTGAGGGTGTCATGAATGATACTGACGCGTCAGAAATCGCTAGCGAATTCGCGAGGTTCCGACATCTCCATCCGCTGAGCCCCGCAGTACGTGCTCGAGGGCTTCTATGTGGCCGGCGCGCAGACTGGCAACGCGATCTTCGAGACCGATGCTGATCAGTTCCGCTGCAATGGCGTCCAGCGTATCTACGCAGAGGATACCGGACCGTTCGATCGCCACGACCAAATCTTCTGCTCCCTCGGCCACGCCGAATACGACGTAGTCGTCCAGCAGCTCCTCACAACCATCGGCTGCGTTCCTCCATTCAGATACGATCGGCAGAGGGTCGGTTGCGATCAATTCGGAGGTTGCTCTTCCCGAAGGATCCTCGGTCGGGGCGAGGCAACCGGAGAGGACGCAAAGGGCGAGCAAAGCAGAGATATGAAGGTGCGTCATGGTCACTATCGCTGATTCTATCCGACATCGACCAGTCTTGAGCAATCGGTTCTTGTTCACAAGCCGAGAATGGAAGCATGCATCATCGCGGTGCACATGACGCTAGCGATACCCGCTCTTTTTCGTTTTCTGTCTTCGAGTTCGCTTTCGAGTTCCATCGGGCATCAGCCTCGGTACTCGTTCGGGTCGATGCCATAGCGTTTCATCCATCGGTGCACCTGCATTCGCTCCTTACCCAGAAGGCGGCTCACCGCAGCAACGTTGCCCTCATATTGGACGAGAAGGGCGCAGAGTTCGCTCTGAGTCGGAGGGTGTGTTCGAGACTGCGCGTCCGCTTTCGGCTGCGGCTTCCGGACCCCGAGCTTTGAGTCGGTCCTTTGGAGGTCCTCTTGAGCGGCCTCTCCGGCGATTGCTCCGTGATCGTGGAGTGCGTGTTGGACGGTGTCAGGCAGGTGTTGCACGTCGAGCTCCGACCCCTCGGAGAGTGCAAGGCCGAGTTTGATCGCGCTCTCCAGCTCCCTCACGTTGTAAGGCCAGCGATAGTGCGTGAGCGCTAAAATTGCCGAGAATGACAGCGACTTTTCGCGGATATCGGAGCGAGTCAAGAAATGGCAAGCGAGGCTGTAGACGTCTTCGATTCGTTCGCGAAGCGGTGGTAGATCGATGCGGCACTCGCGTACCCTTGCCAATAGATCGCCTCTGAATCGTTGCTCGGTGACGTGCTCGTCCAGGTTTCGGTGTGTGGCGGCTACGACGCGAACATCGACTTCCTCCGCACGCGTCGCGCCGATGGGCAAGACCTTGCGCTCTTGAAGCACCCGCAGAAGTTTTGACTGTGCCTCTGGCGGCATGTCACCGATCTCATCCAGGAACAGTGTGCCCCGATTGGCAATGCGAATGAGCCCTGATTTATCCTGGGTAGCTCCCGTAAAAGAGCCTTTTCGGTATCCAAAAAGCTCACTTTCGATGAGGTTGGCGGGTAGTGCCGCGCAATTGATCGCCTGAAACGGCCCGGTACGCCCGCTCTCGCGGTGTAGTTGTCGGGCCACCAGTTCTTTGCCGGTGCCGCTTTCACCCGTAATCAGAACGGTGAGACCGGTCGTGGCCACTTTGGAGACCCGCTCAAGGATTCGACGTATTTGGAATCCACCGATCATGGCAGGGCTTTCCTCGTCGGTTGCACCATCCGCAGTCCGAAAGCCCTCAGCTCGAAATGAGGCGTAGCCGGAGATGTCGCTTGCGGCGTACCGAAATATCGAGTCCCCCACCCGGACTCGATCGTGGTGCTGCAAAAGAGCCATCGAAACGCGGCGACCGTTGACCATCGTTCCATTCGTGGAGCCGCAATCGAGGATCCAGGGGCCGTCTTCCCTACGCTCCACTCGGGCATGGTAGCGGGAGACCGCCCGCTCAGGAATCGGAAGGGTGTTGTCGTGTTCGCGACCGAGCGTGGTGAGACCTCGGCTGAACGGGAGTGCCGAGGGAAGATGTTCGTGAAGTTTTGAGTACACCAAGACAAGGCCTCCGCTGTCCTTACGTGGGGATGAGGTAGCGGGTAGCGAATCTAGGGAGGTGGTCGTTCGATCGTGAATTCCCAGAGTCTCGATTTGCTCGGGCGGGGTGGTTTGCTCGGGCGGCGTGGTGGTCATCGAAGGAGCATCAATCGTGAAACCGGCGAGGCCTTAGCCAAGGAAGGATCCGGAACATACCGACTGATCCTCTAGTGCATTTGCATAAAGCTCGAGTACATCGTTGAGCTCGAACGGTTTTCGCAACCAAGCGTCGGGGTATGCTCGTGAGTCGACATCGGACGGAGGCGATGAGCCGCTCATCAGTACGGCAACCCCGGAGGCATTTCCTCGCCGGCGCAGCTCCGCGAGCAGTGAATCGCCGCGAACCTCCCGCAGGCCCATGTCGACGAGGACAAATTCAAAGGAACCCTTTGCCGACCGTGCGGTTTGTGCGTTTCCTGCGCTTACTACTTCTGCACCCGCCATCGCCAGCGTCGTCGCAAGCATTTCACGCACACCATCGTCGTCCTCTACGAGCAAGACTCTGAGGTGGCTGTCTCCAGACTGAGCCGCGCGGATCGGAGCATTCGGGCGCAGCCGGCTTACCGTTCCGCTCGCTCGCTGCGAAGCCCGAGAAAGCTGCATTTCAAATCTCGTGCCTTTGCCCACCCGACTCTGGACCGATAGTTCCGCATTCATCCGTTTGGCGGCTTCCGAAACGAGATAGAGACCAAGGCCGGTGCCGGTTGGCTTTGTGGTGAAATAAGGTGAAAAGATCTTTGAGGACGTGGCCGTGTCCATTCCCGATCCGTCATCTTCAACCCAGAACGTGCATCGATTGAAGCGTGTCGCGCAGCCGATTTTGACCGTGCCTCCAGTCGCACAGGCCTGCAGCGCATTGCGTACCAAGTTCCAGACCACGGTGAGGGCATCTGTTTCCGAGGCCATGATCGATGCAGGACCGATCTGCTTGCGAATCTCGAGGTTCCTTGTTCTCGCCTCGACTTCAAGAAGCGCCACCACCTGAGAGACGGTATCGGATAGATCGTGCTGTACGGCCTCTGAGGGCGCGTTTCGAGCGAGGCGCAACACGTGGTTTGCGGAGTTTCGGGCGATTCGAGCGCTGGTTTCGATGTGGCTCAGCGCGTTGTCCCTGGACTCTGGATCTCCGGCTTCTCGAGCGATCTGGCTCCATCCGCTGACAGCGCAAAGCGCATTGGCTACCTCGTGAAGTGCTTGAGCGGCCATGTCCCCGGCGCTTGCGCGACGTTCCGTATCGAGGCAGTGCTTTTCTGGAGACCGCATCGCAAGGCAGATCCGGGACCCGTCTGCCGCGGCGAGAAAGCGGTGTTCGAAAAAGGCCTCGGCAGCTTGTCCAGTAGCCTCCGCTTTGGACATCAAGGAGCGAATCACTCGATAAAAATGGACCCGGAGCGACTTCTCATCGCCTCCCTCCAGGCAGCCCTTATCCCATATGAAGTCGAAGACGGACTCGAGGCTTTGCGATCGGTCCTTTAATGATCTACTGTCGACACCGCTGTCGCCAAATGCTTTGCTTAAGGTTGCATTGATCGAGATCGAGCCAGCCGAGTTTGTCAAACCAGCCGAGTTCGTCGAACCAACCGAGTCCGTCGAACCAACCGAGTCCGTCGAACCAACCGAGTCCGTCGAACCAACCGAGTCCGTCGAACCAACCGAGTCCCGCAGTGCCGCGGGAAGTTCCATCGACTCAGCAAACCACCACAAGTCGTCAGGTGTCATCGATCTACGTGCTCACCATAAAATTACACAATCAGCATTCTAGAGCGAACTAAGCAAACTATTACAGCAAATTTGCAAACAGCAACGCGATTACTTGAGAACGCTCATTTTTGGGCAGGGCATTTTCGTCAGAGGTAGCGGCCGATCCATGGCCTAGCTGCTAGACCCGCGCCATGTCCCAATCAAGTTCCAAGGAACCTCTCTCAGTATCCGAGCAAGAGGTGCGTTCGGTTGCAAAATTGGCTCAATTGTCGCTAACTGAACCCGAAGTAGCGCAGCTGTCGACCGAACTTGGCAGAATCCTCGGTTACATGCAGGAACTAGCGACGGCAGGCGTGACGCAGGTGCCGCCGACGCTCCATCCGGTGCAGGATCATGAAGGTCGTCGCAAGGACGTGTGTCGACCTTCTCTCGACCGAGAACTCCTCCTTAGGGAGGCTCCGGAACATGTTGACGGAGGTTTCGCCGTGCCTTTGGTACTGGAGTCGGAATGATGTCGGGTTTCGAGGAGCCTTCGGATGTAAATGGCCCGCAGCATTTCGAAGAACATCCGAGCGTCGTCGCCCTTCTCCGAGGGGAAACGTGCCATATCGCTCGGGCGGTGAAGCAGCGTCAGGTGACCGCAGTAGCGGTGTGCCAGCATGCGCTGCACTCGATAAAACGACTGAATCCAAGCCTAAATGCCTTCCTCAACGTCGACGAATCCCGGGTGCTTGAGGAGGCTTCTGAGGTCGATCGGCTCGTCGAGTCCGGCCTGCCGGTTGGGCCACTTTCGGGTGTGCCGGTTGCGGTCAAAGACAACCTCTGCACCGAGGGGCAACCGACCACATGTGCTTCTCGGATCCTTGCAGACTATCGACCACCCTTTGACGCAACCGCGGTGGATCGACTTCGTGGCGCGCATGCGATCATCCTTGGCAAAACGAATATGGACGAGTTTGGCATGGGATCCTCCAGCGAACACAGTGCGTTCGGAAATGTGAAAAACCCGTGGGATCTTGAGCGATCACCCGGGGGATCGTCCGGGGGCAGTGCAGCGGCGCTCGCAAGCGGCATGTCCCCGTTGGCGCTCGGCAGTGATACCGGAGGATCGGTGCGTCAGCCCGCATCGTTTTGCAATCTGACCGCGATCAAGCCGACGTACGGTCGGGTTTCTCGCTTCGGGCTCGTCTCCTACGCTTCCTCGATGGACCAGGTCGGTCCGATGGCGCGATCGATAAGGGATGCCGCAGCTCTTCTTTCTGTGGTTGCAGGGCGAGATCCGAAAGACGCGACCAGCGCTGTTCAGGAGGTAGACGACTATCTCGCCGCTTGTGAACTGCCGATCGACGGCATGAGGATCGGAGTGGTCCGCTCTCAGGTGCATCGAGCCCAACAGGAGGAAGTCGTCCAAGGAGTCGAACGGGCGGTAGACGCCTTACGCGCCCGCGGCGCGAAGGTCGTAGATGTAGCGCTGCCCCACGCGCATTTGGCGGTGTCTGCGTACTACGTGCTCGCAACCAGCGAAGCCTCTAGCAATCTTGCTCGCTTTGACGGGATGCGCTTTGGCCTGCGTGAACGTCGCGCATCCCTCGCGGGAACGCTACAGGCAACCCGCTCAGAGGGGTTCGGCGCTGAGGTAAAAAGACGAATACTCTTAGGTACCTACTCGCTCTCTGCGGGATATCAGGATGCCTACTACAAACAGGCCCAAAAGGTCCGCACCCTGATCTGTCGCGACTATGCTGCGGCGCTTCAGCAATGCGAGGTGCTGCTCACGCCCACCACGCCCACCACACCATTTCGTCTTGGCGAGCACATGGAGGATCCTCTCTCGATGTACCTCGCCGACATCTACACCCTGCCCATCAGCTTGGCAGGGGTTCCCTCGGTAGCTACGCCCGTGTCTGAAGCCGGTGGTCTTCCGACGGGGGTTCAACTGACGGCCGCACCGTTTCGTGAGGTGGAAGCGATTCGCGCTGCGGCAGCTCTGGAGGAGGCGCTCCAAACAAAAGGGCGTATCGCTGACCTAGCGCTCTCGATCTAGACAAACCTACCTAGCCGATTCGACAGGTTCGGTGTCCACAAGACCGTTTGGTTCAAAGTTCGACTCGGTTTCGACCCCGGCCTTTTGCGCGATACAGGCAGATGTCCGCCCGCTCCACCATGCGCTCGATAGTGTCTTCCGATTGCCAAGAGGAGATCCCGATGCTGACGGTCACCCTAGGAGGCCCCTCGTGGACTCTGACATGCCGTTCGACGTTGGCTCGCAGCCTCTCAGCAAAGATGCGCGCGCCCGTGCTCGCGGTTTCCGGCAACACCACCAGAAATTCCTCGCCGCCCCACCTGCCGGCATAATCGACGGTTCGGATGGTTTCCTCAATGGTTTCTGCAAGTTTTCTCAGGACCTCATCGCCGATGTTGTGTCCATATTCATCATTGACGCGCTTGAAGTGATCTGCATCGCAAAGCGCGATCGATACTGGAGTTCCGTAGCGCTCGGCGCGTTGTAGCTCTTGGTCGAGCCGCTCGCTGACGTAGCGGCGATTGGCGAGGCCGGTAAGGCTGCAGGTATCGGCGAGCCGACGCGTTTCTTCGACCAGCAATACGTTTTTTGCGATAGACGCCACCTCTGCCGCCAGCAGAGAGCCGATTTGGCATTCCGATGAAGAGACGCGCTTCAAGCCTCCAAAAAAGCGGATCTCTCCGAGCTCCTCCAGCCCAGAAACGATAGGAAAACTGAATGCTTCGCCTATGGCGACCGCGGAGTCCTGGATGGTGGCCTCAGCGCTATCGATCACGTCGACCGCTCGGGTCATTTCACTAGGAATTCCTAGGGCCGATACGTGTTCCGGCTCCCGGATGAAGGGCGCCCGACTCAGCAGCGCGTACGATGGAGCCGGACGACCGTCCAGTCGGACGACAATGTAAGACGCGCAGGTGAGCTCGCCAGCCAGTCGAAGGATCGCGCGCGACAGTTCCTTGCGGCTCGAAGCATGCTCTTGAAGACTTCGCGCTTCGGACGCCAGAACCGCGTGAAATAGATTCTCTTCCAGGACCTCAGAGAGCCGAGTCATCGGAGAACTGGGAGGAACAGAGAGCTCCGGGGCGGTCGTAACGCGTCCAGAGGCTCCCTGCAGCAGGCGCTTCACCGTGTCGATCAGTTCTTCTTGAATCCGATCCTTAGCGATGTAGCTGTCGGCACCCGCATGCCTTCCCCAAAAGCGGCTCATCGGATCGTCACGGGCGGTGAGAAGCAGGATCGGCAGGTCCTTGGTGCACGGATCGTTTCGCAAAAGGCGACACAACTGGACGCCGGAAAGCGCTCCCATCGTCACATCAGAGACTATTAGATCGTACGCTTGCTCAAAACATTCCGAGAACGCCTCCTCGCCGGAGCTGACGGCGCTCACCGAGTAGCCCTGTTTCTGTAGTAAATCTGATACGCGCGCTCGTGCGGCGGAGCTGTCGTCCACTACGAGTATGTTCGGAGCGTCGGGCTTTGCTTCTGTCGAACGAGGTTGTGCCCCTGATAACGCGCTCATCGCTATCTGCTAAGACGGCGTGCGTTCTAGAATTCTTAAGCGGGGCAGTGAGCCTAAGCGAACTACGGCCCGCATTCGTTCGGTGAGATGCTGAATTGGATTTTCCGCCCTTGGTTGGGTCACTGTGTACATCACCCCATGCTAAAGAGCGGCCTATGCCTGCCGAGTATGAGGCCGTGATTGGGCTTGAAGTGCATGCCCAGCTACGGACCGAAACCAAGCTTTTCTGCGGCTGCCTGACGAGATTCGGAGCGCCTCCGAACACCCAGGTGTGCGAAACTTGCGTAGGTTTGCCCGGTGCGCTTCCAGTGGTCAACGAGCATGCGCTGCATCTTGCGGTGCGTGCTGGTTATGCACTTGGGTGCGAGGTGCAACGCAAGAGTCAGTTCGCTCGTAAGAATTACTTCTACCCCGACCTGGCCAAGGGGTATCAGATTAGCCAATTCGACCATCCGCTCAACGTCGGTGGCTTTCTCGATGTGGCGCTGGAAGGGCCCGAGGACAAGACGGGTGGGTCCGATGTGAAGCCGGACGGTTCCGCGAAGCCGCATCGCATGCAGACCCGACGCATACGAATCAACCGCATCCACGTAGAAGAGGATGCGGCAAAAAATATCCACGGTGCAGAGGGGCGAGGGGTGACCCTGGTCGACTTCAATCGAGCGGGGGTGCCGCTTATCGAAATCGTTAGCGAACCGGAACTCCGCTCTGCCGAAGAAGCTGAGGCCTATTTGAGAAATCTTCGGGAAGTACTCGTTTTTGCTGGCATTAGTGATGGCAATCTCGAGGAGGGCTCGTTTCGATGCGACGCCAATGTTTCGGTTCGTCCGGCAGGCACAACAAAACTAGGAACGCGGGTCGAGCTCAAAAACATCAACTCATTTCGGTTCGTCCGGCAGGCCATACAGTTTGAGGTCGCACGCCAGATCGCGCAGCGGACTGCGGGTGCGGAGGTGGTGCAGGAAACGCGAACTTGGAACGAGCGAGACGCGACGACCCGTTCGATGCGTGGGAAAGAGGAAGCTCATGATTACCGCTACTTCCCCGATCCGGATCTGCCCTGGGTAGCGTTTTCTACCGAAGAGCTGGACCGTCAGCGCGCGCTAGTTCCCGAGTTGCCGCAGGCAAAGCGGGCGCGTTTTGTAGGTGAGTTCGGCCTAACCCCGTACGACGCAAAGGTGCTGACCGCGCATCCTGGGCTCGCCCACTACTTTGATTCCTGCATGACCGAGCTACGTCAACGTTTGGGTGAAGTGCAGTCGAAGAAGCTCGGCAAGTCACTCGCCAACTTGATGCAGTCCGAGCTCGCGCCGAAGGTCGAGTACGCCGGCAGCGGAGCTGAGGTTCCACTCGGCCCAGCCGAGGTTGCCGAGATTCTTATCATGGTGGAAGAGGCAACGATCTCCAAGACCATGGCGAAGAAGCTGACGCTGCGGGCGATAGAAACGGGCCTCTCACCAAAAGCGCTCGCCGAGAGGGAAGGGTTTATTCAGGTTCGTGACGAGGGGGCGATCGTCGATTTGGTGCGCCAGATACTTGCCGACAATCCGCAGCAGGTCGCACAAGTTCGAGAGGGCAAGACCAAAGTGATCGGCTTTTTTGTGGGGCAGACGATGAAAGCGATGGGCGGCAAGGCCGACCCTGCTCTGGTTCAGAAGATCTTGCGCAAGGAGTTGTCCTCATGAGCGCCCCAGAACTCAGTCGGGAGCCCATCTCGGGCAGCAGTGGGTGGTTTGCGGTCGAATATGAGCCCTCTTCGCGGGAGTTGATCCTGCTCGATCAACGCTTTTTGCCGAGCGATGAGCGTTACTCTCGGCTGAAAAAGCCGGATGAGGTCGCCGAGGCCATCCGCGATATGGTCGTAAGAGGTGCACCCGCTATCGGTATTTCCGCAGCGTATGCCCTCGCGCTTCAAGCGGGATTTGAGCGAGGTGATGCTGCTTCGTTCCTGCTCGCAAACGGTGTGGCGGGACGCTTTCTCAACGCGGCGAGACCTACTGCGGTGAATCTCTCCTGGGCGGTGGCCCGGATGGCGCGCGCTGCTGCCGAGGTGGCCACACGTGCGCCTGAAGAACGATACGAATGCATGCTTGCGGAGGCCGAGACGATTCACCGTGAGGACGTGGCTGCATGCCGGGAGATTGGCAAGATCGGTGCAGCCTATGTGCCGGACGGTGCGACGATATTGACCCACTGCAACGCTGGTGCGTTGGCGACTGGTGGGTACGGCACCGCCTTGGGCGTGATACGCGCGGCCCAGGAGGCCAACAAGAATGTTCGAGTGCTGGCTGATGAAACCCGGCCTTATCTACAGGGAGCACGCCTCACCGCATGGGAGCTCCAGCGAGACGGTATTCCGGTGGAGGTGATTACCGACAGCATGGCGGCCTACTTTTTTCAGCGAGCAGAGATCGATTTCGTGGTGGTCGGTAGCGATCGGGTGGTTCGCAACGGGGACGTTGCCAACAAGATCGGAACCTACAATCTTGCCGTGCTCGCCCACCATCATCGAGTGCCTTTTGCGGTGGCGGCACCGTTCAGCACGGTAGATCTTCAAACCAGTTCCGGGGAATCGATTCCCATCGAGCAGAGAAGTCGTGATGAGGTAGCGCGGGTTGGCGATACAGTGCTAGTTCCCGAGGGAGTTCCATGTCGCCATCCGGCTTTTGACGTCACGCCCGCTCATCTAGTTAGGTGGATATTTACCGAGAGAGGCGCGTTTCAGCCGGGCTGTTTCGACGCCCCTCCGCTCGACTCCACTGGTGACCTGCCCTCGTGAGATCGAGCAAGAGGCGCATGTCGCGTATCTCTTACGGACTGAGTTTGGCGCGTCTCGCAGAGTAGGCTCGTCGTTTTTGAGGTGTTGCTTCTAGACCTGGTGGTCACGGCTCCGTTTTCGACGCACCTTTGTTCGGTTATGGCGACACGATTGTTAAAGCAGGTTGCGCTCCGCCTCGAGGAAGAGGTGGACGGGCTCTCCCTTGAGGATGGGGCGCTCAAAGCGATTCTCGGCGTTCGGTTCTCTGAAGTAATGGTGGTCATCGATCACGACGAAGAGGTTGGTTCGATACGGGTGAGCGTGGCGGTACCCCCCCCAGCCGGAGCTGGACGGAGTTTTCTCGTGTTCTGCCTCTCGCTCAACACGCTGTACTGGGACGTCAAGCTCGGCCTGGACGAGGATGGAGCGCTGGTGGTCCACTCGGACTTTGACGCGCCCTGTGAGGCCAACCTGGATATCCTTTCCGCGACCGTGCTCGACCGAATCGAGTCGATTCTCGACGTCCTCAATGACGATGTGGTTGGTTGGCTTCTCGAGCACAATCTGGGGACCCCGCGACAGAGGTCTCGCTGGGAGAGTTTCTTAAGAGACGACGATGATGAGGACTCGCTCACTCTTTAGAAGTGCTTTTTCTCGTGCCCTCAGGATAGGATGGCTCGCGCTCCGATAGGAGAATGCACCGAAAGAGGACGCGATGCGACGATGGGGTTCGACTCTAGGCCTGATGGCGGGATTGCTGCTCGCCGCCGGCTGCGACGACAGCGAGGGTAGTACGGTACGCCAAGATGGCTCGATCCCGCCTGTGGACGGCGGTGGATCCTCAGACGCTGAGCTGGATGCAGCACAAGACGCCGCGCTCGGTGACGCGGCGCTCAAAGACGCGGCGATGGACGCAATGCTCGACGGTGGCGGGCAAGACGCGGCGATGGACGCAACGCTCGACGGTGGCGGGCAAGACGCGGCGATGGACGCAACGCTCGACGGTGGCGGGCAAGACGCGGCGATGGACGCAACGCTCGACGGTGGCGGGCAAGACGCGATCATAGATTCAGGTCTTGCCCAAGATACCGGCGTTGCGGAAGATGCGGCTTCGCCGGACTCCGGCTCTCTAGAGGATGCAGCTTTGCTGGATTCCAGCTTAGGCGATGGTTCCAGCACCGATGCGGATGCAGCTGAGGACGCGGGATTGCTCACGTGCAGCAACGGAACACTGGACGGTTCGGAGACCGATACCGATTGCGGAGGACCGGAGTGCGGAGCGTGCCTGGACGGGCAGTCTTGTCTTTCGGGATCCGACTGCGCGTCTTCCGTATGCAGTGGAGGTTTGGCGGGCATCTGCACCGCAGCAGCCTGCGACGACGGGGTGCAAAACGGAAGTGAGACAGGCGTAGACTGCGGCGGCGCATGCGGCGGCTGCGCGCTGTCTGAAGGATGTGTGCTCGATGACGACTGCCAGAGCACCTGGTGTGACGGTGGATCCTGTACGTCTTACATAAGCTGTAACGAAATTTTGCTCGCTGGACGCTCCTCTGGAGACGGGCTCTACGCAATCGACCCGTTGGGAGTGGGCGAAGCACGAGAAATGCTTTGCGATATGACGACGGATGGAGGCGGGTTCACTCAGGTTGCATCGTTTGACCCGAGTGCCGGCGACGCCCTTGCGGATTTCCTCACCTTGATGACGCAGTTGGACAACGACATGGAGGTCTTTCAGGTCGTTTCTGACCGTCTGGAGTGGAACGCTGGCGGCAGGAGCATGTCCCAACAGCGCGCTGCATTGGCGTATCGCCTGGATGTTGACGTACCGAACGACGGAGAGATGATCTACGAGCTCTCCTACGACGCCGATAGACTAAACGGCAGTGGCGTCTGGCTCTACGTAGAGTCAGGCGCAGGTAGGACACGAGAAAATCTAGACTGCAACGATGTCACCGCGGGTATAACGGGATACTCGCCGGAGCAACTGAGCCTTGTCCCCTATGCCTGCGGCAATACAGACCCTCCGGGCAACGTGACGAACTGGATCTGGTCGCGCGACGAGCAACGCTCCGCTGCCGAAGAGGTCGTTTCATTTCATATCGTTAGCCTTCATGCGGATCGCGGCAACGATCTATCGAAGCTTTTCTCCTTTGCGCTCTGGGTGCGCTGAAAAGCCTGAATGGGCCGAATAGACTAAGGCGCGAGCTGCGCCGGAATCTTTCTGAGTACACAGAGGTACACTCGAATACCGCAGTACACTCGAGTGCCGCGGTAGAGATTCTGGCGCAGGCGATAGTTTCAGCGGCGATGCAGATGGAAAGGAGTTAATCCAAGGTGCCCGCCTAGTATGTGCAGCCTAGACCACATACCATTATGCAGGGGTGAAGATGTCAAAGTCTCAATCGCGACGAGAATTCGTCATGCGTGCTGCGTCCATTTGGACGACTTCTGCATTCGATGTGTTCCGAGCAGCGGGCTCTGCGAGGCTGGCTAGGTTTGCGGGTCCGCTGGTGATGGGTCTCTTTTTCTTCGGGTGCGGGGATGATTCCGCTGACGCGACCCTAGCTGCCGCGGATGTGGCGGAAGATGGCGGAGCCTCCGGCCCTGGTAACTCGTCCGGGATGGATGCCTCGGCGGCGCGTGGCGATGCCGCCGAGGATGGATCGAGCGCTCAGCCCCTACCAGAGCACGAGTTTGTGGCGGTCGACGGACTCGCGGTGGTCGAGTTTGAGGAGTTTCACCAGCAGACGTTTGGGGACGGCGGGCGCGGACCGGACTGGCATCAGTGGTTTGTATTTGACGCAGACAATGCGCCGAGCTTGAGCTGCACGACCAACGTGGCCTGTGATGTGGCCGATCCCCCAGACTGCAATGAGCATCCCGACTGTGACGATGACGACTGGTCACTCACCGACGTGTCGGGTGGCTACGTCGAGGCGTTGCCCAATCGGCGGCGGACCGATCACGAAAACAATACGGGGTTCTGCGTCCGAAACGTCAACCGCAGCGGAGCGCTCGATACGCCAACGCTGACCTACCGGGTGAACTTCACCACTGCCGGTCGCTACTACGTCTGGGTACGCTGTCAGGCGAAGGGGCCCGCCGACAACGGGATCCATGTAGGGCTCGACGGCATGTGGCCGGTGAACGAACTCGTGGACGAAAGCAACATGCGGTTGCAGCTGCCTGGGGGCGTGCAGTGGTCTCAGGACCGCCGCGGCGGAAGCCAGCATACGGGGGTTTCAGCCACCGATGAGGTTTCACGAAGGGACGCCAATGTTTGGCTGGAGATCGATACGCCAGGCGTGCACACCGTCCAGTTTGGCATGCGTGAGGATGGAGTTGCCTGCGATAAGTTCGTGCTGGCGACCGATCCAGACTACGAGCCCGAGGGACTTGGCCCGAGCGCTACGCGGGCGACTCGTTGATCACAGCGGTCGTGAACGCTCGAGAATTTGTTCATCAAGCCGATGCTTCCACTCGAGGCGCGGCACGCCGCCGCATCACGCATCTGAAAAGAGCGCAACCGTGCTTCTAAGCCGAAGTAAAGCGAGATCTGCGACACAATCGAGCCGCATCTGACTTTTTCGAGTCGCGTTTGATTTTCTCTAGCGCGTGCAGCGCCTTTGATTCAACTCCTGCCGATGAGTTTCGACGACTCCTTCTTGGACCGCGTGCCAAGTCCCGTACACCCGCGCAACGATGATTTCGGTTGGAACTACCGCGGTGATAGGAATGAGGGCCGCCCGAACGTTCGTCTTCGCCCCGATATGCGGGTTCTTCGGGTGCGAGATCCTAATGATCCGAGGTACACCAAGCTTGTAGAGATCTACAAAAATCAACTGCCCCCCCAAGAACGTTCCTCAGACAAGCGGTTGGAGTACTTGGTGCGCCACGGTGACGAGCATGCCTATGTTTTGGAGACTCCTACTATTCCATCGGGAGTGGTCGCTTTCGCCTTGGTTCGTCCCTTACTAAAGCCAGGCGAGTCGCAGGCAACAGCCGAGACCCCTATCACGCGCAGCGGATACGCGCTGCTCGACTACCTGGGAACCCATCGCGATGCAGAAGGTCGGGGGTTTGGCTCCTTTTTTATGCGCGAGCTTATGAAGGAGCTACGCCGCAATTACGGGGTACACACGATCGTCATCGAGGTAGATCCACCCCATGCGTTCGATCAGCTGGACGAAGAAGCGGCTAAAAGAGAAAAAGAAATTAATACGCGCCGCAGACGAGTTAATTTCTATGAAAGGCTTGGCGCGTGGAGTCTGCCGGACTATTCGTACTCGACCCCAAACCGGCAGGCTAAAGATCCATTAAGTGACCGCTGCCGCATGATGTTGATGCTGCTTCCTACCGAGCCGCCTAAGCAAAGTGCGAATCACGCAACTGTGGAGCATATGCACACTGCAGAAATAGATCAGATTGCCAATGCTATTTTCTTGCAGAACCAAAGCCCCGGTCCATTTGTTGGAAATCCTCGCGGCGAGTATCCCTGTGTGGTCGGTGATTGGCGCTGGCCAAATGCAACAGAAATAGGCTTATCTAGGGTGTATCAGCAAAATATCTCCCCCCAGAAGCCATTGGTCCATAAGTATCAAAAATACCTTTCCTCTGGCCCAGGGAGAAGCGTGAAGACAGAGCTCGACCGGCTCAAGTATCTTCAGCGCCACGTCCCCTCTTGAAGTGCGTTGCGCGTTCAGTGCTCCTCAGCCAATGAACCTTGCGACGGGTCGCGAATACGCGCTGCTCGACTATCTCGCAGCGTAAAGCGACACACAATCTCGTAGTTTCGAATCCGTTCCAAACCCAGCCGGGGACGGTGCGTGGAAGTGTGATTTGCCATGCCCGATCAGGTTTGGGGGAGGGGGATGACTTTGGCGGTCATTTGTTCCCGGACATGCGCGGCGAAGCGGCGTTGGAGGGTGGTGAGCTGTTTAGCCCAGCTATCGGCCTCATCGCCGATCGAGACCCTTTCGAGGCTGCGGAGCAGCAGCTCTTCGGTCGCCTCTATGAAGTGGGAGGCGCTAGAGTCTATGGTGCCTAGCGCCGGAAAGAAATAGCGGCGAAAGTCGAGAGGACGCCCATGCAGACCAGAATGTAAATCCGTATTGCTTGCATAGCTAAAATAGTCCCACGGCCAGGGGATCAAATGAGAGTTGTAATCGCCTTGCCTCCGTATGCTGGGGCGATCTCCCACGCTGTCGCGGAGAAACTTGAGATGAAGAAAGAATTTCTTGTCTTGAAAACACTGTGGCGCGCTTGAGGGATGTGCTTGCGCCTCAGGCGCCTGGAACCATGCAGCACACGGGTTTTGCTTGCCATAATGGCCGCGCCGGAAGGCTCTCTGGTACATCTCTTGGTCGAGCGCATCGCGGCGTGGGTTTCTCGCTCCGGTGCTGATGGCACCCGGAAGCTCAATTGCGAGATCATACACTTGCTCGAGACTCGCGGCCCATTTGGACCGTTGGAGACTATCTGTTTGTTTGGCTACAGGTTTTGATTCGGTATCTTCCCAGAAACCTGTCAGCAAGTCAGTTGCGCCCTCAACTGAAGCGCCCGGTCGAAACTTGAGGCACGCGAACAAGGTGAGTGCGCGTAGGCGCGACAGCCACTGGCCAGCGGGGGTGAGCAAGGTCTTTCCCGTCCAGTCGTCTGAGCGCAGCTTACAGAGCCGGCCAAATTGCTTTTGCAGCTGAATGTTACTTTTTCGTATCTCCTCAATACAGTCGAATAGAGGACGAAGTTGATCATTTGGTCTCGGCCTCAGGATATGTGCGTGTATCTCTTTGTGTGCGTGTCTCTTTTTGAATTGACCTTTGGAGTACGGATATGCTGCTCGGCTGACGAGGAGTTCAAAAAGCTTTTCTTCTTCAACACGTCTTTCTGTTGCGATGTGGCGTAGGTAGCGATTGTACCGATACCAAAACCCGAACCATCTGAGAGAATCTAGGGCAAGGGTCCACTCTTTAGGAGTCACCCGAGCCGCATTCGCTTGGGGCGTATTTGCCTGAGGAGACGCGTCGCGAGGACGGTTCGGGTGTAGCCGCCACCTTGGCTTTCGCCAACGAGTCGGAAGAGGCGTTGCGGACCGGGTCTCGCTTGGGGCAACCGTCTCGGTTTCGAGTGCCTCGACTACCGCCACCAAGAGCAGTATTTCAAGATAGGCTCCCAAGCCTTCGAGGACACGCGCTGAGTAATCCCTAAAAAGCGCCTTGGTGGCGGCGCGTACGTACGACTCTTGCACTATCGGTGATCGCACTACCGGTGGTCTGGGCAACAGATCGCGCCGCATCGACTTCGACCGTCGTACATCGATATCGCGCCGCATCGACGGCCTGAGTCCGAGAAACTCACGCTCCTTGAACATGTACGCGGTTTTGGTATTGGTTTCGCGTCCACTAAGAGTGCCCGGGATCTCCGGCAGGAGGTGACTACTACCTGTCAAGAACGAGGCGGTTGTGTCGAACAAAGGTAATGGAATCTGCACGCCAGCCGCGTAGGTCTCCCTATCATACACTGCGTTGTGCGGATTCTCCTCGCCACGGCCATAGGCCTTGCGGAGGTAAGCGCGCCCGCCCATCTCTTGATGGAGCTCTCCCCGAAGGCCAAGCACCTTAACTAGCCCATGAAGCTTCTGCAGTGCATCGGGCGCAGCCGGTGCTTGCAGAGGTCCCTGGGTTTCGGGCTGTATTGACTGACTCGAGGCAACTGCATTTGTGGCATAATCAATGCAGGATTTTAGCTTCTCTTCTCTCCACGTTTTGTGATCTTCTAAGGGTGCGTTTTCAGCTTGGTCCTCTCTTCGCGCTTCGATCTGCAGCCCACCCGCCACGAAAATCAGCTCCAAACGCTGCTTTTGGAGCTTCTTGGCGTAGTCATTGGTGGGATCAAAAACCTCCTTTCGGTAGTTCCAGGGCGACCTCGCATCGGAGATCTGATCTCGTCTGAGCTCTTGTACCCGCCCTAGTAGATCGTCGAAGTAGTTTTTGAACGTTTGGTTTTCAAAGATTTCTTCAGCTTCTTTGCGGAGCGCCTCTTGATAATCATGCTTGAGTTCTTTTTGGACCTGGCGCAGGACTCTCGCCCGAACATCCGCCGGTTCCTTGATCGAATTGTACTGAACCCAGCCAAACTCGCTGTCGAGTGCCCGAGGGGCCAGGCGGTATTCCCCGCCCAAACGCAAAAGATGCTCCACCCAGTACCAGATCCGCAACCAAACGTAGCAAGTTGCAGATCGCATGTAGTATTTGCTTATCGTTTTTGCCGTACGTACGCTGAGCGGCTCCTTGACCGTTCCTTCAGGCTTAGCTTCATTAATATCGCGCCACAGACGAGCCACCGGAATCTCTTTCGGATTGGCTAAGAAGCGCCTCTCAAACTCCATATCGCAAACAATGCGTCCAAGGATTCCGGCGAATGTCAGGCCGGTCCCCGCTCCGAGCATGACTGAAGGGAGGCCGAGGGCACCGATATTCGCCATGGCGACGGCCATCGCTCTAAGCGCGAAGTTCAGACCGATATTTCGAAAAAAGTCTCCCCCAAGCACCATACAGAGCTGGCCCACCGCAAGGGCGGCTCCTGAGTAGATGTTACGGCTTCGATTAAGCTGCCTTAGGCGTTCGACTGTGGCCAGTAGGGTATTGGTAAGTTCGTCCCCGAGATGCTGTCGATACACACCGGCAAGGCGCTCTGCCGAATCAGCCACGTGCTTCAGTCGCTTTTCGAGCACAACCCCGGTGGCGACATTGCTCAGCCCGTGTATGGCCATCATCAACTGCCCGATGGGGAGGAGCCACCCCACTCCGCTGAGGAATGCGTTGGCGACGGTATTCGATCCTGCCAGGGTGGAGATCGCCGCTGCGTCGAGCCCTATGATCGCGTACAGCATGAATCCCGTGCCAAGGGCCGCAGCTGGGGCGCTGACGTATTCGATGCGTGCCAGGTGTTGCTTTGCTCGTGCGGTTTCCAGCCCGCAAAGCGCAAACACCAGATCGTCCAGTTCGCTTTGCTGAGCTTGAAACTCCGTCTCACGCTCGGTGGGAGGGGTACGGATTGGTTGTGATGGTGCGAGTCTTCCCCGATTACGTCTCCGTCGCCTTCTTGGGTCGACGGGCGATTTCAGTTCCTCACCCGTATATTCATCTATCCTTATACAACGCGGAGCAGGTTGGTTTGCACGAAACTGAGCAAGTTGATTTGCACGATCCTGATCAAGTTGGTTCACATACTCATCGATGGCTTTCAAAATGGCTTGCGCAAAGCTGCCCTCGGGCTCGCTACGGCATGCGGTTTTGAGCTCCTGATACTTTTGCCGCCATTCGCGGTCGGTCCCGGCGTCTGTGGTCGGCTTTGACGGATACGCTTTTTCGATCGCCTTCGCTGCGACATGGAACGCGCGGACGACTCGATCGCGCTCCTCGTTTCTGCGTTCCTCGGTTTGCTGGTCGGCGCTGCGCGGAACCTCTTCGAGACATGCAGTAATGGCATCGTCTCGGCCTATCAGTTCGAGGGCGCGATCGAGAATCTTCCCAAGGGTCCAGCCTCCGGTTTTTTTGAGGTTATTTCCCAGGTTCTGTCTAGCTTGCTTGACGGCCTCTGCTGCTTCTTTTCCGTGTTCATAAACCTCGCGCCATTCCTGCTCGGCGGCAGCCAAACCAGCCCAGGTGGGCGGGATAAAGAGTGGAAAGATGACGAAGGACTGGAGCGCGGCCGCAGCCTTTTCGTGCAAGCCCATGCTGACGAGCAACTGAGCAAGCTCGTCGCCGCCATCCATCATGATGACGTGCGCGCGGGAGCCTTCCGCATCGAACAGCTTCATTCCGCCGGTGCGCTCAGGTATCCATTTGCGTCCGCTGTTGTTCCTGTTGGCTGCCCAGACACGCCTAACGTGAGTGTATGGCGCGAACAGGACGTCTACCGAAGAGGCTGGCTGCTTCAGCAGCGCAAGTCGTCTTTTCAGACTCTTTGCTACTGCTTCCTCCGGCGGAACGTTGGGTGCAGAGCTGCCGCCATGGTTGTGTCCACAACCTTCCTCAGCAAGAAGCCCGAGTGGTTTGGGCACGGAGTCGTCTGATGGCGTGCGTGAATGTGAATGTTTGCAATCAGTTCCGCATCCTCGTGGAGCCCAGGAAGGTTCCCTTCGAGTCCAGGGCCGTGGCGCTTGCGGGGGAGGGGTCGGCAAAGTTTTTTGCTGCAAACCATCAGAAGAACTATCGGATGACGGCGGTGTTGCGGGCAGTGCTGCGGTGCGTGCGCCGGACGAGGTAGACCCGCCGCCGGACGCGGGAGACCCGCTGCCGGACTCGCTGCTATCCATCGCAGACAACCCTGGCGGTGGGGTTCGATTAGCAGGCGGACGTCGCATCGTAGTCTCTCACGCACACAGGCATGAACGGCTCTACTCCTGTCGCGAGAAACTGCAAATGAAATTCGTTTTCAAAAACTACTTTTCTCGGCTGCCCATACCGGCCGGATGCGCTTTTGCGACTCGTTTTCTCAAATTATCAGCGCTCGCTCTGAGCGCCGTTTTGGTATGGATCAGACTTAGATAAGTTACAATCTCGAAAAATATTCGATTCTGCATCGTTTCACGCGCGGTGCGCCTGGCGCGTTGGGCGCGGCTTGATCAAGCTCCGGTAAGGTGTCTTCTTCTACCTGCGCTCCCATGCTGTCTTATCCCGGAATTTCTAGCGCCTCTGATCGCTCCTGTTCCGTAGGAAGTATCTAGTGCACCGCCGACCTTCCCTCCCAGGCCTTGTCCGGCTTCCCCGACGCGTTTTATGACGGGGCGTGCAGCCCGTGCGCCCAGCGTTCTTAGATGTTCGCTCGTTTGCCTGCTGCTGCTCGCTCTTCGTCGGGCCGCGCGCTTGCCTCGAGCAGCCGCTTTTGCTCCGCCTGCCGCGACTGTCGGTCCTTTTGGAATAGGCGCCCGCGGGCTCAAACCCTCAGTGTCGTCAGCCCGATCGGTAGGCACGCCCTTAGCGCTAACGGGACCGAGGGGCGTCGCGAACCATGACGTTGGCGCCGAATACAAGAGTGCTGCAGACCCTGCGCCGTATTCATCGCAGCTTGCTACGCGTGACCCGCTTTATGAACGGTTAATCGCCGCTTTGCGTGAAGACTCCAATCGCTACTTTAGGGGCTTCGGCCAGGAGCCCCGCTGGGTCAAGGAGCGCGTCGCTGAACTAACCAGGCTTTGGCTGGGAACGCACGGCGCATCACCCCATCCCGAGATGCGTCCTCTGCATCGCCTGCTTGAAGACCTGCAGCGGTTCAACCCGCGGGAGGGCTCCATACTGTCTTCCACGCTGCATACCCTTCAGCTCAGCATCGCTCGGGGCAGCCTGCCCGAGTATCGACTTTACGTGATGGGTCTTTTCGTCGTGGTCGACGGAGCGTTCGATCATCTTGCCTGGTTTGCAGAACAGCGCGATCAGCAGGGCACCCGTCAGCAGGGCATCCGAGCGATGACCTCCGCCCTGAACCGTCTCCGTACCAAGGCGGGAGTTCGCTCCATGCAGCGTGAGGTTTTGAACTCTGGCTCTGGTATCACCCCAGCACGACTGGCGCAGATCGAGGCTAGGGCGCTTGAGGTGCTTCATCAGCTTCACCAACTCAGCGGTATGGCGTTCAGGGAGGTGGAGCGAAGCCCCCGAGAACCGGCTGAGGCAGACCGGATGCGGCAGCAGTTCGCCAAGGCGCTCCATCTGCTCATCGAGTCGACACCAACCCAGGGGCGCGCGGACCACATACGCGCATTTCAAAAGCTTTTCAGCGTGGCGATCCGTTCCGAAGCTTCTCCGCGCTTTTTCAGCATCATCGAAGAGGAGCGACAGAACACGCCCGCAAAGTTGCGCTACGCGATACCGTTCTTTTACCTCCTCGTGCCGTCTTTTCGCTGCGTGCTCCATCGGTCCGGACGCCTCGAAGGTGTCGACCGGATGGAGTCGGATATTTCCTCGTTCATAAAGCGCCTCGCCGGAATGGATCGCGATGGGATCGAGCTCTGTCGGGACCTCGTCAAGCTTCTGGTGGAGATTCTCGTGGGTAGTCCGTCACTGGAGTTCTCGATCGCTCGCTGCGCTACGATTTTGGGGGTGATGGCGCGAGAGAGCGCGAGGGAACCTGCCAGACTGCGACGCATGCTCACCGGACTCACCGTCGTCTTGGGGCAGTTTCGCACCCCGATGCAGTACGGCTCGGAGGCACTCCTTTGGGAATACCTGCACGGACTTTCTCCCGAGAAGCTCGAAGAAGCGGGACAGCTTGATCGCCTTCTCGGACTTCCCAGCGCTTCAGACATGGACCGGCAGCGCTTTAGCGCGAAGCTTCAAAACAGGTTTCGCCGACCGAGTTTGCCGCTGAGGTACTATTTTCAGCTACTGAAACTCGAGGAATCCAAATTGTGCTCCGGCGACTGGCCCAATCTTCGCTGGTTCCGGGAGTGGCTGCGTCATGTGCTAACTGACGACGTCGATGCGGTGCGAAGGCACTCACCCATCAACCGGCAGCACCTATCGCATTTTTCCGAAGACCTGGTCGATCGATGGTTTGGCAGCAACTACTCCACCGCAGATCCCGACACGATGCTGATGCTCGGTGAAGATGTGGGGAGCTGTCAGGCGATCACTGACGGAAGTATCAATCAGCACCTGGTCGGTTATCTGGTCTCGGGATCGACTCGGGCATTGGTGATCAAGAACTCTGAAGGTGCCGTCAGTGCTCGATCTGTTGTCCGACTCGTCTACATGCGCATGCCTCAACATGGGCTCGAAGGCATCGGCGGCTCCAGCTTGAGTCAGGGATTCGCTCCGGCCGAGAATCCCGCCCTAGGGGTGGAGGTTCCGCTGATGGTTGCAGAACAAATCTACTACGGCAGGGGATCGTGTTCGCCCTACGTGCTCGATCCGGCGATGGAGCAGTTGGGACGCCGCCTAGCGCAGGAGGTGGGCGTTCCTCTTCTGTGGTCAAGGGCGCCTGTCACGAAGAGGCCTGTGCTCACAACCCTGGCTCTGACCAGCAGCGCCAAAGGAGTCCCGGTGCTTCACGACGGCACCGAAGCTTCCACCTATGTCGATGGACTCCACGCCCATCGGAGTGGGCAGGAGGAGTTCGTGGTAGCAAGCGTTTCTCCGCAGCTTGCGGTCCAGCTTGCCAAGCGAGCACGGCAGGGGTCCTATTCAGGCTCGTCGATGGAGCTCCTGATCCGTACGTACGGGACGAAGGCTCCCGAGTCGGATGCCATGATGCGGGCTGACGCGACGCCGCGATCCTCAAATCCGCGGTCCCGTGACGACGTCCGAGGGCGACACGACGAATCCGGGAATGCAGTCACGACTCCTGAGGTCGAGTCCTTGATGCACAGACTTCTCGATGGACCCCGTTTTCGAACGCGATGGTTGAAAGACTTGGCGTTTCAGCTTTTCTTGGAGCTTCCCGAGCATTCCGAAATCGCAAAGGGACTGAAGGCGATCGACAATTCCATGGCAGCTCCGATGGAGGGTGCGCCGTGGGATGAGCAAAGAGGACTTCAATATCAAGTGTGGGTGAGCCTGCAAAGATCGGCGATCGATGCGCATTTGGTCCCGCACAAACCGGAAACGCATCGAGACTTTGAGCGGTTGCTCCTCGGTGCAGGTAGACAGATGCTCGCGCGGGTCGACAGCGACCCTCGAGCAGCAGGGCTGAAACCCGCGCCTGCACACATGCTTTCGTCGCTACGGGGGTTTTTAGAGTCCTGCGAGTCACCCGGGTCCTTTGAGGCAAGCCGGGCAGGGGCGTCGGGATCGGCGAAGCGAATCAAAGCGCTTTGGGATTGCGTGCAAGATCTCCTGGCTTTTCACGATCGATTGAAGGAAGGCACCGAGGACGCACTGTCCGCAGCGCTGTCCAGCGGGCGCGCTGGTGCCTACCAACCAGGTATGTACGTGCGGCTTTCAGAGTAGATTCTCGTCGCGGAGCAGAATACGTATTGCGAAAGCTCACAGATAGCGAATCCTGAGCCTCTGCCGTTTTACCCACCATTTCGCAATTTCGCTGACAGAGATCTCGTTTACGGTCTGACCAGCCTAAAGACGGATTCTTTAGCTCCCTGGGAACAAAGCTGGCTCCGTAAGAGTTCGACCGACCTCGACGCGCGTGAATTGTTCTTGCGCCAAGTTTTTCCTGGCTATCGCTCTCTCTGGCGTGTGGACGAATACAATAATCAGTTCCTTAAAGGGCCTGACGGCGGCGCGATTCACTATACCGAATTGGCAGAAGATACTGACAGCTATAGGTATGAGGTGCTCAATTTTCGTAAATATCTCGAAGAACATCCCAAACGCAATCCTCGCCGAGCAGTAGCTGCAGGGATGACGAACACTCGTTTGCGCTGGGCTTGCAAGGCAGGTCTTGAGTACCCTGATTTTTTTATCCACTTTGTCTTGCGGGGTATAGACCAACGGCGTGTTGTCCAAAAAGAGGAAGCGATTAACGAAGTGGGCGAGTACTCAAGGCACGTTCAAAAGAGAAGGGATATCACCGGGAGCGAGCTTCGATGGCTATTTCGAAATCGAACAAATACCGACGTGCAGCGCCGCGTTCAATTTTGGGACTGGAATCGAAGACAGCAGCGATACGTTCCGTGTCTACCGCCTTGGAATACAGCCGCGTATCGTCATCTCTGGGCAAGCTACGTGCCGAGAAGTGGAGGCTCGCTGAGGCAAGTCAGTGGAGGCTCGCTGAGGCAAGTCAAGAGACGAGCACCGCGGCATGAAGCTCCCCGCGAGGAGCGGAGGCGAAAGACGGCTTCCACAGGCTAGGGGTGCGCAATCGACCCAAACTTCGCGCTAATCGACTTCGGACCGACGTCTACGTAGCTCTAACAAAAATATCCCGTCGAAAAAGGTACACAAGAACAAGAAGCAGAATGAAATCAGGCCATTGTTCTTTGTGGTGCCCAACCAGCAAAGGCGACACACGGATCCGGCGAAAAACACCTGCGCAGCGGCCTCTACGTAGGGAACACATCGTTCGAGACGTTCGATTGTAAGTTCGCCTAAGAGACTACCTAGAGACTGATGTCTAGGGTCTAGAGACTGATGTCTAGGGTTTCGGTGTCCAGAGACAGGCTGATGATGTCCAGGGACAGGCTGATGTCTAGGATTCCGGCAGCGTTCGGTTTGAAGCAGTTCCAGCAGTGCTTCGGGTGGTAGTTCAGGGCTAAAAGAAACTCTGCAAAGCGGGCAGGGAACTGTCTGTCCTGAAATGCAATTTTGGATGAGTGCCTCGAGACACTTTTTGCATACCGCATGGACACTGCTAGGGAAATGGGCACTGCCAGGGAACCCGTGTGGGGAGAACTTTTGATCTCTCCTCGAGGGGTTTGGATGAAATTCCCAAAGCGCGCGTCCGGGGGTCGATTGGGGATGCGCTCGGAGTTGGAGCGTGCCCACCGGAGAGTAACATAAGGGGCACTCGTATCTCGGTGCCGGCGCCGGTGTCGTCAGTCTACGGTGCCGAGGGATCAGCCCATCCTCGACTCGAACAGAGCGGATTTCGTAAGCTCTGCAGAACCGCTCACGTGCAGTGATGCCGCGCCAGCGCCGCTGAATATTCTGGGCGGCGCGATCATGTGGCAATAGTTCGTTAACAGGCATCGTTCGTAGGTCGAGTGCGCATCTAACAGGCATCGTTCGTAGGTCGAGTCGGCACGACGCAAGCGCGCCGAAAAAGAAGACGAATCTCAGAGCAGTGAGATTTTTGCTCTAGTTTCGCATAATGAACATTATGTAAACTTATCGTCCGACTTCAGCGACGCTCCTAAAGTACGGCTGAGGTCCGGTGATCTTAGGCATCACGTCATTCTGTTCGAGATAGTGAGCTTGAAGAATGCGACCGATGTCGCGGAACAACTCGACTTTGGGGGACGTGTCACGCCACTGCAGAGTCAGGGTCCTCGATGGCGGCGGCGCTTCGAACCCTCGAGCAACAACAGCAGGATCTCGACCAAGTTCGGTACCCAGCGCGCTGGCTGGAACCAATGTGGGACCGAGGCCGCTTTCAACCATGCGGATGAGCGTGGACATGCTGCCGGCCGACACCGAGGTAGAACCTCCACCCGCGGCCGAACACACCTCCGTTGCCTGATCGCGTAAGCAGTGCCCGTCCTCCATCAATAAGAGATCGATACCTTTCACGTCCTCTGCATTCACGGGTCCCGCTACGCCAAGCGTATGCTCCGCCGGGGCGAGGAGCACGAAAGGCTCCTCGATCAAATCCAAGCCAAAAAGACCGTGATCATCGAATGAACGAGCCAGAAACCCGAGGTCGATGCTTCCCGCGCGCAAGCGCTCAAGCAGCACGTTTGTTTGAAGTTCATGGATAGCGAAGTACACGCCTGGCAGTTCCGCCCTCATCTTCACCAGCAGTCCGGGCAACCCGTATGGCGCGACCGTCGGTAGGACACCCAGATGAATCAGGCCGCGACCTCTGCCCGCCGCAACATGGGCCACCTCCACTATCTCGCGTGCCTCGACGAGCAACCGGCGGGCGCGTTTCACGACCTCCTGACCTGCTGCCGTTGTCACTACTATTTTTCGTCTTGTGCGTTCGAACAGCGGTACTCCAAGCAGCTCTTCGACTTCTCGAATCTGTTTGGATAGTGCCGGTTGAGTCACCCCGCAGCGTCGAGCCGCCTCCACGAACTGACCGCTGTCTGCGGTAGCGACCACGTACTCAAGCTGGCGAAGTGTTGGAAGCATGGGGCAACGAATAACTTGAGGTTATGCATTGCACAAACAAAATGCCTTTGAGTTTCTGTGGTGGGACCCCACAGTATCGACGTGAATGACAGGGCCTCGTATCAAGGGTGCCTCTCTACATTCATCTCTGAAATTACGAAGGAATCTCTGATGAATACTACGAAAAGGAAGACGCCACAGGTCGTCTCGACCGGTGCTGCACTCCTTCTCATCGCCTGCTCTTCTGCGGGGAGTTCACCCTTAGGAAATTCGATTGCGGTTCAAGAGCATGAGACGAGCGCCGGTGCAGAAGCGGTGGCTACCACGCGTCCCTACCGAAACGAAGATTGGTGGCCCAACCGGCTCGATCTTCGCGTTCTCAGGGAGCACGGGCTCGCAGGTGATCCGAGTGACGCACGCTTTGACTATCGAGAGGCGTTCCGCGCTCTGGACCTTGAGGCGGTCGAAGAGGATATCCGCCAGGTGCTCCGTACTTCGCAGCCGTGGTGGCCCGCCGACTACGGTCACTACGGAGGTCTGATGATCCGTCTCGCGTGGCACAGCGCCGGAACCTATCGTGTGCACGACGGTCGAGGCGGCGCAGAAGATGGCGCCATCCGCTTTGCGCCGCTCAATAGCTGGCCCGACAACGCCAACCTGGACAAGGCGCGGCGGCTGTTGCTGCCGGTCAAGCTCCGCTACGGACGCAGCCTTTCCTGGGCGGATCTCATCGTGCTGGCGGGGAACGTCGCCCTGGACGATATGGGTTTTGAGACCCTCGGATTCGGAGGCGGACGCGAGGATATCTTCGAGCCGACCGACATCGACTGGGGACCCGAGACGCAGTGGCTATCCGATCAGCGCATGGAGGACGGCGATCTTGAGCGGCCGCTGGCGGCAACGCACATGGGCCTCATCTACGTGAACCCCGAAGGACCGGGCGGCAATGGAGATCCCGTCTCAGCTGCGGAGCATATTCGACTCACTTTCGGGCGCATGGGAATGAACGACGCGGAGACCGTAGCGCTCATCGCGGGAGGCCACACGCTGGGCAAGACCCATGGCGCGGGCGCACAGAGCCATGTCGGACCGGAGCCGGAGGCCGCCCCGATCGAACGACAAGGACTCGGCTGGCACAGTCAGCACGGCTCGGGCCATGCGGGAGACGCGATCACCAGTGGACTCGAGGGCGCATGGACCTCTTCCCCCACGCGATGGTCTCACCAGTTCTTTCAGAACCTCTTCGACTACGAATGGGAACAGACGCGCAGCCCGGCTGGGGCGATTCAGTGGAAACCAGTGGGCAGTGGGCCTTTGACGCCGGACGCGCACGATCCGGAAACCACGCACTCAGTGATGATGCTCACCACAGACCTCTCTTTGCGATACGACCCGGCGTACGAACGAGTTTCCCGAGACTTCTACGAGCATCCCGAGAAATTTGAACGAGCGTTTGCAGAGGCTTGGTACAAGCTGACGCATCGAGACATGGGTCCTCACGCGCGACTGCTCGGATCGGAGGTGCCCGAGCCGCGCATCTGGCAGGATCCTGTGCCGACCGTGGACCATCCACCCGTCGACGCATCTCATATAGAGGCACTGAGCCAAGCGATCGGCGAAACCGACTTGAGCACGGCGGATCTAGTCTTCACCGCGTGGGCGTCGGCATCGACGTACCGAGATACCGATCGACGCGGCGGCGCCAACGGGGCCCGAATCCGGCTGATGCCCCAGCGGGAGTGGAGCGTCAATCAGCCCGAACGTCTCGCACGGGTGCTCCGTGCGCTTGAGTCGGTTCAAGCGGAATTCAACGCGGCCCAACCGGACAGCACTCGCATTTCGCTCGCGGATCTTATCGTGCTCGGAGGAAAGATCGCCATCGAGCGTGCTGCGAAGCAGGCGGGCGCAGACATCGAGGTTCCCTTCGCGCCAGGCCGCACCGATGCGGTTCAGGAACAGACTGATATCGCGTCATTCGGTTATCTCGAGCCTCAGACGGACGGCTTTCGGAACCACCTCAGAGAGCCGAGCGAACAGGCGGAGCTTCAGGCTTTGGTGGAACGCGCGAACTTTCTGACTTTGACTCCCGTGGAAATGACCGTGCTCCTCGGTGGTTTGCGCGCTCTGGGCGTATCCGACGGAGATCACGGCGTTTGGACAGAGGGCCCAGGAGCTCTCACCAACGAGTTCTTCGTGCATCTGCTCGATCCAAGCGTCACATGGCGGCGACAGGAGGATCGCACCTTTGCGGCGTTCCGTCCGGGAAGTGACGAGCCCGTGCGGACTGGAACCTGTGTCGATCTGCTTTTCGGATCGCACTCACAGCTTCGCGGTCTCTCCGAAGTCTACGCTGCTGCGGACGCTCAGGAGCGCTTTGTGCACGACTTCATCGCCGCTTGGCACAAGGTAATGAACTTAGACAACTTCCGTGCCGCCGACGATAAAGGCGACCTCTGAACGCTGCACCCTGATGTCGACCTGATCCGCAGCGACTATCTTCGAACGCAGCAACAGGCTTACCAGGGGGGCTTCGATCAAACGACCGATCGTTCGGCGAATGGGCCGAGCGCCCAGTTCGGGATCGTAGCCTCCCTCGTCGACCAGCCATGATGCTAGGTCCTCATCAAAGCGGAGCTCTATCGCGTATTCGGTCTCTGTGGAGCTTGAGAGATCTGCCAGCATTTTTTTGGCGATCTCCGCGATTTGGAGCTTGGTAAGCGGCGCAAAAAAGAGTGGTTCATCGATCCTATTCCAGAGTTCGGGTGCGATCGTGCTTCGCGCCGCACGCAGCCAGTGGGTGCGCTCCGATGCACGATGCTGCAAGGCGCCATCGCCGGATGCGTCTGTCCGTGCCGAGGCGGCACCGCCCGTCGAGAAGCCCACTCGAGATCCTCGAAGGGCTTGCGCACCGTGGTTCGAGGTCATGACGATTACCGTGTTTCGAAAGTCGACTCGGTGACCCATCCCGTCCGTGAGATGTCCTTCATCGAGTAGTGGCAGGAGCGTCATCAATACGTCCGAATGGGCTTTGTCAACCTCGTCGAGTAGCACGAGAGAATACGGGCGTTTTCGCACGGCTTCGGTGAGCTGTCCCCCATCATGATGCCCGATGTAGCCTGGAGGCGCTCCGACGAGACGTGACACGGTATGCGGCTCGGAACACTCGGAGAGGTCGAGGCGCACCAAGGGGGACGCAGGAAACAGCGCCTCCGCGATCGCCTGAGCGGTTTCCGTCTTGCCCACCCCGGTCGGGCCGAGCAGTAAAAACGTGGCAAGAGGTTTTTTGCGATGTAGTCCCGCAAGTCCTTTTCGAAGGGCCTCCGCGATGGACTGAATTTCGGAATCATGTCCGATGACGCGCTCAGCGAGTGTCTTTTCGAGCGACAAAAGCCGTTCGGAATCGCTCATCATCAGGCGGTCCGCTGGGATATGTGTCCATTCGGACAATACCGAAACGATGGCGGCATGATCGACCACGGTGCCACCCCGTCGTCCAACCCGTGCTGCTGCGGTGTCGATAAGGCCGATCGCTTTGTCCGGCAGATGGCGGTCCGGCAGGTGTTTGACCGAGAGATCGATAGCGTCAGAAAGTGCATGATCCTCGAACTGGACCTGGTGGTGTTCCTCGTACTTCGCTGCGATCCCTTCGAGGATCTGTAGCGCCACTGTTTGCGAGGGTTCGGCCACATGGATCTGGGTGAACCTTCGCGTGAATGCACCGTCTCGCTCGAGGTAACGTCGGTACTCTGCTTCGGTCGTCGCACCGATGCAGGGCAGCGCACCCCGGGCTAAGGCCGCCTTTAATTCATTGCTGACCTCGTCGATGCCGTCTCCCGCTGAGATAAGTGCATGGATTTCATCGACGAAAAGAATGATCCCCCCCTGGGACTGACGCACCTCCTCGAGGATTTTCTGAACACGTTCAGCCAGTGCACCACGAACTCCGGTGCCGCGAACCCACCCGCCCGGACTCAGCTCGACGATGACTTTGCGCTCCAAGCCAGAGACATCGCTTGCTCCGGGGAGCAGTCGATGGGCCAATCCCTCCACCAAAGCGGTTTTGCCGACCCCAGGTGGACCGATCAGTAGGGGATTGTTCGATCTCCGGCGCGCCAGCACGTCGAGAATCTGGTCGAGCTCTCTCGTCCGACCGACGACGGGATCGACGTCGCCACGTGCAGCGAGCGCGGTTAAGTTTCGACCGACCGCGGTCAGGGTCGGGAACTGCTTCGGATCGAGCTGAGGCCAGCGCTGCTGGGGACTTCGTTCCGTTTTGAGGCGTCTGTTCGTTGTATCTCGTGCGCTCGATAGGTCTCGTGCGCTCGCTGAATCCGGTATCCCCTGCGAGCGCTGCTCCTGCCCGTCGGACTCTGGCGCCGGACCGGAGGGAGCCCGGTGTGTACTACCGGAGGGAGCCCGGTGTGTGCTGCAGTGATCCGGCGAAGACCGGGCGTTTAAGCGACGTTTTTGCTTGCGGGGCAGTGTGGGTCGGCGCGCGTTTTCCGCCTCAGATGTGGATCGACGGGGCCGGTTTTGCAGACGTTTGGGGTTGGACGTCGAGGGAAGCGCCTCTGCCCTGCCCGCTTGAACGGGTTTTCGCTCCAACACGGACTCGATGCCGAGAGCGGACTGAACTGTTTGATGAAGTCGATGTAGGGCCACCTCGAGCGAGTTCAGGCTTCGGTAGGCTGCGCCGCGCTGATCGCGTGTCAGCACGTGAAGAAGATGAAGTCCGGACGCGGGCATTCCCTGTTTTTCTGAGAGTTTTAGGGCATTTTCGATGGATACTTCGAGTGCCTCCGATGGCTCTTCAAGCTCTGATTTGAGCACCGTCAGCAGTTGAGGTTCGTCGACGCCTGCAGATCGAAGCGCCTCTGAGACCTGGGAGTCTTCCTGGTAGAGCACCAGGAGCATGTGCGCTGTTGTCGTTCGCTGCCGGCGTTTCTGCGACTGTTGCCGCGCTCGCGCAACGATGCCTCTGAGACCACCTGTCACCAAATTCAGGTACCCTTTGTATAGGTGCAAAACAACTTTTCGGTCTTTGATCGATTCGATCAGCGGCACTGTATGGCAGTCTCGAAGGCATGAGATGTGACGCACGTCTTCGCCGACTGCGGGTTGAGCCAGGATTTTGCAGGAGGACACCCTGCTTCAAAAAGGGGAGTGGTGGCCGATGAAACAACGGTCGATAAGTGCTTTGAGGTCAAGAGGTAGGGCTCGAAACTGGACGGCGATTGGATTGACCTTTTCTGCGGGTTTGGCGTCCTGTCTGATTTTTGCGGTGGTGCCCTATCCTACTCCGGCGGACGCTCAGTCGATACGGGCCCAGGCGTACCTGACCCAGCAGCGCATCCCGCGAAACCTGAGCGAGCGGAGCTTAATCCGCTTTGTCCGCGGACATCGGGCTCGAGGTCTTATCGAAAGCGACGAGCCGCCCATCGCCGAGAGGTATTGGCATGCGAGTTTGGTCGTGGCGTTCAATCGATCCATCGACGACGTAGAGTTTCACGTGCTCTACTACGATGTCGAAGCAGATTCTCGGAGGTTCGTCGAGGATATGACGACGATGGTGCAGGACCGCACGCAGCGCACCTACCTGCAGAGAATCCGTTTGCGACGCCCTGCGTTCAAGCCGAGTCGCGACATGGAGATGGTGATCACCGTGCGCCGAAGAGAGGCCGGAAGCCTTAGGTTTTCGCTGATCGGTGAGGAACTGCAGCGAAGCGGTGAGGTGGACTTCACCGACGAGCTCGAACAGTGATGCCTGAGCGCTTGCGCATTCCAGCGGGAGCTCCTACTTCGACCGGACATGATAGGGATACTCGAGCGAATCGCCGAGGCCGAACGAGGCACATGGCAGCCGGTTCAGTTCATTATCGGTCCAGAGCGTTTTCTCGCTGCACGCGCGATCGATGCGCTCAGGCGCGCGTGTCTCAGCGACGATTCCCTGGCATCGCTCAACGAAGACCGATTTCAAGGGCATGGCTTGACCGCGCAGTCGGTGACGCGCGCCGCCAGAACGCTTCCGATGATGGCCCCCGCACGTTTTGTGCTCGTACGGAACGTGCACGCCATGGATCACCGCGAACACGAGGCGATGCTGCCCTACCTCGCGGACCCCAATCCGAGTACCTGCCTTGTGTGTGTGGGCGAAAAGCTCGAGATGAATCGGAAGCTCGGTCGCGCGCTGAAGCAAAAGAAGCTGCTCATCGAGGCGAAGGCCCTTCGTGCGGCCGAGGTGCGCAAGCTGCTGATCGCTGAGGCCCAAAAGCGTGGTCACAAGCTGTCTTCGTCTACCGCCGCGGTACTGGTCGACACTGTAGGTGAAGACCTTTCGGCTTTGGATGATGCGTTAGAGCGGCTGTCGCTTTTTGTGGGAACCGATCGAGAAATCGATGCGGCTGCGATCACGCGATGCGTGACGCGCGTGGAGGGTGAAACGATTTGGGCGCTCGTGGATGCAGTCGGGGCGCGCGATATGAACCGAGCACTACGTTCGGTCATCTCACTGCTCGAACAACGCGAGCATCCAATAAAAATCTTAGCGATGGTCGGGAGACAGTTTCGTATGGTTGGCAAAGCCAAGTACTACCGGAGCGAGGGCGCATCGCTAGTCGATGCCGGCACGCGAGCTGGTGCCCCGCCGTTCAAAGCAGAGCAGCTCACCCGCGCCGCAGAGCGGTTTTCATCGGTCGATCTCCGTAATGCGCTGCAGGTGATTTCGGATGGCGATCGCTTGCTCAAGGGGAGTCGCGTACCGGGGGATATGGTGTTGCTCGACGTGGTGCTTCAACTGGTCCGGCCGATAGGCGGCCGCGTCAAGCGGGAGCACATGCTGCCTTCACTCGCCCGTCGCTAATCGGACTTCCGAACTAGCGAAGCGACTCGGGTTGCGATCCTAGAGATGTAGCGAGACCCGGTGCGGCGGTGATACACGCCTTTGCTCACAGCGATGTCGATCATTTTAGAAGCGCGTTTTAGCGCAGCTTCGGCGTTCTCTACTTCGCCGGCGTCGATGGCCGCCCGTACTTGCTTGACATACGTCTTCACGGTGGAGCGGATGTGTTTGTTTCGAAGGGTGCGCTTGACGGTTTGTCGAATGCGCTTTTTCGCCGACGCGTGATTGGCCACTAGTTGATCCTGTTAAAGAAAGGAGTCGCGTCCTTACCGGTCACGCTGGTGGATGTCAAGCCTCCTTACGGACCGTAGCGGGTTGCTTACGGCCCGCTGCGCACCCAGCGTGTGTACCACCGTACCCGGTCACGTAAGCGTATGGGCAAGCGCAACGGAAGCGCATGGGCGATCGTTCTCTCGGGCCCCTACCGTACCCGATCAGGTCTTGGCGACCGGTGTTCGCCCGCACCCCGTGTGCCCCGCCTGGTAAACGTCTCGGAGGCGGATGCGGGTGGGCGGTCGATTTGTACGGTTCTCGCGTCAGGCCTTGGGCAGCTGCCGCCAAAATCCTCGGGCACAAAGGTGAAATCAGCCTAGACTCGGCGCGTGCAATCCCCCAGAGGACGCGCCCTACTCGACTTGCTGGCGGCGCTCGTAACAGGTCGGCGCGTCTTGGTTCTCAGTCTGATTGCCGTCGGAACCTTGGGTCTTGCCCTTCAGATTCCCTCGATAACCATCGATCCCACTCCGGAGAAACTGATGTCCTCTTTCGGGAGTCAGGAGCGGGATGGACGGATTTTTCGTGAAGTGTTCGGCGATACCGACAAGGTCCTGCTGGTTCTCGTATCGGCTCCGGACGTGACAAATCCGGCTCCGCTGCAGTACGTGCACGACCTCTCAAGAACCTTGGAGCGACGTGATTGGACCGACCGGGTGGAGTCGGTCACGCTTATCCCCTTTCCGCGGATGAGGGAAGAAGCCGAGGATTTTTCGCTTGAGGCGCTGGAAGCCGAGCTTTTGGGAACCGACGGTCCGCAGGAGTCGCTCGAGGTGGGTTCTGACGGTTTGGCGGAGCGCTTGGCGAATCGACCCGACGTGCTGGAGGCTCTAAGTCGGCTCGTCGAGTCGGATCCGTCACGTTTTCCAGAAGGTTACGCAGCGCTGCTCGCCCGGATGAACGGAGGACTCATGCGCACAGATCCTCTGGTGCAGGGAACGCAGGTCCGTGCGCGTGAGATAGAGGAGCTGCGTCGCTCCGTTCGGAATGCACCTTTAATTCAGGGACGACTCATCGCTGCCGACCTCAGTGTGGCCGTGGTGGCTATCTACCTCTCCGGGAGTGATCTGGGACATCGCGATGTGCGTGCTGCGGTGCAGGATGTCCGATCCTATCTCGACGACCACGATCCCCCAGAGGGCGTGGAGGTGTATCTGGGAGGGCTACCCTATTTGCGCCTGACCATCGTCGAGAGCATGCGTCACGATCAGCTAATTCTCGTCCCGATCACCCTGGTGATCTGCATGTTGCTCCTCTACCTATCCTTTCGATGGCTTCCCGGGATGTTCCTTCCCATCGTGGCGGTAGGGTTGACGGCGGTGGCGGTGGTCGGGGGTATGGCGCTTTTTGACGAGCCCATGAATGTCCTCAACAACGTCATCCCGTCCCTGCTGATCATCATCGGGATCAGCGACTCCATTCACCTGATCGGCCGCTACCGGGAAGAGCTGGCTCGAACGGGAGACCGCTTGGAGGCGGGTCGACGCACGGTTCGAAGCATGGCGGTGGCTTGCCTTCTCACGAGTGCAACCACGGCAGTAGGGCTTGCCTCATTGATCGTATCTCGAACGGAGCTTCTGCGGCATTTCGGAGTAATCGCTGCCGTGGGGGTGATGATCGCCTACCTCGTCACGATCGCTTTTTTGCCGAGTGTGCTGACCGCGATGAACAAGCCTAAAGTCGCGTCGATGACGCAACGTGGCGGTATTGTCGAGGTGATCATCGTGCAGTTGACCGCCTTCGTGTTGCGAAACGCTTGGAGAGTACTCGGTGTTGCGGCGGCTTTCTTGATCGCTGCCGTCTACCTCGCTTCACACGTGGTGATCGATACTTCCCTACTCGACCAATTTGATGAAACGCAGGATGTCTACCGTTCGACTCGATTGATGGAAAACAAACTAGACGGAATGCGGCCACTCGAGCTCAGTTTTTCAGCGTCCCAAGAAGGGTTTTTTCGCGAGCCTGACGTTCTCAGTCGTTTGGATGCTGTTGCAGAGTGGGCGATGACCCGGGACGATATCGTCGTGCGCACGATGTCGGCGTCAGACCTGATGCGCGAAACCTACGCTCTGATCGCTGAGGACGATTCCGTTCGCGAAGAGCCATTCCGATCGCGAGAGCAGGTCGAGGCGCTTTCTGACTTGCTGGCCCAGCGGGATCCCCAACCCCTGGCTCCTTTTCTCACCCCTGACGGCACACGCACTCGACTTCAGATCAAGTTGAAGGATGTTGGGGCGAGAGCCACGCTCGATTTTATTGACGAACTAGAGCACTTTGTTGCGCAGGAGATGCGCGAAGTTGAAGGGTTTGAACTCGCGTACACGGGAGATGCCTACACCGGATCAAAGGGGCTTGAGGCCGTGGTAACCGACCTGCTCGGGAGCCTGTCGACTGCGGTCGGAATCATCTTTGTGCTTCTCTCTATTTTGTTTCGCAGTGTTCGATTGGGTCTCCTAAGTATCCCTCCAAACGTGATTCCTCTCGTCGGGACGATGGCGTACATGACCCTACGATCCATTCCTCTCAATGCCGCTTCGGTGATCATCTTTTCGATCAGTATCGGACTCGCGGTTGATGGAACCATTCACGTCCTGGCTCGATTTCGTGAGGAAACCGGCAGGGGATTGAGCAGCAACGGTGCACTAATCCGGGCTGCACGCGGCACCGGACGGGCGATCGTAGTCTCTGGTTTTACCCTGATGATCGGATTCGGCGTACTGATGATGAGCGACTTTGTTCCCGTCCGAAACTTTGGTGAGCTGATCAGCGTAACCGTCGGCATGTGTCTTTTCGCGACCATGCTGGTTCAGCCAGCACTTCTCAAGGTCGCTGGGGTCTCTCGCTCCCGAGTGAACCGGCGACGGGTGGAGGGCTGATTTCGTGCACGACGAAGTAGTGGTCGGTGTGACCTATGACGGTTCGTTTCGGGTGATGGCAGCACATATGTCCGAAACGTGCCGAACGATTGCGCAGGCGCAAGGGGTTCAAGCGACCGAGGCGATGCATCTCGGCGAACTGGTCACGGCCACCACTCTGTTCCGCGTCACCATGGCTCCCAAGTACCGTGTGCAGGGAATCTTGAAGGCTACAAATCAAACGGGACACTACGTTGCGGATGCCCATCCCGAAGGCTGGTGTCGTGGGCTGGTCAGCAGACGCGATGCGAGCATTCCCCTGACCCTGGGTAAAGGCTCCTTGCTCCAAATGATGCGCACGCTTCCGCGGGGAGAACTTCAACAAGGGGTTGTCGAGCTCGATGCGGACTCCTCTATCTCGGGCGCGCTCGTCGCCTACCTATCGACTTCTGAGCAGGTTGTTAGCAGCGCCGACGTAGTGTGTGGCATCGACTCCCATGGCAACGTGGTTCGTGCAGCGGGGTACATCGTTCAGCTTCTCCCAGAGGCACCTGAGCAGGCTCTCGCCATCATGACCGCACGACTTGAGACCGACTTTCAGGATCTCTCAAGTCGACTCGCTGTCTGGGACGGATCGGCGGAAGTGCTGCTTGGCGAGATTCTTTATGGAATGCCTTATGAAATTACTTCACGCAATCCCATTCGCTACGAATGCAACTGTAGCAGAGTGCGGGTGCTCGCGAGTCTAGGAACCCTCGGTAAACCCGATATTCTCGAACTCACCCAAAGCGGAAAACCTCTGGAAATCGGTTGTGATTACTGTGGGGCTGACTACGTAATTCGGCCCGCAGAACTCCGCGGTCTTCTCGAATCAAGTTAGTGGACCCACGAGGCGTTTTTTGACTGACGGTACCGTCACACGACGCGCAGCAGTCGTCGCCTTAGGAACCTTAGCATCTCGATTGCTCGGAGCGCTTCGGGACGTGGTTATCGCCGCTCGTTTTCAATCCTCCGCGACCGATCTCTTCTTTATCGCGTTTACGATTCCCAATGCGCTCCGCGTCCTGCTCGGAGAAGGTGCTGCATCTGCAGCGTTCGTCCCTGTATTTTCCGAAGTGCGAGAGAAGCGCGGCGCAGAAGCTTCTGCGCGTTTCTTGCAAAATATCTTAGGCGCGTTGCTGGTCGTGCTCGCCGTGGTCACGGCCCTAGGGATCCTTTTGGCGGAGCCGCTCGTCATGCTCTACACCGATCGACTCGACGAAGATCGCTTGCTCCAGACGGTTGACCTGACTCGGGTAACCTTTCCATATATATTCTTCATGGGCCTTGCCGCTCTGGGAGCCGGAGCGCTGCATGCACATGGGCGCTTCTGGGCTCCATCTTTTGCCCCGACACTGCTGAATTTTTCGCTCATTGGTGCAGCCTTCTGGCTGGAGCCGTTCGCAAAGTCCTGGGGGCTTCCAGCCGTGGGCGCTTTGGCCATCGGAGCTATCGTTGGCGGGCTTCTCCAAGTTGTGGCTCTTGCTCCCTCCCTCCGTAGTGTTCTGCTGCTTCGTGTGCCTCGCTTCGATGTTCGGGACCTTTATGTGCAAAAGTCTTTTGCGCTTTTGATCCCTTTGCTCGCTGGGCTTGGAGTGCATCAACTCAATGTGCTCCTGAGCCGCCGGTTTGCTTCATCACTTGCAGCCGGGTCGGTGAGCTACCTCTATTACGGGCAGCGACTTGTTGAACTACCTCAAGGAATGTTCGCGATGGCCATCAGCATGGCGGCACTGCCGACGCTTTCGCGTCTTCGAAGTCGCGGCAGCGACGAAGCGGTCCGGGCGGTCTTCATGGAGAGTCTCAGTATGGTGCTGTTTGTTTCGATCCCCGCATCGTTTGCGCTCTTCACCCTCGCGGAGCCGACAGTGGATGTGCTGCTTCGTCGCGGAGAGTTTGGAACGCATGCGGCTCTAGAGACCGCCAAGTCACTCAAAGTGATGTCTCTGGGTGTTTGGGCTACGGCTTCGGCTCGAACGATCGTGCCTCTGTTTCACGCCTATAACGATACGAGGAGTCCCGTCGTTGCAGCGTTTGTGAACTTGGTGGTTTTTGTTGCCGCTGCACTACTGTTGATGGAACACCAAGGACACGTCGGCATCGCCGTCGCCCTCACGCTGGCCTCCGGTGCGCAGCTGCTCGCCTATATCTTCTTGCTCGGGCGCCGCAACGGATCGATCCCGCTGCGTCCGCTCGGTGCCAAGGTAGGCCGTATGGTCTTGGCGAGTGTAGCTATGACGACACTTGTCTTGGGCCTGCAGGAAGCGTTCGAGCGGCTCCTGCATTGGAGCGCCAATTCGGTATTGTCCTGGACGGCGTGCGTGAGTGTCGGCATGATCGGGTATCTGTTTTTTGCCGGACTTTTGCGCTGTGAAGAGCTGAACACTCTGAGGCGTATTTTTGGACGGTATCGCACCTGAGCGAATCGAGAAGGTTCATGTCGACTGCCCCGATCATCGTTGAAGCCGCCTTTTTTGCTGGAGCCACCGAGCTTTCTCAGCTGCCTCCCCCCACCCGAGTGGAAGTCGCTTTTGCCGGCCGATCCAATGTTGGAAAATCGAGTCTTATCAACAGCCTTCTCAACCGACGCAAATTGGTGCGGACAAGTTCCACGCCCGGTGCCACTCGAGCCATCAACTTCTTTCGAGTCAAACTTCGCTCGGAGCCAAGCGATGTCGAGGTCGATTTTGTCGATCTACCGGGGTACGGTTATGCCAAGCGCAGTAAGTCGGAAAGAGCTCATTGGGGGCAACTGATCGATGGCTTTTTGAAGACTCGCGCCGGTCTGCGAGGGGTCGTGGTCATCGTCGATATCCGACGAGGTCTTGAGCAAGACGACCGTGCGCTTGTCGAGTACCTCAGCGAGCTGGACCTTCAGGTGGTGATCGTCGCAACCAAAATCGATAAAATTTCTCGAAGCAAGCAAAAAATTGCCCTCTCTGATCTAAAGCGAGCGACAGGATTGCGGATCGTTGGATACAGCTCCACCGAAGGTCAGGGTCGTGATGCGCTGTTCGCGCGAATGCACGGCTGGCTCTTCTAAGGTTTGGCTGTTTCCGCGTTCCGCGTTGGTGCTCCGCGTTCCGCAATGATGCGCCTGATTCTAGTGGCCCGTGCACATCCCGTGCTGGTCCGAAGGACCTTTGGGTTCCAGTTCTAGGGGAAGTGAAAACACCACTTCACCTCCGATTGGCTCAGGAAAAATGGTTTCTTCCAGTGCTTCGACTACACATTCGCGGAGTCTAGCGTTCGTGCCGGCTGCTTCCGCAACGCATGCTTCACGCACCGTCCCGCGCGATCTCTGCGCCACAACGCGAAAGTGAATCACGATGCGCATGGGACCGACGTGCGATGTTGCCGAGACGCAGCGAGCGGCTGTGGTTTGAAAACCAGCAAGAGCGGTGCGCACCTCAGAAATCTCGATCTCGCCTGGAGTCTCTGGTGGCACAGGGGACGCCTCCGATATGCACAGGCCTGCTTCGGTTTCGGAACCGTCGCCTTGGTTCAAGGTATCGCTTGGAAGAGAGGTGGTTGGGGGGAGCGGCACCGTCAACACCACTTCTTTCTCGGCAGGGATTTGCGCGATCAGCCTCACGAGCGTTTCTATCGAAAGTTCGGCGTCTGCTGAGATCGCGATTAAGGCGGTTTGCGGCGCGGCTCGAAGCGCATCGGTGAGTGCCGCGCCAGTGTGAGGCCCCGTTATCTCTCCTTCCGGTGTACGCATCCATGCACCACGTTCTGTGAGCGCCAGTAGATAGAGCGCTCGACCTGGCTGCAGTGATGTGGTTGTCAGCGCCACCAGTGTGAGTTGGGGCTCGTCTGGTCCCGGTCCGAACCAGCCGAATCGCGTCATCAGGGAAACAGCACCCGGCTGATCTCGCATCCGTTTTGCGATGTCACGACTCGGCTCAGGCAAAGGACGCACTGCCGGTGCAAGGTCTGCCTGGAATTGAAAGAAGGAATCCCGCTCCTCAAAGAGACATGCCGCCGACGAGTCTCCCTGAGAATGTTCTTCGAGTACTCGTATGCGGGCGATCAGCTCTGCGAAATTTTGCGACCTGCTGAGCTTGCGAGGGTCGACGGTGGAGGTACCTGTCGATGGAACTATCCGAGACCCTTCTACTTCTTGAGGTGCCCTTTGCTCCGCTTGCTCGTCGGGTCGCACTGAAGGGTGTGCTACGCATCCTATGCAAATTGCGAGCAAGCTGTAGGCGGGAAACAGTCGGGTTAAGGACGGCATCGTAGTGTTGACTCGCTAGGTTATCGTGGCCCGCTGAAACGTGCGAGCACCTGACTCACCGCATCGCCGATGCCTCTATCTGAGGTCAAGCTGGAAGTCTTGGCCAGGCTCTCGGAGCTTCAGCCCAGCTGGACTTCCGAGCAGCAGCTCTGAGTCAGGCGCATCGCTGTCGAGTAGTGAGCCGAAAGGCGGGGTTTGAGTTTCAGCGGGCGCTCCGAGCAATCGGGAGCCACCTCCGAGTTGAAAGCTCGGTTCGGGGAGTCTCGCCGCTGTCAGGTCTGCCGGAATGAGATCTGAATCGTCGTCGCTTTGAGGCGTATCAAACGCCGTAGGGCCGAGTAACTGCCGGATCGTCTGCCGAACGGCCTCTTTTTGTCCGCTAGGAACAAGATTCATGATCTCAAGCGCTTGCGCACGCATCCCGTCGTAGTCTCCGGCAAACCGGAGGACCTTTGCTGCGAGTAGACGGGTCCTCCAATGATGGGGAGCACGTTCGATCGCCTGCAGAGCTCTTCTTGACGCTTCTTCGATCTCTCCGAGGCTCGCATGGTATTGTGCAAATAGAAGCGGCAGCGGCAGCAGACTCGGATCGAGTTGTTCCGCGGCTTGCAGTTCTGAATAGGCTTGTCCGTATTCCTGCTTGGACAGATGAATCGCGGCGAGATTTGCGTGAGCCCCTGCATAGTCTGGATGCGATTCCAGAGCCTTGCCGATCAGTCGCTGCGCCCTTTCTAGATCGGTGTTTGGCGGCTGCAGCAACATGCTCGCCATGTTGTTCCTTCTGGGGGCGTCGGCCCGAATCCGTAAAGCTGTTTCGAGCTCTTCGAAACCGAGAGGGGCATTGCCTGCCTCGATAAGCACGTACGCGTGTACCGTCCGAATCGCCGGAGATTGAGGATCGAGGCGTAGCGCGGTTTCGACATGATCCAGTGCGGTTTGCCCGTTTCCTTCATGCACCAGTTGGTACATCGCTTGGTGACCCCGCACCGCCGCGAGTACCTGGGTGTCGGTGAGTACCCTTAGAGAGTCTCCTGAGGGACTCGATTGGCTGCCGCGATAAGGGTCGATGATCTCCAAGCTGCGTTCCGACGTGGGTACTGCGATTCCAAAGTAGCCGAAGTGACCGCTCGGATCCGGCGGGCGACGTGCGCCCTCGTAGTCCAAAATCTCGACTACCATCGCGTCGATCCCTATCTGCCGCAATCCGACTGTTCCGAAAAGGGCGAGCTCCAACGGGTACAGTTTGATGCGGGCGGTATCTTTTGCGTTCAGGACCTCGAGTACCTCGGCCGGATTCATGAACGTTGTGTCGCGAGGCGTATAGAGCGACCAAGTACGGAATGCGCCCGCTTGAGCTTGGGTGCGTATCTTATTTGCAAACGAACGGATGCGATCGGTGTCGGACTCCCCTTTGTGGGTCGCTTGACTAGCAAACTCCTGTAGCGACTCTTTGGAGGCAAAAAACTCAGCGAGTTTCGGTTCGTTCGCCTGATTTGCATTGAGGAACCCGAGCAGTTCAGCGCTGCGCAAAGGTCTGCTCGGGACTTCTCCGGACACCTGATCGGGGGCTTGAGTGGACCACAGCACGTAGCCGCCGCCGAGCGCTGTGACGACGAAGATCGTGACGATCGGCCGAAACCATCTGGGGCGAGAGGTTTTTGCCGCGGGCTCGGAAGCTTGTTCGAGCACCTTCAACCCAGTGTTCCGCATGTACGCAGGGCAGCGCAGGTTTGACTTACGTTCCTCATATGGGTTCTCCTGCGGACCACCATAGCCTTCTTTGCCCGTCAGCCCAGCGTTCAAACGGCCTATCGAACAATGAACGCACTGGACGCCAGCGCACCAGACCCTGTCGAATGGTGACGCGATGATTGGCGTGCCGCGAGGATCTGCCTAAGCTTTTAGTCTACGAAGTCTGAATCATGAACGAGATTCACCACGATACCGGAGAAGAAGATACCGTTCGAGAGCACTCTGCTGGAGAAGACTACTCTACTGGAGAAGACTATGGAGCTTTAGACTGCTTGCGCTGCGGCGCCTGCTGTCGAAGCGGCTACGACGGTAGAATACTCATTCCTGAAGAAGATCTACATCGATGGCGGCGCATGAACCGTGACGATATTGCCAATGCGATTCAGCCTGGACATTTCGGTATGTTCGCCTTTGCCACCGATGCAGCCGGCGCCTGTGTGCACTTGGGTACGGAACAGGCTCCGAACGCGTGCCGCATCTATCCGTTTCGAGGAACTACGTGCCGGTCATTCGAAAAAGGAAGCCGCCAGTGTCTGGAGTACCGAAAAGAATTCCACATCGGGCAAGGGAGGCAAACGGATGTTCGGTTCGACCCAGAGCCGCTTTAGTCGCTGAAAAGGGCATCGACGTCATTACGTGTCAGCCCCTTAAGCGGACTGCCCTCGGTCGACAATACGTTTTCCATCAGGTTTCGTTTTTTTGCACTTAGTTGCAGAATCTTCTCTTCCACCGTGCTCCGAGCGATCAATCGATAGACGTTGACGCTTCGGGTTTGGCCGATTCGGTGGGCGCGGTCGGTAGCCTGATCTTCTACGGCCGGGTTCCACCATGGATCAAAGTGCACCACCGTATCTGCGCCGGTGAGGTTGAGGCCCGTCCCTCCCGCCTTGAGAGAGATAAGGAACGCGGAAATACTCGGATCCTCATTGAACCGATCGACTTTTTCAAGTCGGTCCTTGGTTCCTCCGTCGAGATACTCGTACTTGATCCCGTCCTTGTCGAGAGCCTCGCGAATCAGCATCAGCATGGAGACGAACTGGCTAAATACCAAAACACGATGCCCCCCGCTGACGGCTTCCTGCAGCAGCTCTCTGAGCGCTCCTAGCTTGCCACTGTCCTCGGGTCCGAACTGCTGATCTTCCAGCTTCATCAGTCGAGGATCACAGGCCACCTGCCTCAATCGGGTCAGTGCGGCGAGAATCTGAATCTGCGACTTGCCGATTCCCCGGCTATCGACTTCGCTGAGTACGTTTCTCCGGATTTCTCTTACGATCTGCTTGTAAAGTTTAGACTGATTCTCCGAAAGCGGAACGATCATCTCACTTTCGATCTTCTCTGGGAGGTCTGTTGCGACCTCTTCCTTTGTGCGACGAAGCACGAAGGGCTGAATCGTCGCGCGTAGCTGCGCCGCGGAAGTTGCATCGCCTCGATCGATCGGCCTTGCATACTGCTCTTCGAATACCTTGAGCTCGGAGAGGAGCCCGGGAGACACAAAGTCGAAGATACTCCATATCTCGCTCAATCGATTTTCAATCGGTGTGCCGGTCAGAGCCAGTCTTCGTTCACACTGCAATCGTTTGGCGGCTCGCGCGGTTTGACTGATCGGGTTTTTGATATGCTGCGCCTCGTCTAAGATCGCGTAGCGAAGTGCGAGATCGGAGAAGAGATCTTCATCTCGCCGAAGTAGCGCGTAGCTCGTGATCATCACGTCTGCCGTCATCAGTTCGTCGCTGTAGTCATGGCGGTCGCTGCCGTGCCACACCACTACCTTGAGCGACGGAGCAAATTTGGAGAACTCGCGTTCCCAGTTGCGTACAACGGACGTCGGAGCGACTACCAGGTTGAGCCCTCGCTTAAACTTCGCTTTGGCCCAGGCGATGAGTGCGATCGCTTGGATGGTTTTCCCGAGGCCCATATCGTCTGCCAGGATTCCTCCGGTGCCTATGTTGTGCAGGAACACGAGCCAGCTGTAGCCGGACTTCTGGTAGGGACGAAGCGTTGCCTTGAGTGTACGGGGTTTGGCGATGAGTTCGACTTTGCCGATTTCGTCGAACTTTCCAAATAGGCCTTTGGTTTTCGGGGTGACCTTTGCGTTGCCGACCAGTTGAAGCAGATCCTGAACTCTTCCGGCTTGAGAGAGAGGGAGCCGTTTGCCCGGTTCTGAATTGGCGTAAATTTCAGCCATCCTCGCAAGCACCTGCGATACGTTTTCTGCATCCACCGGTGCGTAAGTTCCGTCTTCCAGCATGACGAGACGGCGTCCATGTTCCAAGCACGCGCGCAAATCCTCTTCGCGCACGATCACACCACCTGCATCAAAGGTCATGCTGAGGTCGAGCCAATCTACGCCGCTTGAGACCCGCATGTTTGGGGTGACCGTTTCTTCTCGGATGGTGACGGAGACCAAGTCGTCAGGCACGAATCGATCCCAAGTTTCGGGCAGACTGCCCAGTCCCTCCGTCCAGAACGAAATCGCAGTGTCGTGTTCCGCCAAGAACCCATCTCCCGTGCCCGTCACGGAAAGTCCCAAGTCCAGAATCTGCTGCACGGCCATCATTTCAGCGCCTACATCGCGACGGATGACTCTCGGTCTCGCATGGCGAACTTTCGGTGGGAAGAACGCCAAAGGGGAGGCCATTCCGAGTACCGGAACATCGAATTCTTCGCCGCCGTAGGTTGCGACCAGTCGCACATCTGCGCTGAGGATGTCTCCTGTTGCGCGAACCTGGAACCGGGGTTCGCAGTCCTCGAGATGAGCTACAGAACTTAAATCTGGCAGCTCTGCCTGCAGAGACGCAGCTACTTTAGGAATATGCTCTGCAACAAGTCTCGGTAAATCCGTTTGAGACTGAACAAGAGCTGGAGATCGATAAAGCCGCTGCAGCCAAGCGGGCGTCACCGCCTCGTGTATTTGGCGTACTACGCCCTCGGTTGTGTCGATATGGTAGCCGGGCGATCCTTCAAACCAGGCCCCGCTCGAAAGGGGGAAGCGCCTGCCGTTGCTCTCCAAAACGAACACAACGCGAATCCGCAACTGATCGCCGGATGCCCGATCGAGCTCGATTCTCGGTCGCAGAGGCTCGTCCAGAAAGCGGAGTTCCATCGACGCGGGCTCCAGCAGCACCCGGCGCTCGCTTAGTTTTGCCAAAACCTCTGCGGCGTCCTCGCCTCTCAGTTCCGCGGCGTTGGATTGACTTCGGCCGGTATGCCGCGCAAGCGCGCGAAAGAGCGGTCTGTCGGCGATCGCTACCGCGTTGAAGTCGGTCAGTGCCTCAGAAATCGGTACTGCCGTTCTGGTTCCGGAGAGCACTGGCGTTATCGCGATCGAAGCGGCCCGAACTACCAGTCGGTACTCAAAATCATGAGGACGTGAAAGCGCCTCCGACGGTAGCCAAGCATCGAGCGCACCTCGATCTTCCTTGCGGCTCTGCGTGTCTCTCGGTGCAAGTGCTTCCGGGGTTTCAGCACCATTTGTGGCGCCACGTCGACGGCGGCGAGATCTTCTTCGCTTGCCACCGACGGACACGGTCTGCGGCATGTGGATCGGGGATTGCGGGGGTCGTCCTTTCGTGCCCGGTCCGTCGTGGCTTGCCGCAGGCTCCTTTGTTCGATTGTTCTGTGAACTTGTGCCGGCTTGCCTCTCGGAACTGCTTGCAGGTTTGGGTGGGCGCTCTCGATCCCGCAGCGCCACCAAAATTGCGGCTACGTGCTTGCAGTGCCCGGTCGGCCCGCGCCAGCCCGGACAGGTGCATTCCGAGGTAAACGTGTTGTCTTCGCCGAGGAACACCTTGGTCCGGTAGGGCTCGTCTTGATTGCGAACCTTGATCTCACCGGAGACTTGACGATCGCTCGCATTTAAAGCCTCTACGCTGTTGCGCCTTGCGTAGAGCCTGCCACGCAGGAAGGCATTTCCTCCGGTGACGCGCTGAATCGCGCGATCCGACATACGGCCCACATATTGGGAGATCCGAGGCTTGGGCGTGCCTTCGGGGCCTGATTGTTCGGCATGATTTGCGGTACTAGGCGACTTCGACTGAAGTTGCTCGACCTTCGGGTCTTCGGTCAGTGCAGTCACGGCCATCTTATAAAAGCCTTCGACAGAGCGGACTCTTCGTCTCTGGGTGAAGGGATGCTCAACAGTGGGAATCTATAAGGTTTTCTTCGAGGAACTTAGGCCCTGAGAGCTGAAAGAACCAACGAGACTGTGAATCATGCTCCCTACGAGAAAGGAAGCATCACGCGCCGATCCCCTGCGCGCCAGCAATGCTGCATCTATGTCATGATGCTTTCGGTGTTGCAACTGAGAACAACGGAAAGAGTACGTTTGCAAACTCTCTTTCCTGTTCAATCGAAGGCGGGCCCGTACGTGTTGTGGCCACTCGTGTTTGACTGTCTAAAATCAGTAAAGCTCCCAGTATCAAAACATGGATGCGCTCAATGAACAAGGTGCCCCATCAACTAGGCATGAAGACTCAATCGTAGCTCTGCGCGATGTGATGATTTGTATCGTTGCATCGATGTGTACAGATGGGTACTGCAGGAGCGAAGGCGTACAGATAGGTACTTCGAGCTCCGAGCATGGGAGGTAAGCGGGCGTTCAGTCGCAGGAAGAGGTACAGCAAAGCGTGTCCGCAAGGGCCTGAACGGCCAGCGCCCCGCACGCGCAGGAGCGAAGGCGTACAGATGGGTACTTCGAGCTCCGAGCATGGGAGGTAAGCGGGCGTTCAGGCCCTTGCGGACACGCTTTATTCGACTTCGAGCCATGCTGCTTTTAGCTGACCAACCCCCGCCTGCCCCGCGCGGAAGTCTTGCGGAAGCGGTAGGTCCTTGATTTGACGCAAGGTTCTCCCTGACAATCGAGCTCCCCGGTAAAGAAATTGACGAAATTGTTTCTCGGACATCCTCCTGTCGTTGGAACTCGCGAACACGCTCCCACCGGGCGCCGTCACCGAAAAACAAGCTGCGGATAGATCGGTCCATTGACTACCCGACTTCCATCGGGTGCGTCGAGATGTCGCGTAGGTGGGTGGATCGACGACGACGAGGTCAAAGCGTTGACCGCGACGGTTCAGTCGCTTTAGAGCGGCGAAGACGTCGTCGCCCACCAGCGAGTGCCCTTGCATCGACTCGGCAACCCTTTGAAGGTTGCGCCGCGCAACGCTCAGCGCACGGCCGGAACGATCGATACTCATCGTCTCGGAGGTGCCACCCGCGGCCGCCGCGGTGCTGAAGGTTCCCGTGTAGGCGAATAGATTCAGTAGTGTTTCCGGCCTGTGCGCACGGACGCGACGGCGATTTTCTCTCTGGTCGAGAAACAGTCCTGTCGACAGCCCCTGTGATAGCGAGACCTCAAAAGGTATCCCGAACTCCTGAACTAGAAATCTCTCCGGAGCAGGCGTGCCAAAACACGGTTTCGCTGGGGCGACGGCGTCATCTAGCGTATCTACATCGCTCGCTTTTTTTGGCCTTCGTTTGAAGTACAAGCCTTCAAACCCAAATGTGCCTACCAGTTCAGCCAGTCGTTGCTCCAGCTCCCCCGGCAAGGAGTCGTATAGATGAATGACGGCAAAGTCTCTTCGCGTGTCACAGTTGACGTCGCCATAGACGTCGATCGCGCAGCCGGGCAGGTCGTCCCCCCAGCCGTCTACCCAGCGAAAGCAGCTGGTCGGTTTCGGGTGAAGGTCTGAGTGAATCAAAAACCATCGAGCTTCAGCGGCTTGATGCAGCTTTTCCAAAAAGACGGACTCCGACACGATCTCTTCTGCAAGGGATTGTGTCTCATCGCTCCGTAACTTCCTCGAGAACGCTTTGGGTACCGGCGCCTCGAAATGCATCGTCTCTTTTTTTAACGGGTGGATCAGCTGAAGACGATGTGCATGGAGCATCAACCTAGGCGCGGATTCGCCCTCGTAGAGCGCATCTCCAACGATGGGGGCTTCCTCCGCGGCAAGTTGCGCTCGAATCGTGTGGGTGTGGCCGGTTTCGACACGAATCGCCAAGTCTGCATAGCCATGTCGGCATTCGATCGGCTCTACGTACGAGATCGCTGCCCTACCCCCGACCTGGCTTGGACGCATCCTCCCTCGCTCGCGACGCAGTGACGTATGGAGACGTCGCTTCGACCCGCGCCATCCTCGAACGAGGGCGCGATAGTGTCTGACCACCTTACGCTGCTGCCACTGCTCGGACAGCGATCGATTGGCCTCTTTCTTTTTCGCAAAGACGAGGACTCCAGAAGTGTCTCGATCGAGGTGCTGGTGGGTTCCGATGTAGGGCGTTTCACCGTTTTCGTTGAGATAATGGTGTAGTCGTGCCGAAAGCGAGTCGTCCTCTTCTGCTCGAGCGGCTTGCGCAGGGACCCCTACCGGTTTGTTGACGGCGATGAGCCATTCATCTTCAAAGAGGATTCGACTCGGATCGAATGACGGCATCGAGTCTCGCAAACACTTCATCGAGCGTTGTCTAGAAATCGCGCTCGCGCAGAGACGCTGGGATCAGTGGAGAGGGTCGTCCGGTGATCGTCAACCAAAGCTGATGTGCTGCTCGGGTGGCACCGATATGCAAAAGATGCCGGGTTTCGACGTCTTCAGGATAGGTGGCGGCATCACATTCCACGAGGATCACGTAGTCAAATTCCAGTCCCTTGACCTGTCGAATATCGGTGACGTCTACCCCGGGGCGGAAGGGAAAGTCCTGATCCGCGATGCGACGGAGATTGGGTACCTCACCCCGATGAAGGCCACGAAAGTAGAGATCAGCCTGCTCTGGGTAGCGTGCGATGACGGCGACTGAGGAAAGCGGCTCTGCGCGAACCAACTCCCGAAGCGCTTCGGCGAGAAATCCGACGCACTCACCAGCATCCCCAAATCGAAATAGCTCGACGGGGGCTCCATGACGCGTCGCTTTGCCCGACACCTCGTTTCGGAGCGGACCGAGCACATCGGTTGCAAAATCTAGAATTTCGTGTGTGGAACGATAGCTAAGTTTGAGCGGTTCTACGTCCACGCGGTCGAATCGAAGGTCCGACAAGACCGTGCGCCAATCACTGAAGCCGTTGTCCATGTGCAGCCGCTGGGCGACGTCCCCTGCGAGGGTGATGCTGCCGGAGGGGCCGGTCGTCTCGAGTACTACCGCCAGCTCCACCGGACTGAGGTCTTGCGCTTCATCGAGCAGGATGTGCTCGTACCTCAGGGATTCCCGCTTGGCTCGCAGGGGTCCCGTGAGTAGCTGCGTGAGCCGTAGCAGTAGGGCATCGTCTTCCTCATCGAAGAGGACTTCTTCTCGCTCGTCTTCCCCGTCGATGCCGCGAGCGGACTCACCCGAGGAGCGAGCCTCGCCTTCCGAACGCTCGCTCGCCTCGTCTCGACACGCGACGATCTGAGGACAACGGCGCGTACACCACGCGTGGGCCCACTCAAGCTCCCTCTTCGTGAGTACCTTTGTGTCAAGGCCTTCAAAGGCATTCAGCAAGAGTTGTCGATCTGTCAGCAAATCCGCCCATGCCGTTAGAACGTCGAGTTTTGTTTCTCGTGCGCGGCGGGCGACGCGATCCAGTGCATGACGAATCCCCTGACCGAGATGTGCCGGAGGATATTTGGATCCGAGACGGTTGTTGGCCCAGCGAAGCAGTTTGGAAAGCCGCTGGCCTGGAGCGCCTCGAGTCGAATTGCGGAAGAACCGGAGGACGCGGTCGCCGTCCTCCATGGTTTTGAGTGCGGCGCTAAGTGCTTGTTCGATCTCCTCGACTGCCTGCTTCGCATAGGCCTCCATGAGCCGCAGCATGACCGGATGCTTCTTCATACGGGTCACGACGGTTGGAGTTTCCTCCGCATAGCGGTTGGGCAAGAAGTCGTAGCGGGCTCGGCGAGCCTTAGACGCCCAATTTTGATACGTGACGACTTCCACTCCCTCGACGCCGAGAGAGGGCAGCACTCGAGCGATGTAGCGCACAAGAGCGTCGTTGAAGACCACGACCAATACGTTTTTGGCACGAAACCGGTTCGGATCCTGAAATGCGAGATAGGCGAGACGATGAAGACCTATCGTCGTTTTTCCGCTGCCTGCCCCGCCCTGAATCACCACCAAACCTGAATCTGGTTTGGTGATCAGCTCGAATTGTCGCGGATCGATGAGCGCGGTAATCTCTCCCAGCGACTTGTCTTCAGTGCGGAGCTCGTCGTTTCCGATCCCGAGTTTGGTAGGGCGTTGATGGGCTTCAGGCCGCATGGCGGCGCCCTGTCCGCCGGAAAGTTTCACCGAGGCATCGGCCCGTCGCCACCCGTGCTCGCGAGAAAGAACAAAGGTGCCCTGCGGACATCCAATGCGCCTTAAGTTGGCGCCGTAGATCGCGAGGCTTCGCCTCACCAACACTTCGCCTTCCACCGGTTTGCCACCGAAGATCTCCTCGTAGTCGTCTCCCTCTTCGTAGCGGTAGTAGACCCTACTGACCGGAGCGTCGCGCCAATCGACGATCCGCACCCCGGTCTTCCGGTCGAGCCATGTCGAACGGCCGATGAGAACCTCGCGGCGTCGATCGTCTTCTTCCAACACCAAGCGCCCAAAATAGGGCGAAGAAGGGTCCACGGTTCCCTCGGTCACCTTCGCGCGACGTGCGGCAACCTGCTGCAGCCGTTCCATCTCTTCGATGAGGGGGGGGATGTCTTCGAGGCGTGCGTCCCGGATCTGGTCTCGGAGATTCAGCAGTTCGGCTTCGTAGTCTATCGAGTTTGTTCTCGATTTCTCAACCGTTCGTGCTTCAAGCGTCCGGTGAACTCGACTTAGGACTCGCTCTTCGTCTGCGACGATGTCTAACATCTCGCGGTCGTCCACTCGGCACTCCACCGCACCTCTCTGTTGTCCACTCATGGCAAAGCGACAAAACTAGCACTAGTCTTGTTTTCGAGCCAGCTCTGGCCCCGCTTCCCTATCTCTCTGAAGCTCTTCGATGGATTGGAGCGCCCCGATCCGCGATCAGAGGAGTTTAATCAGAATCTTGGAGGCTCGACGGCGATCGTAAGACTCTCTCTTTTGAGTCGGTAGATCATGCACGCTACCCGGCTCAAATCCGCGCTCGAGGAACCAGTGGTCGCTCTGAGTGGTGAGCACGAACATGCTCGTGACTCCTTGTTCACGACATCTTTGCTCTAGATAGGACAGAAGCTTTTCCCCCTGTCCTGCTTCCCGGTGCTTTGGATGAACCGCGACGCAGGCGAGTTCCGCAGTGTGCTGTTCGGGGTACGGATGCAGCGCAGCACAAGCGAGGACCAAGCCATCTCTGCCGATGACGATAAAACGGTTCAGGTCCGCTTCGAGCATCTTCCGCGTTCTGCGAACAAGGACGCCCTCCTTGGAAAGAGGCTCGATCAGGGCGAGGATTCCTCCAACATCTTTGCGCGTTGCCGGTCGGACGTCGTCCCAGCACTCGTCGGTCACCATGGTGCCAGCGCCTTCTCGGGTGAAGAGCTCCAAGAGCAGGGCCCCTTGACACTCCCGTTCAAGCAGATGGGCTCGTCGAACTCCTCGACGGATCGCTCGCGTGGACGCCTCTATGTGTCTCCGCACGTCGACGTCCATTTGGGGCTGCTGATCCAACGTTGTAGCAGCGCTGTTTTGGTCGAGACGTGTCGGAAGCTCCAAGGTGCCCTCGACAAGGCAGACGAGTTTTGCACTTGAAAGTGCGATGGCGGCCGACGCGGCCACGTCTCCCGACTCCAGATTGAATGCCTCGCCGGTAATCGAATAGCCAACGCAGGTCAAAAGCACGATCGCATCGTTGCGAAGCCGCTCTTCGATCGCCTGAGCATCGACCCGCCGGACCAGACCTGTATGTTGGTAGTCTATGCCGTCCACCACGCCGCGCGGCCTGGCCGATACGAAGTTCCCCGCCGAAACTCGAATGCGAGCGCCCGCCATCGGAGAGTTGGCCAGTCCTTTGGAGAGCTGAGCTTCCATTTCAATGCGCACAACGCCCGCTGCCTCCTTGACGGATTCGAGCGCCTGCTTGCTCGTGACTCGAACGCCGAGATGATATTCAGAGCTCAGTCCGCGAAGCGCGAGCCGTTCCTCAATCTGGGGCCTTGCACCAACGACCAGAACCAACTGGATTCCGAGGCCGTGCATCAACGCGATGTCGTGCACTAGAGACTTAAAGTCGTCACTCCGAAGCGCCTCCCCCCCAAAGGTCACCACAAAAGTGCGTCCCCTGTGCGCGTGCACGTAGGGAGCGGCAGCCCGAAACTGGTCGATAAAGCCGGCGCCCGGAGGTCGGGACTCCTTGCTCATTCTAACCCACCACTGTCTGATCCACCCCGGCGCTGCGCGGTGTTTGCAGTGCGGCGTACTGTGCGTTCATCAGGGATGCAGTAGTGTCCGATTAAGGACTGCACCAAACGGATGGCGGGATTGATATGCTCAAGAGGCAGAAACTCGTTTGGCTGATGCGCTACGTCGATATTGCCAGGGCCGAGGATCAAGGTCTCCAGTCCGAGCTGCTGGAAGAATGGACCCTCGGTGCCGAACATGACCGCGCGCGCGGCGGCGCAGGTCAGCTTCTCCGCAACTCGAACGACCTCTGCGTCTGCCGGCGTCTCAAAGGCCGGGATGCTGCCGGTTGCTGGGACATACTCGACTTGAAGTGAATGTTCCGCGAGTGCCTTATCGATTCTCTGATGCAGCTCACGACGAACTTCGGACAGGGGCAGTCCCGGGATAGAGCGGAAGTCGTAGGTCAGTTCGCAGCGGGCGCAGATTCGATTCGCGCTGTCGCCGCCATGGATGCGACCGAGGTTCATAGTCGGTTCGGGCACCTGAAACCTTGGATCGCGATGTTTGAGCCCGACTTCCTTGCGAAAAGCGAGCATTGTCGCGATGACAAGGTGCATGCCTTCGAGCGCAGAGTTGCCAAGCGCCGGATCGCTTGAATGCCCCGATTCTCCGATGACTCGAATCGTTTCGACGCCGATTCCCTTGTGTGCACGCACCGGTACGAGTCCGGTGGGTTCACCGATAATGGCCGCTCGAGCTTTCGGCCGGTCCTCGTCTACCAGGGCTTGCGCCCCTGACATCGTGCTTTCCTCGTCTGCGGTTGCCAGCAGAATAATCGGTTCCTTCAGTGATGAAGTGTCGAGCTGCTGAATCGCTTGAAGCACCACACCAAAGAAGCCTTTCATGTCCGTGGTGCCTCGGCCGTACAGTTTGCCGTCACGCTCGATGCCGCCGAGCGGGTCGCTCGACCAAAGCGACTCGTCAAACGCGACCGTGTCGGTGTGGCCTGAGAGCACGAGTCCGCCTGGGCCTTTACCGAGGGATGCGATTAGGTTGCATTTACCCCGCTGCGCATCGACATCAGCGATTTCGCATTCAAAGCCGAGCTCTTCAGCCCATTCTGCCAGACGATGCACGACCGGTGCGTTGGGCATATCGAACGTGGGATCGACTGTGCTCACGGAGGGGATCCGCACCAGCTCGCGGATCATCTCGATGGTTCGCGGTAGGGTCGGCATGCGGCGAAGCATAGCGCCAACTGAATGCGCAACCCACCGAATTTCGGAGGCGTTTCAGTAGCCGAAGCCGCCACCCGGAGGAGGACCAAAGCCGCCACCCGGGGGAGGACCAAAGCCGCCGCCCGGGGGAGGACCAAAGCCGCCGCCCGGGGGAGGACCAAAGCCGCCGCCCGGGGGAGGACCAAAGCCGCCGCCCGGGGGAGGACCGCCGCCGTACGGGTCGCCACCTGGAGGACCGAAGCCGCCATCCGGAGGAGCGCCGTACGGGTCGCCACCTGGAGGACCAAAGCCGTCAGGCGGAGGAGCGCCGTACGGGTCGTGCATTCCTGGAGCTTGACCGACGTTCGTTTCGGTGACGTCTGGCTTGATCTCGACCCCGATCGGCGAACCTTCCTTGTCGAGATCGATGGCGAGCTTGGGGCCTTTGCGGGGCTCGCCGCTTGAAAGCGGGCCCAGGAGATCGTCTAGCGGAACGGTGCGCGCCGCCAACTTGGTGTTGGCGCCTTCCTGCAGCTCCAGGTAGAGGCCGCCGCCGCCCTCAGCCCGAAGTTTCACTCCCGGCAGACGCGCACTTGTGCGCTTTAGTGCATGGGTCAAACGCATGTACTCGGGTACTATCGGTTTTATCAGTTTGGATAAGTTCATCGATGTTTTCTCGGGAGGTGTTCTATCGAGAGAACTCGAGTATGACACTCTCCAAGCGAGATGAACACCTGCCCCAAACTGGGTCGCAGTCTTTTGCCCGGATCACTCAGATTTTGCTTCATTTTTGCTTGCGCCAGGTTGAGATCCTTCTTACGCGCTCCGTTTGGCCGAATCGTGTGCTGCACAGAGGTGTGATTACCGCGTGTGATGCGTTGAGAACCGCAACCGATGCCAAACGCTACTCCTCCCGTCCCTCATCCCCCGGGCATGCCCTACATCTCTTCGGTACCGCTGCTCTCTGTTCTGGATGACGACCACTGCGCCATAACGATGGAGCAGATTCTCGCTCTCGACTCGACGAGTCAACACGACTACGTCACTGCACTGGTGCAAACACCAGCACAGCTCAGTCAGTTGCAAGAGAGGGCTTCCAGTACGTCTAAAGAGCTAGCGAGGATACTCAAAAAAGATCTCCACTCGCTGTTTGAAAGCCCGACACAGCGAGTCGAGAACGACCGCTCGAAAATTTGCAGCCACGCGTCGCGTTTTGCGGATTATGTAAGAAAACTACTTTCGTCAATAAGCGCTCAATTAGGAGAATTTTGTAATAAGAAGCACGCGCAGCGGCGTGCGAAGCACGCTACAGCGTACCTAGATACCTACTCGATGAAGTGCGGGTGGAAGGCGATTTGGATTCACTCGATCCGGTGTCTGATACGCAACTTAGATTTGGGAATGGGCATCTCACCGCGGGATATTTTTCTGCTCGAAAGAGTCGATCGCATTCTTGCCTACTTTGAAGAAAAAGAAGATGAGCGTGATTCGAGAATTCCTTCAGACAACGTGTACCTCGAAGATTCAGAGCGAATAGCGGGTTATGTAAGTGTTTCTAAAGCAGAGCTGGGTGTCTTGGAGCAGAACTCGCGCGTAGTGCAGGCTCATGAGATTGCGCTCTATCTTATCTCGCGGTTGAAGCGTAAGTGTGATGCCCATCCCTATCTTCATTCTTTTCGGAGTAGGTTTTGTTTTCTAAATAATCTGATAAATAATGTATCTTCACGCGTTGACATTATGGAAGGCCTCCGTCTCAAGCAAAGAGAAGAGGCGGAGAAAGCATGTTTTGGCATGGAAGCGCACAGTCAAACCATGACGCAGAGTCAGCGGACTAGGGTGATAAAAGAGTGCATAGAGCGTCTTCAGGGTTACAGAGATCACGGTTTCTGGACGCGGGCGCTAGAAGACATCGAGAGCGCCATATCTGCCTCTGAGCATATCGAAGATCAGATAATCGATCAGACCCGGCGGTGTAACGAGAGTGCAGTGGTTCTGCAGACGACATGGCGTCGACGGGAAGCGGCCAAGCAAGCGGCCAAGCTCCGCTCCTCGATGCCTCCAATGCTCCCGACCTCTCCCCTCGCCGCAGCGGCCCCTTCCCCCGCCGCCGCTTCTCCCGGGGTCGCGACGCTCCCTCCTACGGTGGCCACCTCGAGTCCGTTTGTGGTTCCGCCGCCGGTTTTCTCAGGAGCCTCCTCTCCTTCTCGAGCCGCACCAACTCTGCGCCCTTTGTCGCTGGGTAAGACAAGCGAGGCAGCGAAAAAGCGCGCGTGGAGGCAACGAAGACGCAATCAGCCGGAACGAAGACGCAATCAGCCGGGAGGAGGAGAAGCGCCGCAACCAGCCACTCAGGCGCATCCGGTTCAGACGCGAGGCCCGGTGCACAACCCCCCTTTGGTAGATTGGACTGAATCTGAGGAGCTCTGGGAGATACTCAGAAGACATGTCCCGGCTGCGAGAGAAGGGCCTTTCAGTGATAGGCTGTATCAGAGAGCGGTAGAGCAACGTCGTAAGCGTCAGACGCCGGTGCCTCAACATCAGCTGCCGAACGGTCTGAAAAATCTAGTTGTTTTTCATGTCACCTTTAGTAAGACGATCAACGTCTCGATATTTTACCGGATGGTGGAGTCCGGCAACGCGCCCTCCCCCCAAGAGCGCGTTCTTCGGGTGGTCGGCGTCGGTAGCCACAATGGCAGAGGGAACACGACGTACTCGGTAACGTTCTATTCCGAAGGCAAATTGCGCCACAGACGTGTTCAACTTTGACGCTGCGCCGGGGTGCGGGGCCGCCCTCTCACAAGGCTCCGATCGCTCTCAGCAAGTCGTAAGGTTCACCTGCAGGCCACAAAGCATACCAAGGCGGGGTAAGCTGCGGACCACCCGGGCGGGATGAACGCCACGGTCCTTTTTTGCCTTAGCCTTGCGCCGTCCATTGATTCCCCCACCTCGATGGGTATCGTAGCGGCATGAATCAAAGCCCACCGGATCCAATCAAACGAGCGATATCTAAGGAGCGGCCGATGCTCGGTTTTCCCCTGCCTCACGTGGTCGAGACCACGCATCGAGGAGAGCGCTCTTGGGACATCTACAGCCGTTTGCTCAAGGACCGCATCGTCTTTCTGGGCACCCCGGTCGACGACCTCGTCGCCAACCTGATCATCGCCCAGCTGCTCTACCTCGAGAGCGACGACCCAGATAAAGAGATCACCCTATATATCAATAGTCCTGGAGGGGTGATGACGGCCGGCTTCGCCATCTACGATACGATGCGTTACGTACGCTGCCCGGTTGCTACGGTGTGCCTCGGTCAGGCGGCTTCGATCTCCGCACTGCTGCTCTGTACCGGCGCGCCCGGTATGCGGCGGGCTTTGCCCCACAGCCGGGTGATGATCCATCAGCCACTGGGTGGATTTCAGGGTCAGGCGACCGAGCTTGAGATCCAGGCTCAGGAGATCAGCCGTTTGCGCAAGCGGCTCAACGCCATGCTGGCAGAACATACGGGCAAGTCGGAGGAGACGATCAAGGTGGATACCGAGCGCGACCGATTTATGACGGCTTTAGAAGCCAAGGAATACGGTATCGTCGACGAGGTGATCGTGCCCAACAAGCTGGCGTCCGTGCCTCAAGACTGATGCGACTCACTCTCGTGAGACATGCGGAGTCGGAGTCCAACCGATTGGGCCGCTATCAGGGTCAGGGCGATTGTCCGCTTTCGGCACACGGTCGCGCTCAGGCGGCGGCCCTTGGAGCACGGCTGCGTGATGCGCCCTTTGATCTTGTCGTGTCGAGCGATCTGACTCGAGCCAAGGAGACCGCCGAGGCCCTTGGAGCACCGCTAGAGTTGGATCCGGCCTGGCGCGAGATTCATATCGGGCGCTGGGAAGGGCTGAGTCGTGAGGAGGTGGACGAGCGGTACCCCGACGAAGTTCAGGCCTTGCGATCCGGACGGCGTGATGCGGCGGTGGGCGGGGGAGAATCGTGGCTCGATGTGCAGGCGCGCGTGCTCGAGGCGGTCGCCCTGCTACGGCGCCGGATGGGCGACGAGGGTCGGGTGCTGGTTTTTGCTCATGGAGGCGTCCTTCACACGCTGGTTGCCTACTCGATGGGGGTGCTCGAGACCTCCGCGCGACCCCTTGGCCGACTGCTCAATACGTCGATGTGCGAGCTCCACTGGCAGCACGAACCGGTGCTCGTGCGATACAACGACGCCGATCACATCGACGGGCATGACGGTTTGGTTAAGGAACTACTCGATCCTGGTCGTCCACCGGTGTTCGAAATCGCGGCGCAGGATGATTCCCGTGAACACGCTTCCCCCGAGCGACGCGCGATCGACACGCTCAAATCGGCTTCTCTGCTCGAGGGCCTGCGGGAATTGTCTGCGCAGTATGAATCCCGTTTGGTCGGTTGCGTAGATACCCCGGAGCGCATTCAAGGTCTTGCCTCGAATCTATTGGGTCACGGCTCGATATCGAAGGTCACGCTTCCGGCGCGCGAGAGCCTTTCCCATGTGCAGCTCGCGGGCGAGGGCGAAGTCGTCCTGGACTTCAACGTGGGGGCGCCCCTTTGACGCTGCAAACTGCGAGAGTAGATGATGCCGATCGATACGATTCGGACCGCTCCCCAAGCTACCGCGATTCGCAGAGGGTCCACCACATAAGGGCTGTGCAGCCCATCGCAGCCAAGAGCAGCCCTGTGATCCCGACGCGCCGGTCTTGAGGAGGCAAAGCACGCGCGGCCGGTTGACCTAGGAGCATCGCGAGCCCGAGGAACGGCAGTGCCGGCATCGGAATCTCAAACCTGACGAGGGCGACGGCAACCGCCACGTAGCCCAGGCCGAGGGAGCACAGGGATCGCACATGACGAAGCCCAGTCCTGCGTGTTGCGCTGAGGTACAGGGAAGTGATGGCGAGGTCACCGAACCCGAGCATCGGTACGTAGTCTCTACTGCCGAGCATCGGCCATGAAATGGCCAGCAAAGAGAGCATCTCTGGACGCGCGACCACCTGAGCCGTCACGCCATATCGGCCAAACACGCTGGCCACGTCAAGTACAGAGGACAGTAGAGCGACAAGCAGTAGATGCCCTGGCTGTTCGATTCGATGTCCCGCGTATCCCCCGGCGGCACAGCTGGCGGTGAGCAGTACTGCCCCCACGAGAGCGGCTCCCATGGAACCACGCACCTCGACATCGCTTACGTTCAGTCCCGCGAGCACGCAAATCGCACCGAAGATGATGCCTAGACACAGCTGCCTGCTGCATTTTGGCGTGTAGTACGCCACGAGAAGCACCGCCGCAGCGAGGGTGAGAAATGAAGCTAGGAACGTGAGTCGATTGACGTAGCCTATGTGAGGAGAAATCGTCCCCAGCAGCGCTTGAGCGCCAAGTGCACCTATCAGACTAAGCGACCAGTGAAACATACCAAGCAGGCGCTGAAACGGCTCGATTAGAGAATGCGTGGACTGTCATTCCACTATGGGGTTGTTCAGACCGCCTGCTTTTTGGGGCCGAATGCGATCGCCTCTAAACGCGACACGTCATGCACCTCGATCAAATCCGGGCTCACCTTGAGGGCGCCCTGACGTTCGAGGTAGGCAAGGCCTCGGGAGATCTCCTCGCGCACCGTGCCTAGTCTTCCGGCCACAGTTTCGGTGGTCAGGTCGCGAACCAAGTTTTTGGAATCCTTACCCTTCGCCTCGCGCATCGCGACCAGGGTGCACAGGAACGAAGCCAGCCGTGCAGGCACCGTGCGCAGCGACAAATCGCTCACGAGAGCCAGGGTGCGATCTGAGCGCCGTGCTCGGAGATCGATGAGGGTTCGTAAAATTTGAGGGCGACGATCTCCGATGTTTTTTAGACACTCATTGGTGATCAGTACGGCACTGGCTGCACGCATCGCAATGGCGCTCGCGGGATAACCTCCGCGGTCGAAGCGAACCCCCTCGACGATGGCTCGTCCGGGGCGGGCCAAATAGAGGATCTGCTCTCGACCGTCTCGGCCGCTTTTCGTGATCTTGATCTCCCCGGTGCGCACGACGAATAAGCCCTCCGCCTGCTGGGATTCGCTGAAGAGGGGAGCCCCCCGAGCGGCCTTCCGAATCTCGGCGGCTTCCGCGAGCAGTTTTAGGTCGGCAGCTTGAAGCTCCTTCAACACGGTCACGTCTCGAAGAAGCTCCTCGGCAGAACGTGGAGCTATGGCCATAGTCGCGAACCGTAGCACGCACCGCGTCAGTCGCACGGCGATCTCGAGTTGATCCCATTGCCACGATTTCTGAATTAATCTGCGCGATGCCCCACAGTGCGTGGCCAAGTCGTTAGCAGGCGCGTCATAGGGTCGACAGAAGAAAAATTCGTCCCAAACCCGCTTTCTCTATTTCCGATCCTGCGTGCGGCGCGAATCGCCCTGCAAGCTGTGAAACAAGATGCTGCGGACCGAGAGGTCCCTCAGGGATCCGATCGGGATCGGGTATCGCCGATCACATGCGATCCCGCTTCTCGTGCTCTTGCGACGACTCTCACCGAATATGCGTGCGCCGACCGTTCGCTCCTGCTGACCGGCGAGATCGGTTCCGGCAAGAGCGTCCTCGGACGTTTGGTTCATCAGCACAGTGCAAAGCGAGAAGGTTGCTTTGTCCAGCTAAGCTGTGCGGGTTTAGGAAACGCGAAGTCCTCGAGCGGAGAATTTGATGATTTGGTAGTTTCACAAGTGCTCGCCCGGGCAAGAGAAGGGACGATCTTCCTGGACGAAGTAGGTGATCTGCCAAAGCACCGTCAAGAGCACCTACTTCAGTGGCTGAACTGTCCCGAATCTAAAGCGACTCGCGTGATTTCGAGCACGCATCGCGATCTAACCGGTCTGGTGGAGCGGGGCGCTTTTCTCGCGGCGCTCGTCGAGCGACTTGTGGAAGCCTCCTTTGAAGTTCCTGCGCTGCGAGACCGTCCAGAGGACATCATCCCACTTGCCCTTCACTTCTTGGCGGACGTAGTCGCGGCGCCGCCGGTGCAACTGTCTGCTGGGGCGATCGCGCGCCTTCGCAGCTACTCGTGGCCCGGCAACGTGCTCGAATTGCGCAACGCGATAGAGCGGGCTGTTCGGCTTGCCGGCGAGCAAGAAATCCTAACAGAGCACCTGCCGAGCGAGGGCGTATCCGTCGGCCGTACCGACAGAGTGTTGCGTGAGCGAGTAGACTCGGTGAAACGCGACGCGATCATCAAGGCTCTTGCCGATCGCAACTACAACCAGACGCACGCGGCGAGGCATCTGGGCCCTAGTCGACGTGCACTCATCTACAAGATGGAGAAATACGGACTCAAACCCCCTCCAGGTGCATCTGGTCGTTGATTTGGAATCCTGCCGCCTCGCCTGTCTCGATGGGATCCAGAGAGGCGCACGCTTCTAAGGGTTCGTCCGTTGGCTTTTATGCTGGCTTTCCGTTAGAAGGTGGGAAGCGTGGACGAAACAGAACTTCCCGAAAAAAAAGACGTAGCACGCGCACTTCTGCTTCGGGGCAGCGTGTTTGTGCATCTCGACCCTCGTTTGCAGCAGGTGGTCGTTCCGATGTGGTTCCGGCAACAGCCTCAATTGGTTCTGCAGGTTGGTCTCGATATGCCGATCCCGATACCCGATTTGCGAATCGACAACTCTGGAATTTACGGCACGCTGTCGTTCAGTAGTCGCCCATTCAAATGTGAAGTTCCTTGGGACGGAGTTTTTGCACTCGTCGGTGAAGACGGCCAAGGCATGGTCTGGCCAGATTCCGTGCCCACGGAGATCTCTGCTGAGATCGACGCGGCGGAATCGCGCAACGCACCGAGCGGTCTCAACACGCGGCCCACCTCACGCTCGCATGAAGAAGACCGAACCGACTCGAATGTGAAGAATCCACACATGCGGGATTTCCCGCCCAGAGACGCATCCACTGCGGCGAGCGTACAGGACAGTGCGCCATTCCCCGGTTTGCATCTGGTGACGACCCCTACTGCGACGAACCCTTTGGGGCTTGAGGAATCCGATGTGGCGCGTTCCGATCTCGACCTGCGAGACCAAGACCGTTTCGGTGAGACCGATGGCTCAGTCGTTTCAGAGAACCCGGTCGTTTCAGAGAACCCGGTCGTTTCAGAGAACCCAGTCGCTTTAGAGAACCCGGTCACTTCAAAGAACCCGGTCAGCACCTCACCTGAACACGAGGTTTCGGAATCAGTGCCGACCACCGATTCCGATGCCAAGCGTTCGTTGCCGCCCTACCTGCGTATTATCAAGTAGGTCGTAAAGAGGCTGAGCTGCGCTAGGCTGGTTACTTCGAATCGCTTACTCTAGAGAGCCACGCCACGCGTCAGAAGGAAAACGCTGTCTGAGTGCCGACCACTTTCGACCGCGCACTCGGGCGTTTATGAGTTGAGCGCTCGTCTTGTCGAATTTGCCATGCCAAGTCCACAGACGAAGCATCTCGGTGGACTGCCGGTTCGGTAGTGGCTTGGAGGCGCTGCAAATGCGTTTCGACGAATGCGATCGCCGTTCGACGGGCTTTCGTGACCTCGCTTACCTCATCGCGCGTTCGGCAATCCAAATCGGGCGGGCTATCGTCCTTGGTGCGGCATATAGGTTTGGGGGCGAGCTGCCGCACAAGGCTGGATTCTCTTCGATAGAACCCTTGCGTGTGAAACGACTCTTCGAAATCAAGATAGGCAAAATCTAGATGATGACAGAGCTCATGCATCAGAGTTCGTAAGAAGGTCCGCAACCGAACGACTTCGTTTCGAACCGCGGTACGCATCCAGACGCGTATATTCGGCACAGTATTCGGTCGTCTCACGTAGAGACCATGAAGCTCACTTCTCGCGGAGCTCGGTCTCGTGAGAAGGACAGTGACCTTGACGGGTTCGACTCCGAGCTGCTGGTTGATTCCGCGACAAAGCGCGTCGCCAATACGCTCCACCTGCGTCCGGTCTTTTTTCAGCAGCGCCTGCTGCATTCGAGGTATGAGTTCCTGCAGGGATGGCGCCTCCGGAATCCGTATGTTCGCGACGCGGTTGCTCTTCTGGTACGCCTCTTTCTGAACCGAATTCAGATGCTTGTAGTATGCAAAGGGCACCCGTATGCGTTAGCTATTGATCTCGCATGATGCAAGTTTCCTGCATCAAATCGAAAATCCAACGGGCGCATCGTCGACGGTGGGCCGCAGTGGAAATCACGCGCTATCGATACGGATCTGGGGCCAGCCTAAGCTTAAGCCATCTGGTACCGCACACCCATAGCTCAGCGGTCGTTGCAAGAATACTACAACGTAGGACAGGTCGCTGAAGCACAACTTCCGGCTCGCGTTTTGCGAAGCGGGCGCAAGGGTCAAGGCTCGCTCCTCATTTATCCCTGGCAGAACCTAGGGCAAAATGCTGCGCCGTTTTCGGAACGCACCATGAAGGAAGGCGCTGGCGGCCTAAAGACCCAGAACTTTCGGCATCTGTTTCAGTTCGCCACTCGGTCCATTCAAAGCACCCGTTATGTTCTTCATAAAGGTCCGGCGAACCAGGAGGGCTTCTGTATCAGTCGTAAAGGCGACTCCAGTTCAAGATGGACTGGACTCTATCGTAAGCGATGCGCACGCCACCTGGAACAAGTTCTGACGAAAGCACAAACCCGCTTGAGAGCGCCACAAGCCACCAACTGGGTGACGTGGGTGTGCCGCACTTGGGAGGGTGCCCGCTATGCGAAGTCGGGCGCTTGTGGGGAACACGGAGCCGGGGTCTTTACCTGGGCTCTGCGTTATGCCGCGAACATTCGCATCGTGTTTGCGATTCATGATTCGGATCATACGTACTGTATGTTCCTCGCGCGCTCGAGCCGTCACAGTGTTCACTGTGTGGTGGTGGACTCCTGGGTTCACTCCCATCCAGTGGTGTGCCTGCCTCATGAACATCACTTCCCGATGAGCGGCATTAAGGCCTACGGGATGGTGGATCTCGTCGGAGCGCCAGCCGTCAGCATACCGAGCTACGACCAGAGCATCATGGAAGCTGCAAAACAGCGTTACAAAAAACGTGAAAAGAACAAGGATATTGAAGACGGGCCTGCACGTCCCGAATGGAACCAACCTACCAATTGGACGGGCAATAGCTTTTTTGGACACGTGAGCCGAATCCAAGGAAGGCCCTTTACCCTCAAAGACATCGCGGTGCCTTTGCCGCCTCTTCCCCCTCCGTCAGTAGGCGTGCGTGATCATCAAGAGCAGATCCCCGGTCTTCCGCCTGGTCCCCTTGAGAGGTTTCCTGCTATCGCGAACGGCCCGATAGAATAGATGTGGATGGAGAAGCGAGCGTGGTTTGGTGTGAATGGCGAGCGCCCCGGAAGCGCAAGAGCACAGGCATAGTAGACCTACGTCAGGCTCTGAGCATGGGCAATCGTGAGTTGATGCAGAGCGAGTAGGAAGCGGGCGTGGTTTGGTGTGAATGGCGAGCGCCCCGGAAGCGCAAGAGCGCAGGCGTAGTAGACCTACGTTACGTCAAGCTCTGAGCATGGGAGGTAAGCCGGCATTCACGCCGAACCACGCCCGCTTTAGTAGGGGTGGGCGAGCATTAGGTAGTACTTCGGCCGAAAACCCTCTACCCCCGAAAGGCCGACATCAAATCGAACCACAAAGTTCTGTCCCCATGCTGCATTCAGGCCGCCACCGAACGAAGTGACCACCCTCCGAACGGAGCCGCCAAACTCGTCAAAATCCACCCCGATCCAGGATCCGTCGACATACAGCTGGGACGCGAGCTGAAATCGCTCGGGTTGACCGAAGAGAGTCGTGCGTAACTCACTTTGCGCGATGCCCTTGATGCGTCCGATGAATCTCCGCTGCCTAATGCCCCGGCCCATCTGACTTCCGCCGAACGCGATCCCCTGCCAAAAACCTCCCACCGATCCAAGAACGTAGGCTGGAGGCTCCCCCGCCAGAAGGTCCCAGACGAGCCGATTGGCGAGCACAAAGCGCTTTTTGCGGTCTAGGGAGGTATAGGTCGCCCCGACGAGAGTGGTGCCGAGGTAGTCCCAATCGCTCCCGAACACCACCTGCGATGCGCGCACACTGCCGCCCAGCACGTACCCAGATGAGGGACGCCGCTCGTGGTCACGGCGGTCCAAAACCAATCCAATACGGAGTTCAGACTGAAATCCTCGATCTCCATCCGGAAACGACTGATCAAAGAGGCTGCCCTGGTAGGCGCCGTGGGTTCCGAAGAAGCCAGGCTCGTTGAATGTGCCTCGCCACTCTGCTGAGAGCTGTAGCGCCCGCACGTCAAATCCTTCGTAGGAAAGCCGGAGAGAGCCTCGATAGCGCATGTATCGAACGCGGTAGTAGTTGTCGACGAACGTTCCGCCCTCCCCGGACTCGAGATCCATTCCCGCGGCCTCAGCCGCATCTCTTGCCTGACTTCGGTCGCAGGAAACGCCGTTGCCAAAGCCGCAAAAGTTGTCCACCGGATTGGCGTCAAAGAGAAAGCCAAGCTGTATTCGAATTGGAAAGCCGAGGGGGCGTACCCGTTCCCATTCGACAAGGTGGGTTTGAATGAGGCGATGGGTTCCGGTCGATACCGCAAAGAAACGGTCGCGGTACGGCTTTAGGCCCTCTTCGTTGACGAAGACAAGCGCCAAAATTGCGGCGCCGAATCCACGATCTGAATCGAAGCCGATGAGGGGGAGCACCAGCCATTCTAGGTCTTCTGCCTTTTCCGAATCCATGGCGTCTTCCGCAGGCTCCATGGACGGATCCTCGGATTGATCGCGCGGCTTGGGCGTATCGGTTCTCTTCACGGCATCTGCAGAAAATGGCGTATCGAAAGGAGGCGGTAATGAGCTTTCTGTGCGCTCGGCATTTTCGGTCAAATCATTTTCGGTCGAATCACTATCGATCGAATCGCTCGGAAAGTCCTGGCCCAACACCCGCTGCCCGGGGATGCGGCGTATCATGTCTACCCGCGTCCGGTTCGGTGTGTTTGGCTTGCGTCCATCGGCCACATCGGATGTGGGGGTTGTGTTCGAGACAGGGTTGCGATCTCCACGATCTGGATCGGCCGATCGACCTTCGTGAACCTGTGGACCGGGGTCGGCTGGCTCGTCTGCGCGTACCGGTTCAGCAAAGATACTCCACACCGTCCACACTCCCGTCACGAATCGAACTCCGGCGAGGATCCTCGTGGGGCTTCTGCATATCTCGGTCTGCATGAAACAAGCCCCGCATGGTAGGGCCTTCCGGTCGATGCGCCACTTGGCTACGTGCGGCAGATGGTTGGACGATGGAAATACACTTTTTCACATCGTTGCTCGAACGATAGACCGAAGTCCGTGCTAAGCCGCGTAGCGAGTTCGACCGGGAGAAATGCATGCAAGGGTCCAGACGGGCGCAGCCCCCAGAGTTCCCGAACCTGAAACTACCGTTTTCGCTGGGAGCGTTGTCTACCTTGCTTGGACTCGGTGCGTTTGCCGTACACACCTTAGGCGGTACCAATCCCCTCACTCCGCCAGGGCATGAAGGCTATGTTTATCACCAGCCTTTGGTATTCGGTCAGCGCGAGTTTATGAGCGTTCAGTCGGGTGCGAGCTCCACCGGATGGCGATGGCGTCAGTTCGTGACCAATATCGATGTGCGAATCGCGACGTACTCGGAGGAGATGCATATCTTCGCGTCGGACAACCTGGAAGTGAGTTTCGAGGCCCATGCTCGGATCCGACTCCGTCCCGGAAGTATTCGTGAGGTGGTGGAGCGGTACAGCGGACGCGAGTGGTATGCGACCAACGTGATGCGTCCCTACCGAACTGCGGTTCGAGAGGTCGTACGCCAGTACACCACATTTGCCATCAAAGACGAGAGTGTCGCAATCGCCCAAGGTATCTTGGATCGCCTACGTACAGAATATAAGGACACCCCGTTTGAGTTTCTCAGCGTGTCTATCGGGAACATCGCCTACCCAGAAGCGGTCAAACAGCGCGTTGTGGCCAACCTCGCTGCCGAGCAGCGCCGACAGCGCATGGAAGTGCAGCGCCGTATCGCAGAGGAGCGAGCGCAGATTCGAGAGATACGTGCCCGCGGTGAATCCCGTGCCCAGCAGATCGAGCAAGAAACACTGACCCCTCTTTTCGTGCAGCATGAAGCTGCGGAGCTGTACCAGGCGCTCGCGGACGAAACCGACGATGATGACGGAGTAGCAAAGGCGGACGTTATCCTGGTCGTGCCGACCCGAACCGGTCAAGCAGGCATTCCACGCATCTTCTCCGGAGGAAATCGATGAAGTACGCAGTCTTTCTCAGCGTTCTACTCTGCGCTGGCTGTGCCAACCGCACCACACCGGAAGGATACGAAGGGTATATCTTTCATCGCCCACTCATCGTTGGGGAGGCGACTTTTGTTGCTGGCCAAAGGGGGCCTACGTCTACGGGACTCGTATGGCGGCAGTTCGTACAGAACGTAGACATGCGTGCGAAAACCTATACTGAAAGTTTTCATATCCTAAGCAAGGACAACTTGGACGTTGGCTTCGCTGCGCATGCAAGAGCGAGCCTCAAGCCCGGTTCGGTTCGCAGTGTCGTCGAAGAGTTGGGGGCGGGAGATCTTGGAACCAACGCCGAGGGTCGACCTATTCCCGAATGGTACGTTCGCAACGTGAAGCAGCCGTACCGAACCGCGGTTCGCGACGTTGTGCATCAGTACGACGCCTATGAGATCCAGTCCAAAACCCAAGAAATCGGAAATAAGATTCTAGAGCGGTTGCGTGAGGAGTATGGCGACACTCCGGTTTTGTTTGAAACGATGTCTATCGGTAATCTCACCTACCCTGCAGAGATCAATCAGGAGATTCAGCAAAAACTCGCCACCGAACAAGATCTGGAGCGAATGGAGCGCGAACGTCAGATCGCCGAGCAAGAAGCTGAGATCACGGTGACCAATGCAGAGGGACGGGCCGCCGCGCAGCGAATCGTCAACGAAACCCTCACCCCACTCTACGTGCAGCATGAGATGCTTGAAGGATTCAGAGCGCTCTCCCGGGTCGATCGGGCGACCATCGTTGTGACTCCAGTATCGGACAGCGGCGGCTCCCCCATCGTGCTTGGGCTGAAGTAGTCTTTCGAGGAGGAACCTAACCTTCGCACAGATGTGAGGGCTCGGAACCGGGTCACGGCGCAGTACGAACCTGATGCGAAGCGCGCGCGATGGCAGCCATGCCTGGACGGACCGCGAGCGGGTTAGTGGCACTGCAGTGCCGCACGTTCCGAATCAAGGTAAGGGATCAGCGGGTCTGGAGATCGACAAAGCGAGGTCTCTTGAATTCTTCCGTCACGAACCACGGTTCGTGCCCACACGGTGACCAAAGCGCATTCCTTCGTGCGAAAACCGTGACGGTACCGCCTGGCGATATAAATCAATGGAGAGGTGGTTGCAGTCATCGGTCGATAGACAGGCGGGCTGGTCATCGGCTCGCCGGGTGCACCAAACTCTGCCGGTGTGAGGAGAAAAGTGTTTGGTGTGACGCAGTCTGAAATTTCAAGCGGCATGTACGTTTCTGGCGCGTGATGAAAGTGCGGCGGGTAGAAGGTTCCGGCTCGCTGCACGGTCATTCCGATCTCGCCCTGAAACGGCTCTCCTGCTATTTCGTCTACGCGCAGCATCCCCCAAGGGCCCATGACCTCTGCATAGGCGTAGCCACTTCGAAATGCTTCTGTACCCGCTTCCTCGCGGTCGATGTAGAACGGTATCCATCCGGCTGCCGACCACAAATCCGGCAAAGCGGTAGGATCTACGGGGTTGGTCCATCCAGACGGGGTGCGGATCAACTCCAGAATTGAGGGAAAAGACGTACCAAATTCTCGGAGCTCCTGATGAATCGAGTTTGCGGTATCAAAGGCTTCTGCATAAGAGTTCCGGTTGATCCAACGCGCTGCACTCGAACGTGAGAAAAGCGATGAGCTAGGCGTGTACCCACGCATCGACTCCTCCAGTGCGCGCATCGACGGATCAAAACAAGGCTTGGCTTGCGCTCGATGGCTCAGGACAAATTCGAGATGACGTTGTAGCTGTGTTACGTCTGCAAAGTCACGAAGGGAGCCATGTTCGAGGTCAGGGTAGGTGGCCGTAACAGCGCTCTGACGTTGCCTCAGCTGATCTGAATAAGCCTTGATGAAGCGCATGGTCTGAGAGAACAATCGTTCGAAGGCTTCTTGTCCCTCGGGGCGAGCCCGCGCTTCGGTTCCCGGTAAACACGTAATCTGCGAGATTGCGTCCGAGTTTGCATGGTCTGTCCGAGATTCAGATGCGGCGCATCCCATTAAGGCCAGGAGATGAATTGACGAAGGCAGCAGTGACGTCACTGCCGCCTTCGTCGTGAATCGGTACCCGGGGAGTTTGCGAGGCCCTCTTAGCTTGAACACGCTGTGCTCGCACAGATCGAACATCGAGCCTTGAGCGTCATGCTGCTACAGAAACTACGACGCGGCCTTTGATTTTGCCATCGAGTAGTTTTGCGGCCGTATCTTTTACCTCGGCTAAGGAAACGGTGGACGCGATGTGCTTGAGATGCTCGGGAGGCAGGACTTCTTCCAAAAGCCGCCAAGACGATTCTCGCTTCTCACGCGGCGCCTGAACAGAGTCGACCCCAAGAAGATGCACGCCTCGCAAAATAAAGGGCGCTACGGACGCGGGTAAATCCATGCCGCCCGCAAGACCCGTTGCCGCCACTTTGCCGCCGTAGTTCATCATGCTCAGCACGTTCGCAAGCACGGTGCCTCCTACAACATCTACCGCGGCTGCCCACCGCTGTTTGCCTAAGGGGCGCAATTTCCCCTGTAGTTCGCTTCGGTCGACGATTTCCTTCGCACCGAGATCGACCAGGTAGTCGCGCTCATCGGTTCGCCCGGTTGCGGCTGCAACGGCAAAACCTTTCTTCGAGAGCAAAGACACAGCAACGCTTCCCACGCCTCCGGTTGCGCCGGTCACCAAGACCGTGCCGTCCTCGGGCTTGACGCCGGCCTCTTCCAGTGCGCTCACGCAGAGGGCAGCGGTATAGCCTGCCGTGCCGATCGCCATTGCATCCGCCGGACTGAATCGGCCCGGCAGAGGGATGACGAGGTCTGCCGGAACCACGATGCGCTCGGCATAGCCTCCCCAGCGGGTTTCAGACAGCCCTCCACCGTTGACAACGACGGGGGTACCCGCGGTAAGCGTACCCGTAGTGTCTGATAAGACAGTGCCCGCTGCATCGATGCCGAGCACCATGGGTTTTTTGCGCGCGATGGGCGCTTTGCCGAGGAGTGCGAGTGCGTCCTTATAGTTGATAGAGCTGTGCGTAACGGCGATCGTTACCTCTCCGTCCGGCAGAGAAGATTCGTCGACGGAAGTCATTTCGGGGTGGTCTGCATCTTCAGACAAATACCAAGCGCGCACGTCTCCTCCTGTAGTGAATACTGCACTCGCCCGCCGTTTCGACTGACGAAGTTTCCGACTAGCACGAGACCGGAACGACCGCACGTGTGGCAAGAAGGGGACGACCTCTGTCGAGTGGTCGTGTTTCTGGCACCGACGTGCCGGGGAGTTCGTGGTTCGTTTTGGAATACCTCGCTCGGCTGGTCGTGTCGCTCGGGGATTTAACCAAGCGATCGGCGGCGAACATTCCAAGAGTGCTTCCTCCAGGTACGGAGACCAAAGAGCGACCGCAAGACTGATCTGGTCTTCCCGCACCCGCATGCCCCATTCCGCCGCCGGCGCCGCTTATGCTCGTAGCAGGCATGGCTTGATGGGTGGAGCACGCATGGATCCTGCCCAGCCCTGGCCACCAAGCGTCCCGCCTCGTCGTGGTGCTCCCCGACTCGAGGTACCAGCTGGATTTCGACGGGGACGCATCCACGGCAGCCGTCGAGCTGGATTTCAGCGTAAACTCGAAACTTGATTCCCTCCCACCCCGACGATCTACGCCAACGTCCGGTCGAAGAATCAAAATGATCCATGCTGCGTAGACTCCGCTGCTGAAAGGTCCGCGCCAATCGTTGTGATACCCGCCGGCACGCTTGGCTGTCCGGCAACACGAGCTTGCAGCCGAATACATCACCTATCGACTTGGGTTCACTCGACGCGAGCAGTTCGGCAAGTTTGTCCACCGTGTGCTGCAGACCTTTGTAGCGAGCGTAGCCGCAAATCACTTCGCTCGCATCGTTGCGGGATCTTCCGAACTTGACCACCCACGAATCTCTTAAAGCCTCCCCGCTTCGCGGATTCGGTATGTCCGGGTGTTCGAGCCCAAGCTCGGAGCCGATGAGCCTCGAGACAAATAGGATGGCCAGGTGTCCCCTCTGATAGATCAAGTTCTCAAGCTGCCGAAGCGACTGTTGGTGCGCCACGCAGCGCTTGATCGTCTCAAGCTCGTGGTGATTGCCGATGACTGCAGCTTCAGAGATCGCTTCGAGAATCTGATGAGCAGAGTGATCCCCGAAATAGTCGAGCGAGGTCGGGCTCTTAGGTGCGGATGCGAGTGTTATCTGAGGGGGTCTCGCAGCGAACGCCGGAGAGTCGAAGTACGGCGGGTAGGTCTGGGTAACGGGGTCTGTGAGCGCCCTAGAAGAGGCCCATAAGACTGTTTCACAGTGATGAGCGTGTGCTGCGGAGCGAGCCGTCCCGTTCCCGTAGTCGAAGTACGGCCAACTGCTGTTCTGAGGTCCCCCACGGGGTGAAGCTGGCGCGTACGCCTGAGGAACGAAAGCTCCTTCCAAATCTCGCAACCGACTGGAGGGACCGGTTGCGGGCGGTTTCAAGCCAAGCAGCAAAGCAGTAACTGGAGCACGCCATCGCACCGAATACACCTCCAAGAACCGACTTGGCGCAGAGACCATGTGCGTTGGCCTGTGCCTCTGCCGTCGCACGCTAGCGTCTCCGGACCGGTTTTCGCAGATTATCAGTGAGTTTACTCATGGAGAGACGCGGGGCCTCCCCAGCCCTGGTGAGGCTTCCGGCCTTAGGCGCCGCAGCGAGCGGCGTTGTGGCTCGGACTTCAAGCTGTGCCGAGTCTTTAAAGTGTGCTAGCTGCTACGCGATGTCCCGCCGTCAGACCTGGAGCATTGTCGGGCTGGCGCTGAGACCCACACGGATTCAGCGACTCGAACAAACACTGAATCTAGAGAAGAAACCGACGGAATGTAGCGCAGTCTGGTAGCGCGCCTGGTTTGGGACCAGGAGGTCGTGGGTTCGATCCCCACCATTCCGACCACACCCACGGCGCAACCTGTTACCGGGCGGGCGCCGCAAAGTGCTTGTCTATAAATCGGCGAAGCGACTGGGCCTCCGACGCGCTCAGGCGAATGGCGGCGCGGTCATGCATGCCCTCGATCACCAGGGTTAAGTCTTCCTCTCTCACCACTGCTTGAAGGGACTCCTCGCCCGAGACGAAGGTTTCTCGTCCTCGAATCCTCGAAATCGTCATCAAACGCACCTTAGTACGATGATTTGGGAATGTAGCCTTGCATGTGAGTAGCCCCGTCACCCTATTAGGAGTACGGAGTGTCTCGAGATGCATGAAACGATGATGTTTCACTGTGTTTCAAGAGTAGATGCGTGGTAGAAACAATCCAGAGCGGGGGCACCTTTCCCAATCCGCCTTCGTCTGCGTTGCCCTTGTCTGACTTAGAGAGCTCGGAAGTTACGCTAGACACCTTTCTTTCCCAGGTGGGTGGACGTGAGGTTTTCGGCACACTGGCCGAGTTAAACCCAGATGCAGCTGTCTTCGTGGTCGATGGGGATCGAAAGGTCCTGTATTGGAACGAGGGTGCGGAGCAACTCCTTGGATATCGAGCTGATGAAGCGCTCGGCAACCACTGTCTTAAGGTGAATCGTTGCCGACGGTGCATGATGGGATGCGACATCAAAGAGAAGCGCTTGATGCGTCATGCGCCCCTTATCCTTTACGCTCGCAACGACGAGCCGATTCCTTTGCGCAAAAGCGGCAGGGCGTTTTTCGACGAAGACGGCAATTTCCTTGGGGGGATCGAAGTGCTTCGGCACGAGAACCCGGTGTCGAACAGGGCGCATGTAGAGATGCCCGCCCTTGGCCCCTCGAGATTTCCGGCGGAACATCCATTCTTTGCTGAACTTCGCGGCGATGCAGTGATGCACCCTGTGCTCCAAGCATGTGAGTCCATGTCGGCAGTCGACCTTCCTTTTCTTCTCTCGGGACCACGCGGAACCGGCAAGGAACGACTCGCTCAAGCGGTGCACTCCAAAAGTCATCGTCGCGATAAGGCTTTTGTTTCTGTAGACTGCGCGAGACTTTTACCCAAACTCCAAAGAAGTGAGCTTTTTGGACATGTCAAGGGAGCTTTTGTGGGAGCAGCCAGCGAACGCAGAGGTGCCCTTCTGCGGGCCGACGGGGGAACGCTCTTTCTTTCTGAAATGGATGCACTTGCTTCAGATACGCAAGACACACTCTTGCAGGTCCTCGACAGAGGGGAAGTAACCCGCCTTGGTTCTGCGAAGTCGGAGGCAGTCGATGTTCGGCTGGTAATGGCAACTTGTGGTTCTCCGCGCGGTGACCGTGGTGGCCACGGCGGCTTTGCAGAGGAGTTCGTCAATCGGTCGAGCGGCATCACGATCACCCTGCCCTCCCTTCGAGAGCGGCGCGCAAGCATTCCGCGGCTTTTGGACCAATGGATAGAGCGGCACAATCGAACGCACGGGAGGCGAATACGCCACGTCGATCCCGAGGCCATGCGCGCCCTACTCCAGCACGATTGGCCCGAAAACGTGTCAGAGCTTCGGGCGGCGGTAGAATACGCGCTGTCGGTGTGTCGTGGAGAGACATTGACTCTCGACGATTTACCTCCGGAACTCACGCTCCCGCAGGCGACGGATTCCGACCCGGATGCGGGAGAGCGGCGGGCCATTCAGGCCGCAGTGGATGCTTCGGGAGGACATCTGGGTGAGGCGGCGGAGCGGCTCGGGATAAGCCGTCCTACCCTTTGGCGCAAGCGCAAGCGCCTCGGTATGGAGTAGGGGTATGAAAATCCGAAGGCTATGCGCTGAAATACTGAAGGCTATGCGCTGAAATACCGAGGTCCGGGTGCTGAAACGCCCACCGCGGTATATCGATACATGATGAAACAATGATCGAGCTGAAGTTTGGATCGAAGGAAGTATCGGGCGCCGCAACGCGACTAGTCAACAAGCAGGCCGGAACGAGCAAATCGTCATTCTAGAAAGATGAATCGGAGCGTCATGACCCAGAGATGTAGGAACGTAGCCATGTGGATGCCCACGTTGTGGATGCTGGGCGCTTTTGCCGCGTGCAGTGACGATGCCGCTGCTTCTGCCGATGCAGGCGCTCAGCTGCTCGACTCGAGTGCATCGGAAGACGAGGTCCAAACCGACTGCCCCGAAGCCACCCTGTGCGGTACGCACGATGTCGTGGTCGATATGGAGTGGCTCTGGAATCACTTGGACGATCCGGACCTGCAGTTGATCGATACGCGAGGGCGCACCGATTTTGAAATGGCCCGTATTCCGAATGCGCTCGCTCTGATCGAGACTGAGCTTCGAACCACCGTAGATGGAGTTGGCGGTCAGATAGTCGATATGGAAACAGCGGAGTCGGTTTTTCAGCAAGCTGGACTTCTGCGCGATTCTGCCATCGTCGTCTACGGCCAGAATACTTCGACGACTCCAGCTCGGGTCGTGTGGACGCTAGAGTATTTCGGTCATAGACGTGTCGCCCTACTCGACGGGGGCTTTGTGGCCTGGGATGAAGCCGGGGGCGTGATCGAGTCTGGCGAGTGGATCGCTCCGACATCGACCTATGAGATCGATGTTGTGGACGCGGAACGGAGGGTGGACGTGAAATTTCTCCTGCCCCGGCTTGAGACGGACGGAGTTTCTCTCATCGACGCGCGCACCGAATCCGAGTTCAAAAGCGGACATATCCCTGGTGCACTTAGCGTGAACTGGACGCGCAACGTGAGCGGCGGGTTGCTGCTCCGAGATCAAGTGCTCGCAAAACTTTACCCCTCCACAAGCACGGCTAAAACGATGGTGGCGTACTGCCAAACGGGATCCCGAGCCTCGGTAGCCTATCTGGTTCTGCGCCATCTGGGTTTTCCGGACGTGCGTTTGTACGACGGTAGCTGGGCGGAGTGGGGGTCCAGAGAAGACCTGCCGCGGGAGCCGTAAACTTCCCCGTGGATGTATTTGCGCTGTATGAACCGCTCGACCGACAGTGATTCGACCGACCACTCGCTAAGCAGCGGCTTTGCTTCACGCTTCGCCTCGATCTTCCCGAAGGCGCTGCACCTGATACTCATCCTCGCTCTGCCTACCGCTTTGCTTTTACCGAGCTCTGTTTCTTTACGCGACAGGCGTTTGGTGCTTGGTCCCGATCTACATGAGGCAGTTCTCAGTCTTTTTCGCCCTGTCGAGCTAGGCGGAGAGGTATCCCAGGGATATCGACTTTGGAACGTGGAGATCGGCGAGAGTCGAATCGAGTGCGGACTAGTTCACTCCGAACTTCCTGCAGTCCAAGTGATATTTCATGGGAAGCTGCAGCACGCCCAGCAGGATCCTGACGAGGAATCGGTTTCCTTTTACATAGAGTATTCCGGTCAGAACGTTTCAAGAGAGGGCGCTGCGGCACAAAAGGCATTGGCCCAATTTGTCCTCAAAAACGACAATGGATCGCTGCTTCGCCGGTCAACTAGTACGGCAAACCGCTCTTTCACCGAAAACCGATCGTCCGTCGTCTACATGCTCTGGGCGCTATTTGTGCTGATCACTCTTTTGTGTCGTCAAGGGTTGATGGACGGTTTCGGAGCGATCCTGGCTCTTCTGGCGACTACGCTCTTTGGCGCTGCATTGCGACATGTCTTGTCCGAACCTGTGGTGATGGGAGCCTGGCCGTTTTCGCGAAGACCCGCTCTGCAGTGGGCTCTTTGGGAGCACCCCGAGTTTGCTCAATTCATATCGATCCTGCACCCAGAGCCGCTTTACTATTTCGACTTTGTATTCTTTGTCGCGTTCGTGGTGGGCACTCTGACCATTCCACTTGTGTATGCCCACTGTCGACTGCTCACTGGGATGCGAACGACTGCGCTCTTTGCAGCATTTGCTTTTGCGACACTGCCTTTGCACATCCGATTTTCAAAAACAGAGGTTGCGTTCGTCCCTTCGCTGGCTCTGTCCTCAGCGACCTTTTATCTCATGCACTGCAGCATTAAGGACCGTTCGATATTGGTTCGCGTGCTCGCCCTCCTCTCTCTTCCCGGCCTGTCTTATGCTGCGTTTCATGCGCGTCCGCTCAATCTCATATTCTATCCGCTACTGATATGTGCCGCTTTGGTACTCGGACTTCGCTACTCGAAATCTACCCGAGCGATGTTGAGCGCACTGCCCGCGGTCTGCCTGCTTACCGCCGCTGCCGTGCCGAGCGTAGTTCACCTATTCGAAGGCTACGATCGCGAGATCGGCGAGGCGTTTTCATTACAGACGGTGATCTCTGGTCTCATCAGCCTTTTTAACTTGAATTACAATACGCTCATCAACCCAACGGTGACACCGATAGCGCTGATGATCTGTGCCGGGTTTGCGCTTCTTCGTCCGAGTGTACTCGTAGGGCGTACGGTGTTCGGGCGTTATCCGGAATTGGTCGACAAGTTTAAGTTCCTTGCATCTCAAACGAACAAAATTGCTGATCAATGGTCCTTCGAGACAGGAGTGGAGTCTCGCGACGAGCAGCGTGTGCTTGGGTTTCTAATCGGATGGATTCTGCTCTTCTTCATAGCGCATGCGTATGTTCTGCCATCTTCTTTGGCGATGCAGGCGCGCTACCATCTGCATTTGATCGTGCCGTTTGTCATGATTGCAGCGCTTGGCTGGAATGCACTGCATCGGATGCGACCTCGCTGGGCCTGGGCGTTGATCTTGATGTGTGGGCTGTCGCCACTGCTGCATCTGCGATTCATTCGCGATGTAGACTATCTTGACCTGCAAGAATTTGCATTCGCCACGCAGGCGAGAGACGCTCTGCCAGACTCGTGCGCGGTCGTGGAGTATCTGCCCGATCGTCATCGCGGCAACGAACGGTTTCGGCACCTGGGTATGTATCTCGAAGAGGGCCAGGAAACGCAGCGCTTTCAGAGCCTAGCACTCACGGACTACGCGTCGGCGCGAGAGGTTCCACAGGATGGCTGCGTGGCCTACTACGAAGGCCTACCTTGTTATGCCGCGAAAAATCACGATGAACCCATCGATCCCAAGTGTCTAGCGTTCCGAGATTCGATCGATTCCGATCCCGTCCTGCAGCGGGTGGTTTCGGTGCGGCCATACGACGGTAATCTCTCTGGCGGGTTTGCGTCAGAAGAGGCAGAGGCCGAGTTCCGGCTTTATAGACTTCGCTAGAAACAGAGTACGAGGAGACTGAACTATGGCTAGAGTTGTGGTCGTCGGTTCCAATAGGGGTATCGGCTTGGAAATCTGTCGTCAGTTACATGCACGTGGAGATGAAGTTGTCGCGGTCTGTAGAACGGGGTCCGCGGCGCTTGCCGGGTGCTCGAGTTCAGTACACGAAGGGGTTGATGTAACGTCTCGAGACTCTCTAGGACGACTCGCGCAGGAACTAGGTCAACAAAGTGTCGATGTGCTATGGGTAGTTGCAGGTGTCATGAAAAGAGTGACTCTGGACTCGCTGGATCTGGATATGATCCGACAGCAGTTTGAGGTGAACGCATTGGGTCCGTTGCTCACCGTATCCGCCTTGCTTTCCTGTTTGCACGAAGGCAGCAAGGTAGGGCTTATGACCAGTCGAATGGGGTCTATCGCCGACAATACGTCGGGCGGTAGCTATGGCTATCGGATGTCGAAAGCGGCGCTCAACATGGCTGGCAAGTCGCTTGCCGTGGATCTCAAAAAGCGGGCGATTTCGGTGGCATTGCTTCATCCAGGGTTCGTTCGTACAGAGATGACCGGAGATCGCGGCGAACTCGATCCGCCGGAGGCGGCTCAGGGTTTGATCAATCGGTTGGACGCTTTGAGTCTCGAGCAGTCCGGATCGTTTCTGCACCAAAACGGTACTACCCTACCCTGGTAAGGTTTTCGTCTGCCGGGCTTCGCGATGAGTGCCTAGTCGAAACGGCTCGCTTGACTCGATATCCGGAACGCCAGCAAAGATCCGCCGTTGGATAAGACGATCCCGAAGGGAAGTGCAATGGCGGCACTGGCGGAAAACCCGGTGCCCGCGTCGATTCGTCCGAGTTCTTGACCCCTATCGAGATCCAACATCCGAAACGATCCCTGGCTCTCGCCGAACCAGACGGCGCCTCCCGCGATCACCGGAACGCTGGGGGCGCCTCGCTCTACCGGCTGCTGCCAGCGTCTCTGACGCGTCTCGGTGTCGATGCACACGATCCCCTCGCTGGAAGAAGCGACCACGAGATAACGCTCAAAAAGCGCCAAGCCGACGATCTCGAGGAGCTCAGCGTCCCGCCAAATTACGGAGCCGTTGGCGAGCTGCAACGCGTACAGACCCGAGCCGTATGCCCCCACGTACACCACATCGCCGTCAATAAGCGGCGTAGTATCTACATCGAAGAATCGATCCGGATCTCCCTCGTCGCCGCGTACATCGATGGATGTATCGCGTTCCCAAACTAGAGAACCGTCGGACCGATCCAGAGCGACTACCATCCCGTCTGAGAAAGCGCTGAGTACCCAGCGGCCGGTGAGTGCGATCCCCGCTCGACCGGTGATCGAGAGGTTCTCGTTTGGCTCACGGAGGTAAGTCCACAAACTCTCGCCGTCCTCTCGAGACAGTGCTGTCACACCATCGTTGACGGAAGCCACGTATACGGCGTCTTCGTTCAATCTCGGCGTGTTTCGGATCGGACTTCCCGAAGGTTTCGACCAGGCTACGGCTCCGTTGGATCCGTCGATTCGATGGACCACTCCGTCTTCGGACGCGACAAATACGTCTCGTGTGCTCGGATCGTAGCCAGGTGCTGCCTCCACCGAGGAGCCCATGGGGTGTTCCCAAAGCAGGCGACCATTTGAATTAAACGCGCGAAACGCTCCTGAAGACGATCCTACAAATACTTGGTTGCGGATCGGATCGATGAGGGCAGTTGCATGCTCCACAGGGAGGTAGGAGCCCTTGGAATGCCGCGTGAGCGTGCGTCGCCATCGAACGCTCAGTCCTGGTCCGCTTTGTTTCTGCGCGACTTGAGTTCCAAACCATTCATAAGACGCGCCGCCAACTATCCCGTCGTTGACGCCGCACCCACCCATTAGGATCAACCAGGTTGTGAGGATTGAGAGCTCTGCGTATCGCTTTTGCTTGATTCGAAAGGTATGCGTGCGACGTTTTTTACGACGGGCGCTTCGCCAGTCCTCGCGGGCAAGCCTCACTCCGACGGACTTTCGTCTTGGCGCGTGTCAGGGGGGGATCGATGTTTGTCCACTCCTTCGGCGGCGGTATTCGTGCCACCGCTTTGCTGCTCCTTTGAGAGACGGCGAATCAGCTCTTGGATCTCCGCTTGAGATGGGCCTTGCGTCGAGGTCGCTCCAACCGCGCCATGTGATCCGATCGAAAGAGGAGTCGTTGCTGCGGGGGTCACGAGGGCACTGTCTAGCTCCCTTAGCGAGCGTTCGACTCGACGCAGCATGTCGGGACTTTTCAGCGTGCTCTCGTCTTTCAATCGCTCGTACAGTTCCTGCAGAAGTTCCTTGGCCTGCTCTTCTCGCCCGCGAGCAAGTTCGATTCTCGCGATGTGCAGGTTTGCAACGTGTTCGTAAACGCCTGAACCTAGTTGTTTCAGCTCACTCAGACGCGCTGTGGCTTGGTCCCAAGCTTCATCGGCCTCGAAGCTGAACGCGATTCCTTCAAGAGCGCGCCAGTGAACCGCGTCGTCGTTGCTGGCGGAGAGCGCAGTCTCAAACGCTTTTCGAGCGTCCTCACCACGGTCCACTTCCAAGAGCGCGGCGCCCTCGCCGAGCGCCGCCCAAGAAGCGGCCTCTGATCCTGCGAAGTCTCGGGTCACTTTTCGAAATCGGCCTAGTGCTTTTTCAGATCGCTCCACTCGAGACGTGTAGACTTCAGCGTCGCTGTTCGAAGAACGCGAATCCAAAAGCGCCGGGTCTGACTCACGGTCGACGCGCGCCCGTGCGGTTTGAGTCGCCGACCATAGCTCCGATCCGGCCTGGCTGGTTTGGCCTTCCGTGTACGAAGCCCAGAAGGTAACTCCAGCGAGCAAGGCGAGTATGACGCTGAGTCCCACCGAGAAGTAGGTGCCGCGATCGCGCAGCCATTGAGTAGCTCGGCTTGCTCGCTGGAGTACCTCTTGCTCGCGGTCTTCTGCCTGTCGACCTCGCTGTGCTGCTTTGCGTGACGCCTTTGCTGCTTTCGCTGCAGCGAAGCGTTGCCCGGCCGTGCGCGTTATTCCTGAACTGTCGCGACTGGACGTCTCTTCTTTCGATTCGGTTTTGGAGCGTTCGTCGTTCGCTTTGGGTTCCGATACTGCGGGAGCATCCTGTTTCGATGCACTGGTCGCAGCGTCTTGGTTTTGCGACTCCGCGTGATCTTCTTTGTTCGACAAGGTTTCGTTCAACACCGCTGTGTTTGAAGCGGTGAAGCTCCTCTATATCTGTTTTACTTTCGCGGTGCTCTGATGGCAGCGCGGCACGCTGTCATGCACTGTCGGTCAAGTCAACGAATGCAGGCAGTGATGTGTCGCGAGCTCGTGCGCTTCATCGGTGCGTGCTCTGCCTTGCGGCGGCTGTGCCAAAAGCGCTATTCCACATGCGCTTCTCTAACGGCAAAGCACTACATTTCTCAAAGGGGCTCCTCATGGTCTGGCTGGCTCAATTTCGATCAGCAAAGCAGCGCGTGTCGATGGTTGGGGCTGAGCAGGGCATGTCGATGGGCGAGAACGTGCAGCGCCCCGGAAGCGCAGAGGCGCAGACGTACGCCGGGTACTTCAAGCCTCGAGCATCTTCGGTCAGCGGAGGCTGTCGCCGAGCGAGATGTGCTGAGCAGGGCATATCGATGGGCGAGAACGTGCAGCGCCCCGGAAGCGCAGAGGCGCAGACGTACGCCGGGTACTTCAAGCCTCGAGCATCTTCGGTCAGCGGAGGCTGTCGCCGAGCGAGATGTGCTGTGTGGGTT
>JBCCEA010000016.1:0-89468 GCA_039030515.1 Myxococcota bacterium | reverse complement strand
GACGAGGAGTTAGGTGGAAAGCGGCTTTGTGGCGTGCCTGGGCGGTCGGGTCCGCGGTTGTCCAGAGGGGTCAGAAAGCGAGCGCCCCCGAAGCGAGGAGGAGGAGGGTACTTCTTGGTACCTGACGACGAGGAGTTAGGAGGAAAGCCGCTTTGTGGCGCCTATGGGCAGCCGCGGGAGTGTTAGCGGAGGCGTCGATAAATACCCACAACCACCCCCAGTACCTGAGTCGAACGCCAATCGCAACGGGGCACGAGGATCGGGGCCATCGTGCGGTTTGCGGGTTCGAGCCGGATGTGTTCTCGCTCGGGAAAGTAGTATTTGCAGGTGGCTTCGTCGCCCACCAGCGCGATCACGATTTCTCCCCTTTTGGCGTCGATCTGTTTTTTTACAAATACATAGTCCCCGTCGTGAATGCCGGCTTCGATCATCGATTCACCGACAATGCGAAGACCAAACACGTTGCGGTGGGGGCCGACCAGCATAGGGTCGATACGGACCCGATCTTCCGGAGCCTGAATCGCTTCGGAGAGCGCACCGGCAGCGACTCGGCCTACGATGGGAATCTCGATCGTGCGTTCTCTTTCCGTTACGTCGAAAGGCCCCTCGTGTGCCGTTCGCGAGAGGTCGGTGGGTGACTCCGACAGCCGGTCAGACGATGAACCACCAGCTCCTACCAGGCGAAGTGTCCGCGACTTCATGTCTTCACGAGTGAGGTAGCCTTTTCGCTCGAGGGCTCGGAGATGATCATTGACCCCGTTGGTACTCCGAATGCCCAAGTGATTTCCTATCTCGCGCAGCGTGGGCGGATAGCCTCGCGCTTCGATCGAGTCCTGAATGTACATCAGTACTGCGCGCTGCCGATCGGTCAGTTTTTGCATCCTCAAACTATCCTCGTGTTCCGGTTTGGACCGCTGACGCTGCACGCGAGGCCTCATTACCGATACCTGTACCCTAGTTCACTGGAACCTTGAGCAGGTGGGGAGAGAGACTACGTATTAACGCATTCTTGTCAAACTCCCTGAGCTTCCCATCGGGTTTGGGGAGTTGCGCAGCGGAACGCAGCCACGGGTTCGGGATACAAAGAGGAACGTACTGACGGCGAGGCGTGAAGAGGCACTCGAGTCTGTGGCGTTTGCTGCTCGCTAAGTCGATCGTTCAGGGGTCGATCGTTCAGGGGTCGATCGCTCAGGGGTCGATCGCTCAGGGGGGGAGTCGACTTCGTCGTTGGTGCTGCCGCTGTCTCCGGGTTCATCCAGGCTTCGTGCAAGTACCGCCAGCGGATTGAACCCCAATGTTTGGGTGATGCTCGTTACTTCGTCGACGCGGCCTCGAAGATAGAACGCTACTGGGGAAAGTAGTCCGAACAGGTCCATGCCTCCGAGCGCTTCGCTGGCGAGTTTGGTTGCGGCGCGCATCGCGTCTGTGCCGAGTGCCACCGCGATATACGCCGGGGTCGGATGGATGATGAGGTCCCGTACGGCCACCGCTTTGGTCCAGGCGCCCGGGTCGGGGTTGCGCAGCAGTGATCGAATCGTGTGCTCTTCTCCGTAGATCCCAAAATGGACTGGCGCCGCGTGTTTCGCGACCGCGTCGGTGACGATCCGATAGTCTCGCCGCCAGTCGCCTCCGAGGGGGCCGGTCCAGCGCAAGAGATGATCGGGCCCCGCGACCCAATCGAGATTGCCTGCCCTGCGCCGCAACGCGATCGAGGTCCAGGGTTGCTGGCCTTTCCAGAGCATGGCCACCGCGCAGTGATCGTCTGGGAGCAACACGTCGATCGCGCGTCGCACCGTTCCGGGAGACGGGATGAGTACGCTCTGCAGCGGGTTCGGATAGAGCACGAAGCGGTTTGATTTCTGCAACTCGAGCACGCATCGCAACGTGAGCAGCAATTGAGTGAGGTAGTCGTCGCCCCGTTGCAGCCGGAGTGCGATCTGCTCTGAAAGCTCCTCGAGGCATCCTTCTTCCACCAACACGCACCGCTGCACCGCGTACGTTTTGCGAAGGCCCGGCAGGTCCGCTCCGGTGACCGTTCCGCGAATGTCGGTGACCCGACCTCGGGTCGTATGTAGGGCTTTCAGCACCAGCCCCTTCGCGTCGGTGACGACACAGAGCATACCGGTTCTCTGCTCCGGCGTGCCCTGTTCGACGGTCGGGTCGTCGCTGATGGGGGCTTTGACGGTCATCCGCTCTACGACAGTCGGTGCGAAGAGCGAGATAAGATTGGTCCATGAAGTGGCATCAAACCCTTCGAAGCGAAGATCTGCGCTGATCATATAGAGCACTCGCTTCCGACCTGACGGGCGGCTGGGTCCGGCGCGCGTTTCTCAAAGACCAAAATGCGATTGGTTTGAGGTAGGAGGTCTAGGGTGATCGTCGTCTCTCCCTGAACGCGGGCTCCGGTGAGGGCGTCCCGCAGCGAGCATGGTTCGTCTAAAGTGATCGAAGTCGAAGTGGGGACAAGACCTGAGTGGACCAAGAAGAGCAAACGCGGTCCATGTTCGTCTTCGTGCACGCTCGTCTCCACGGCGGGATTCGAGGAGCGAAAGGGGCACCGCAGTCGCTCACGGCTTTTGAGGGTGGCCATCAGTGCCTCGGCGTCGTCGGCCTGGTCGAGTACCACCTGTGTTCCGGTGGGCAGAGCGCTTCGAGGGCTCTCGTTCATCTGAGCATCGAGCGAGGGTAGGGTGGGGCCGTGGAGGATCGTCACGTCACGTTTACTTAGCGCCACCAGCAGATCCCAGTAGGCGTCGTCGATAAACTCGTAGGTCGGAGCGACGACGATCCGTATCCCCTCGAAGCGGTCGATCGATGCGCTGCTGTCGATGTACACATAGGGGATGCCCTCGCGGGTGAGTGCATCGCTCATTCGGGCGAGAAAGCGCCACCACAGCACCTGCACCGGTCCGGCAAAACCCAGAGGATCTTCCCGGGATCCGTCTACCGGAGTTCCACCCATGGCTTCGAGTGCGGAGGGACTGATCGGCCCAAAGAGATGGGTGGCTCGAGACAGCCGCGCATATTCTCTTGGGAAGATCAAAGCCACTTCCACCTTCCGCTGTAGCTGATGGAACTTGTGTTCCTTCAAGACCGTGATGCAGCGTTGCCAGTCTTTATATTCTTCTCTTGGAGTGCCCTCGTGACCTATTGGAGCGCCGTACCAGCGGTCTCGATCGACCGCCATATACAAGTTGAATCCTCGGATGCCGTAGGCCCAGGCGGCGGTTGCGCAAAAGAGAGAGTCGCGATGGGTGAGTGGGGTAAACCAGGGAGGCGCTCCAACACCGAGCTCGGGCGCGTAGGCAAAGTCGACCGTACCGGCCAGATAGAGCGTGCGACGCTTGATCGCGCGGTGCTGACGCGCCCCGTGGTAGTAGTCTAGACCCACCAGGTCGACGACGCGGTTCATGGCCGGGATGCTGACCGGAAGTCCTCCGTCTCCGAGAGGTAGGTTGTGAACGATCGGCACTCCGCTCAGGCCTGACTTGGCCATCTCGTCCCGCATTCGCCTCAGGCTACCGGAGAGTACGTGCTCCTGAAATGCTGCCCAGTCGAGATGCTGCGGGAGCTGCTCCGGTCGGTGCGCCTCAAAGCGGCTCGGCGCATCGACCTCCGCCCAGCTCGGGTACACGCGCCGATGTGCAAGACCCAATTTGGCTAGCGATCCATAGCGTTTTTTCAAGAACTTATGCCAAAGGGTGATCGAGTCCGCATGGTAGTCCTGATCGTAAGGGCCGTTGCGGAAGTAGTAGGCGGCTTCGTTGTCCACCTGCAGCATGACGACCGGTCCATCCGGCCAGATTCTAGGTGCGACCACTGCGCCGACCGCCTCGTACCACCGCGCGACCTCGCCATGAAACACCTCGCTTGCATAGGAGGGCACGGGGAACATCAACGGGGGGAACCCCAAATACACCGGATTCTGGCGGGGAGATCGAGCCTGGCATGCGCTGTCGAAGACCACGTGCTCGGGGAGCCCAAAGCAGGTCATTTCCGCGTTGACGTGGGGACCTGGCCGCAAAAAGGCGAGCAGCCCCTCGGCTTCGACCGCGTCCAAGAACTGCCCGAGGTTTCGCTCGGGATGAGAGAAATCGATCGCGTTCGCTTCGAGCTCGTGAACTCCCCAAGGGACGTAGGTTTCGACGATTGGAAGTCCCAGTTCGCGTAGACTCCGTAAGCACGGCCTCCAAGAGGACGGGGGCAGTCGAAAGTAGTGGACCGCGCCAGAGAGCAGCGGGACGCTTCGGCTGCCGAGTTGGAGTTCGCCGTCCTGAATGCGCACCCCGGGATGGGTGGTCCGATCGTGGCTGGTCGAATCTCTGTGTGCCGAACCGGGAACCGATGTGTTGGATGTTCCCTCGCGTCGTGCTGATCCCACGCCCACTCCCTAGGATGTCGCTGTCGACCGCTGTTGTCGCCTCTGGCGGCCGCTACTTTGATGGATGCTAGCCGCACCAGCATCGATTTCTGGTCCCGCCTTTTTAGCGCTCCTGAAGTCGCTTGCCAGGGCTTATTCGTCGGCGGCCAGCCCGGTCATCGCCGCCCCGATCGATTCCATCGCACTGCCAAAGGGCCGCGCGTTTGTGAGCTCGTTGATCACAGACCACTGCTTGCGGATCTCGTCTAGGTCGAGTCCTCCCGCGGTAGGTAGCTGCACCCCGACGCCTTCGACCATCGCAACGCGAGCGACGTAGCCGCCACCCACCGCGTAAATTCTGCCGGATTCCTGCAGCTCCTCCGAGCAAAGGTGCAGCACGACCGGCGAGACAAATTCAGGCTCGAGCTTGGCAAGCACCGGTGGCGGTAGAATGGTCTCGGTCATCCGGCTTCTCGCGATGGGCGCTATCGCGTTGACGCGGACGCGGTACTTGGCGCCCTCCTGAGCCAGGGTATTGGTCAGCCCGACGACGCCCATCTTGGCGGAGCTGTAGTTTGACTGGCCGAAGTTGCCGTAGAGGCCGGCGGCACTGGTGGTCGTGACGATGCGACCGTATCCCTTATCGCAGAGCGTGCTCCAGGCTGCCTTGGTCACGTGCATCGTTCCGCTCAAGTGAACCGAGAGCACGGCCTCCCACTGCGCTTCGGTCATCTTTTTCAGCGAGCTGTCTCTCAGAATACCTGCATTGTTGATAACGATATCGAGGGTTCCAAAGTGATTCAGCGCGGTTTCCACTACCGCCTGCCCGCCCTCCCAGGAGGCGATATCGTCGTGAGACGCGACGGCTTCTCCGCCGGCGGAGCGTATCTCTGCCACGACCTGGTCTGCTGCCGAAGTGTCGCTGCCGGTGCCGTCTAGGGAGCCGCCGAGGTCGTTGACGACGACGCGTGCCCCTTGAGATGCCAGCAGTCGCGCATGGCTTCTGCCGAGCCCGCCACCTGCTCCGGTCACGATCGCTACCCGCCCTGCGACAATGTTGCGCTCTTCGAGAACCTTGCTGTCCGTCATCTTTCGCCTCGATCTTCCGCCCACCGCGTTCTGGCATCACCTTAGGCGCTTCGTGAAGTGGACTCAAGACACCCTAGGACAAGCGAACCCCCAAAAGGGCTGCTACGCCTTGAAGGTGCAGCTGCTTTGGATCGCCTGCGGAGGAGCGCTCGGCACGCTGCTCCGTTACGGACTCGGGCGCTGGTTCGCGGAGGCCTTGGGGAGCACGTTTCCTTTCGGCACTCTGCTCGTCAACGTGCTCGGAGCAGGGCTTTTGGGCGTGATTTCGGAGCTCATGGGTGATCGCTCAGGAGCCGCCGATCCGCAGTGGGCAAACATCTCCTGGTACGGGGTGCTCGGCACAGGAGTGATGGGAGGGTTCACCACGTACTCTTCTTTTAATCTCGAAACGCTCAGGCTCTTTGAAGCGAGTCCCGCTCGCGCTGCCGCGTATGTGGGGCTGACGTTGTCGCTGGGATTTGCCGCCGGCCTCACCGGAATCCAGTTAGGGCGCCGCCTGATGGCTCTTTAGACGGGTGCAAGGATAACGGCCGTCAATTTTTGAGAGTCGTTGATCTTCAAAGAACACGGATACTCTAGGTGTCAAACCGAAGTCTCAGTACCCACCCGCAAAAAGCGGATTCCCGCCTGACGTCGACCGAAACTCCTTGCCCAGGTGAATCAGATTCAGCTTGCCGTCCGATCGGCCGATGGCGACGAATTCGCCGCGTTCACAAAACGCAACCGCCGTGACCGGGCTCGGCAATCGGATGCACCCACGGTAGCGGAGCACGGGCACGGATGCTCTGCCTCTGACCCATCTCCACGGGATCCATTCTCGCGCCGCCTCCTCGCGAACATCGAGCGACCAGAGCCGGGCGGTGCCGTCTTCGGAGCCGTCTTCGGAGCCGGTTACTATAAACCGGTCGCAGGAGGAGATCGCGATCGACGTGATCGCGCCCGCGTGGGCCTGAGCATCAGCCAGCGCTTGAGGAGGTCCCTCTTGATATGCTTCCGGAGGGGCGGCTTCGACGGGGAATAGGGTGAGCCGACCTGTCTGCGTGCCGACTGCAAAGAATTCTCCGGATGGAGAGATCGTCGATGCAGTCGGCACGTCTTCGAGACAGAAGGATGTGTTTCTTCCAGAGCCATGCGATTGCGTCAGCAACCAGGCCTCTCCGCTGCGTAACATGATGACTGCGACTGCATGTTCCGGCGAAGGCGCGATCATGCTTATAAGAGGCTCGTCAGCGCTGAGGGCAGTGCCTTGGAGCGGCCGGGTGTCGGACCGGAGAGGCCGAAGGTGTTGATGGGGAGAGCAAAAATAGGATGTTTCGTGCCCGCAGAAGGCCATGAGCACCCAATTCCCTAGGCTCTCTCGATTTCTTTTGAACTGCATTGCCGACAGCGCGAAGGCGTGAGGAGGATGCGGAATCGAAGAAACGAGAGGCGTCCGAAGGAGTTGACCTTCGGGGCTGTAAAGAAGCGCGTTTCCACCCGTCTCGGGGCAGGTCAGGATGGCGCTTCCGTCGGGCGCCACCGCACGGGCGGGCTGGTCGTTTGTGCCCACCACATGTCGAACCTGTCCGGTATGGAGGTCGAGCACCTTTGCCTGGTTGTCAGACAGGACGACGAGCGAGTCGATGTCTGGAGAAACGGCAAGCTTGCGGATTGGGCCTGTGCACTCGCTAAAACCCGCCGGACCCCGGTGCCACAGCGGAAGCTCGACGTTGACAGGTATTGCGTTCCGGTGTGTTGCCCGAAGCTGCGCTCCTTCCTTAGTGTTGAGCCAATCCAAAAACGCGAGCTTGGCAGGATCCGGTAAGTCTGGAAAACTCATCCCGTACCGTATACGCAATGCCCATGCCGTAGCGCGGGTACGCGTGGCGTGCCTCTTGGGGCTGCGGGCGGATCAGGGGCGAGGTTGCCGGACGCGTCTCTGAGTTTTGCGCACGTTTGCGCGCCACGAGGTCAAGACGGCCCAGCCAAAGGCCACAGTGAGGGCGACTGTCCCGACGACGGGCCGGTCTAGGCTCCATGCGAGCACCCCTCCAGCCACCGCGGCGGCGGTGATCATTGCGGAGCCCAGACGCCGGCCGAGCGTTTCCGCAGCGCGCAGCAAGGTGTCGTCCCGGATCTGCAGCTGAAAGCTGCCTTTGCGGAGATCTTCAAGGATTTCATGGGTTTGAAGCGGCACATTCGATGCGACGCCGGAGAGTCGCACGATGCCCCGAAGCATCTCCTGGGTGATGCGCTCTGGAGCGTAGCGCTGCTGCAGCAACTTGATGAAGTAGGGTTTGATCTCCTCAAACACGTCGAGGTCGGGGCAGAGCTGTTTTCCGACGCCCTCGACGGTCATCAGGGTTTTGCCGACCATCAGGAATTCGGGTGGAATCTCCAAACCGAAGGTTCGTCCGACGTAGATGAGGTCGCTGATGAGGCCCGAAAGCTCGAGCTCCTTGAGCGGTTTGCCGAGGTATTTTTGCGCAAGCGTGGTGACTTCGGCTTCAAAGGCTTCCCGATCGATTTTTTGTTTTGCGCTGCCGAGGGCATAGAGCGCGTTGGCGATGCCGGGATAGTCTTCGGTTGCCGCGGCGACCATCAGGTCCACCGTGCGGTCCCGCATCTTGGGGGATAGTCGACCGACCATGCCGAGGTCGATGAGCCCCAGCGTCGGGGCGCTCGGCGTACCGAGGACCAGCACGTTGCCCGGATGGGGATCGGCGTGGAAGAAGCCGTCTTCGAAGATCTGCTTGATCACGATATCGAGCGATAGACGGACGATCGTCTCTGCCGCAAAGCCCGCCGCGAGGGCTTCGTCGATTTTTTGGCCCGGCAGGTACTCCAGCGTCAGCACGCGTCGGGAGCTTGCGTTTCGATAGACCCGCGGAAAGACGCAGTGGGGCGCGCCTCGGAAGTGCTGCCGGAACCGCTCTGCATGATCGGCTTCCGAAGCGTAGTCGAGCTCGGTACGGATCGCGCGATCGAACTCCGCCACGAGCTGCACCGGGTGGTAGACGCGAGATTCGGGAATCGATCGTTCGATCGCGCGGGCGAGCAGATGGAGCAGATCGAGGTCTCGGTCGACCACCTGGCGGACCGATCGGCGTTGCGCCTTGACCACAACCTCGACCGGTTCGGAGCGGACTCCGTCCTCCGAGTCGCCTCCGAGCGCGAGCTTTGCGCGATGGACCTGTCCGATCGACGCGGAGGCGAGGGGAGTCTGATCGAACTCCAAAAAGATCTCCTCGAGCGAGGCGCCGAGCTCAGACTCGATGAGCGAGCGAATGAGTTCGAATTCGTCTGGGGGAACGTCATCCTGAAGCTTTTTGAGCTCTCTTAGGATCTCACCCGGGATCAGATCGGTTCGCGTGGAGAGAATCTGCCCGAGCTTGATGAAACAGGGGCCGAGGTCCTGCAATACCCGCCGGATGCGAACCCCCACGCCATGGCCCGAGTCGCGATATCGATCGCGTTCGAGGTGCGCGTCTTCCGCTTCAGGCGCGCCTGATGCTCTTGTGGCCGCTGTACGTGACCCTGCCGCGCCGGCTAGCGAGCCGCCCCTGGAACCGGACAGCAGTGAACCGAGGCCGGTACGCTCCACCACCTCTTCGAAACCGTGACGGGCCAAGACGACGCTTATCTGACGAAGCCGCTCGAGATCGCGCACGGTGTTGATCAAAGAAACCACGTTCCACTCCTGCCTCATCATAGCTCGTGAAGAGACAAGCCTCGAGCATGCGTAGAATCCGCCTCGGCGGTGCGCAGAATCGGATATCTTGAAGCGAATCCGATGTGTGCGAGTGCCCCGAGACACTTAGGTGCCCCGCGTTCTTCTGAGGGCAGCGCTTCTAGCGAGGGTGCAGCGCTTGAGTCACCGGGTCTGCGAGGGTCGCCGGGTCTGCGGGGGTCGCCGGGTCTACTGGTCGCGACGATCGCCGCAATGGCTTATTCGATCGTGACACCTGCCGGACCCCTTCTCACCGATGCAGGCGAGCTCGGGGCTGCGGGATTTCGGCTCGGCGTCGCGCATCCCACCGGTTTTCCTCTGGACATGTTGCTGCTTCGACTGAGCGGGCTGCTGCCCTTTGGATCGATTCAGTTTCGGCAGGGACTCGTGATGGCCCTGGTCTCCGCGTCGGTCCTCGGAGTTGTGGCGCACCTTGTATTTCGTGCGTGCGTTTTTCGCGCGTGCGCGCACTCGTTGGACGCGCATGCGATAGCGGCGGCGAGATCGGGAGCTTATCTCGCCGCCGCGGGGCTTGGGACCTGGACCACCTTTATGGGCACAGGTCTAGAAGCAGAGGTTTATTCGACCGCGCTGCTGCTCGTCCTGCTCGCTTTGTCGCAGTTCGTCTCTGCGCGACCACAACCGCTGCCGCTCGGTCTGTTGCTGGGTCTATCTTTTGGTTCTCACATCAGCGCCGCGGCGTCGGTATCGTTGCTGTTCGCGATCTTTTTGTGGGTTCGATCGGTTCGGCGGAGCGCGCTTGCTGCATCGCTCACCCTTGCGTTTTTGGGGATGCTTGTGGTCGCCTACCTTCCTCTCGCTTCGCTTCGGGATACCCCTCTTGATTGGGGAGACCCGGAGACGCTCGGGCGTTTGCTGGACCATCTCACCGCGGGCCGGATACGCGACGCTTACGCCCAAGAGATCGGACACGGTTCGACCGGAGCGGCTTGGCTGCTTTGTCAGCAGCTGGGAGAGCTCGTCTTCTTCGTGCTGATCGGAGCGCTTGGGGCGTTTCGTATGCCGCGCAATGGCTCGGTGATGCTCATGCTGTGTGTGCTGCTCTTTGCGACCGATGTGGCCTACGCCCTTGTGATCAATCCGATGGGGGTGGTCGATCGGCAGGTGGGTCATCTTGCCGGTGCCATGATCTGCGTTGCGGCAGGACTTGGTGCTGCTCGGTCTTTGTACGTCTTCCGGTTCAAGCGAACGCCAGCTGCGACCGGGTTTGCGCGCGCTTCTCTGCTCGGTTTCGTAATTTGGAGCCTGGTCTCGATGCCTGCGTTTCAGGGCGAGGCCTATTCAGAACTCTACGGCTCGGGCGGCGTTTTGCTCGATGTCCCGGAGCGCAGCGTTGTGCTCTGTGAGTCTGATCTTGCATGCAGTGCGCTTTTTTTTGCCACGCACGTGGAAGGGGTACGCCCGGACGTCGCGGTGATTCCGGTGCAGCATCTGTGGGAGCCTTCGATCCGTCGTCTTGTCTCGGGCCTATCCTGGCCCCGGCACATGGAGGCGCTTCGTCCGGAGGAGTCAGCGGAGCGCGCGCGTCTTGTGGCGCTTGCCGCGAGATGGATCTCGAGAGACTTGACGCGACCCGTGCTCTGGCAAACTGAAGGCGCCTTGAAACAAGCGAGGATGGTGGATCGCGCTCGGCTTAGCGGTGTTCACTCGTTTTTATGTGTCGATCCCTCCTGTCCAGACGATGTTCTTCCAGAGATATCGGGTCGAAGCGCCGTTCGAGCTCTGGACCATGCGCTGCGGATTCGCGATGGAGGACTCCCACCGATGGCGAAGGCCGGGTGGTCACGATGCTACGAGACTGTGGGCCAGGTGCGCCTTCGCCACCGGGACCTCGAAGCCGCACAGCTGGCTCTATCGCGTTCCGTGCAAGTCGATCCTACGAGGGCGGCTGGGTGGACCAATCTTGGGGTTGTATATGCACGCCGCGGAGACCTGCTGCGCGCCATCGATACAACGCAACAGGCGATTTCGATCGAGCCCAAGCGTCGCGTGGCCTGGCGTAATCTGCTCACCTATGCGCGTGCCTATGCCGGGAGCGGTTCGAATCTTGTGCGCACGTTTGAAATCGAGGCGCAGAACGCTGGAGTAGCGTTGACGGATATCTAGAGTTTGCGTCTGTCTATGTTGGTTGGCTTCGCAGGGTGGGCCTTCGCACGAATCACCCGGTCTCAAATCAACTGAATCAAGTTGGCGGGACTCAAGTGGGTCACCTTCGCCAGAGGGCACTTGGGCTCAAATTCAACGCCGATGAGATTTCTTATGGGTCTTCTTGTGGGGCGTGATTCGAGCTGTATCGTTCTCTTGGGCCCCAGAGCGAATCGCATCGCCGGAATGAAGCGAAGCTGGACCGCTCCACTTCTGACCGTCGTGCTTTGACCCGTCATGCTTTGAGCTTTTGTCCTTGCCCGACTTCGAATCGGGTACGACAGCTTCTTCAGCAGCAGAATCGTTTGAGTGCGCCTCGGAATCAACTTGCGCGGGTAGCGTAAGACTCGATGCCTCTGTGCTTTCGTCACCTGAAACGCTGAAATCAGACCCCCCCACATCAACACCCAGCATCATCGGGTCGGTCTGCATGTCTTCGTCTCGAACGGGATAATCCGGCAGCGGGGTGGTAGATTTCGCGCACCCCGCAAAAAGAAGTGTGGAACCCAGAAGTAAGACGATAGTCGGGTAGCTAGATATCATCACCAGCGTCCATACTCTATCGATCCAGGGAATGCACCCTGAAAAACAGCACATGTATCATCAAGTGCGCACATTCATCGCGCTCGCTCGAATTTCATACCGAAAGTCACCGTTTCCTATTTACACAATCGAAATATCGCGGAAATGAAAGCCGGGTAAGCCGCCCTTGCGGAACGGAGGCTTTCATGATGAAGGTCGAGGCGATCATCAGGCCGTTCAAGCTTGATGAGGTCAAAGACGCGCTCGAAGAAATCGGCGTCAAAGGGATGACGGTCACCGAGGTCAAAGGCTTCGGACGCACCGGCGGGAAGCGTGAAGTCTACCGGGGTTCGGCGTACGTGGTCGATTTCGTACCCAAGGTGAAGATCGAGGTGGTTGTCTCCGACAAACTCGTAGAGTTGGTGCTGAGCGCAATTGAAGGCGCAGCAAAAACCGGGCGTATCGGCGACGGCAAGGTCTTCGTCTCTCCCGTGGAAGAAGCGATCCGCATACGTACTGGAGAGCGTGGAGACGAGGCGATTTAGTTCTCCGGTCCCCGCTGTTCCATAAAAGAGTTTCGTCCCGGTGCCTAGGCGCTAGGGGCCGGGCCTAAAGACCTCGGCCGGGTTTGAAGATCTAGGCAAAAAATTCCGGAGTCGGTGAGAAGGAGATGTGGCTATGAGCTCTGATATTCGTTCCCCAAAAGATGTTTTGGAACTTGCCAAGTCGAAGTTGACGGCAGAAAAGAGCGGTCCAAAGGGTGTTCTTGAGTTTGCCAAAGCGGCGGGCGCAGTGATGGCCGACCTCAGGTTTGTCGACCTGCCGGGCGTTTGGCAGCACACTTCGGTGCCCATCCATCGCCTGACCGAAGATTCTTTCGAGGAGGGTTTTGGTTTCGACGGCTCCTCGATTCGCGGATACCAGCCGATCGATGCATCGGATATGCTCATCGTTCCGGATGCGACGACAGCAAAGATGGATCCGTTCACCAAGCAGCCCACCTTGGTGTTGACCTGCAACATCGTAGATCCGATCACCAAACAGCCCTACGCGCGGGACCCGAGATACATCGCAAAAAAATGCGAGGAGTACATTCGCTCTACCGGAATCGCCGACACCGCCTTTTTTGGTCCGGAGGCCGAATTCTTCATCTTTGACGAGATTCGCTATTCGTCCGAACCGAGCTCTGCCTTTTACGCGATCGACTCTGTCGAAGGTGCTTGGAATACCGGCAGTGACGAAGGTCCCAATCTCGGTCACAAAATCCGTCACAAGGGCGGTTACTTCCCGGTCATGCCCAGCGACACGCTGATGGATTTGCGCACTGAGATCTGTCTTATTCTGCAGCAACTCGGTTACGAGGTTGAGGTGAGCCATCACGAGGTGGCGACCGCCGGGCAGTGTGAAATCGATATGAAATACAACATTCTGACCCCGTGCGCGGACCAGCTGATGTGGTTCAAGTACGTGGTTAAGAATACCGCAGCACGCTGGGGTAAGACTGCGACGTTCATGCCAAAACCCATCTATGGAGATAACGGAAGCGGCATGCATATTCACCAGTCGCTTTGGAAAGAAGGCGCTCCGCTCATGGCGGGCGACGGGTATGCTGGATTCAGCGAGCTCGGCCTGTACTACATCGGCGGTATCCTCAAACACGCGCAAAGCATCTGCGCGCTCAGCAACGCCACGGTCAACAGCTATCGGCGACTCGTGCCCGGGTATGAAGCCCCGGTCAACCTCGCGTACAGCAGTCGCAATAGGTCGGCTGCCGTACGAATCCCTATGTATTCACCTTCCCCAGCGGCACGTAGGCTCGAGGCGCGTTTCCCGGACTCCACGGGCAACCCGTATCTCGTGTTTTCGGCGATGGCGATGGCGGGTCTCGACGGTATCCGAAACAAGATTCATCCGGGAGACCCATTAAACAAAGACATCTATGCACTCAGCGCAGAAGAGCTGAAGGAAGTACCGACGGTGCCTGGCTCCCTTGAGGAGGCGGTAGATGCGCTCGAGCAGGACCACGAGTATCTCCTGCAGGGTGAAGTGTTCACCAAGGAACTCATCGAGGAATGGGTCAGCTACAAGCGTAAGAACGAGATCGCTCCGACGAAACTGCGCCCGACCCCGCTCGAGTTCGAGCTTTACTACGATATCTAGCGCATCGATCGCGAGCGTGGCTCCGAAAGGAGTTGGGTTGCACTCGGGGGCGCCAGGGTCATCGACTCTATGACGCCTCCGAACGCAGCCGACTTGCAACAGAGGAGTAAATGGTGGCGTGCAGATCATGCAAAGCACCGGAATCCTTGGATTGACTGCAGGTACACCAGTCGGATAGCATCGCTCGTCGGAACCCCAGTGAACCCGACGGTGAACTCCGATGCATCTCAGTGCTTCTCGCCTTACCGCAAGCTTGTTACGCGTGCTGCCTCGAAATCGTCTCAGCCGCATCATGGGTGCGATGGCGTCCATCCACGCCCCCTCCACCGTGGTCCGAGGGGCGATGGCGGCATTTGTACGAACTCAGTCCATCGACCTTGAAGAAGCGGTCGTGCCGGAAGGCGGATTCACCACCTTTAATGCGCTATTTACGAGGCAGATCCGTCCAGAAACGCGTCCCCTCTGCGAAGATCACAATGCCTTGCTCTGCCCAGCGGATGGTCGTCTAGACGATTTCGGTCCGATAGACGACAGATCGCATTTTGTAGTCAAGGGCACAGCCTATGATCTCCGTGAGCTTTTAGGCAGTGTCGAGCAAGCCTCGCGCTTTCGCGGCGGCAGCTTTGCGACCATCTATCTTGCACCGCGAGACTATCATCGAGTGCATGCCTCCGCTTCGGGAGAGGTGACCCGCGTCCACCACCTGCCCGGAACCTTGCTGCCTGTAAATTCTATTGGTTTCAAATACTTTCCCGGTTTGTTTGCCAGAAACGAGCGGGTTGCGGTGCTGCAGCAAACAGCTGTCTTCGGCGAGGTGTGCACGATTCTCGTAGGAGCGATGGGCGTCGGGAACATCGCGCTCAGTTTCGATGAGCTGGTCACCAATGTCCGGGGGGCGAAAGGTGGCGCACGCACGTACCCGCTTCAGAGGCCGCATCTTGCGCGAGGTGACGAGCTGGGTCTCTTTCGGCTGGGATCCACAGTCTTGGTGTTCACGAGCCTTCCTGCTCTTGCCTGGGAGTATAAGGTTGGCGATCCTGTGCGCATGGGGACCGCGTTAGCCCGGAGAATCGGATGAGTCATGGCGACTCTGATGATGGCGCAAAGGCTCAGCGCCGCCAACGGAGTCGAAGTCAGGAGGCGCTTCATGCATCTTTGGATGAGGCTTCGCGACGCGACCCTCCGACTTCTCCCGAGAGGAGAGAGATCAGCCCTGCTGCTCTAGCGCTTGCCCAGATCATCGCCGAAGAGCGTTCCGAGATGGCCCGAGAGTCAGGAGTTCCCCGGTCTCCAGGGGATGCCGCAGTGTCGTCACCTCAGAAATCGCCCTCTGCTGAACCAAATCCGCTCGCGTCCTCTGAGCAGGTGCTGGTTCGCGGCACGGTGCGGATTACCGATCGGCCTCCGCCCGCTGCCGAACCCATCACAATGTCCCCTAAAACCGCGGTACGCGAGGAGGAACCGCAGGACAATTTGTCCGCGAATCCCAGCGTTTCCGATAAGATGGTCGAACTGGACACGGCCGAGGCGGAATCCGGCGCTGGGTCCGGCGTTCCAGCTTCAGGTGGGCTCGGTACGTTCGGCCATGAGGAGCTGCTCGAAGAGGTGGTTCCGGTCGATATTCTTGACGAGCAGGATTTGGAACCTGCCAAGGTTGAGCTCCCGCCAAAACCACCGAAGGCGGCAGCTGCCACCGCGAGTGCGGAGCAAGATCCACCCGTGAGTGCAAAGCGACCGAGGAAGCGCCGCATCTGGTTTGAAGAGTTCTTCAACGACGACTACTTGAGGACGGTACCTCCGCCTGCCTCCAGGGAGGTTTTCAGGCAGTGCAACTTTATCGAGAAAGCGCTCGGGCTTGCGAAGGAAGCGACGATTCTAGATGTCGGTTGTGGACTGGGACTCCACACGGTCGAGCTCGGATCGCGTGGCTACCTGACGGTCGGTTTGGATCTCTCTCTGGCGATGCTCTCTCGCGCCTCCGATGAAGCTCAGGACCGAGGCCTTCAGCTCAACTTTCTACATGCAGACATGCGTGAGATGAGCTTCGGGGGTGCGTTCGATGCTGTGCTTTGTTGGGGCACGACCTTCGGCTATTTCGATGATGAGACGAACGCGCGGGTCATCGAGAATATGTACAGCGCACTCAAACCGGGAGGGCTGATCTTGCTCGATGTGGTCAATCGAGATCACGTGATTCGAAGTCAGCCGAACCTCGTGTGGTTTGAGGGAGATGGTTGCGTCTGTATGGAAGAGTCTACCTTCAACTACATCACGTCGCGGCTGCAGGTGAAGCGGACGGTAATAGCAGACGATGGACGGCAGCACGAGAACTCCTATCAGATCCGGCTTTACGCGCTTCATGAGCTAGGTCAACTACTTCACGGGAAGGGATTTCGCGTCGCCGAAGTAAGTGGTCGCGAAGCTACTCCTGGGGTGTTTTTTGGAGCAGACTCGCCGCGCATGCTTATCGTTGCCGAACGGCGAAAGGAAGAAACACGTGAGCGTCTGAGTTCACCGGCTGGGGTTTTGGCAGACGTTGAAAACTCTGCTGGGCAGCGTGAGATTCCACCGTCACCGCCATCAGCAGGGAAGTTTACTTCTTCGCCTCCGCCTACTCCTCATGGTGAGGATAGGTAGCGAATACCGGGAGGTGACGATGGTGACCGAGCCGATTAAATTAGAGGCCGGTGGCCTCCGCTTTGGAAGAAGCTGTGCCGATCTTTCAATTGGCGAGATGCCTAGAATCTGCCTGTCGGCTCTCCGAGTAATTCGTAGCTGACCGTACACGGCAGCTGCAGAAATGGCCCTCCCGCTGAGACCAAAGTAGGTCCACAGTCCGATCCGCTAGTCGGAGAGAACTCGACCACATTGGTGCCCTCGAGCGATTCGGGAGACGGTGCGAAGGTCGTGGCGGCGTCCTGATTTGTTGCGTCGGCAATGAAAAGAACGCTCTTTGCATCGGCTACAGCAGTCTCTGCGTCGCCGATCGTGCCCGCATCTACCTCTTCTGAGTAGGAAACACCCACGTCGATCTGCTCATCCTGCACCAAGGTGCACCCGAGCAGTCCGATCGTTTCCTCCGGTCCATACACTGGAAGTTGCCGGATAAAACGAAACTCGTAGGTGTCTTCGTCGACAGTTCCGGTCACAAGTGGGCTATCGGGACGTCGCCAGTAGGCTATCGATTCTTCGCGACGCAGTTCGACTCGGAACTCGTAGGAAACAGTTGCCGGAACTGCTTGGTTGCCGCACTCGTTTTCTGTGAGCTCCGCATCGACGAGAAAGGTCTCGACCGATTCGCCTGGATACTCTGTTTCGAAACACCCGCATAGGCCGGTTAGCAAGAGGGCGAAGATCGAAGTTCTGTGCACGGGGCAAGAGCACCCGAGTCCTCGCGGCACGTCAACTATTGTGCACGGGTCCTGTGATGCGGCGTATCTGCCGCGCGTCGGGGTTTGAAGCCTATTCGGATCCTGGGATGTGGGGTTCGATGTGGAATTCGATGCGCTGGTTTGCAGCCCGACTCTGGCTGGTGCGGTCGTCCTGTATCGGTTGACTTGAACCTAGGCCGATAGCACGGAGGCGGCTCGGGTTGATGCCTCTTTCGGCGAGGCCCTGTGCGACAGACTCCGCCCTTTGAAGTGAGAGGGTCCGGAGCGCTGCTGGATCGCCTCTGCTGTCTGTGTGTCCCTCGATCCGTACCCGATGGTATTCCGGATGGAGTTGAAGCACATACGCTACGGCGTCGAGAATCTGGCGGGAGACTCTGCCTTGGATGGTCGCTCGATTGCGTCCAAAACCTATCTGTTGCATTAGCTTTATTCGGTCCGGCTGCAGTTCGACTAGCGCTGGGCCGTCCGGGCATCCATCTCTATCTTCGCGCCCGTTCAGGGTTTCCGCTCGTGAAGCACAGCGATCGAGTTCGTCCGGCACTCCGTCTGAGTCACGGTCCTGCTCGGGACACCCATCATCGTCGAGGACACCATTGACCGTTTCTGGCGCATCTGGGCACTCATCCACGGTGTCGGGTAGACCGTCGAGGTCGAAGTCTTCTTCGGGACAGCCGTCAAGGTCTCCGAATCCGTCGGTATCCTCTGGGCGATCGGGGCAGGCGTCTCTTGAGTCTGGGATGTTGTCTCCATCGGCGTCATCGTCAGGGCAGCCGTCCTCGTCTAGATCTCCGTCGATATCCTCTGGCTCCATGGGGCAAGAATCGAACCCATCGCGGATTCCGTCGTTGTCGTTATCGAGATCGGGACAGCCATCTTCGTCTTCGAAGCCGTCTTCGTCCTCGGCTGCGTCAGGACAAGGATCGTTTTGGTCGAGGAAACCGTCTGAATCATTGTCTGCCTCAGGGCATCCATCGTCATCCATCCACCCGTCGATGTCCTCAACGACCGAAGGACAGCCGTCTCTGCTGTCCTCGATTCCGTCCCCGTCGCTATCAGAAGTAGAGGGCTGCCAAGCGACCGACGCGAGCATTCGGAACGATGGAATGCCCACTCCGGAAACAAATCCTCCTCCGCCGGCCAAAGCAAAACCCCAGTCACCCTGTCGAAGTCGAGCGCCAATACGGCCTTCTAGAGGGTTTTCGTCGATTTCTGAGGAAAACGCAGAGCTGCCTTCGACTTCGGCGATCAACATCAGCAGCGGGGTCGCATCCCACCCTAGGGCAGCGCGGTACTGAACGGCAGAGCCTACCCGGGTGGAGAAAAGCGTTTGTTCGCTGCGGTACACCCCGCCGATATTGCCGGCGACATGAATACCGTTTGCGATAAATTCACCCGCGAAGTGCCCGCCTGCTGTAGGGCCACTATCCCCAATAAAGGACTCGTCTGCGATGATTTGACCGAGGGGTGCGGTGCCGAATACCACGACGGCAAACCCCACGCCTCGCGAACCCGGGTCGAGGATACCGATCTTCGCCGATAGACGAGGGTCGCCGAGGGAGAACGTTCTTCCGCCCTGTAGGGCAAAGGGCGATCCCTCGGTTGAGGTAAACATGAAGGAGTCCCCGCTGGAATACACAAGGGGAACATTCAGTCCCAACTGGATGCGATCGGCAAAACGGATGGTTCCGTGAACGTGGCTTATCATCTGATACGCGACGAGCCGGACATCGACGCCATCGATGTCGCAGTTGTTGCCCGCTTCATCGCAGCTCGCATTGTAGAGGCTCAAGGGGTCGTGCGCGTAATCTACGGTGACGCCAAATGAACCGACAAGATGTCCATGAATACGGGTACCGTCGGTCGCAAAGTAGTTGTCTGGCCCGATGGCAGGCGTGAAACGACTCGCGGAGAATTCGTCGGTTGGTATCACGCTCTGCGCGCACAGTTCGGACGGCGGCAACGCCCATTGGGAGAGTAGAGCGAAACCAGTCGCTACACACAACGGTAGGTTGGCGCCGGCAAAACGCATGTGTCCCCCCAATCGTTGTGGCCGCACGCAGCCACGACGCTTCGATAGCGTATCAAGAAGCGGGTGAAAATTGGGGAGGGAAACGGGGTTTGCTTAGATTCCCGTCGGCGAGGCTGGCGTAAGGTGCGGCAGCACGTGAGGTGCGCGTGCTCAGCGGCGCTTTATGGTGAAGTTGCAAGTAAAGTTGATTACAGCAGATATCGGTTCTCCCCAGGCGTTTTGCTCAGGCTCCCAAACACCAGAGGCCATCAGGGTTCGTCGACATGCCGCTCCAAATTCCTCGCCGGAAACACTTTCGCGCACCACGGACGCATGCTGAACGCTGCCCTTTCCGCTGATGCGAACGCGGACCACCGCACTTCCTTCGATGCCGCGCGCCTTGGCCCGAGGAGGGTAATTGCGCTGGAGTAGGTTTTGCAAAGCTCGGCTGGGAGGACGCGTGCGTCGCGACCTATTGACAGCTGGTGGTGTCCGAGCACTTCCTGTGCCGCCAAGCACTCCTCCCGGAACGCCTTCTGCTGAGCCACCCGGACGACCACCTGAGCCAGAACCACCGGGGCTCGTGGGTTGATTCGAGGCGATACCACCGGTGGGAACTTGAAAGCTCTTGTCGCCTGCTTCGCTGCTGAGAACGTCTGGAAATCGAAAAGGCTCGTTGTCCTCGGGCGGCTCGTCAGCTTCGGGAGGAGGGGGCGGCGGCTCGGCGACCGCTGGCGGTCGTCTTCGAACTCTCCTCTGAAGTGGTTGTGGCGGCTCCGGCGGCCTTGCCTCTGGGGCTTCGTCAGTCTCGGGAAGTTCTGGTGGTTCGACTGCCTCAAACGGCAGAGGTTCGGCGACCTGGATGTCGATGTCCACTGCGGCGCTCTTGATGGGCGCGGCTGCATATCCGGGCACGATACTGTAGGTCAGTCCGTGCGCTGCTAGGCTGGTGAGAACGGCAGAACCTAGAACAAAATAGCGGTCCGTCCTCGGTTCGATCTTCACGGAGCTTGATCCTCAGGCCGCACGTTGATGGCAAACTTGGTCACCTGCTCCTGCCTCAGCAGATCTATGATTCCAACCACCTGGGCATGTGGAATACGCCCGTCCGCTGCGATGACTGCGCGAACGTCAGATTTGTTTTCTCTTTCGGCACGAATTCGAACGCGAAGCTCTTCACGACTGACTTCAGTTTCATTGAAGTAGAGTTGGCCCTTGTCGTCGATCGAGACCGCCAGGCTGGCAGAGGATTGCTCTCCCGTGGAAGCTTCCGGCAGTTCGACGTTGATGGCCTTGGAGACGATCGCGGTGGCCGTGACCATCAAGATGATGAGCAATACGAGAACCACGTCGACGAGCGGCGTGACGTTGATTTCGGTGATGATTTCGTCTTCGCCTTTTCCTATGCCCGCCATCGTCTACTCCGCAGGCTCTGCTGAAGGAACTTCGTCGCTGAAAGGAGTGGATTTCAAAAAGGAGAGTAGTTCGCGTCCCAGGGCTTCTCCCTGGGCGAGGCGCGCCCGAATGAGTCGGTTGAACAGGTTGAAGAACGCGACTGCCGGCAGTGCGACCAGCAATCCAATCGCGGTGGCGACCAGTGCTTCGCCGACTTCGGCCATCAAACCACTCGTGACCTGGCCCTCACTCTGGTCGAGTTCGTGAAATGCGCGGATGATGCCGATGACGGTGCCCAGCAGTCCGACGAATGGAGCGTTGTTTCCCACGGTGCCCAAAAACGCCAGGTTTCGCTCCATCGCGAGTTTTGCAAGGGTGGATTCGCTCGCGATGCGTTCTTCGACCGCTGCGGCGCCTTTGGTGTGTGCTTTTAGGCCCGCCATCACGACTCGGGCTTCAAAGGACTTTGCGTCCTTGAGTAGCGATTGCGCCCCGTCGAGATCTCGCTTTTCAAGAAGAGTGCGTAGTCGCTGTCGGAGGGAGCTCAAGTTGTCTCTGGAGCTCCAAAGCACATAGGCGCGTTCTAGGACAATAGCGAGTCCGATGACGGACAGGAGGACCAAAAGCCACATCACCCATCCGGCGCCGAGCATGGCGAACGCGGTTAACTTTTCTTCGATATTCATAGTTCCCTCTGCAGCGGAACGATTGAAGTCCGCAGTACCGACGGCGAAGACTTAGCGCGAGTGTCCTTCCGCCGCACCCTGCTTGAGAAGCTCGCGGAGCACCACCGTTGCGTACGCACCGGCGGGGAGGGTGAAGGAGACCCAGATGCTCTCGTCACCCGCGCGTCTCAGCGCCGCATCGGCAAGGGGGACGCGCTCACAGCGCCGAGTTCCTGGACCGATTCGAGCCATCCGCCCGAGTACCTCCTCGGTGAGTCCCTGATCCTGCATCAGATCTGCCTCGTGCTCTCGAGCCACTCGTTCCGGCCAGCGCATGCGAGGACCAAACATCGGGCCGGTCGCGCTGATGTCGAACTGAGCGGCTCGCTCGAGGTCGCGTGTAAGGTCTTCTACGACGAACATGCCGCCGGTGGACTCCTTACGTGCCAAGTCCCCGTCGACGACCGAGCCCCATCGGTTCCAGTTCATGCGATCGGCCAACCACCGGTTGAACGCCGCGCTCTGCAGGGTGGAAACCATGAACTTACGCTGAAATCGGTCTCGAGGACTTCGCTTCCCCTCGACGAGCCATGCGCGTGCGCGCTCTAGATTTTCGCCTCGGCTGCCGAACCTCTGCTCCCCGAAATAGTTGGGCACTCCCTTTTGCTGGAGTCGGTCGAGGATCGCTTGCACGTCTGAATCCCGATCCGCAGGAGTGCCTCTGATACAAAGCTGAAATCGGTTTCCGCGCAGATGACCCGTTTTGAGTTTGCGTGAATGTGCTTTGGTTTCGAGTATTTCGATTCCTTCTAATTCTGCGTTGTGCAGTGCCTGAAGGTCAGGTTTGTGCAGACTTATCCATTGTCTTGTGACGGCATACTTGTCCTTCAACCCGGCATATCCGGCCTGACTCGGGTTGGTTTCTGCGGCCTCCGCCACGCGTCGTACGGCTTCGCCGGTAGAGAGTCCGACTTTTTTGATGTGAATCAATGCATGTTCGCCGCTTCCGCTCGGGGCATAGGCGGGCAGTTCATCGACACGAAAGTCCTCGGGATTTGAGCGGAATCGCCCAGAAATCGGAGGGTATTCATCGGTAAGGTAGGGCCGCATATCCAACGTCATCGTCTCCCCTAGGAACGCTCAGGTTCAAAAATTTTTGTAGAATCGAACCCGCCGGGTGGGGTATCAAAATTATAGGCAAAGCCGGGCGTATTTTGAGCATTCGCAACACAGCATCACGGCTCATCCAGGCCGGCGTTGCCGGACAGGTCTTTCCGGGAGGTACTTCGACCGTCTGGTGTCGTGAGGATGATAAGCCGGTGGAGACCCTAGCATGGGGAGGTAGGCTCCGTTCTAAAGGGGACCTGGTAGAGCAGGATACCCCCTACGACCTTGGTTCGATGACGCAGCTCTTTGTGGCGCTGACCGCCTTGAGGATGAATGCGTTCGGAGAGCTCGACCTCAGCATGCCTGCCGAAGAAGTGCTCGGTGATGTTCGTGGTGGATCCGTAGGAAGCGCGACCGTGAACCAGCTCTTGCGACACCAGGGTGGCCTCGATCCTTGGGGGGCACTGTACCTCGACGTCCCTCACGATTCGGGCACTCCGGCTGCAAAGCGATGGATTCTCAGCGAAGCGTCCCGTCGCGCTCGGACTGACGGGTTAGGCGAGTCGATGCAGAGCGATCTGGGTTACCTCATCGCCGGTGAGGTGATGTCGAAAACTGCCTCGCTCCCGCTGGATACGCTTGTGGCGCACTATGTGACCCGGCCCCTCGGAATCGACTCATCGGTGAGATATGCGGCCACGGTTCCGGTCGATCAGAAAGCTCGGTGGATGCGGCGCGCAGCTCCAGGACAGCAGTGTGACTGGCGCGGAAACGTCATTCAGGGTGAGGTAGGCGACGAAAACTGCTGGGCTCTCGGTGGGGTCTCCGGACACGCGGGGCTTTTTGGAACCGCTCGGGGAGTCGCCGTCATGGGGCGTGCGATTTTGGACGTGCTCAAAGGAAGGTCGGACTTTCTTGCTCTAGATGTCATTCGGTCTGCTCTAGACGTGAACCCGAGCAGCGGTATCGGGGTCGGATGGCGACGACGTCATCCCCTCGATGCAGCCGGCAAACGATTGGCTGCTGAGAGCTTTGGGGCAGAGAGTCCCACGGGAACCAGCATTTGGTGTGATCCATCGAGGGATCTGGTCATCGTTCTTCTGACCAACCGGGTGCATCCAACTCGTGCAAACACGAAAATCCAGGGGTTTCGGCCAGCATTTCATGATGGCGTGGTCGCGGCCGTTGAGGGTCGAGTGCGCAGCTCAATAAACACTTAATAAGCTTGTGCGGGATGTGCAGGCAAAGGCACCACGGCGTCCCTCGGTGACTGCGGCTGTGCGGGGGCGAAAAAGCGGCAGCGCGTCGAGAGGCATATGTTGCGGCTTTACGGTATCTCTTGGCGGTCGGAACTCAGGCCTCCATGAACCGATGCCGATGAGGCGAGCTGCCTTAGGCGCGGAGCAAGATGCGAGTTACGCGCTCTCGCGCCGGAGCGTTTTACCGAGCGTTCTAGCGCGCCTGGGTCTCCCAAAAACACTGCGAGCTTTCGGGCTCTGGTCAGCCCGGTGTAGACGAGTGACCGGCTGAGCAGCACGTGGTGAGACGCGTGCAGCACCATGATGACAGAAGGGAACTCGCTGCCCTGAACTTTGTGCACTGTAGATGCGTAAGACAGGGTCAGTTCGTCTGTCTCGTCAGCGGCATAGATCACTTCTCTCGATTCGATCATGACGTGGACCGAGCCCCCTTCGATGTGTCGTATGTGCCCTATGTCACCGTTGTAGACTTCCTTATCGTAGTTGTTTCTGAGCTGCATGACCTTATCACCGGGAGCCAATGAACCGGGGTGGGGGCGCGGACGTCCTGGATTCAGGTGATGGGCCAGAACTTGATTGAGCGCATCGGTTCCCGCGGGGCCGCGTCGCATCGGCGCAAGCACCTGGATGTCGCGCATCGGATCGAGGCCATATGCTCGATGCATGCGCTCTATCAGGTGGATCAGCTTCTGAGCGATGTTCTCAGAAGACTTTTCGCGCACGAGAAATAGATCACCGCATGCATCCCGTCCGCCTGCCTGTTCGGTGGACTTCGGAACCTTTCGACTCAAGATAGCGTGCGCGCCCTGCACGATCGCGCTCTCGGCGGCCTGTCGAAAAACCTGACCAAAACGAACCGTCTCGACGACCCCAGAATCGATGAGGTCCTCAAGCACTTTGCCAGCTCCAACGGAGGGCAGCTGATCGATATCACCGACCCAAACGATCCTGCTCGAAGGTGCGATCGCCTCGAGAAGTTGCGCAGCAAGGTGCAGGTCTACCATGGACGCCTCATCGACGAGGATGAGTTCGGCATCGATGGGATGGGCTCGGTTTCGACGGAAGCCGTAGCCAGGTGCCCACTCCAAGGTTCGATGAATCGTTTTTGCCTCAAAGCCGGTCGCTTCCGACATGCGCCTTGCGGCCCTTCCGGTTGGCGCACAAAGCGCGATGCGGTGTCCAGCGGCCTGATGTGCGTCGACTATGGCGCGAATCGTCGTCGTTTTTCCCGTTCCCGGTCCACCGGTCACAACCAGAACCCGATGGCACATCGATGCATCCACCGCGAACCGTTGCTGGTCTGAAAGGAGTTCGGAACGCGCTGCGGCTGCGGCCTTTGGTTCTGAGGCGCGCATGGCGGCAGGCCGGCGGAGGAGTTTTGTGAGGTCTGACGCAATACTAACCTCTGCTTTGAAAAGCGGAGGCGCGTAAATCGAATCGCTGTCTACGTGAATGAGCTCTCTCTTCTGAAGGTCTTCGAGCGCGATCTTAAATGCAGGCTTTTCGATGTTCAGAGGCTTGATGCGCTCGAAAAGTTCCTCGGCGTCGAGAAAGGCGTCCCCGTCGTCAGCAGCTTGAGAGAGGGAGTGAAGCAGGGCACCTGCCGCACGCCTTGGATCGCTCGGAGCGACGCCCACCGCGGTGCCGATTCGATCGGCCATTTTGAAACCGAGCCCCGGGACTTCTTCTGCGATTCGATAAGGGTTGTCTCGAACGACTCGCGAGGCTTCGGCTCCGTATCGCCTGAGCACGCGGTTGGCCGTTGCCGGACCGAGCCCCAAGCCGTGCAAAAAACCAAGCTGCGCGACCTCCGCGCGACGCGCGAGCACAGCGTCCGATATCGCCTCTGCTCGACGACCGCCAATGCCTTCGACCTCGAGAAGCTTGTCTCGATGCTCGGCGATGACCTCGAGGGTTTGCGTTCCGAACGCCTCTACCAGTCGCTCGGCGATCTTTGGGCCCACCCCGGGAACCAGCCCAGAGCCGAGATAACGTTTGATGCCCGTCTCGGTATCGGGTGTGACCGGAGCAAAAGAGCGCACTTGGAAGCGCCGCCCGTAGGTCGGATGGTCTCGGAACTGCCCCTGCAGCCGGAGGGTTTCCCCGACGCGCACCGTTCCGAGATTTCCAACGGCGGTCGGAGCAGCAGACTCTCGCTGCGCTTCTTCGGATCGGCCTCGGATGACGGTGTACTCGCCATCCGCACTCTGGAACACGATTTCCTCCACGACCATGTCGAAGGTCTCCTCTGCAGGTGACCCTGCTCGAGGGATCGAGGTCTCAAAGGCTCTTGGAGTCATGCGCCCTCTAGGGAGCCAACTCGCGCGTGTCTGCTTCCGCTTTTTGACGCCAGATCTAGATGCACGTTCGGGCGACCTCCCATAGGCCGTGTCCATAGGTTTGGTGGAGCCCTTAGGTTAATCGCTACTTGAGGATTGGGCCTTGGTTTACGACTTCGGCTTTGTAGCGCGACCTGGGGTGCATGAGCTACGCGGGTCGTAGCCGAACGTGCCCGGTTGCCCCGATCGACGATTGGGAGAGGTCCGAATCCGACAGACGCCTGCTGCGGGAGGTGGTGTGGCCGGTGCGGCCGAAATGCGCCGCTGTGCCGAGTCACGAAGCCAGAGCGGCTCACCAGAGTTGGTCAGCCCTCCGCTGGCCAACGAGTTGTCTACGCTCAGTAAAGGCGTTCCGGCAGGAATCGGTGCCTCCGCGCTCTCGGATGCCGCAAAAGAAGCGGATACGATGAGTGCCCGAGCACCGGGCGCCAGGATTTGTCCTGCAGCGAAGAAATCTCCCTCACGGTCTGCTCGGTCGCTTAGGTTGAATCCTGCCAAGTCGACGGGGTCGGGACCATAGTTCCAGATCTCGACCCACTCCTGTCGCGGCTCTGGACCGAGTGGGTTGGAGAGTATTTCGTCGATAGAGAGTGTCGCCAAGGGTTCCGTGGTTTGAAGCTCCAACCAATGATTCAGCTGTGCACCATTGAGTCCATTCGCTTCCACGATGGCGACGATGTCGGTTTGAGGCGTCCCGACATCGATCTGGAATTCAGCGGCGCCCCGAGGTGCGGTTCCTACGAGCAGATGGCTGTCCAAAATGATTTGAAAGCGACTCGGTAGATTTGTCTGAAGCCGTAGAAAGGCCGAACTGTCGTCTATCAGGACGCATCCAAACTCGGTCTCCGTCTCGTGAATGGCGCACGTCAACGGTACCCAGCTGAGCGCCGGGCTGACTCCCGTACGAAAACGCATCTCCCAGGGGCCTACCGGAGCACCGTGACGGTCTGAGACCTGAGCACTGAGATGCAGGCTGTAGTCCGCATCGAGGCGGAGCTGCTCTGCGGGAGACACTTCGACGCAGAAGCCCTCGCTCCAGCCCAGGTCGATGCACGACGCGTTTTTTGTAACTACCGGCACCGTGCGTTGGTCCGGATCGCGCAGTTCGACTGAGCCGCTCGCGAAGTGCACCGTATCGCTAAATCGTAACGCGATGCTGGCGAGGTCGATCGGTACTCCGGCCGTTCCGTCTGCGGGGAAGGACTCGAGCACTTCAGCGCCCGGGGAGCCTGAAGAAACCCGAACCTCTGTATGGTGCGGGGCCTCGAGTCGCGCCTCGCCGGACCCTGCCCATCCTGCTACCGCAAGGACGTATTCCTGGCCTGCCGTGAGGGCCTCGATCGGCGTGACGTCAATGCGCTTTTCGCCAAAGACGACGTCGATCGGATGGGACAGTTCGAGATGCCGACTGAGGATCGGTGCCCTCGCTAGGTCTTTGAGGATCTTGTCGAGATCGCCGGGCAGGAAAAGATGAATCGATCCCGGTTTCGAAGGTTCGATATCGCGAACCACTAGATGAAATCGCGGCCGCAAGGGCAGCTCTTGGAGCGGCACTGTGTGACCTCGATAGTCCGTGGCATAAGCGTCGACGACCGCTGGGGTGGGTGTCTCGTGAATGCTGGCGTCGGAAGACTTCTCTTTGACCTCTGAAGGCTCAATTCCCGCGGTATCGATGCACCCGAAGAGCGTGCAACAAAGGATCGACATGCGACTCATACCTTCCTTATCGAGTGGACTGCCCTCGGGTTGCGGGTATCCGCGGAAACACCGCAGCACGTGATGCATTCGAACGTGACGTCCGTTCGGTTTAGGAAACGGAGCGATCTCAAAACGAAGAGGTTCGCGGCCAGGGCGTTTGGTCTCGGTTTGCGTGTCGGAGAAGCGCTTGGTACCCACATGCGCAGATGATCGAGAGAGCATGCGAAGAGCTCGAAGTTCTTCGAGACGCAGGTGCCGGTAGTGCTGCCGTGGAAGAAGAATGTTCCGGAGGTACACCACCGCCCGGGTTTCGCCCAGGGCTCAAACCGCAGCGAGTGATCGCGATTTCAGGCGCCAAAGGCGGGGTCGGCAAGTCTCTTTTTTCGGCCAACCTAGCGCTCTACCTGGCGACGATAGGTAGGCAAGTTATCGTCGTCGATGCGGATTCAACCGGATCCAGCTTACATACCTTTTTAGGCGTGTCGTCACCGAGGCCTATCGCAACCTATCAACCTCCCGCGCACACGTTTCCCCGTTACCGTGAGCCACCACGACCGGCCCTCGATCGATTTTCGGCAGATCCGGACCAGACGGGCGCGTGGCGTCTACGCGATACCCCCATCCCGGGTCTCAAGCTCCTTCACGCGGGTCTAGATGAGCCCACGTCCAAGACCGCACGCTTGTCGATGAGAGATGGCCTCTATCGTAATTTGCGGCAGCTTGAAGCGGAGTACCTTGTTGTCGATCTTGGGGCTGGTTTTCGACGAAGCATGCTTGATTGTTGGCTTCAGGCAGACCTTGCCCTTTTTGTCACGCTTCCCGAGCCGACCGCCATCGAGAATACCTACCGATTTATGCGCTACGCGTTCATGCGTCATGCGCAGCGCGTCGTAAAGGAACCGCGCCTGCGATCTCGGCTCATGACCCTGGTACGCGACATAGGCAAGGCACCTCCGGCGCTGGACGTGCTTCGCCACCTAGAAAAGCAGGGAGGTGCGCTTGCCGACATCGTTCGCGATGCGATGGCTACCTTCCGTTTTCGCATGGTGTTGAACCAGACCCGGCTTCGCGCCGATTTAGAACTGGGCGATAGGATGCGCAGTGCAGCGCGGCGTCGCTTGGCACTCCACCTCGACTACCTCGGTTACATCGATTACGACGATACCGTATGGAGCTGCGTTCGAGCCTCAAGACCCCTGCTTGTCGAGAGCCCAGGAACCCGAGCCAGCAAGAGTATCGAAAAGATCGCACGACGCGCGCTGTCCATCGAGGCGGGAACCGAGCGACGTGAGGCGTCGAGCGCCGCGCCTCCGGAAAGTCACCACGACCTCGTCGAAGTGGCCCGCGGTGCCAATGATGAGGAGATACGCAGGGCGTACAAGCGTGCGCGTGAAGTGTATTCCTTGGACTCGTTATGCTGCTACGGACTATTCGACGATGCTGGAATCACGGCACTGCGCACCCGGCTTGACGAGGCATATGACGTGCTTCTCGATCCCGCGCGACGGCGTCCGTACGAGCTGAGTGTGTTCCCGAGTGAACCGTCCCCCGAGATCGAAACGGTTCCCGAAGAGCCCCGAACGTCGATGCCGCCTCCCGCCATCACACCCGATACGGAGTTCACCGGGCCATTGCTTCGAGCGGTGCGCGAGTCGCAGCGCATCGATCTAAAGGACGTGAGTAAACGAACGAAGGTCAGCGTGAGTCATCTTCTTGCCATCGAAGAGGACGCTTTTGATCAGTTGCCCGCTTCGGTGTACGTTCGAGGATTCATCATAGAGTTTGCAAAATACCTGCTGCTCGATCCGGAACAGGTCAGTCGCACCTATGTGCGCAAGTATCGACGTTACTTTGAGGAGCGGAACTGATTGCGCAGCTCAGACAGTTCGGTGCGACCGGGCAGCGTAGCGTGGCGCGAAAGACGTGTGATCGAGAGTTCGATCCCAGGGCGCCCGTCGAGAGCGGCAGATGACTGACCCACAGCTAGTTCTCGCCTCTGCGTCACCGCGTCGCAGGGATATTCTCAACAGACTCGGCATTCCCCATATCGCCATTGCAGCAGATATTGATGAAACGCCGCACCAGGGTGAGCTTGCCCCTGCGTACGTGTGCCGGGTGGCTCAAGAGAAGGCGATGCACGTCATGGCGCGTTTGGCTCTTGATCGAGTCGTTGAGCCTTGTTTCGTGCTTGCTGCGGATACGTCGATTTTTTTGGAATATAAAGCACACAAAAACAGCATGCATGATGACGAAATTCCAGTTTGCGAGCTCATGGGAAAACCCCAGGACCCTGCAGAGTGTGCTTCTTTTTTGCATCGTCTCTCCGGGCGAACCCATCGGGTGGGTACCGCAGTGACGCTTGGCCTGGTTGATACAGATCCGGCGATTCTCGAAACCTGCATGTGTCAAACAGAAGTTCGCTTCCGTTCTTTGAGCGAGCAAGAACGCTCTGACTACGTGGCGACGGGCGAGGGGATGGACAAAGCGGGCGGCTATGCCATTCAGGGACTCGGCGCCGGGCTCGTAGACGAAATCTCGGGCTGCTACGATAACGTGGTGGGCTTACCGTCTTCCCGAACGATCGCCCTTTTGCGTCGCCACGGTGCGATTTCACGATGGCCTTGATGAACGACACTTTGCCGAGCCGGCTTGAGGCAATTCGCACGCGGATCCGGAGCGCCTGTCTGAGGGTAGGGCGCGATCCTGCCGAGGTCCGTTTGGTAGCCGTCAGCAAGCGCCATCGCCCGGAATTCATTCGCGCGGCGTATGCGCTAGGACAACGAGATTTTGGTGAGAACTACGTCCAAGAAATGGTCGAAAAATTCGACGCGCTCCGCGATCTGCCGGACATCCGTTTTTGCCTCATCGGGCATCTTCAGCGCAACAAGGTACGAGATGTGGTTCGCATCGGCGCTTCGGTACACACCGTCGATTCGATTCGGTTGGCCCAGCGGCTGGCGCGGCTCTCGCAAGAGGCCGGCACCTGCACCGAGGTGTTTGTGCAGACCAAGCTCTCTTCGGAGCCTCAAAAGTCTGGGTGTCCACCAGATCGTTTGGATGAACTTGTCGCGCAGGTCCGGGAGCTGAGCGCGCTCGATGTACGTGGGCTGATGGTGATCCCCTCGGCAGAGGAAGATCCTGAAGCGGCACGGCCTACGTTTCAGCGGATTCGGGAGCGGGCCGAGTCGCTCGGGCTCAAAGACCTCTCGATGGGGATGAGCCAGGACTTCGAGGTCGCGATCGAGGAGGGGGCGACCGTGGTTCGAATTGGCTCCAGTATTTTTGGCAGCCGTCCGGCCTAGATCCACCCGAGAGCTACTGGGTTCGATTTGAGCCTGCAGTCAGCTTTGCGGATAGCTCCTCACCCAGCTCACGCGCTCGACTTGTTGCGGCTTCCACGGCATCGATCAGGGTCGTCCGCAGACCTCCCGCCTCTAGCGTGTGCAGTCCTGCGATCGCTGTGCCACCCGGACTTGTGACCTTGTCCTTGAGTAGACCCGGGTGCGCCCCGGTTTCGATCAGCAGTTGGGCCGACCCGAGTACCGTTTGTGCCGCGAGTTTCTGTGCGGCCTGACGGTGTAGACCGACCTTGACTCCCGCGTCCGCCAGCGCCTCGATGATGAGAAAGATGTAGGCCGGACCGGAACCGCTCAGCCCGGTAACCGCGTCGAGCAGGGCCTCATCAAGCGTTACCGTCAGTCCGATCTGTTCGAAGATGCGCTGCGTCAGTGCGACGTCCTCAGGTGTCGCGTGGGTGCCCGCTGCGATTCCCGTGCAGCCGGCATCGACGATTACCGGAGTGTTGGGCATGGTGCGCACCACTCGAGTGCCGGTGGGGCAGAGATGCTCGATGACCCGGACCGGGATGCCCGCCGCGATCGACACCAATAGCTTGCTAGGGTCGATGGCTGAGGTCAGCGACGGCAGTGCCTTGCCAAAAGCCTGTGGCTTGATCGAGAGAACGACGACGTCAGCTTTAGAGGCTGCCTGCGCGTTGTCCGCGTCGACCTCGATGCCGTAGGTTTCTCTAATTTCGTGAAGGCGCTCCGCTCGCATGTCGGCTGCGATAAGCTCTCGGGCGCTGCACGCACCTGAGGCGAGCAGCCCTTTGATGATCGCTTCCGCCATCGCCCCAGCGCCTATAAATGCAATGTTTTTAGATAGTTTGTTTGAAGCGCTCGTCATCGGCAGGAACTAGCAGATTCTTCGGACGCACGCTTGGCAGCGGTCTGTATTGCTCAAAGGCCCCCTTGTGTTAGACGCCCGCGATGGTGTCTTCCGAAGCGAAGTTTATCGAAAAAGTCACCTCTGCATTCGAAGCTGAGGGTCGCTTGCGGTGGATGCAGGCGATGAAGTTCGAGACCACTCCGAGTCCAGAGCTGGCGGAAGGTGTGCCTTGGTTGCTGAGCCGTGAAGCTTCGGATCTCCGTTTTGAGTTGCACGAGGCGGGTAGATTGAACTCCGCTCATCATGATCTTCTTCGACGCCATCTTCTCCGAATCAAAGCGCGCTCATCGACTCGCGAGCACCCTCTGCAGGCGTTCCTGCACTCGAATCTCGACGTGGACTCAAGGCCTGTGCCCGTGTACGAGCTCGCTTCTGAGCTTGGCCGCCTGCAAGAGGATCGGCGTCGTCATCGAATTGCCCAGGCGCTCGAACGGTGCGCTGAAGACTGGGTGGCTCCGTTTGTGGATCGAGCTCTCGAAGTCGATGACTCCGTCGCGTCGAAGCAGCAGGAGGCCGCTGAAATCCTCGATTCGACCGAGGAGTTGGCGCGAGCGCTCTCAGATGTTCATTTCAAAGGGCGGTCGTGGTCTCATGTAGTCGAAGCGCTTGCCTCAGATGCCGAAGCCTCTCTTTTTCGCGCGGACACGCGCTTTCGACGATTCGCCGAGGCGGTTGCCCCTCTAGGTTTGAATTCGCGACTGGCATCGCTGCGAGGAGATCGAGTGGCCATGAAGCTGCCGAGTTATTCGGTGATCGCTTTGCGTCCTCCGGGGGACATTCGACTGGTGGTGCCTCAGTTCGGAGGAGTGCTCGCTGAGTGTATGGAATTTGAGGTGTTTGGCAGTGCATTCAGTTTGCTGCTTCGCGCGCCGTCCTTGCCGGTCTTCGAACGATTTCCCTTAGATTCCGGTCTTTATCGCAGCGTGGGAGTCTTGTGGGGGCAGCTCCTTGCCGATCGGGAGTTCCTAAGGCGTGTATACTCCTTGAGCAGGAATCAGGCCGAGTCGATCGCGCGTAGGCTTGTGCTTTGGTTTTGCATGCGCCTTCGATGGGAGGCGGCACGCCTTTGGGTGGCTTCAACCGAGGGGCGAGAGCGCTCGAGTCTTGTAGTGGCACTGGTCCAGCGACTTTTTGCAGTAGAGGTTCCAGAAGCCCTCAGCCAGCTGATCCTGCTCAGCGGCGAAGCGTCCTACGAACGCATGAGAGATTTGCAGTGTGGACTCGCTCTGCACGGCGCCCTGCGCGAACGCTACAACGAGGACTGGTTTCGCAATCCGCGCTCGGTGGAGGCGCTTTACGCACTGAGTCAACGGGGCAGCTCGCTCACGCATGAACAGGTACAGACCGAATTAGGGCTGAACGACTATGGGGTTTCACATCGGCTTGGAGAGCTGTTCGATCCGTGAGCGCTGTTCGACCCCTGAGCTGCCTTTGGGTGAGCTGCGTCTATCTTCGAGATTCGCAAGCCTTGACGAGGCGAGGCTCTTCGTACCAAGAAGATCGAAATGTACGAGCAGCGGCGTGAAGCATTGGCCAAGTTGGTCGGCACGGGGGTGGTCTTGGTCCCGTCGGCCAAAACGCATCTTCGAAACAACGACGTCGAGTTTCCCTTTCGGCAATGTAGCGATTTCTACTATCTGACCGGTTTTGACGAGCCGGAAGCTTTGTTGGTTCTCGAGGTGAGCGCAGGCGTAGGTCAGAGCACGCTGTTTTTGCGTGAGCGAGATCCCCTACGTGAGCAGTGGGACGGATCTCGACTGGGTGTCGACGGTGCCATCGACCGTCTCGGGGTGGATAAGGCGTTTCCTATCGGTGAATTGGAGCGCAGGTTGCCGGCGCTGTGTGAAGGTCGTGAGTCAGTGTGCTTCCCCATCGGCGTTGACTCGGACCTAGATTCACTCGTGATTCGCACTCTTTCAAGTCTGAGACGTCGCGGTCGTCAAGGCAGTTTGGCGCCGGCATACCTGCGCGATCTCTCGGCAATTGTGGCAGAGATGAGGCTGATCAAGGATCCGTCTGAAGTTCAAACGATGAGGCAAGCAGCTCGCATCACTGGACTTGCGCATCTTGCAGCGATGAAGATCGCCCGGCCGGGTGCGTACGAGTACGAACTAGAAGCCGCCATGCTTCAAGTGTTTCGCGCGAACGGATGTGAACGGGTGGCCTACGACTGCATCGTTGGTGCAGGTGCCAACGCTACAGTCTTGCACTATAGACGCAACAATTGCCGGCTGGATGAGGACGACCTCGTGCTCATAGATGCGGGTTGCGAATACCAGTATTACGCGAGCGATGTCACCCGCACATTTCCAGCTTCCGGTCGATTTTCCGGTCCTCAAAAGGCCATCTATGAGGTGGTTCTTGAGGCTCAGAAGGCGGCAGTGGAGGCAGCGGTGCCTGGAGCGACCCTTGGTGAGGTTCACGAAGTTGCAGTGCGTCGACTGACCGAAGGTCTCATCGATCTTAAGCTACTAGAGGGTTCGGTCGACGATGCGATCGAATCGGAGCGCTACAAGCAATTCTATATGCACCGAACCAGTCATTGGCTGGGGATGGACGTGCATGACGTCGGAGCGTACCATCGAAGCGGCGCGGAACGAACGCTCGAGCCCGGTATGGTGATTACTGTCGAGCCAGGTTTGTACGTCAGTGATTCAGAGCAGAGCGATGCGCGTTTTCGCGGAGTTGGTGTTCGAATCGAGGACGATATCCTCGTACTCGATGACGGAAACGAGAACCTCACCGCGGACATTCCTAAGGAATGTTCTGACATACAGTATGCAATGTCTGGATGAGTGCGAATACAGAACAGGACACGCATCTCGGGAGGTAGAGGTTGCTCTAGCGTAAGTCCCGAGAACCTAGCGAATTTGTGCGTTTCAGGATGAGCTCTCGGGGCTGTGCGGTTTCATTTCACCGCTTCGGTAGCGTCTCCAGTAGCTGTCGAGTTTCTTTTTGAGCATCCCGGAGAGCAATACCGCCCCCAGGATATTTGGAAACGACATACCCAAAACCATCAGGTCCGAGAAATCCACAACGCTGCCGAGTTCCAATATCGACCCGAGTACAACGCAGACCAGAAAGAGACCCTTGTACACAAGGGAGCCACTCATTCCGAACAGGTAGGCCCAACAGCGTTCACCATAGTAGCTCCAAGAGATCATGGTGGAGAAGGCGAACATAAGTACAGCAAAGGTCAATACGTAAGGGAACCAATCGATGACGGATCCGAACGCGTTGGAGGTCATCACCACCCCATCGCTTGGCTCAAGATAGGCGCCGGTGATGACGATCACGAGTCCGGTAGTCGTGCATACGATGATCGTATCGATAAAGGGCTCGAGCAGGGCCACGATGCCTTCGCGGACGGGTTCGCTGGTTGCGGCCGCAGAATGCGCGATCGATGCAGAGCCGACACCTGCCTCGTTAGAAAACGCGGCGCGTCGAAACCCCTGAACCAAAACGCCGAGCATGCCTCCAAAGCCGGCTTGTGGAGTGAACGCTTCGCCGATGATCTTACCGAATGCGGCGGGAACTTCGCTGCTGTGGGTGATCAAGATGAAGAAGCCTGCCAGCAAGTAGAGGACGCACATGGCCGGTACCACGATGCCCGCGACCTGCCCGATCCTCTTGATACCTCCGATGATCACGGTGCCTACCAAGGTCGCAAGCACCAAGCCGAATATCAAAGGTGCCATCGAGCTGTCCTCCCAGCCCGTAACCTTTGCCAGTTGTGCCCAGCTCTGGTTCGCCTGAAACATATTTCCGCCACCGAAACTGGCGCCCACGCACATCACGGAAAATAGGATCGCAAGTGCACGTCCAAGGCGAGGGAGGCCTAAATCGGCGAGCCCGTTCTCTAAGTAGCGCATCGGCCCGCCAGAAATCGTTCCCTTGGCGTCCACCCTCCGATACATCTGACCCAGAGTACATTCAGCAAATTTACTGCTCATGCCGAAAAACCCGGCTACGACCATCCAAAAGACCGCACCGGGTCCACCAGCTCCGACAGCGACCGCGACGCCTGCGATGTTGCCGAGACCCACGGTGGCGGAAAGAGCGGAGCTCAGGGCTTGAAAGTGACTGACTTCGCCTTCCTCGTCGGGGTCGTGGTAGGCGCCTCGAGTGATCGCGATCGCATGAGCGAAGCCTCGAATGCTGATGAACTGGAAGCGAAAGGTGAAGAACACCGCTCCGAGCACGAGCCATGCGACGATGAGCGGTAACGAAACCCCAGTAGAAACGTCCCGGCAGGTCTCTGCAGCTGCGCCGGAGCCCAAACAAAAGGCGGCGGCGTCGCTTTCTGCTTCGAACACTGCGGCACATTCCGCTTGGGAAAACACTTCGGCGCAGAGTTGTTCGGAACCTTGGCCCTCGGAGCGCTCTGTGCCGGCTGTGCTCAGTGAAGCACCGAGTTTGTCGCAGAGAGTCGGACTGCGGTCTGCGGCAACGCAGTAGGCGACCGCCGATGTCGCCTTGGTTTCGACCACCTTCGTGCACGTCTGGGCTGAAATCCCAGAGGCTTTACAGGCATCGAGAGGACTACGGGTCCAATCGGCCATCTGGTCGCAATCCGAAGTGGATAGACCACCCGACAAGGGCAGGTCAGACGCCATGCATCGAGATCGCAACGCGTTCGGTCCGTTGTCCCAGAACCAAAGATCTGCGAAAAATATAGACCCGATGGGATGCACCACGTAATCAGCCAGCACGTCGTCGACTGAATTGAATAGTGAGGACTCTTTTGGCGTGAGTTCGGCCTCCTGGGCCATCGCCCCGTTGGTGGCCATCCACAGCAGGGTGCTGATGAGCAACCGTCGCATTGGGTTTCCTTTTTTCGTTTTTGGCGCGCTAGGTTGCAGTTGGTTTGGCTGGAGCAACTAACCTGGAATTCTAGGCGGAACTATATTCGCTACACCACAACGTCGTTGTGGCAGGCGAAGTTTGGGCGGCGAGTCGGCGACTCAAGCCCGAAGCTCGCGGGAGCCTAGGCCAAAACTCTAGTTTGCGCTACGATTCGGCTTGCATTGTCTTTTGCCAGTGTCGCTGCGTGACTTATCTCGTGCGGAAGGCGCCACGCTAGTGCAATTTCACGCCGTGAAGTTGCAGATGTTCCTCAAAGTGATCGTGCGCTACGTGATCGTGCCCAGAACTCATGGTGACCACGCTGGGGTTTCGAATCTGGTTTCCGCCTGGACTTTCGACGCCGCCCATCACCTGAGGCAACAGCACGAAGGTGATGCCCACGGCAACGGGGAGCCACCGGCGCATACGCACGAAGATCCAAAGCGATGCTGCGCCCAGCCACAGAAGTGAGTTTGGGGCTGGACGCGAGTGGGCTACGTGTGCACCGCTGCAGCCCGTGGCGGCATCATCTGGAACCATGGTGGCGTAGGCTTCGGTGGCACCGAGGATATCCCTCTCTTCAATGGTCCGTTGGTGGACCTCTCCTGGCGCGATTCGGGGATACATCGTCGAGGTGGGTGACGCGTCGTCCTCCCCGAGGCCGAGCACGTGGCCCATTTCATGGGTCAAGACCGCTTCTAAGTCGTGGGCATTCGCCTGGAGCGGCTGATCTCCCTGCACGTCGGCGACGAGTGTGGACTGGGTCGGGTTCTGTGCGGCCGCGTCTGTAAAGGCCAGCGCTCCGTTGATGAGGATGTCGGTATCGAGAAGCCGGCCGGTGCCTTGGTCGTACGTCGAAATAGTTACCGCAAGACGCGTCTCTTCAAAGGGCCACTCGCTGGTGACGTAGATCCCGTTTCGTGAGCGGCCGGGGTGATATCCCAAGGGTCCGGGATCTCGATCACGGATCTCGATCGTCGGAACGTTATCCAGACCCGCCCAGGCGTAAGAGGCCTCCGTTGCCGCGCGTTCCAATAGTGTACCGAACTCTGCACGGGCTTCCTCGCTGATGCTGATAACTATGAGATCGCTATGCCACCGGATGATGTCGCCTGATTCGGTACGCTTTACAGTGTACGCCTCTGCCGGGTTGGCAGCGATCCCTAAATTCAACGATGCTCCGGCGATGAGCAGGGCGTAAAGCTTTGATTTCATGCTTCTTCCTTCGGTAACCCGGCTATCTCTTGGAGACCCGTGGCTTTGCGTCCCAGTCTCGCGACTGGTTTGCCGTTGTCCGGAGCGCATTGTTCGCTCGGTCGTAGTTGCTTAGAACGTCCGCAACCAATCGCGCTTGAAGGGTGAACCGACTTCTTTTCTGTTTTTCCCTTCAACGACACTTTTCCCAATATTGACAGCGCATCACCGCGATACTAAACACCTCGGCGACAAGGATCGTTTCGATCGGCCTCTGATATGGTGTTCAGAACGCCCGACTCGGTTGGGGGAGCGTCCCGATTATGACTCCGGTCTACCTGCCCGTATTTCTTATCCTGCTGGTCGCGCTAATCGTCGCTTTGGGTATGTTTTCGCTGACTTCTCTGCTCGGACCGAAAAAGCCGACGGAAGAGAAGATGATCCCATACGAATCGGGCTCAGAAACCACCGGTGCCAACCACCTGCGTCTCAGTGTCAAGTTCTACATGACAGCAATCTTATTCGTGGTTTTCGATGTAGAAGCGGTCTTTCTTTACCCGTGGGCGGGTAACTTTCGCGACCTGGGATGGGTTGGCTTTCTCGCGATGACAGCGTTTCTTGCGATACTGGGAGTGACCCTGGTCTACGAGTGGAAGAAAGGGGCGCTCGAGTGGGAGTAAACACGCAGAGCTGGAGCATACGACGATGGCAGTGAACACTACAGACAAGCGCGATGTGTCCCTTGGCGATGGCGGTACGCAAGGGGATGACGTTGGCACGGTCAGCGCCGAGGGACTGGGCCAGACAATTCGCCTCAAATCGGGCGAGAGCAACGCGTTTACGACCAAGTTCGACGAGCTCATCGCTTGGGCGCGAAAATACTCTTTATTTCAGTATCCTTTCGCGACTGCCTGCTGTGGCATGGAGTTCATGCAGACCGCGTCTCCCTGCAACGACATCGCTCGCTTCGGAGCGGAGGCACCGCGCTTCAGCCCCCGCCAGGCGGATGTACTCTGGGTTGTGGGCACGATCAGCCAACGCCAAGGGCCGGTTTTGAAGCGAATCTACGAGCAGATGACAGAGCCGAAGTGGGTCGTATCTTTCGGAACTTGCGCTGCTTGCGGGGGATTTTACGACAACTACACCACCATACCCGGCGTCGACAAGATCATTCCGGTAGACGTGTACATTCCAGGCTGTCCTCCGCGACCGGAAGCTGTCCTCGATGCGCTCATGCTGCTGCAGGAAAAAATTCAGGCAGGGTCTTCAGAACCCATCGTCGTTCCGCCTCGAGAGGTGCCTAAGCTCGCACAGATCCGGCCAAAAGTGCGCCGCGAGGAGGGTAGAACAGCAGTGTACCCAGAAGGCACAGTCATTCGAGCTGGGGTGAACGCGCAGCCCGAGGCTGCTGAATCTTCAACCGAGACCGTATCCAGCGCCTCGTAAACTAAGCCGAGACCGCAACCCAAGCCGAGACCGAAGTCTCAGGCCGGAGCATACGAAATTCAATGACCGAAGCTAGTTTGAAGCGCCTTGAACAGGTTTGCGAAGCTGAAGTAATCAAAACTGAGGTGTTCCGAGGCGACGCACGCGCTCAGGTTTCTCCGGCTTCCTGGCACAAGGTCGCTAATTTTCTCCGCGACGACGACGTCTTGGCGTTTGACCATTTTATCGACCTTACGGCGGTGGATTATCCCGAGCGATCGATCGACGCTGCTCGGTTCGACTTGGTACTCATCGTTCGCTCAACGAAGAGCAAGCAGCGGATTCTGCTCTGGACGGAGCTCGAGGAAGACGAAATCGCTCCTACGCTTTCTACGGTGTGGGCAGGCGCTGACTGGGCAGAGCGCGAGGTGTTCGACATGTTCGGAATCCGTTTTGAGGGTCACCCCGATCTTCGACGTATTCTCATGTACGATGAGTTTGAGGGGCATCCGTTGAGAAAAGACTATCCTATCGATCGAGCTCAGCCCCTAGTGCCCTACCGAAATGCTGAAGACATCCATAAGCTGCCCCCGTTCGGGATCGAGGAAGGTCAGCCCTTTGGACGAGTGGACTGGTCGAACCGACTGAAGGGGCAGGACCAGCAAGTCTCCCCGTCGATCGCGCTTCATTCCGGTCAAAGACGTACCTTAAGCGATAGTGACGAATTCACGTCCCAAACGCGTCCTGCAGAAGTGACGAGTGAGGAGTAACCATGGAGCCAATCGATGACCTCCTGGATGAAGAAGAAGGTGCACTCGAGCTGCATACCGATCCGATGCGCCTCAATATGGGGCCTAGTCATCCGGCCATGCACGGAACGATTCGCATGGTTCTCGATCTCGAGGGAGAGACCGTTTTAAACGTCGATATTCAACCAGGATACTTGCATCGCGGTTTTGAGAAGTCTTGCGAACGAGGGACCTGGAATCAAGTGTTCCCCTATGCGGACCGGCTCAACTATGTGTCGCCTATGCTCAACAACGTAGGGTTTGCGCTCGCAGTGGAAAAACTCTGCGAGCTGCAGGTCCCAGAGAGGGGCCAGTATTACCGAGTCATCCTCGGAGAGCTTTCCCGAATCTGCGACCATTTTACATGCAATGGCGCGACTGCCATGGAGCTTGGAGCCTTTACTCCGTTTCTATGGATCCTGAAGGTTCGCGATTGGATTTGGGATATTTTAGAAAAAGAGTCTGGGGCTCGGTTGACTCATAGCTTCGGCAGAGTCGGTGGAATGGCGCATCCGCCCACCGAACACTTTATCGAGGATGTTCGAGGCGTTCTCGTTGAGATTCGTAAGGTCACGATCGAAACAGAAACGATGCTCCTGAAGAATCGTATCTTCCTCGATCGCACCCAGGGCACCGGGATTCTGCCGAAAGAGCGGGCGATTCAGTACGGAGTCACCGGTCCCGTAGCTCGCGCGTCTGGGCTGGACTACGACGTCCGGCGTGATGATCCCTACCTGGTTTACGACCGTTTCGACTTTGAGGTTCCAGTCGGAGAAGACGGAGACAACTGGGATCGATTCATGGTCCGGATGGAGGAGATCCGGCAGTCGATTCGAATCATCGAGCAGGCTCTCGAGCAAATGCCGGGCAGTGGCCCGGTGTCCGTCGACGATCCTCGTTTTTTACTGCCGGCAAAGAACGAAGTCTACGACACGATCGAGGCGACCATCTCGCATTTCAAGCTGGTGATGGAGGGGGTCAAGCCTCCGCCCGGTCAGGTGTATAGTCACACGGAAGGTGCAAATGGAGAGCTTGGTTTCTTCATCGTATCTGATGGAAGCGGCACGCCCTACCGTGTTCGAGTGCGACCGCCCTGTTGGTACAACCTGCAGGCGTGTCGCGAAATGATAATCGGAGATATGGTCGCCGACATTATTCCGACGTTTGGTTCGGTGAATATGATCGGTGGGGAGTGCGATCGGTGATGGAGCATTCACCTGAGGAAACGAAGATAACAATAGACGGCAAGCCGGTGCCCTTCGAACCGGGGGATACGATCATTCGAGCCGCGTGGCGACAAGGGATCGAGATTCCCCACTATTGCTGGCATCCAGGTTTAAGCGTTGCGGCCAACTGTCGGATGTGTCTCGTCCACATCAAGAGCGGGCGCCAAATGGAAATGCCTATCCTGAAGTGGAACGCCAAGAAGAAGGCTTTTTTGCCCGAGACGAAACCAAAGCTGCAGCCTGCATGTCAAATCGAGGCGCAAGCCGGAATGGAAATCGACACCGCTGGACCCGACGTGGCGAACGCGCGGGCTTCGGTGCAAGAGTTCTTGCTTCTGAATCATCCGGTGGACTGCCCGATCTGCGACCAGGCAGGCGAGTGCAAGCTTCAAGATTATTGGCTGGACCATCAGACTTCCCTAAAGCGAAAGCGAACTGAACCGGTACACAAACCAAAAGGCGTTCGATTCGGTCCCACCATCGTTTACGACGCCGAGCGCTGCATTATGTGCACGAGGTGTATTCGCGTCTGCGAGGAACTTGTTGGAGATCCCGTGCTCGACATGCGTGAAAGGGGAAATCGCAACGAGATCGTGTTGGCTCCGGGACGTCAGTTAGATCACCGATACACGTTGATGACAGAGCATGTCTGTCCGGTTGGAGCCCTTACCAGCCGAGACTTCAGGTTCAAAGCGCGCGTTTGGTTCTTGAAAGCCTCACCGACTGTGTGTCCAGGTTGTGCCACCGGATGCAACGCTCACGCAGATCACGATCCACGTTACGGCAAAGTTTATCGTTTGCGACCACGTGACAATCCTCAAGTGAATCAGCACTGGATGTGTGACGACGGTATGATGACCTACATTTCGGCTCACGAAGGCCGAATGTACGGTGGCCTGATCGGCCGAGGAGACGAGCGGGAAGGGTGTTCTCCTACCGAGTCGATTCGGCAAGCCGCGGCTCGTTTCAGCGCCGTAGAATCCTCACGCATTGCCGTGGTTCTCTCTGCGCTACGCTCCTCCGAAGACAACTTCGCTGCGGTACGCTTTGCTGAAACACTGGGCACCTCAAAGCTCTACGTCAATGCGCGCCCCGATTGGGTCGGCGACGATATTTTACGCAGTGCGGACCAAAACCCCAATCGGGCAGGAGTCACTCATGCGGCGGGTCGCGAGATCGATCGCAATTTGAACGATCTCATGCGAGACGTGGCAGCAAAGGAGATCGAGGCGGTGTTGCTACTTGGCTCTGCAAGTACTGAGTTCGCTCAGCAACTGAGCGCGCTTGGTGAGCTCGAAGCAATCGTGAATCTGGCAAGCAACGAGAGCGCATTCACGACAGTCGCCTCGGTGGTTATCCCGACTGTTTCATGGCTTGAAGACTTTGGGACTTTTCGGAATCGTGACGGCCTCGACCAGCAGTTCCGAAGGGCGGTTCCGGCACCCCCAGGAGTGCAGCCTGCTTGGAAAGCGATCGCCACCTTGGCTGCGGAAATGGGACGCGAATTGGGCTTTTCGAACATCAAGGGGCTGCGCGCGCTACTGAATGAGTCGACGAGTTCCGTGTCGGCTCAGTCGTCAGACTCTGCAGCTGCTGCAGGAGCCACGGTATAATGGACACAGCTACTCTGCTTATTTCAACCGCAGCCAAAATTGGCTTTGTGCTCGTGATCATCTTCACTTTTGCTCCGGTTCTTGTGTGGGCTGAGCGCCGGCAGAGCGCGATGATCCAAGACCGAGTCGGACCCCATCGAGCAGGATTTCGCCTCTTTGGGCGAAAGATTGAATTGGCCGGTTTGCTGCATCCGCTCGCGGACGCACTGAAAATGATTTGGAAGGAAGACTTTGTACCAGCAAAAGCCGATCGCCTGCTTCACAGTCTTGCTCCGGTGATCACGCTGGTGACCGCTATCGGAACCTTCGCGGTCATTCCTTTCGCAGATACGCTGTATCTCGAATACCTTTGGAACGCCTTACCCGTGCATGGAAGCGTAACTGGAGTCGCTATTCCCATGCAGGTGGCGAAACTCAACGTGGGCATTCTATTTGTCTTCGCACTCGCAGGCACAGGAGTGGTCGGCGCTGCAATAGCCGGATACGCGAGCGACAATAAATATTCGCTGCTTGGAGGTCTTCGCGCTGCAGGTCAGATGGTTAGTTACGAAGTTGCGCTTGGACTAACCCTAGTCGGCTGTTTCATGATCTACGACACTCTGCGTCTAGAGGACATGGTTCTTTGGCAGCATCGCCACGTGTGGGGCATCTTCATTCAGCCCGTCGCATTCCTCCTATACTTCACGGCAGCAATCGCCGAGACCAAGCGCATACCGTTCGACGTTCCTGAAGGAGAGAGCGAACTGGTCGGTGGATACTTTACCGAGTACTCCGGCATGAAGTTCGGCATGTTCTTCATGGGAGAGTTCATCGAAGTGGTCGTTCTTTCGGCATTGGCGACGACGATATTTTTCGGCGGTTGGGACTTGCCGCTACTGGATCGCAGCGGTCTCGAGTTCTTCGGGTACGCGCTCGATTTCTCCGTAGGTGGGTACGCTGTCTACTGGGACGGTTCACTTCCGCACATCGTGGTGATCGCTTTGCAGACGCTCACCTTTATTGTGAAGGTATCTCTCTTGATTTGGTTCCAGCTTATGATTCGATGGAGTCTTCCCCGATTTCGTTACGACCAGATCATGGCGCTTTGTTGGAAGTATATCTTACCGCTAGCCCTATTAAACGTTGTTGCCACCGGAGTTGTACTGCTCCTTATCGAGAGGTGAACGTGGCTGTTGTAAAAACAAAGGTCATTCGCAAGCCGAAACGGACCATAGCAGAGCAAGCATTCATTCCTGAGATCGCCAAAGGTCTGGGGCTCACGATGAATCGCTTTTTCAAGAATACGTTCTCGAGGCCAGAGAATACCGAGATAGCTACGGTACGGTATCCAGAAGAGCAGAGAGAATATCCCGAACGGTTCCGAGGGATTCATCGACTCACCCATCGAACGGATGGATCGCCTCGATGTGTTGCCTGTCTGTGTTGCAGTACCGCATGTCCTGCGCAGTGCATACACATCGAGCCTGCCGAGTATCAGCCGGATGATCCGCGTTACGGATATGAGCGATACCCAGAAGTGTTCGTTATCGACGAACTACGCTGTATTTTTTGCGGTTATTGCGTGGAAGCGTGTCCGTGCGACGCGATTCGAATGGATACCGGTATGCATATGCCACCCTCCACCAAGCGAGCACATTTTATCTACGATAAAGAAACGCTCATGTCTATTCCAGGACACGATGGAACCTACGTCACTGGAAACCTAAGACACGAACCCGGCGATCCCAGCCATCCAGGAATCGACAGGGAACAGGGTCACTAGTAAAAATAGAAGTCTCACGTTCACAAAGTAAATACAGAATTGCAAAAGGCAGATTGAATCAAATTGTCAATCTGCCTTTTGCAATTCGGCTAACGACCCCTCCAAAATCTATTTCGAAGGGGTCAAAATCACCGTTCAGTTCCAGCCGTCGTCATCATCGTAATCCGAGTAGTCTGACGACTGCTCTTCTTTATTCTCCTTGTCTTGACGGGGAGGTCGCCTTCGTTTGCCACCATTCCAGTCGGCTTTTGCACTTCTTGCATCTTCCTGCTGGACATCGAGGGCTCTAGGGCCGCCTCTGCTACCCCCGCCGTCACGCCGTCGGTACTCTCCTCGTGATCGATCGTCGCCTCTAGGTCGGTCTCCGCCACCCCGTCGGTCTTCGTTGCTGTAGCCTTCGGAGCCGGATCTACCACTGCCACGCAGATCGCTTCGGGAATCGCGTCCGCCAAAGGAGCGTTCCCTGTGTGGAGCTCCTCGGTCGCGTGGCGGTCTTGCAATGCCGTCTCTCGGTTCAAAAGATCTTCCGCGCCGGTCTCGGCGCTCGCCTCTTGGCGGACCGCTTCCCCGATCATCCTTGGCGTGCGCCTCCTTCACGGCGACCTGACGACCCTCCAGTTCCTGACCGTTCAAGTCGTCGATTGCGGAGCGTGCACCGTCATCGTTCGCGAATTCGACGAAACCAAAGCCTCGCGACTTGCCAGTTTCTCGGTCGTTGATGATGCGTACATCGACGACCTCTCGTTTTCCTTCTTGTTCGAAAAAAACTCGCAGGTTGTCCTCGCTCGTGGACCAGGACAAGTTGCCTACAAACACCCGGGTACCCATATAAAATTGCCTCTTGCCGATAAGAAACATACCTCTCGAATTAGGTTCGAGCAAGCGGGAGTGTCTCACGGAGTCGGTTCGAGGCGAGCGCGTCGGTATTTACTGGATTATGTTCGGTTCAAGATGTCGCCAAAACAGACGCAATGTTTCCCATACACTGAGGTAGTTCAGGGCGGAGAGGCTCCAGACCACCCGCACGATACACTGGCCCCTCCTCTGTATCAGACGGCGACTTACACGTTCGGAACCACTTCGGAAGTTGTGGCGTTCATGGAGGGGGGCGTTCAGCGGGAAGAGTACGGTCGATACGGCAATCCCACCGTTCGACTTGTGGAATCCAAGGTAGCGAAGCTCGAAGGCTGTGTGGACGCCGTTGCATTTTCGTCAGGTATGGCCGCGGTGACGACGGGAATCATGGCGCTTGTACGTTCGGGTTCCCACGTGGTTTTGTTCTCTGACTGTTACCGGAGAACGCGCCAATTTGTTTGTGATTTCTTGGTAAAGTTCAATGTAGAGCACACTGTGGTGCCCTCGGCAGATCTTGCGGCGTTAGAGCAAGCTCTGAGGCCGAATACGAAGCTGGTGATCAGCGAGGCTCCGACCAATCCCTATCAGAGTGTTGTAGACCTGCCCCGTTTGGCGGAGCTTTGTCGGGAACATCGAGTCAAGTCTATGATCGACAGCACTTTTGCAACGCCGATCAATATGCGCCCGGCGGAGTACGGGATCGATTTGGTGGTGCACAGCGCGACAAAGTACCTCGGAGGGCATAATGATGTTCTCGGAGGAGTAGTCGCTGGAGCGTCCGGTCTCATATCGCTGATTCGAGAACTGCGACATGTGCTCGGCGCCGTATTGGATCCCCATGCAGCATGGTTGATCCACCGAGGTATGAAGACGCTAGCGGTTCGGGTCGCGCAACAGAATCGTACCGCCAGCGCGCTTGCTGCAGCGTTGCAAGAGCATCCGCGGGTTAAGCGAGTTTGGTATGCAGGACTCGACAGCCACCCTGACGCTGCCGTGGCTCGGAGGTTGATGACGGGGTTCGGTGGCGTTGTCACGTTTGATGTAGAAGGAACGCTAGAAGAGGTGGGGCGTTTCGTCGATGCCTGCAGGATACCGAAGATCGGACCCAGTCTCGGCGGCGTGGATTCGCTCATCGAGCAGCCGGCGTTGATGAGCTACTACGATTTAGGGCCGGAAGGGCGTAGCGTGCTGGGTATCGGGGAGGGTCTGGTTCGCTATGCGGTCGGCCTGGAAGGTACAGAAGACGTCTTAAGGGACGTGATGCATGCGCTCAACTCGACGGACTACGAACCAACGGGCTCCGAGTTCAGTCGGGCGGCCGGTACCGATCGCGACTTGGCGTAAGATCTCGAGCCGAAATTGTGAAGAACGCTTTCGATCCGCAACTCCGGCCTTGAGCCAAGTAGAATGCAACCTCATCTGGTTTCCTCACTGAGATCGCTGGTTCATCGCAAATAGCACGCTTCGAGCTTCTGCTGCACCGACCCCTGCCTCATCTCTGGCTCGAAGCAGCAATCCGATCTCGGAAATCGCTCCAAGAACCTCCGCTGCCCGTCTTCGTTTTGCAGGCTCTGGTGCGCGCAGTGCACTCCAGAGACGAGCTCGTATCTCTCTGCGATTCAGGCCGCCGACGCCATCCCAGCCGTTCTGAAGCACGCTGAGCACCTTGTTCCAAGCGTAGCCAAAGCTTCGGCCTTCAGCTCCAACGCGAAGAATGTGTGCCGTCTCGATCCGTCTCCATATTTGTTCGCTATCGAACATGTAAGCCGTGACGACATTGAATCGGTCGTTTTCGGTATTGGTCACTCGTTCCTGCACCAGTTCTCTCATGTCCCGATGAGCGAGTAGGGTCTGAACAAGGGCGTGTGCATTTTCGATACTTCCGCTGAGGACGATGGCCAATGCGGCGTCTCGGCGCAGTTCGTCGTTACGGAGCATCGCGGCCAGGGCTTGATCTACTTCTGGGTTTCCTCCGTAGCCGATTGCTAAAGCCGCAGCGCGACGCACTTCAGGATCGCTGGTGCTGCGCATCAAATCCAGCAGCTTGGAAGAAATCTCGGGTCTTGGCGTTCTCCACAAGCCTCGCAGGTAGTATCGTCTTGCCGGCGCATCGGTGTTTTCATCTAAAATCTTGAGGATGACTTCGACCAGCTGCTCGTTGGATGCGCATCGTCCAAGGGCCTCCCCCGCCAGAGCCCGAAGTTCGTAGTCGTCTTTCGGGTCCTCCACGATGAAGCGAAGATCGGGGCTCACCTCGGGACGCTCGAATAGGCCGATCGCCTGGATGGCGGCTCTGCGGCTTGAGCGCAGTTTTTCGTTCCGCACGCGGCGCTCCACCGAGCTGGTAGCGGCCATGTTGATCGCCGGAGGACGTCGAATCCGAGTTCTCAGGGCGTCGAATCCGGGATCCGTATTCAGTAGCGCCAAGGCGCGCGATGCTGCTTCCTGATCTTTGCCGTCGTACTTTGTCAGATATTCTAACACGGACGCCGTCGTGCTCGAATCACCGGTGGCGCCAAGAGCGCGAATCACCGCTGCCTGTGAGCCTTCAAGCTTTTGGAGTAGTTCGATAAGCTCCGCCGCATTTTCTGGCCCTGCGATCTTGATCAACCCTTCGAGTGCCGCGTCTGACGTTGCTCGGTCTTCCGCCACAGCAAGCTTGAACAGGGTTGGCGCAGCCCGTGTGTCGCTGAGCTCCGCCAATCCGAGAGCAGCGATCTTCTGAAGCTCGCCTTCTTCATGTTCAAGAAGTGCAACAAGGGCGTCGATGACGCGATCGTCATGACTTTTCGCGACCAGATCAGCGAGGTCACGCTGAATGCCTACGTCCTGCGTTTCGACCATCAGTGCCGCAAGCTGTGGTCCCGCTGTAGACTTGGCTAGAGCATCCAAAACTGCGGCGCGAAGGGTTGGTTTTCGATGCAGCAAATCGAACAGCGCTCGTGCCCCCAAGGGATCGCCCGCGCGACCCAGGCCCCCTGCGATCGCTCGAATTACCTCGGTTTGCTGTTGATCTTCTGGTCGTTGCAGTTCTGCTTCGAGCATTCGAGTGAGCGCGTCGGCAACCGAAGGGTTCGACGCTTCGGCCAGGGCGTGAGCGGTCAGCAGCCTTATAGAATCCGACTCATGCGTCATCAGTGCTTCGGAACTCAGTCTTTCTGGACCGAGCACACGGATGAGGACCGCTGCATCAAAGTCGTCCATATCTGAAAACCGACCCGCACGAAACGCGGCCAGAATCGTGTCGGCTGCACGTGTTTCCTCGAGTAGTGCGAGGGTCCAAAGTACTTGAGCTTCGTCTCGTGCGTCGAGGCTGCTGACTTGGGACAAGAGCGCTTCTCGTGCGACGTCGGCATCGGGTAATCCGATCCGCCCGATGGCCCATGCTGCATCTCGTCGCACCGGGCCCTTCCGCGCTAGGTTTTCAATAAAGAGCGGCATCGAATCGACATCTCTAAGATGGCCGAGGTTCTTGATGGCTCTCGAGCGCGCATCGTCATGGCTCGAGGTGGCGAGGATCGAGCGAAGCTTGGCGAGCACTGCCGGGCCATCGAGAGGTGGCTCGGCGCGGTCGATGGCGTCGAAACCATCCATTCTCGCTTCGTACTCTTCATTTGCTTCCCAGCCGACGAAGCCGAGCAAGATCGCTCCTCCGACGATCAAAAACGCACTTACTCTCCCGAATATCGTCGTCTTGCGGCCTATTTTTTTTAGTGTCTCCTCGTCGTTTTCGATTTCGGCAGCTGAAGTCCGTGGACGTTCCAAACCGAGTTCCGCACGATCGCCAAGATCCCGTGCGCGGGGATCCACACCGTCATTCATGGTTCGTACACTCCTTGAGGCCTTTCGAGGTCGATTCCGAACAGGCGTGACGCGGCCAAAGTATAGCGCGTTCGAGCGCAGTTTGGGTTAGATGAACTCCGTGCGTTGTCCGAGTCACGCAGAAGTGTCCGAAATCGCTGTTGACCATGAGGGCTAGAGGATCATACCTTTTACGCTGCTGCTGAGAGGATCGGGGATGACCAAATCCGAGCTCATCGATGCCGTCGCACAACGCACGAAGATCACCAAGAGTCGCGCCGAGTACGTCGTGAACTGTGTTTTCGATTCGATGATAGAGTCTTTGGAAGAAGGCCAGGGCATCGAAATAAGGGGGTTCGGTAGCTTTACCGTTCGCCACTACGAGCCCTACAGCGGTAGGAATCCGAGGACCGGCAAGCCCGTCTCAGTGCCTGAAAAACGTCTTCCGTTCTTCAAGGTCGGTAAGGAACTAAAGGAGCTGGTCAACGCCAATCCCTCTCCGATCGACGACGACGACGACGACGACGACGACGACATGGACTAAGATGCCGGACTCCGCGGCCGTTTGACTTGTCCTCCGTTCACGAGCACTTTTCGCTTTTAGCTGCTGCATGAACGCGTCGGACCAGTTGCAAGAGTTGCGTCGAGGCACCGTCGACTGCCATGTCGATGAAGAGCTCATCGACAGATTGCGTGACGGTGGATCACTTCGGGTGAAGGCCGGTTTTGATCCGACGCGACCCGACCTTCACCTGGGTCATACGGTGCTCATGAATAAGCTCCGACAGTTCCAAGACTTTGGGCACCGCGTCGTGTTCATTGTCGGGGATTTCACCGCGCGCATTGGTGATCCGACGGGTCGGAGTCAGACGCGTCCGACCCCTTCTCTCGAAGAGATTGCCGAAGGAGCACGCACCTACGCAGAGCAGGCGTTCAAAGTGCTGGATGAGGAACGGACTGAGATCGTCTACAACGCATCGTGGCTGGACAAGATGCAGTTCTCCGACGTCGTTCGACTTGCCGGAAAATATACGCTTGCTCGCATGATGGAACGTGATGACTTCAAGCGCCGCGCGGAGAAGCATCTGCCGATCTCTCTTCACGAGCTGCTCTACCCGCTTGCTCAGGGATACGATTCGATCGCCGTGGCCTGTGATGTTGAGCTTGGCGGCACGGATCAACTGTTCAACTTGCTCGTCGGACGCGATCTAATGCGTGAGAGCGGATTGAAGCCTCAGGTCGTGATGACGACCCCCTTGCTGGAGGGCCTCAATGCCCGAGTGGAGGAGGGTCGCATCGTCGGTGACAAGATGAGCAAGTCGCTCGACAACTATGTGGGAGTCTCGGAAAGCGCTTCTCAACAGTTTGGGAAGCTGATGAGCATTTCCGACCCGCTGATGTGGAGATATTACGATCTGCTGTCTACGCTTTCGAGCAGAGAAATTCAGGCACGTCGTGCAGATTGTGCCTCTGGGCAGCTCCACCCCAAGGCGGCTAAGGTCGCTTTGGCCAAGGAAATCGTCTCTCGCTATCACGATCATCGTGTCTCGGAAGATGCGCATCGACGCTGGGAGGCACAGTTCGCTCAGCGTCAGGTGCCGGAAGACTTGCTCGAGCATTCTGTTATCGCGCAGGAGCAAGGATCGATCTGGCTTCCCAAGGCCCTGGTATCGGCTGGGGTGACTTCGAGTACAAGTGATGCGCGTCGTCGTATCAAGCAGGGCGCAGTCGAGGTCGATGGAACTCGGGTGACCTCGATGGATGCCGTGCTTCAGTCGGGCGGACGCTATGTCGTCAAGGCGGGCAAGCGCGCATGGGTAGCGATTACGGTCGAATCGCAATCAGACTGAAAGAATCTCTGTGCGAATCGCGCCGAGCACTCAGTGGACCTAGCACTCAGTGGACCTAGCGCTCATTTGACCTAGTGCTCAGTGGACCTAGTGCTCATTTGACGCGCCGAGCTGACCTGGCGCTTAGTTGACCGAGGGCTAGGGCGATGCAGTTGGGGGCGACGTCACCGTCTCTTGATGCGCCTTGGACTTTTGGGAACTCGTATGCACCTCGGCGTGCGCGAGAATCTCGCCCAGCAGTTCGGCTTTGGGATCCACCTTCTCTAGGAGTCGGTCGGCCGGACAGGATGCGCTATCGATGAGATACTGAAGCGTCTTCAAGTAAATCGTTTCGTCCTCGCCGTGGCGATCGAGGTGGGACGCTTCTCGCAGACCGAATGACGCGATCTCGAGAATCTCCTTCGCCCATTCCAGTACAGGACGCCCGTACAAATTCGTGCGGATCGCCGAAGTCGCGATCTCGGGGCGAATCGCCTCCACAGCCTCGTAGCTCCAGCCCTCGATCAAGGCCTCGACCTTATCCATCGCTCGATCGTCATACAGCAGGCCTTTCCACAGCGCAGAAAGGGCGCTTACCAGCGACGTGTCCTGAGCGTCCGCGCCGCGAAGCTCCAAAGTCTTTTTGAGGCGCGCTTCCGGAAACAAGGTGTTTAGGTGCGTTTCCCAGTCTCCTAGATTGGGCTTCACACCTTCGAAGCCGTCGTTCATGAAACTGCGAAAGGTCTGGCCGGTGTTGTGATGTAGCGCTTCGCCTCGCTTGACCATGAACATCGGCACGTCGAGCGCCCACTCCACGTAGTCGCGATAGGTTGCCTTGGGATTCCAAGCAAAGGGAAGTAGTCCGCACCGGTCTGGATCCATATGAAGCCATACGCGGGCTCGACGGCACCGTTCGCCCTGGTGGCGTCCCTCTACCCAAGGGCTGTTTGCGAACATGGCGGTCACGATTGGTTGAAGTGCCAGAGACAGTCGCAGTTTGCGCATGGCGTCCGGTTCGTCTGAGTAGTCGAGGTTGGTCTGAACGGTACATGTTCGGCGCATCATGTCGAGAGCCATAGCGCCTCGCGTGGGCAGGTAGTGCCGCATCACCTGGTATCGAAGCTTGGGCACTGTGGGCAGCGTATCCTGCGTTGCGGTGGGGTGGAATCCGAGGCCGAGCCAAATGATGCCCAGGTCGTTGGAGATGTCTCTTAGTTCCGCCATGTGTCCCCGAAACTCTGAGCAGGTCGCGTGGATCGTCGCATGAGGGGCGCCAGACAGCTCGAGTTGGCCTCCTGGTTCCAGGGTAATCGACGCATCGCCCCGACGAAGTGCGACCACGGGGCCGCCTTCGTACTCCTGCTCTTCGAACCATCCGTGCCTGTCTGCGAGCGCTTCGAGAACCGTGCGGATGCTACGCTCCCCCTCGTAAGGAACAGGGGAGCCGTCTCGAAAAACTCCAAACTTCTCCGCTTCGGTGCCCACGCGCCATCTTGAGCGCGGTTTTTCAGCCCGCTGAAAGGGGAGCAGTAGCTGGTCGTAAGAACACAGGGGAGATTCGTTGTACGGCTGAGCGCTCACAAGATCATCTTTCGGCTGACGCGACACGCCTCGCGTGACGGGTGACCAGACTCTGTCACGTTCGTCTTCTCTCGGCGAGTGGTGTCCGATCGAAGACGTCCCATAGCTCGTGTTTCTCGACCTTTACGGAGAGCCATCGCCCATCGCACATTCGGAGGGGCATCGGTGTTCGTACTACCGCTCATTCTTTGAAGGCGACGGGGCTGTAGAATTGCGTTAGCGTCCTGACGACCGCGGATCAAAAAGGCTTCGTCCGCAGGACAGTTCGCAGGAGATGGAGAGATATGAGCCACCAATCGGAGGCGGGCTATTTGGGGCCCGAGCTCGATGTCCGAGGTGATCTTCGCGGTGAGGCTGATGTGCGAATAGACGGTCGATTTCAGGGAGACTATTCGGTGGATGGGCGACTTGAGGTTGGTGAATCGGGAAGGGTTCAAGCGCCTACGCGAACCAAAGAGCTATCGGTGGAGGGGGCAATGACCGGAGACGTGCGTGCCGATGAGGTCTGCATCCTAGAGACAGGGACCGTCGAGGGGGATGTCACGACAAAGCGGCTTTCGGTAGTCGACGGCGGCTCCCTAAAGGGCATGATTTACATGGATTTTGACCTTCCGGAAGAGTTGGTGCGCTTGTGAGGCGCCCCTCTTGTATACCTCTCGGAGTAGCGCTCCGCGGTACGATTCACGGCGACGAGGATCTGATCGTCGCCGGTCGGGTCGAAGGTGATATCCACGTTACCGGAGCGTTGATGGTGGATTCGAGCGGTGCCGTCCGAGGTGAAATTCGGGCCCGTTCCGTGACTGTCCGAGGGGTCGTCGCTGGTCATGTTTTTGGTGAAGAGTCGATTCGGGTCGATGATGGCGCGCGCATGGTTGGAGATGCCGTAGCACCCAAGGTTCTTATCGTTCCCGGAGCGCTGTTTCGCGGGCAGGTGGATATGGACGGAGGCCCCCCGTTTGGTGCCCGTCGATGGCCGAGCGCGTCAGCTGCCCTCGGCGGCGACGCGAGCGGTAGAAGCCCCGTGCAGGCTGAGATGTTGACGCTTACCGAGCCGCATAGCGTCGGTGCCCTTCCGGAGGTCGCTGCATCGGTTGAGGCTGCATCGGTTGAGGCTGCATCGGTTGAAAGGGTGGTTCGCGATGCCGAAATGGCTCCGGAAGTCGCCCTCAAACCGGCTGACTGTGCCCAGGATTCAACTGGCGGAGAGCAACGCCACCACCCGGACGCTCCACCCGTTCCCACAATGCCAAGACTCGCTCGGGTATTCGGCACCAGGAAGTAGAAGGTTCCGGTCTTGCTCGGAGCTGCTAGGCTCGAGCCGCCATGGATCGTCTAATCGAACTTCTGAGAACGCACAGCTATCGAGAGGGCAGCGTGACCCTCTCTTCGGGTGAAGTCAGCGACTTTTTTGTCGACTGCAAACAAACCGTGCTTTTGGCGGAGGGCCACGCATTGATCGGGGAGCGAATGCTCGACGTAGTCCGCGATCTTGCGCCTTCGGCGCTTGCGGTCGCTGGAGTGGAGCTTGGGGGATGTCCACTTGCCTCGGCGGTTGCCTTGACCTCGTTTCAAAAAGGTCGATCGCTAGATGCGATCTACGTACGGAAGTTGGCCAAAGGGCATGGATCGAAGCGCCTTGTCGAGGGCAACAGCCACCTCCCGCGAGACACTCCCGTTGCGGTTCTCGAAGACGTGGTCACGACGGGTGGTTCGACGCTGCATGCAATTCAGACGCTAAGGGAAGCGGGTCTTAAGCCGGAATGCGTCGTTGCGGTTGTCGATCGTCTTCAAGGGGGGGCGCAGGTCATCCGAGATGCCGGGGTGTCTTTTGCTTCGCTTTACGACCGGAACTCGTTTGCGAGTACACGATGAGCTTTCGATCTACGACAGTTCATGTGCAGAAACATGCGGGCTTTGCGCTTGCGGCCATCGCATGTTCCCTGGCTGTGTGTGCTTCGGCTGGCTGCGCCGCACCTGAGCTTTCGATGAACCCTGTGCCGCGCTCTTTCACGCCTCGAGACTATGCTCGGGTTTACGATACGTGGACTCGGGACGCAGACGACTTCTCCTTCAGTCTCATGAGCACCGTATTGCACGCGACTGCAACATTTGAGTCTTGGGAGTTTCGATGGGCGTATGTAGTTCGGTACGCTTCCGACCATGGCGTTTCTACCGAGACGAGAGCGGAGATGTTGCGCGCGTCCCTCGACGATGCCCGAGAGCACCATCGATTCTTCGTGACGTTGACCGGTGAAGAATACCGAGAAGCAGATCTGACCCGAAACAGCAGCGCTTGGCGCGTGTTGCTTGTCGACGATCAGGGTCGCCAAACCGTGCCCGAGTCGATCGAGCGTATTCGCCGGCCTTCTCCCGCGGACAAAGTGTATTTTCCGAGCGTGAGCCCTTTTCGGCACGCGTTCCGCATCGTCTTTCCAGCCAAAAGCGAAGCCGATGCGCCAATAATTTCCCCAACGGCCCGGCACCTTCTGCTGCGTTTTACCGGTCCGCGCGGCACCGTTGATTTGAAGTGGGGACTCAAGCGAGGCTTGCGTTGACAGTGACTCAGTTCCGCGCCTATAGCCGATGTATCAAACTACATAGCCGAACCGGAAGACTTGGGTTTTTGCAATGATCAAAGCAAGCTTCATGTTCCAAACAAGGACGCCTCACCTTGCGGCAAACCGCGACCTGCGAGTGCGAGCGGTTTGGATCGCGGCGTTGTCCTTCTCTTGTGCGCTGGTTGCGTGTCACGCAGACGCAGATGATCCGGCAGGACAGGCCAGTGAGTTGCGTGATCCGATACGTCGACAGAACGCGATTTCAAATCTCAGCCGACTGTATGCCAAGGCTCTGGCGGAGCACGAGGGAGATCGAAGCTCGGAGGCGGTGAAGAAGATTGCAGACGCGATCTATGCTCCGATGAACGACGTATATCTCGACGCGCCTCAGGACATCCAGAATGGTCAATCGATCCTGGACTTGATGGCGGAGATGCAGGACGCGCGAACCATACCCTCCTTAGTGCAGGCACTGCGTTTCCGGACCGGGGTGAGTGAAGCACATGCGACTCGAGCGGCGCAGGCCCTTCGATCCATTCAGATTCCTGAGGCCGAGAGGTCGAAGGTTATCGAAGCGCTTGCGGCAGCTTTGGATCGGGTTCGTGGCTCTACCGGTCAGGCCAATCGCTTACGGATCGCTTTGATCCGCTCCTTGCGAGCGATGCGAGATTCGGCCACCGCTGCTTCGCTGACGAAGATGGCGATGGCGCAGCGTGAGGATCAGGACTTCCAAATCAATCGAATGGCTGCGGTCGCTCTCGGCGAACTCGGGCTTGCGGAGTCGGCAGATTCCATGATCCGCGGGCTGTATCTTTTTGGGCTTGGTCAGCCCAACATGCGCATGAACGATGTGGCTGCAGAGGCACTCGTTCGCATCGGTCGCCCGTCGCTGGGGCCCTTGCTTCGTACCCTCGATGGTCAAAACCAAGACGCCAACGACCTGGCGGAGGCGTACATCGCGGCAGTCCGTGCGGTGAATCCCCGGGCTGCAGCACAGACTTCGGTTCGTCAGCACGTGAGTTCCGAAGCAGCTTTCGCCCTCGGCGCACTCGGGCTACCTGAGGCGTTTCCGCCGCTTCTCGCGGAGACCGAGTCCGGTGATTCGGCACGGGCGCTTCAGGCTTGCATCGCGATGGTTCGACTGCTCCTGCCCGATGCGGAGCGAGAGGCGCTTCGCGAAGTACTGGTGTCGGTATACGAGGCGTTGCCCGACCACGTTTCCGGTGCGGCGAAGCGAGTGCAGCTCCTCACAGTCATGAAGCATACGTACGACCCAAAGATGCTTCCGTTTTTCCAGAAAGAAATGAACGATCGCGCTCAGATTCCCGATGTGCGCATCGCAGCTGCATCGGCCTACGCGACGCTGGCAAACAAGGAGGAGCTGCGGCCCATCCGGCGATACGTGAGCCAAGAGCAGAACCCTCGAGATGGTCGTCACGATCCGATGCTCGATGCTGCAGAGGAGTGTGATGTGGCGCTCCGCTGCTGGCAGGAGAAACTGAGGAGTTCCGATCCGGTGCTCGCCTCCAAGGCATCGTTTATGCTTGGCAGGCTGGGACGAGACAATGCCGCGGTGATCTCGTCCCTCGTTTCCAAGCTAGGTGATTCGAGTCCAGAAATACGTTTGGCTGCACTCGCTGCCCTCGATCGAGTGGCCGTCCACGGCTCGCAAGAGGCCATCGACAAGATAGAGGAGCTAAGAGTCGCTGAGCAGGGTCGAAGCGTCTGGAACGTATTTGGTCGTGAAGCATTGCCTGTGCAGGCGCGTCTTCGCCTACGTCTGGAGTCCTAGGCGCCGCGGACGGGAGACCACGAAGTGGACGAGGCCAAGGTCGCCGTGAACCGTGACGATCAACAGACCGACCTGCGTGGTAACTGCTAAGATTTGCGGTGCATGATCCGTCTGGAAATCCTAGTGGGGCAGGAGCAGGGACGTTCGACTCAGCTCGAGGGGCCACTGCTTCGCGTCGGTCGTGAACGCGGAAACGATCTTGTTCTTTCGGACGCTCACATCTCTGCTTTGCACGTCTCGATTGCGATGAGCGTCGAGGGCTACGTGCTCAGAGACCATCACAGCACCAATGGAACGCGGGTTTGCCGTGGCGAAGAAAAGATCGATCTGACGATGGCGCCGGGTCGCGAGCTTCTCATGCAAAGTGACGACATCCTTGAGCTCGGCGATTTGGAATGTCCGGTGCGGGTTCAGGTTACGTTCGATGATACGGACGAGATCACGCAATTTGTTTCTGTGAAGCGCCTCGCCCTATTCGATCAACTTGCGCACACGCTCACCTCGAACGGCGAACTGCTGCAGGGCCTGTACGAGGCACAAAAGAGACTCAGCGAGGCGATCGATCTCGATCAGGTGCTGGACGTAGCGGCTGCGCAGGTGTTTCGGTTTCTGAGTCGAGCGACCCATGTCACCGTCGTACTGAAAGAACACGAAGAGAGTCCGACGGCATCGATGGCGCGCTACGTGCCGATGGGAACCCGCATGCGAGGAGGCGGCATTCCCGGGACGCCTATCCCGATCACTCGAAGCGTATTTAGGAAGGTCGTCAAAGACAGGGCGGCGGTATTGGCTGCGGACGCACGTCGTGAAGTGGGGGAAACCGCTTCGCTGATGGCTGCCGAAATTCTCTCAACCATCGGGGTGCCCCTGTGGCGTCAGGACGAGATCATCGGGGTGTTGCAAGTCGACAATCGCGACTCCAGCGGAATATTTCGTGAAAAGGATTTGGATATCCTTGCCCTGCTTGCTCAAAGCACCAGTCAAGCGGTGGTGCACGCGAGGTTGCTCTCAAAACTTCGAGTTTCCGAGGAGCGGCAGAGGAACGAGAATATTTATCTTAAGAGTCGGGAAAAAGAGAGGTTTAAGGGAATCATCGGAGACAGCAGACCCATGGCGACAGCATTCGAACTGGTACGCAAGGTCGTCGACACTCGGGTTTCTGTGTTCATCGAGGGTGAAACAGGCACCGGAAAAGAGCTCATCGCCAGATCGGTGCACTATTGGTCCAAGCGAAAAGAGAAGCTGTTTGTCGTTCAGAACTGCGCAGCGATACCGGATAGCCTTCTCGAAAGCGAACTGTTCGGGCATCGGAAAGGCGCGTTTACCGGAGCCAATGAGGACAAAAAGGGACTCTTTGAATTAGCCCATGGGGGAACGCTCTTTTTAGACGAAGTTGGTGAAATGCCGCTCAGCCTGCAGTCAAAGCTCTTGCGAGCTTTGCAGGAGGGAGAAATAAGACCCGTCGGGAGTCACGGCACCAAGATTGTCGACGTACGCATCGTGGCTGCGACCCATCGCGATCTTGAGGCGGAGGTTGCCGAGGGCCGATTCCGAGAAGATCTCTACTATCGGTTGAAGGTGTTCCCGATCCGGGTGCCTCCGCTTCGAGAGCGCCCAGAAGATGTGCCTCTGCTCGCAGCGCATTTTCTGCAAAAGTATACGGGTGAGTTTGGTCGTGAAATCGGCGGCATCGGTCAAGCGGCGATGGAGGTCCTCTCGAGATACGGGTGGCCGGGAAACGTTCGAGAACTTGAAAATGAGATTCAGAGGTTGATCATTCAATCGGAGGCGGGAGCGCTTGTCACTCCGGAGCAGCTCAGTCCGAGAATTCGAAACTCTGGAAGCGCAGAGCTGCAGGGGAACTCAAGGGAAGGCATGACCCTCAAGGCACTCATGGAGCGGTATGAGTACGGGATTCTCAAACAGGCGCTGGCGGACCATCAGAACAACAAAAGCGCGACGGCTAAGACCCTGGGCATGACCAGAGAAGGTCTGTATAAAAAGCTCAAAGGCCACAGGCTGGGCTGACTTCGGTTGGGCTGACTTCGGATGCGCAACCGCCTTTTGTCGTCGCTGCTGCGCTTAAATTCTAGGACGCTGCGGAACGTCCCACGTTTTCTGAGGTGGGCCTAAGTCGTTGCGGAGAACTGAATCGTTACGGAAAACTTAGTTGTGCGCTTGGTTTGAGGGTAGCTCTGTTACGTGCAGCGTAGCATTGATGTTTGCTCCTGCTTCATAGCTCGAGACCCAAATATCGTACTGCCCGCTCGCTGGACTTCTGAAATCAAGTTGCGGGTTCAACCCAGCCGTATCGTCGTCACATCTCCAGTTGCCGTTCGGATCGTTGACGATGAGTGCGGTATCGCCGGATCCCTGTACGTAAAAACGCAGGAAACTTGCGCTGTCTGTGTAGTTTACGATGATGTCGGGTTCTTGGGTTGCATGTCCGGTGCAGCCTGCACCTAAGTTTAGGTCCGCTATGTTGACGCTGTTTTTGGCACTGGGACCCGAGGTGACGCTGATCTGCGCTGGATCTGGGGTGAACCCACCTTGTAGGTTGTGGACTCCATAGTTTGCGCTGCCGCCCCCGATATTGAGTCGCCCTTGAGCCGCCAATCCGGTATGGAAGCTCGCTACGAGAATCGTTCCCAAAGTTCCTACGGTGATTTTCGCTTTGTTCTTCAGATTCACGTTCTTCTTCCCCCCGCGATCTGAACAAGAATCGCGGTTTAAGATGCTTCGGTCGAGATAGTCTCAACGGAGGCATCCGAGCAGTTTGAACTATTCCGTGATCGTTTGGGCGCACAGCGATTTGCGGGTGGGCGCGCTTGATGTTGATTGGATGACAGGTATCTTGAAACTGATGATCCGCGAGGTTTCTGGCGCTACGCTGGTGCTAGCTGCTCTCGGCATATTCTACGTAGTGGTGCTTGATTTGGGGAGCCAGGACTACGTTGCAGCGATCGTTCGCACGATGATGGGTATTGCGCTGTTGGGCAGCGGTGTAGAACTGTTGCGTCCGAGCGTGGGAGAGTAGGGACGGACAGGTACTGGATGGCGAAAGGATGCCTAAATCGACGTGTGCGTATCCTTGCGATACGTGTCGGAAGGTACGTTCGAAAGACCGCAGTGCCACACTGTGTGTTTTGCCTTCAATTGATCTTGCTTTTGGGATGCGATCGGGAGCGTTCGAATATCATGTTTCGGACGCTCGATTCGGCAGAGCAGGGGACGATCGTAGCTCGAGTGAACGGAGTGGCCATCCACGCTGAGGACGTGCGGCGATCGGGCATTCGAAATGGTGAATCTCCGGCCGAGGCGATGAGCCGACTCATCGAGTTCGAGTTGCTCGCGCAGTCCGCTGCCGCTCAAGGATATGATCAGCGACCAGAGATAGCGACGGCGGCGCGACGTGCTGCAGTCCAATACCTGTTGCGTCGATACGTAGAAAACGGCAGGGCTCCGGAGCAGATACCCCTCGCTGAGGTGGAGTCGCTCTACCGCACAAAGCGATCCTCCTTCCATCGACCCGAGCGGAGGGTGGTCCGTGAACTGCGATTTGGCTTCGATGATTTGGAGCTATCGCGCGAGACGGCATACGCGATCGCAGAGCAGGCGCATCAAGAGATGAACGCTGCGACGTCCATGCGTGATGTTCAGCAGGTGGTCGATCGATTTCGTGAAAAGGGTACCGTATTCGTGCACGGTCCTGTGGAGCAAGAGCGAGGACCCTTGCCTCCGGAGCTGGCTTCCGCCGTATTCGCCGCGGACATTCGAGGACCGCTACAAGAGATAGTTGCAAGTGATTCTGCATTTCACGTGGCATATCTTGACCAGATTCTGCTCGAGGAGACGACCCCTTTTTCAAGGGTTGAGATGGGGTTACGTCGCCGCATGTCGCTCGAACGTCGTTCGGAAGTGGCGAAGGAGCTTATTGCGCAAACTGCGCAGCGTTTTGAAGTTCAGCGGTTTCAAGATGCGGTGGATCAGGCGATTCACTCCCTTCGGACACAGTGAAGAGGCCGGCGGTAAAGTGTGTTCGTGAGGCGCCACGTGATCAGGTGGAAAGTGGCTTCACCAGCATACTTCGCCGTTTTTGGGGATGTCACGACGGAGTCTTGGCCGCGCTTTTCGTAGATCACGATGGCGAGTGCGTCGACTACTGCTCCGAACTCGAGCCCTTCGACGCGAAGGTCGCCGGCGCGCAAATGAATGTGACGATGGCCCAGCTGGTGGAGCCCCTGAAGAATCTGGCTGTAGGGGTCGGCATTTCGCTTTTCGTGAGCGGAACGCATCGGGAGCTCCTGGTTCGCCGGGTCAACGACACCTACACCCTGGTTGCGGTACTCGCGCCTGGGGCTGTGTCCGACGCGGTGACCTATGTCTTCGAGGACACCGCTCGAGCGCTGCGTATCGAGGGCATGCTGGACGCAGCGAATTGGGATCCCATCGAGGGAGGTGTGGAGGTGCAAACACGGCCTGCCGCCGGATGGGGATATGCTCCGGTTGCGATTCACCGGGCGGGGCGCGAGCGAGGTATCGAGAGCGTACTCGGTGCGTGGCAAGAGGATGGCGGGGCGGCCGGAGGTACGTTGATGTGCTTTCGGGTAGTTGACAGCAGTGGAGACGAGCTGACTCTTGCACACGACGTGACACGTAAGAGCTGGCTGCAGTGGTAGGTTGGCTCGATGTCTCGCTTCGCGTGACCTGCTTCCCAACTCAGAGCCGATTTGAGTTTTCTGGCCTACAAATGTCGCTTTGAGTGGGACTGAATTTTTCGAAAATCATCACACATCTTGCCCCGAGAGGCTCCAATGGCCTATCGTCTCATAGCGTGAGCCGGCAATGTCCATCGTGTGGGACGAGTCATCCCGACGACGTTTCGTCCTCCGAAATCGATGCCGCGGCCTCTGTTCAGCAGCAGGATCGAGAGGATGTCGACCCAAGGCTCGGAGAAGAGCTGGGCGAATACGTCCTCGTGGCTCGGGTTGCCGATGGAGCGATGGGGCGTGTGTACGAAGGAAGGCACTCGAAGACCGGCGAGCGCGTGGCGATCAAGATTCTCCACCCGCACGTGGCCAATGAGCCGGTTTCTGTAGAGCGGTTTAAGCGAGAGTATGAGACCGCCCTCGAGCTTGACCACCGACACATCATTCAGGTTTCGGATTTCGGACAGACTCCAGACGAATCCTACTTTTTGATCATGGAGTATCTCGACGGGCAGGAGCTTTCCGAGACTATTTCAGCATCGACGATCCTGCCGAAATCGCGAGTGGTTCGAGTTGTGTGTCAGCTGGCAACGGCTTTGGAGCACGCGCACTCGTACGGTGTGATCCACCGCGATCTGAAGCCGGAAAACGTATTCCTCAGCTCAAGCCCCCAAGGCGTTCACGTCAAGGTGCTGGATTTCGGCTCCGTGAAGCTGCAGATGGAGACCGGGCCCAAGCTTACCGCCTTCGGGACCACCCTCGGGTCGCCGTATTACATGTCCCCCGAGCAAGCGATGGGAAAACTGGACGTCGACCAGCGCACCGATGTCTTCGCAATGGCCGCCATCGTCTACGAGATGCTTTCCGGCAGGGTCCCCTTTGAAGGACAGACCGTCGCCGAAATTCTAATGAAGCTCGTCAAGGACGACCCGGCTCCTCTCGCTGGGGTACCGCCTGTGCTCCGAGATGCGCTTTTTCAGGCGCTCAGTAAGGATAAAGCCCAGCGTCCTGCGGGTTGCGGCGATCTTGCGAATCGAATCCTCTCAAGCCTTGGTTTGAGTGGTGACTACGTGCAGTGGTCCGAGACCTCCGAGGAGGAGCTGGCGCGGGCACTGTCGAGTTTGGAGGCGGAGCCCGGGATCAAACAGGGGTCCAGGGCACCTTCGATCGCACCGTCTTCGACCGCAAAGGACATCTCAAAGCTCCCCGCGCAGAGAATGTCGTCGATCCCTTCAGGTTTCGATCAAGGGTTTGGGATGAATGGAAGACCCAGCGGATTGCTTTTCGGGGGATTGGCGGTGTTTGGTTTCGCCGTCCTGGTTGGATTGTTCTTGTTTGTATCCCAATAGTCGCGTGTGTTCATGTCCGGTCGTTATGCGTTCAAGGTTCGGGCGAGCCACTGCGAACGCGTTCAGGTGGGGCGGCGGACGGGGTCGCTAGGCGTGCATCCGGAACCGGCCTAAGAACTCCCGCGTTCAATTCGTATATGCGTGTCGAAACCCGTGATCTTCGATCGGTGCCCAGTCCGCCGCTCGCACCGATGGTCTGGCTGGGAGCTCCGGAGGATAGGCGCGCTGCAAGATCTTGTCGGGTTGAAGCGCCACCCTGTGTCCAGCGTTGGATCAAGTTAAACGCATCAAATGCATAGGCTGAGTACACGTCGGGTTGCTGTTCGAAACGGTTTTGAAAGCGGATCGAGAAGCTCGGTTCCGTAGGATCGATCGTGTGCGCGAGACCCTGCTCACCTAGGTGAAAAGGCCTCGAAAAGAGCGCTCCATCGAGATAGCGTCCAGCGCGCTCGACCAGATCCTCGTCGTATCCGACACTCGGCGCGATAACGCACGGAGGCGCTCCGGAGGCGCCCTTGAGTTCGGATGCCTTTATCGCCGGCGCCGCGAGAGAAATCGTTCGGGCGGAGTCTGGTAGGAACACAGCGTCCACCGGGGCGTTGATCTCTGCAAGGTAGCTGCTGAAAGAGGTTTCTCCGGGCACATAGGCCCATTCGCCGACCAGATTGGCGCCCGAAGCGGTCACCGCGTCTCGAAATGCGCTGGCCATCGCACGTCCGTAGGGTGAGTTCGGATAGAGAGAGAGCAGTTGATGCTTGCCGGCACTCAACGCAGCACGGACGAGCGCTTCAGCCTCTTCTTGCGGAGAGAAGAACATTTGAAACACCATGGGTCCTGTTTGGGTAATGTCTGAGTGTGGCGTCAGGGTGACGATTGGAACGCCCAGCTGCTGCGCTCTGATCGCCGCCGCGCTGGAAGTTTGCCCCTCGATAGGGCCGACGATGGCGATGACCTGATGAAGTGACACCAGATCCTCCACCGCTTTTTCAGCCCGTTCGGGATCGCTCGCATCGTCACGAAAGATCACTTCGGATGCGCCTCGTTCCGTCGATCCCTGCCGGGATGCTTCTGCGGCGAGCATCAAGCCGCGAAGTGCGAGTTGTCCGACGCCCCGTGCCCGACCGGAAAGCGGCAAGATCGCTCCGATCACGTGGGATCTTGCGGGATGCGTCTCCTCCGCTTGGGTTCGCAGGCGACTGACCGATTCGTCAAGAGGTGCATGCGATTCAAGCTGATCGATGATTCTAAGTGCTTCCGACCGATGTCCCGCTCGAAGCTCCTTAATCGCCAGTTGCTTGGACGCGATCGGCCATGCGGAGCCCTGGCGAGGTAGGGATTCATGGAGCGTGATGAGCTCTTCCAGACTCGCCTCTGGTATCATTTGGCTTACCCGCTCACGGGCCTCGTACCGCTCCGACTCGTGCGCCACAGAGTAGCTGAGACGATCGAGCGCTTGAATGGCGATCACGCGTTCGCCCAACTGTAGCGCCGCATCTGCGATCGTCAGAAGAAGCAAGGTCACCTCATCGGGGTCGATCACGCGGTCCACGAAAGGAAGCAACGCGTTCAGGGCAGCCTGGTGACGCTCCTCGAGGTGGTTGGCGATCCCCGAGTAGAACGCAGCTCGCTCTGCGATGCTCCGATCGGGATGCTCCATCAGTGCGATAAAGCGCTGCTGTGCAGCGTCTACTCGCTCGCTGCTTAGTTCGATGCGTCCGAGCCCTAGGTTGGCTACCGCCATGAGTGGATCGTTTGGGAACTGCCTTAGAACATCGAGGTAGCGTTGTTCAGCCTCGCTCGTCCTACCTTCAGCTGCTGCTTCACGAGCCATGCGCATTGCTCGCTCCGCTTCAGGATCGTCTGTGACTACCGCCGGCAAAGCGGACATTTTGGAGGGTCGTTTTGGGCATCCCCCGAAGGCAACCAAGGCGATGCACGCGCACAAAGCCCAGGTGAAGGTGCACGCGTAGCGATTCAGTTCGCCGCAGGGATCGTCTGCACGAACGGCGTATCTGACCGCGTCAGCCGATGTCACACGGGGAGATGTCGCACAGGGATGCGGGCTTCCTGAGATGCCGAAAGGGAATCGATCTGCGCGCAGGCCCCATTGCACCGTCAAGAGATGCCAAATGGATAGGCTAGAGGCAAGTTCGTAGAGCCCGCAGATCCAATGGTTTTCAAAAATAAGGTGTTCGCATCAGGTTTGCGTAACCCAAGGAGGAACCGGGCTTATCGGACCACGCTTCTCGCTGTTGGACCTGGTTTATGGTGCGTTCCAAGACGTCGCCAAGAGCCGCTCGGGCGACCCGAAATGCACCCCTCACGGAACATTGCTCGAATTCAAGTACGAGTACGCTCGACTTCTTCGCGCGCTTGACTACCTTTCTCCGAATGAGCCGGACACCAAGGGACCGACTGGCAGCCAGAGTGATCGCTACCAAGACGCTGTCGCCATCTGTTATACATCTTACGCTTTCGCTTCGCGAGCCTGGCTTAGACTACAAACCAGGCCAATGGGTGAATTTCTATCTCCCGGACGTGGAGAGTGGTCTTTGGAGGTCCTACTCAGTGGCCTCGTATTCCGATGGCAGAGAGATCGAGCTCGCGGTGACGCAGGTTCAAGAGGGAAAGCTCTCTCCCCGGATTCACGGTCTCAAGGCGGGGGATGATGTCGAGGTAGACGGGCCATGGGGCGTGTTCACCCTCGACGCTGCACCGTTGGATGCGCCGCTGCTCTTTGTCGCGACGGGTACGGGGCTCACGCCGATTCGTTCCATGCTGCATTCGGAACTCGCCTCAGACCGCAAACGCTCCGTCTGCCTGCTTTTCGGATGCCGTCACGAAGAAGATCAGCTTTGGTGGACCGAGCTTTCGGAACTCGAAGACATGCATCCTCGGTTTACCTACATTTCCACCCTCTCCAAACCCCGAGCCGGATCGACGCAGCGCCAAGGCTACGTTCAAACCCATGTGGCTTCTGTGCTCAAAACACTCCCTCAGGACCCGACTCCTCACGCGTTCATTTGCGGACTAAGCCGGATGATCGAAGAAGTACGCAGCGTGCTCAAAGAGGAGCTCAGCTGGGATAGAACTCGTATTCACACCGAGAAGTACGACTGAGGTGTCTGGGTGATGCTGCTTGATGCATCTCCATCATGATGCCGAGAACAAGCAGCGTCTTCGACACCGCTACTCATCTTCTGCGCGATGTTCCCTTCCTAAAGTTCGGAGTCTAAGGTTTGGAGTCGGTCGATGAGCTCCAGTCTTGCTTCGGCAGCGGTGATCCGCAGCTCGGTCAAGACATCGGGATCCTCGGCAAGCTTCCTGAGCAAGAGCTCCGTTCGTTGGAGCTCTGAAAGATCTGTCTCATGCGCGACCAGCTGAGCTGGAGTCAACGCTTCGATGATCGCGGCGCAGACGATCAGGGCCTCTGGCGCAAGCAATGCGTCCCTCGAGTTCGCGAGCTCCGCCAGCTGTTCGAGCGCGTCCTCGGGAGCGTGTAGCCAGCGGCTACCCCGGATGCCTCCCAGTTTTGCAAGAGAGGTCGCGTCCGATAGTGCGTCGAGAACTGCTTGATCTCCGAAATTTGCAACGGACCGGGCGATCTTCAAGTCGTCCACCTCGAGGGCCAGAGCTGCAACCGTCAGTGCCGAGTCTGTCGATTCGACCGACGTTTGCGCGTACGCGCGACTGCTGTGTAAGGACCACTGGGTGGATGCAGCGAAGGCTAGTGTAGCAAGGCAGCGCAACGCAGCGCGCCTCGACCGGCCTGGCTGCCCGCGTTCCGTATGCGCACGACGCTCGATGCACCCGTCGTACGTCTTCACGCAAGCGCTTCGGGCGGGAAGCCATGTGTGGGTTTTTTGCGGCACGACTTCGGCCTAATCCTTTCAGTCTTGGGGTGGTGGCTCGGGCTGGACGCTCGGCAGGCTTTCGGCGAGTAGCGCAAACTCCTCGACAGCAAGCGTTTCGCCGCGCCGCCGACCGTCGATAGAACAGGTTTGGAGCGCGGTGTCGATCTCCTCCTGCGACCAGCCCCTACCCAGCAGTGCGTTGCGGAGTGTCTTTCGCCGCTTTTGGAAGGACGCGCGGACCACACGACGAAGCCCCTCGTGTTCTTCCGCGAGAGGCGGGGTGTTCGGCAGCAGGGCGACCACCGCACTTTCGACCTTTGGTGGTGGATGAAACGCGGTGCGAGAAACCTTGGCGATGGTGGACACTGCAAAACTGGCCTGTACGAAGACGCTAAGCGCCCCGTATTCCTTCGTTGCAGGGACCGCAACGAGTCGATCCCTGACCTCGCGCTGCACCATCAGAATCGCCGAATGCACTGCCGTTCGGTGGCGCGTCAGGTTTCTCAAAATGCGACCGGTGGATGCGTAAGGCAGGTTTCCTACGACGTCGACAGAGACTCCGGTTTCGGCGGCGAGTTCGCTGAGGTTCAGTTCAGCGGCATCACCCGCCCGAACTTCGAATCGGCAATCGGTTTCGACGAGATCCTTGTGCAGAACGGCGATCATGTCTCGGTCCCGCTCGACCCCGATGACGTGGCGAGCGGTTCGAAGCAGCGTTCGGGTGAGGGTTCCCAATCCTGGTCCAAGTTCGACGATCGTTCGACCAGCCTCAAAAGGAATCCCCGCTGCAATGCGGTCGCAAATGGAGGAAGAGATGAGAAAGTTCTGAGAGAAAGAGCGCTTCGGCCGGAGAGCGTGCCGTTTTAGGGTACGCCTTGGATCTTCCCACGGCGGAAACTCTGCCCTGTTTTGTGTCATGAGCGTCCCAGAAGGCGGAGTTTTACGGGAGTGCAGTACAAGTGCCACCTGGCTTTCGACGATGTAGACACTTCAATACGGATCGAGATGGCGCCACGTACCCTAGGCGTTACTGCGTTTCAGTGCTCGGTAGATCACGTCTGCGGGCGGCTCTCTTCGCGCAACCGTTGAAGGGATTCCAGATCGACTCAGGACAGCACGCATCTGGGAAAGTCGCCGATGCTCTTTACGCTGAAGTGCACCGTTTAATGCGTTCCTCAGTGCGCTCAAAGGACCGTCTCCTATCGAGCTCGATGCATCCGTGAGAACGCAGGTGATGTCGCGTGTCCGATGACGTGCCGTACGAAGGGCAGCGAGCACCGGGTTAAAAGGCTCGATCGAATCGAGGTCGCTGACCATCAGGATCGAACATGGACCGTCTCGAGCGCTTGATGCCCTGTGGAGCGCCTGCGCGAGTGCGGCGCCTTTGGTTCCCTTCGCAGGCGAGAGCTGTCGATGGGGAACTGGGATGGCTCGTGCAACACAAAAACGACGGAGCGTTTGGGCAGCGTCCTCGGGGGCGATCGCGCAGGGTCGCGGCTCGTCCGGCAGTGCGCGGCGGACATGGCGCGCAAGAGCGTCGAGATCTCTCGGGCTCTTACCTTTACGGCCGCGGAAGTCGACTCCGTCTTGACGGAGCATGTAGTTCGCGACGAGGTTTGCGAGCTCCTCTTTTTCGATTTCCTCAAGATCCTCCTCGGTCGGCTCGGTGGCGTCCGTCAAGGCGTCGAGCAAACGGAGCAGGTGTAGGCGCCCGTCCGATGGGGAAATCTGGGTGACGATGCGTTGGCTAGAAGCGATCAACCCTACGCGGCCCCCCCGGTCGATACCTCTCCGGATCGCGGCCGCGGCGATCTCGATCGCAAAGTCGAGTTTGCGTTGCCCACGAGTTCCCATGCGCATGGATCCACTGACGTCCACCACCGTCCAAAGGGTTTCCTGTACATCACGTTCCGGCTCCCGAACCATCAGTCGATCGCGTCTCGCACTGGCTTTCCATGCAATGGACCCGAACGAGTCACCCGGAGCGAGTTCTCGCAGTTCGAACAACTCGGTACCCCTGCCGCGGCGGCCCGAGGGCTGATCTAATTGGAGACCTCGGGTTTCGCCCGATCTCGATTTAAGTTTTTGCGCAGTCCATGAGCCATGCGGTAGCGCTCGGATTGTGAGCGGATTCGGAAAATAAAGCGGCACCACGAACAGCCTAGACGAGTCCTCGAGAGCTGCCTCGAGCCCGTGCAGAACGACACGGCCTGCTGCCCGAGTTGCCAGTCTCAACGTGAACTCCGTCTCTGTCCTTGGCGAAAGTCGCAGCGAGCCGGTGGGATCGTCGAGCAGTTGGACTCCGTCGATGAATCGAGGTCGAACATTTCTCAAACGAAGGGTGTTTGAGCTCTGATTGCGGACGTAACAGTGAACTTCAAAAGGGGCTTCAGAGATAACGGTTCTGGCGCGCACTTTTGGGTTTGGCATTTCGAGCCACCAAGCAAACTCAAGCCCTTGTTTGCGGGCTTTGCGCCCCAAAGGCACTGTCCGAGCAAAGCTGGTCGCGAGAATAAGGGTGAGGCAGCCTCCGAGGGTGATGGTCCACGCAGACGCGTTCATGAGCCCGGTCCCGAAGAGAAGTACGCTGCAGAGAAAGATCCACCGCGCTGAGTCCGCTGGTAGAGGAAGCATGGATCAGCCCTGCTTGCGGCGATGGGGTACGGTGTGCATCGCTTCCTCGATCAAAGATTCCGGAGAGCGCTCCTCCATTTCTGCCTCCGGTGTCCTTACGAGTCGGTGGGCCAATACATGAGTTGCGAGGCTTTTGACGTCGTCTGGGAGCACAAAGGAACGACCTTGCAGTAATGCTCTTGCTCTTGCGGCCTGAAGCATTGCGATCGAAGCTCTTGGAGAGGCGCCCAAAAAGAGACTTGGGTGCGCGCGAGTGAACGTCGTCAGCCGAACGATGTATTCGAGAACCTCGTCTTCCGCGTGCACCGAGGCGACCAGCTTTTGCAGGTGACGTATTTCATCTGGCGTGAGAATTGTTTTGGGTTTCGGAGGCGCGCTGGTAAACCGGCGCAACATACTGCGCTCTTGCGATTCCGTTGGATAACCGACCGTCAGTCGTATCAGAAATCGATCTACCTGTGCTTCCGGGAGCCGGTAGGTGCCGGCAAGCTCTATGGGATTCTGAGTAGCCAACACCATAAACGGGTCGGGCAGCGTTCGCGTTTCACCCTCGAGGGTCACCTGATGTTCCTGCATCGCTTCGAGTAGTGCGCTCTGCGTTTTTGCAGAAGCTCTGTTGATTTCGTCGCCCAGCACCAGGTTGGCGAAGATCGGCCCCTCGCGCAGCTCGAAAGTGCCCTCGCGCGGAGACAACACGTAGGTTCCGGTGATATCGGCAGGTAAGAGATCGGGGGTAAACTGAATGCGCTTGAAGCTACAACCAAGGGTTGCTGCAAAAGCCTTGCAAATGGTGGTTTTGGCAACGCCCGGTATCCCTTCGAGTAGGGCGTGGCCACGGGCCAGCAGCGCGATCATGAGGACTTCGACCACGTCTTCCTTGCCCACGATGATGGACTGAACTTCGTCTAGCACCGCCCGAACGCGCTGAGCCACCTGGACTGAGGTCGACTCAGGTATTCTTTGCTCTTGCATCATGCTCCTCTAGCCGCTTCAGAATATCCTCCGCGATACAAACCATCTTTTTAAATTTGCGGGCGCTGATCTTGGTCGAACGGACCGCGCGATCCCGAGCTTTCATCGGACTCTGTTCAGGAATCTCACCTTGCCGGGGAACGAGCGCGGAGAGGGTGAAGAGAAGAGATTTTGTCGCTTGAACTTTCTGTTCATCGAATCCGAATTCGCGAAGTCGATCGAGATCTCTGTCGAGCGCCGCGCCTTGTGTTTCATGCGGTAGCTTCAGGGTTTTGCGAATGGAACCTTCCAATTCGATTTGGTAGGAGCGGAGTACATGGAGCAGGTCCCTTTGCTCTACGTGCGGATCAAGAGCGCACTGCAGTTGTGTACGGGAGCTTTGCGGGTGCGACGTTCTGATTTCATGCGGAGACCGCAGCGGTAGCGCAGTCCCCGCCATCAGAATAAAAATCGACAGCAGCACCGTCGCCGCAATTCTTTGCGCTTCAGGAGGCAGTTTGGTTTGGGCCACGCGGTCGAACCAGGAAGAAAGGCGGGCTTTTGGGGAGTGGGCGCGTTGGTAGCGTCCGATGAACTTCGTATCGGGGAGCGCAAAATACAGACGTGATGAAGGCGCCTCGGAAATATAGCGGAGCAGCTGCTTTGCAAATCGCTGATTGTCGCGAAAGCGGAGCATGTTGTTGATGAGGACGCTCGGGTCGGAGAGTACGGCGAGTCGGCCTGTTCCGACCTGTCCGGCGAGTACCAGTCCAAAGGTTCCTTCATCGTCAAACGCGAAGATCGCTTCGAGTTCTCGATGCCGCACGCAGGTAGGATGGTTTGAAGCGAGGGCGTGAATGCCGGTCGAGAGTTCGTGGCGGACCCGAGGTTTTGCGATGCTGAGGTGTGGACTGCCGAGCAGTTTGGGTGCCGAGCTTGGCGGCGGCCCCAATCGTTCGATGTGGTACTGAGCGAGAAGTGCAGCCGACCGACCGAAATCGTCTGCAATGAGGACCCGTCCACCCTCGTGCATGAACGCTGCCAGTTCGGTGGCCGGTAGGGGGTCGCGCGGATAGACGATGAACAACGCGTCGCCCGGGTTTAGCTGTGCCAGTTCGATCTCAGCCCCCACCTCGATCGGGCGCCCGATCGACTCGGCGATGCCTATTAGACCGGCAAGTCCGTTCCAGGAGGTATTTTGTGGATCGTAGTCCTGTTGCCCAGCGGCGGGTCGAGGCCCCATCATGCTGAATCCGATCATCATCAGCAGCGACACGTAGATGTTCGATGCAGATATGCTGGGATCATACGCTTGCGCTTCATAGAGTCCCCGATGGGGCTGGGAGGCGTACAACTCCGACGATCTACGGGTTTGCGAGCGGGACATGTGGGCCCATCGGGGCGTTGATCGGTCGCCTTCAAGTCGGGAACGCACTCGAGGTCTTGTCACCGGATTGGGTGTTGATATAGTCAATAGGTAGACGCGCGCCAAGAAGGTATCCAGAGCATGCTTCCCCCCTTCATCATCGATCAAATTCGACAGCGTGAAGAAAACGAATCGCGGGAGGGCGAACGTCCAAGGCTCGAGCTTCCTTTGCCGGTGTTTCCAGCCGGAGAATCGCCGGAAGAACTGCCGAGCGGTGGGGGAAGTGTCGAGCGAGGTGTCGTGATCATCGATCTGTTTGCTTGATGGCGCCAGCGTAGCGTCTAGCCGGACGCTACCGAAATACGCCGCGCCAGTTTTTTTGGATTTCGTCGACTTCGAACATCGTGCCCTCTGCGAAGATGCCTGCGGTTTCGCGGCTCTGAACGCTGTAGCAACGGGTTCCGGCGATCCCGAGGACCTCTCCAGAGACATCCTTTCCCGCATCGCTGCAGAGAAATTGTACCAAAGGAAGCAGGTGGTCTGGCTCCATCACTTCCGGCCGTAACTTCTTAAATACAGGTAGGTCCTCGGTCATCCGGGTGCGCGCTGTGGGCAGTAGAGCATGAACGCGCACTCCATACTTTCGAAGGTCTAACGAGGCAGATTTGCAAAACGCCACCACTGCGCCGCCTGCCGCCGAAAGAGCGGATTGTCGGGATGCTCCGAAGAATGCAAGCGGAGAGGTACACACGATCGAGATGCCTGGCGTTCGGTCCTGCACCCAGTGTTGAGCGAATCTTCGGACGAGATCGATAGGCGCATGTGCATGTACTTCCATCGCCCGCCCGAGTTCGTGTTCTTCCATCTGCAGGACGCTTTGCTCGCTACGGTAGCCAGCGCAGTAGATCAGAATGTCGACGCTGCCGTACGTATCGAGCGAATGACGAAGAAGCCGGGCACGCGCATCGGACCGGGCCAAATCCTCCGTAAAGCAGATGGCGCTGCTTCCGAGCGCGACGAGCTCCTCGGTGCTGCGCTGAGCGACGGAATCATCCGCGTCGCGTCCCTCGAGGTCGGTGCCTGCGTCCGCGATGACCAAACGCGCGCCTTGGCTCGCGAATCCAAGGGCCAGCGCTTTGCCAATGCCGCCGGCCCCACCAGCAATGACGACAACTTGGTTCTCAAATTCCTTGGCTTTGCCCGGCATGCGGCGGGTCCTTAGCAGGTTTTCGGAACCCTACGAAGAGACGCACCGCGGTCTGGCTGAACTGCGGAATCTAGTGAACTAGAGAGCTGCGCTTCAGGACAAATCCCTGACCCGGGGTGAGTGTCGTATTCCCAGAGCTGCCCACAGACCAATACATCAGATTCGATAGGTCGGTTGGATCGGTGTCGGCAATCGTGTCCTCTCCGCCGTAAGCTCCAGTGAGACTTGATTCCCGGGTGTGGAAGAGTCCCAGGAAGTGGCCAAATTCATGGGCGATGACCGATCCGAGCAGCTGCGGATCTGTGCCCACCACGCTTTCGCTGAATGCGACTGCCACGCCTGATGTGACTTCCCCGTGAACTCGAGGTGGCCCTGGTGCACCTCCGGCCACGCCCAATATCGTGCCTCCGCTCGTGCCCGAGGAACTGATCGACTCCACGAGGAAGAGGTTGATCGCGTTTTCGGTTTGTCCAGCGGATAGCGAGAAAAGCGATGCTAATTCGCTATCGGGACCGGTCACAGAGTCGATATGTCGAAGTTCAAAGGCGGTGGCACCGTCGATTTCGAAGTAGCGGAAGTGGTCGAGTTCGATGCCCACGGTCAGGAAGATCTCGGCTGCGATGTCGATCGCGCGCTGCAGTCTGAGGTCGGCCTGCGCCTGCACCGGGCTGAGTCCGACTCCCACGAGGAAGAGATGGACGTCCAGCGCATCGCCGAGCGTCGCGCGCCGGATCCGAGCGGTGAGTCGGAGGTCTGCCGATCGGTCTGGTAGAGCGAACGTGCTGAAGCTTACGTCCAGTCTTCCCCTCTGCAGCGGGTAGGCATCGGTGTTGGGCAGGAGCATCGCCGTGGCGCCGAAGGAGACTCCAGGATTCCAACGGATGGGTTGAGGTTCGTTCGAAAACAAAGAGACGACGTCGAACGCAGCGGTGCCTGAGGCGTCGACAACCTCGAAGAAGGTCATCCGCTCCAGTGGAGGCGCTGAAATTTGCTGCAGAATTAGGGTCACGCTGAGCGCGTCATTCGGTACGTTGACGGCGTAGGTATCCGAGATACGTCTGTTGACTATGACGCTGTCTCCGAGCGTGAGGTCGTACAGTGCACCCGTTTCGCCCACGCCCGTATCGCCGCAGATCTCGATAGGCTGGAGCCCGATACCCAACTGCACCGACCGGCATATTTGTCCCGCAAGGCAGTCGTCGTGCTCTGCGCAAGCTTCGATGCATCGCATGCCGTAACAGGTCCCGCTGACGCAGTCCGCATTGTCGCTGCACGCACTCGCAAGCGCGCCGTTTCCGACTGGAGGAATACAGGCTCCGACAACGTCATCCGCGACGGCGTCTCCCGAGGTGTCGATGAGTACTGGACTGCATACCTGATTCAATGCGCATTCAGCAGAGGATCGGCATGTCTCGCGGCATCCTCCACCGTAGGCCTCGGGGACGCATTGCTGGTTGCCGCAGTTCGTGTCTTCAGCGCATGCGTCGCCGGTGATCTCTTTTTGCGATGCGTCGCTCGCCGCCGAACCGTCGGCGTCTATTTGAACGCCTGCGTCGTCCGCCGTCGATCCGTCGAGGTCGAAGGGTGTGCATGCGTCGCCCTCGCACCTACTTGCATCCGAGCAGTTGTCGCGAGGCCTACACGTCTGGTCGACGCATCTGGAATCGATGCACTGACCTCGAGGTCCACATTCTTCGCCACCTGAGCAGTTGGGTCGACACCCTGAGTCGGAGCAGTGATACCCCGAACGGCACTCCGTGTCGTCATCACACCCCACCAGACACAGGGGTGGATCGAAGTCCGCGGAGCAGAGGGCACCTGGCTCACAAGAAGAATCTTCGCACGTTCTGGTGCAGTACCCTTGTGTGAATTGAGGTTCAGAGGCACAGAAAAGTCCCTGAGGACACGATCGGTCGTCGGCACACCGCTGTCCCAAACTGGATTGAGATGCACTCGAGCCTTGGCAGCCAGAAACCAGGAGAAGAGCGACAAATAAGTGTGAACACTGTGCTTTCAAGGAACAATTTTGTGAGAAAGAGTTGGAGGCGCTTGAGGATCACTCCCTAAATGCTTCACAAGTAAGTATAAGCTATGGGAGTAGGAGATTACGCAAACAGCGTACAACCTTGGTGATTTTCTGTGGCCAACACTGGTTCATACGAGCTGATTAGAAAAGTCGCAGCAGGAGGCATGGCGGAGATCTTCCTCGCGCGGCTTTGGGGCCAAGGGGGTTTTTTTCGAGACGTTGTGGTCAAGCGTCTCTTTCCGCATTTTGCCGCTCACACCGAGGTAGTCGCCAAGTTTCAATATGAAGCCAGATTGCTCGCTGAGCTCTGTCATCCAAACGTACCGCAGGTTATCGACCTGTATTTCGAACAGGGTACCTGGCATATCGTGATGGAGTACGTCGACGGTTACGACGTGGCTCATTTGTGGCGTGCCGGGATGCGTGCCGGCAAGATGATGCCTCTTTCGGTGTCTTTGGCGATCGTGATGCAGGCTTGCGAGGCCCTGCACCACGCCCACTGCCGGGCCGATCATGCAGGACGCGCGCTACAGATCGTCCACCGAGACGTCACACCGCAGAACATCATGGTGACAAGGGATGGCGTGGTGAAACTGCTCGATTTTGGAGTGGCAAAGACGGCAGCCCGGAACTCGAATGAGAATCAAGGGCTCACGGGGACGTTGAGCTACATGTCTCCGGAGCAGGTTCGGGGTGAACCATTGGATCGCCGCTCGGACGTGTTTTCACTGGGAATCATACTTTACGAACTGACGACCGGGACGAGACTGTTCCGGGGAAATCAAGTTCAGATCATGACCGCGATTGCGGAAAGTGAAATCCCCAATCCTTCACAGAGATTGCGTACCTACCCAGAGGAACTGCAGCGGATTGTCTCTCTTGCACTGTGTCGAAAGCGAGACGACCGGATGTCCTCGACGTCTCGACTTGCGTTCGCGCTCGAGCAGTTCGCTCAGGAGCATGCGCTGGGGGTAGGGCCTAGAAGCGTGGCGCAATACGTCTCTCACGTGCTGCCTATGCAGCCCGTTGCAGAAGAAGCCCTAGGTCTTGTCAGAGAATCCCAGCAGGCGGAAGAAAGGCATGTAGAGGATAGGGGGCAGGATCGAGCGTCCGACGTTCATCTTGCTGTCGATCGAGGTGTTACAGACGCGCACCCGATGTTGGCGAATGGCGAATCGGAGCCGGAGTTCGATTCTGAGGGGCATACGACCTGCTCTGACTACGCCCGAGAGGTGGATACGACACAAGTGGATAGCGAACTCAGCGTGATGCAGCGGTCTGTGAAGACAAAGACCTAAGGTGTCGCCGCTGAACGCTCGATCGGCTTGAGTGGTTTCGAGGCGAAGCCTATTGTCGTACGCATGCCCACGCTCAAGTGCGGTGCAAGGATTGCGAAGCGTTACGAGGTGATCCGTCCGCTGGGCCATGGTGGTCAGGGCGGTATGCTGTTGGTGCACGACACGCTCCTCGATCGAAAGGTGGCCCTCAAGCGAGTCCACGACGACCGAGACGTATGGATTCGCGCCAGCCTGGAGCGAGAGTTTCTCGCGCTTTCCTCGCTTTCGATCTGTGGAGTCGCTCCTGTTTTTGATTTTGGGACCCTACCGGAGATTCCTGGAGATCGAGGAGGCTCATATTTTACGCGTGCGTTTATCGATGGGACGTCTCTTTGCACCGCAGCGAAGCCCTGGTCCGCACAGAAACGACTCGAGGCCTTTGTGGCGACTACGCGAATCGTCTCTGCAATTCACAGAGCCGGTGCAGTTCATGGAGACCTCAAGCCAAGCAATGTGATCGTCAATCCCGCGAATCGTCTCTACTTAATCGATTTTGGATTCGCTTCCTTGCCGTGCACACCAGGGTTTCACGGTAGTGGGACACCGGCTTTTATGGCTCCCGAGGTCCTGAGCGGAGAGGCTCCTTCCGAAAAGTCTGACGTTTATGCATTGGCAGTGACTCTACTTTACCTGTTTGGGTTCCGAGGGCGGGTTCGAACGAGCGATATTCAACTGCCCGTAGAACTTTGCGAACTGCTCGGTGAGCGAGTTGAGCTATTGAATCGAGGGCTTGAACCAAAACCGCAAGAAAGGCTTCCTTCCGTTTCGGAGTACGCAGTGCTCGCGCCTCAGGGATTGGGGGAGAGACGCTCCATTTTTGTGCCGCCCCGTCCCAAAGGCACAGAAGACCACGTCGCACAACTCGACCACTCCATCCCTCCTTTACTGGGCTCGGAACCGCTACGCCTTCAACTTATCGTAGGAGGATCGGGCTTCGGTAAGACCACGTTACTTCATGAGCTCAAGTGGCGACTTCAGTTGCGTGGCGTGTATGTGGTTTGGCTTTCCCTCACGCCAAACTCCTCACTCAGCGCAACTGTTGCGCTCCTCAAACAGCTTGTCTTTGTCACTGAAGTAGATGCAGCAAAAGAGTTGCTGCTTCGACTGCAGCGTGCTGAAACGGTTTTGGTTCGAGACTTTGAGTCCACCCTCAATCGCAGCCTAGACTCTATTCGTCGTGACAAACGCATTGTTTTTCTCGTCGACGATATCGATTTTATTGATCCGCTTCTTATCTCCATACTCCGTTCTGCCTTGCATGCCGAGTGTCCTTATCCAGTCATCGGGACGGCCAGCGATCCGGAGGTGAACGGTGTGCGGGCCGTTGGGGCTGTGGACAAGACGCATTTGAACCCTTTGTGCTCTGCCGACTTGAATGCCGTAGTTCGAGAGAGTCTAGGGGCTGTTGACGAATCTGTGATCGAGTCGATCGCGAGCGTTACGGGCGGCATTCCGGGCAAAGTCATCGACCTAATGTCCGGGCTGTTCGTAGTTCAAGGTGCCACAGCCACGGATGTGGAGCATGCGGCCAGCGAGATTCAAGAGCCTCAAGCCGAGGTACTGGCGCAGCGCTTCGGCTTGAGCCGCTCCGGACTGAAGATACTGATGCTGCTCAAGATCGCGGGAACTCAGATTTCACGTGCATTTGCAAGAGCGTGCGTTTCGGAGGAGTGCCTTGCCGAAGCGGTCGATGGAACGCTGATCGTGCAGCAAGAGGAGCTCCTCTTCATGGGAAACCCCGATGTGCTCCGAGAGCTCTCTGTTGAAGAATGCTGCGCGTACCTTGCAGAAGTGCAGAGCCTCTTGCTGGGCGCTGCATCAGAACTCCTTTCCCCGCTCGCTCTTGCGCGGCTTGCGGTCTGTTTTGATGTGGCTCGTCCACACCAGGAGACTATCCGGTCCGTCACGCGAACGCTCGAGCGTCAGGGAGGCTACCGAGAAGCCCTTCAGTTTTCTAGTCGGCTACTGGAGTTGACTTGCGCCTCGGATGATGCCGCAAGTGTGGGTGACCGGGTTCTTCATGGGAAAATATTGCATGAGCTCGGTAGAAATGAAGAGTCAGCCTCTACGCTTCAGCCCGTGCTTTTATCGCACTCGCTGAGCAAAGATGAGTTGACGCGTGTCGCCATTTTGGCGGGTCGCTGCCTCACTTCCTTAGGACGATTAGACGAAGCGCTCGCAGTACTGCAGACCGTGCCAAATGATGCGAGTGCCCTTGTGCGAGCTACTGCGATGAGGGAGCAGGTCAAAATACTGCTCCGCCGTGGCGCGCATGCGGACGTGCTTTCCGCGGTGGATGGGGCGCTTGCCTTGCTCGAAGAGGATTCTCCCGTTCGCATTGAGCTACTCACTTCAGCCGGGATGGTTCACAGCTATGCCGGACGGAGGGAGCGAGCGCGAGACCTCTTCCGCACGGCGTCTCGTATCGCCTCCAATTTCGGCTCTCTGCGAGATGAGGCCAACGTTCTTGGTTACCTGGCCATCGACTATCAAAGAGCCGGTGATTTTTCGAAGGCGAAGGCGCTCTACGATCGGATTCTCGATGTCGTGAGAGGTCTTGGAGACGTTAGTAGTCTGGCGGTTTTCTCGATGAACGCGGGGGCTGTTCACTATGCGCTCGGAAACTATGCCGCTGCGGCGAAACTGTATGCATCCGCAAGGTGTTTTGCTCGTCGCGCTGCGAGGCGCTCCACGGAGATTATGGCAGCTGCCAATCTGGCTCATCTTAATGCCTATTTAGGTCTCTATGAACGAGCCAGGTCGGAGGCGGAAACAGCGCGAACACAGTCAGAAGAGGCGGAGTTCGAGGTGTCTCTTGCGCTTAGCGTGCACGTGCTTGCAGAACTTGCCATTCGCGCCTCCGATTTTGAGCTCGGTTTGCGGTATTACGACGAAGCTCTGTCGCACTACCGGTCGTTAGCCATGAGTCGCGAGATGGCTGAAGTGCATATCGACGTTGCAGAGGCGCTGCTGAATAGAGATGCACTCGCCGATAGCACTTTGGCTTCGAGCCACTTGGCTTACGCAGGGAATCTCCTGCAGCAGGAGCCAGGTGAAGATTTGCATCTTTCATTCGATCTGATGCTCGCCCGTGCGCAGGGCAGCCATGGTGATGTCGAGGGAGCCCTTTCCTCTCTTGAAGCATTGGCGCAGCGGGCAAAGGAGGCACGCTGCCGGACGGTCGAGTGGAGGGCGCTCGCTGAACTCGGGCGATTGAATGCAGGTCGGGGCGCAGAGGCTCGGGCCGAACGTTGGGACGCGCTGGCCCTGGGGGTACTTGAATCGATTGCTGTTGGGCTTCCTCCTGAATTTCAAGAGTCGTTTTGGCACGATCCGCGTCGTAGAGATTTGCGGCATCGGGCATCTTCTCGTCTAGATTTGCAAACATCCGCGCCGACCGATCAGGCACGAGACCCGAGTTCTGCCTCGAGTTTTGTCAGAACTCGGATGCGACACCTTATCGAGATCACCAAGCAGCTCGCTTCCGAACGAAGCAGGGACAGTCTGGTCGAGCGCATTATTGACAGCGCGGTCGCTCTGTCAGGGGCCGAACGGGGCATTGTCCTCTTGCTCGGACCCAATGGAGTTCTCGACCCGCACTTGGTTCGGGACTCCACGCTGGGCGCGTCAGATCCACACGTTGCCTTTAGTCGCTCGATCGCCGAAGCGGTGCTCATCGACGGAGAGCCGCTTACCGCGGTCGATGCGCTCGACGATCCAAGGCTTGATGAGTACGTCTCCGTTCATCGTTTGATGCTCAAGTCGGTCGCCGGTTTTCCAATTCGGAGCGTTCGCGGACCCATCGGTGTGCTGTATCTCGAGCATCGAACCCGTCGCTGCCGCTTTCAAGAGGAGGATGTCGATCTGCTCCTCGCATTCGCGGAGCTCGCCGCGATCGCGTACGAACATGCCAGGCTTGTCGAAGAAAACGACTCAAAAAACCGCGATCTCGAACGCACAAATGCGGAGCTCACGCTTGCAAATAGAGAGATCGAACGCGTTCTCGCCGCCCGCACCGAAGAACTAGCCTCGATGAACAACGCGTCCATGAGCCGTCGTGATCAAGGTGGTGCTCGCTCCCCGACTCAGCTCGGCTACGAGAAGTTCGGTATCGTAGGTTGCAGCGCGGCAATGCGTCGCGTCTACGCACGAATCGACAGGGTATGCCACGCCGATGTGCCGGTGGTTCTTCAGGGAGAAAGCGGTACCGGTAAAGAATTGGTGGCTAAGGCCATTCACCTAAGCGGTCCGCGTCAGAGCGGGCCGTTCGTGGCGGTCAACTGCGCTGCGATTCCCGATTCGCTCGTGGAGAGCGAGCTGTTTGGTTACATGAAAGGTGCGTTTAGTGGAGCCACAGTCGACAGAGACGGTGTTGTGGCGAGAAGTTCAGGAGGGACCCTTTTTCTCGATGAACTTGGTGATATGTCCGCGCGGATGCAGACCGTATTGCTCCGAGTGCTCCAAGAAGGACGCGTGCGTAAGTTGGGTAGCGATGTAGACGAAGAGGTCAATATTCGCGTTGTCTGTGCATCGAACAAATATTTACCAGACTTGGTTGCGTCAGGGGTCTTTCGGGCAGATCTCTTTTACCGGCTTCATGTAGTTGAAATTTGCTTGCCGCCGCTGCGAGAGAGAGCGGAAGATCTGCATCTGATTTGTGAGCATTTATTGTGTAAAATCTCTGCTCGACAAGGTGCTGACACAAAGCGCCTTACGGGGTCGGCTCTTCGAGCGCTCGCCGCTCACCCGTTGCCGGGCAACGTTCGTCAACTGGAGCACCTATTGGCCAATGCCTGTGTGATGGTGGAAGGCGCCTCGATCGACGTGGACGATTTGGTGATCACCGAAGCAGCGCCGGCCCAATTGGATGCACAGGAGAGGGTGGATGCACAGGAGAGGGATTCGAAGGACACCCACGTGCAAAGCTCGGGTCAAGATGGTGAGGCCGTGCCGAAGTCTTTGCACGATTACAAGGAAGCGGAGAAGGAGCGCATACTTTCTGCACTCGAAGCCACTGGATGGAATCGGGCGCGCGCAGCAAAGTCCGTATCCATGCCGCGAAGGACCTTCTACCGACGTCTCAAAGAGTACGGCATACTTTGAGGGTGCATCCGTTGCCATGCTGGGGGCTAGTCGTGCTCATTGCGTTTGTTCTCGGTGGTTGTCCTCGGGATTTGGAGGAGCCGAACCCGGTGGGAGATCCATGCAGCTCGCTTTTGGACTGCAACCCTGGGGCAACCTGCGGCTTGCTTCGATCCTGTGTCGACGGGTTTTGTGAGGATTCACCTTCGATACCTCAGGCCTGCGTAGATGCCAGTCAGGCACAAAAAAAGGACGACGCCTCCTAAACAGAGGAGATCACAGAGAACGGGCGACCGTTTGGAGCGGTATTCCTTAGCTGCACGACGCTCCTCATCCGAATTGGGATGCGTTTACGAGCCAGAGTTTGGCTCCCCCGGCACTCCGGTGGTGGAGGGCGCGCTCTCGTGGGCATGCTGTCGTGCCGTTTCACCGCCTGGCTCATCGTACTGAGGAGCCTCTCCAGGGCGAGAATAGTCGACCCAATAGGCCCGGCGCTTCCGTGTATCCACATGCACAAAAGAACTGTTCGGATAGAAACCGACGCCCACCGCCGGCAGGCGCCTGCAGTAGTCTCTCACGGCAGTATTGGGCACTCCTTGGACGCGTAGATCGATAGCTTTTCCCGCCACGTGTCGGCTCGACGCGCGGGTGAATCCACCGACGGGCCGGACTCCGCTCATGATATGGATCGGACGTCCCCCAAAGTGATCGGAAATGCGCGTGAGTAGCCGAGGCAGTCTTCGGTGTGGCGTTCGAGTCACACCGCTGCGGTGGCGCATCAGGCGGCGGAGCACCCGTAAAGCGGCGGGTCTTGTTCTCCCGCGACGATCCACGAGTCGAATCCGAATCCGCTCGGACGTGCCTCCGCGCACGAGGGTCACGACTCCGGGCGTTCGAGGTCGCCCCCACTGTCTCGTTTGACGTCGTTCGGCACCCGGGACCATAAGCCTTTGACCTGCGGTGAGAACGGAGCTTGCGCTCAGCCGGTTTGTCCGAATCAGTGCCTGGACCGTGGTGTGGTGCTGCCTGGCGATCTGGCTGAGGCTCTGCCCTCGCATCACGAAGATCTCCCCAGGATCAGGTACGCGAAGCACCCTGCCGGGGCGAATGGTCGAACGAAGCTGAAGATGGTTTGCTCCCGCAAGGCTCGACACCGTCACTCTGTAGCGTCGCGCGATTTGGCTCAGGGTTTGCCCCGACCGAACGCGATGCTCGCGCTGAGCGTAAGCGGATCCTGGCGCCACACCACAAGTGAGCGCGAAGAGCAGAAACGGAGCGACTAATGCCAGTGCTTTTGGGAGAATCCGGGATGTCGTAACCGGCATAGCAGAGGGCTATCTAGCGGGTGGATGTCGAATCAACTCACGGTTGCCGCTCGTTTGGCAGCGAACTCAATTGGGGTGACTCGAGCGGCGAGCACTCGAACCCTTGTCCGACAGCACGCGACGTAGCGCACGACCTGCAGTGAAGCAATCCAGCGCCGGAAACACACAGGTGGTTTTTTTGCGGATTCGTGCCTCAGGATGCCACCATCGTCACACTCTTTCGTTCCTTGACAACCGAGAGGTGAACTGTGGGTGTAACCCAAATCGCGGCCATGAAGTCCGGTGAGGGTGACCTTGAATCCCCATGAAATATATCTAATTATAGTATGAATTTAGCTGTAATTGCTTCGAATTGCTTGACGCTTTGGCGTTTCAGCCATAACGTCAAAGGGGTTCGATAAGGATAATTGCGTCAGTGCCGCTCATGGATCACGAGAACAAGGGGCTGCCTCCGACTCCATCTCGCGTTGATGGGGACGCAGCTACGCAGACTTCGGGCGAGACCACTGAGACCCATGCTCCCGAGGAGCGCTTAGGTCTCCAATCCCAGGAGGAGACGGGTTTCTCAGTAGAAACGGCGTCCTCACGGGTCGATGCCGTAGAGCCTGGCCTGGGCTCAGAGCCCGTAGCCGACGTGAAGAAGTCAGCTTCAAGTCCTGAAAAGTCCAAGCAAGGCAAGAGGCCCAACAACGTACGACGCATTCGCATCGAGCGGATGATGTCCAAAGCAGAACTGGCGCGACGCGCAAACCTCTCGGTGTTGACGATCGATCGGGTAGAAAAGGGATACGGTTGCCGCATGAACACAAAGCGGAAGATCCTGGAAGCTCTCGGTTTAAGCCTCGCTGAGCGCGTTCGCGTGTTTGGCGAGGAGGAGTGAATGCCTCGTCATGGTGTCGGAGGGTAAGAATTTAGTCGGAGTGGACATCGGGTCCAGTTCCATCAAAGTGTGCGAGGTGCGTGAGGGCCGAGGTGGGGCCCGCGCCCTAACGAGGTTCGGCTTTCATCCGCTGCCGGCTGAGACGATCGTCGATGGGCACATCATCAACTCTGGTGCCGTGGTCGAAGGGCTGGAAAAGCTCTTTCACAAATCGAAGCGACGCCAGGTCGCGCTCCGAGCAAGCGGACATAGCGTCATCATCAAGAAGATTTCGATGCCGATCATGACTTCGGCCGAACTCGATGAGCAGATCAACTGGGAGGCAGAGCAGCATATTCCTTTCGATCTCGCCGAAGTTCATATCGACCATCAGGTGTTGAAGCGTCGTCCGGACCAGGGACAGATGGAGGTGCTTCTTGTCGCAGCAAAAAAAGAAGAGGTTTCCGATCTCACAAATCTGGCGTACGAAGCGCGGTTGAAGCCACTCGTGGTCGATCTGGATGCGTTCACGATACAAAACGTCTATGAGCAAGGATACGGAGCACCTTCAGAAAACGAGACGATCGTCCTCATCCACGTCGGTGCTTCGCTTTCCACAGTCAATATCCTCAGCGACGGGTCGACCGCCTTCACTAGGGATGTCGCGACGGGCGGGCAATCGGTCACCGAGGAGATTCAGCGGCAGCTGAGCATCAGTCGCGAAGAAGCCGAGGCCTACAAGTGCGGTGGTGATGGTCGCGGCATCGTTCCAAAGGAAGTGCCAGACATCATCGCTCAAGCGATAGAACAGCTGAGCGGAGAGATCCAAAGATCGCTCGACTTCTATTTGGCGACCAGCGGCAATCGAGATCTCACTCGGATTTACGTTTCAGGGGGTACGGCGAACGTGCAGGTGCTGCTGGAGGCGGTGCATTCGCGGGCTCGCGTACCCGTCGAAGTGCTCGACCCCCTGCGGGTCGCCACGCCAGACTCAAAAACTGTGGACCCAACGGTTCTCGACGGGCGGACCGCACAAGCCACGGTAGCGATGGGCTTGGCGCTCCGCAAAGAGAAGGAGCGTCCTGAATGATCCGCATTAACCTTCTCCCTGAAGCGCGGAAACAGGCGCGGACCACGGCGGGCGATGGAAACGACACGATCTGGTTCCTGTCGTACCTTGGTTCAGCCGTGGTCTTCTGCATCGTGCTCGCGGTGGTGTACTTCCTGAAGCACGATGTTCTCGAGGCCCAGCAGCGGTCCAACGCGCAGCTCAATCAGCGCATCCAGCAGATCAAAGCGGAGAGCGCCCGCCTTGATTTGGTGAAGTCTCAACTCGAGCGCAGTCAGCGTCTCGAAGCCGTTGTCTCCGACCTAAACAAAGGCCGAACTGGGCCCACGCGACTGTTGATGGAACTGAGTCAGGTGCTGAGTGCCGAGGGTGGACCTACCATCGATCCGCTTTCTCTTGAGGAGTGCCGGAGGATCAATCCGCTCTGCGGTTTCAATCGAAGTTGGGATGTGCGTCGGTTGTGGCTCGAAGAGTTTCAGGAGAACGAGCGAGAGTTCATCGTCAAGGGCCGAGGCAAGACCAATGAAGACGTCGCCGAATTCCTAAACCGCCTCAGCCTTTCGGAGCTCTTTGAGTCGGTCACGCTCACCAAAACCGAAGAGGCGCGCGATGATGAAACAGGGCTTGAACTCATTAGGTTCGAGCTAACAGGACAGGTGACCTACTGATGGCCGACGCGGGAATCCAGAGTTTTGGCAGTCTGCCAACCGCGGTTAAGGCGGCGGTGATCGTTCCGGTCCTCGGTGTGCTCGGCATGCTGTATTACGTACTGCTTCACGTTCCGCTCGCTGACGACATCAACGCAGCCAAGTCGCAGTTCAATCAGCTGATCGCGCAAGAACAGGAAGCGCGAAGAAGGCAGACCGAGTATCTGCAGGTCACCCGAGAACTCGCCAATCGTGAGGCAGTGGATCGAGCGAACAAGCGAGTACTACCTGCAGACGCTGAAATTGCGTCGTTTTTACAAGATCTAAACCGCCTCGCTGAGCTCAGTGGCTTGCGCATGCGTTTGGTGGAGCCAAGACCGGAGGAGGCACAAGAGCTTTACGTTCGATTGCCGGTCACCTTGGGCTTGAGCGGACGCTTTCATCAGCTCGCCAAATTCTTTTTCAACGTAAGCCAGCTGGAACGAGCCATTAATATGGAGAATGTCGCCTTGCGGGAGCCCTCGCTCGAGGCGGACGAAGTGCGGCTTCGGGTAGATGTATTGGCGACAACCTTTCGCCGCCCTGCAGAAGAATCGGCTTCGTCTGGAGGTGCCTCATGAGATGCGCGGGAACTTCATGGCTTGCATTCGGCCTACTCGTTTCGATGGCCAGTTGCGATGAGCCGGCTCAGGTCGGACCGGCGATTGCACCGAGCCGCGCTGCGGAAGCGCCTCCACCAGAGCCAGATGATGCGGCGGAGGCAGACGCGGGTTTTAAGGCTTTAGGATATCGAGATGAACATTTCGTCGAGCTTGACGTTCAGAACCGGGATCCATTTCGAGGTTATGCTCGGGTGTTCAAGGCGCGTCCCTCTGGCTCGGTCCAGCGCCGAGTCACCATGCCGAGTGTGGCCATCGACGAGATGAGTCTTATCGCCATCGTCAGTGGGAGCGATCAGCCTCGCGCGATGCTGGTCGATCCTCAGGGTGTGGGCCATGTGGTGAAGCGGGGAGAATATATCGGCAGGGCAGAGATCGTGCAGACCGGTGGAGAGGACGCCATGCCGGTCACGCTTAACTGGAGGGTGGATCGGATCCGCCCGGCAGAGGTGGTCCTCACCCGCGACGATCCCACGGCGCCGACCCGGCCACCTCTGACCCGAGTGGTCCCACTTTATGAAGAAGGGGAACTGCTCGAGGCGCCAAGGCAAACTCTGAGCTCGAGGCGCTAAATCGATCCGTTCTCGGTTAGGCCGCGGCTTTTTGAGCCCCTGCCGTTAATCACTCAGTGAGTCCATGCCTCGGCCACGAACTCGCCGCTCTGGAACATCACAACGCCTTCGGAGAACCGAGGCAGACGGCAGGTGATGATGCAACGTGATCTCTAAGGCGCTGCTGGAGTTATCTGCCCGAAACTGAGTCGATTTCTTGCATGCTGCCGCCATCGCGTTCGACCATAGACATCGCTCATCCGATAGGAGTGTCGAATGCGACCCTGGTTCTCTTCGGGCGCGACAGCCCTCGCAGTTTGGTTCACTGCATTTTCTGCCTCTGCGGCGCCACCCATGATTCGTTCGGTGGAGATCGAAGGTGCCCAGCGGGGGGCAGAGGTTTCGATTCGAGGGGCCTTTGATGTGCCTGATTACGCGATCCGTTCCAGAAACGGAGGCCGCGTGGTGGTGGTCGATGTGGAAGGCGGCGCACTTCCCGATGGTGGCGTGCAGACGCGAGGCAGCCATCGCGTGATCGCCCGCACGGTGGCGACCACGACGTCTCAGGGGGTTCGTATCGAGTTGATGCTCACTCGGCCATTTTTCTACCGCGCGACTGCGGAGCCTGGGAGCATTCGGATTCGCCTTGAAGGCGAGGCAGTAGAATCGGAAGAGGAAGGGGTTCATTCGGGACCTGCGCAACTCGACGGGGTGATGATCGAGCGTAGAGACGGCCGGGAACGAGTGGTCCTCAAGGTTCAGGGAGATCTCGAGTTTCGCGTACGCTCTTCTCGAGAAGGCCCGGCTCTTCTGAATCTCGAGGAGGTTGTCCTCAGTGAAGGGCTTGCTCGAACGGTACGTGGTCGCCCCGGTGGGGTGATCCGCGAGGTGCGCGTTCTCGAACAGGGCGAGGGGGCGGTAGTCGAGGTCGATCGCGACCGTGCAGCTGTGGGGACCGCAATTCGTGAACGCGATCGTATCGTGTGGCTTTTTGCACCTCGTCGCGGTGACCGGCGGCCTCAATCGCGCACCGTAGCGCGGGAACGCTTTGGCCTGGAAGAAGCGGAGACCGGGGAGGTTGCGGCGTTTCTCACCGACATTCCGCTTCAGCTCCGAGTCAATCGGGAGCGGACGCGTTACTCGGGTCGCCGTATCGATCTCGATTTCAAGGACGCGGACATCCACAATATCCTGAGGCTTCTTGCGGAAGTGGGCGGAGTCAACGTGGTCACCAGCGACGATGTTCGCGGAACCGTAACCATTCGCATGAGGAATGTGCCTTGGGATCAGGCTCTGGATGTCATCTTGCAAGCCAAGGGTCTAGGGCTGGTCCGTCGCGGCAATCTCATCCGAGTGGCGCCCGCTGAAGTATTGGAAAACGAGCGCGAGGCGGCGATCGCGCTTCAAAAGCAGCGGGTCGCTCTAGCGCCTCTCGAGACGCGACTCGTTCCGGTGTCCTACGGAGTTGCGGAAGATCTCAGGCCGCGCGCTGCAGAGCTTCTATCGAGTCGCGGCAGCGTTTCGGTGGATGAGCGGACAAACGTGATGATCGTCCGCGACATCACCGAGAATCTCGACGATATCGAGGAGTTGGTACGTACTCTCGACACGCAAACTCCTCAGGTTTTGATCGAGGCGCGCGTAGTCGAAGCGACAAGTTCGTACTCGCGTGATGTGGGTATTCAGTGGGGCGGCAATGTCGTCTACAGTTCGGCGACAGGAAATCCCACCGGTCTGAGTTTCCCGGGCAACGTGGCGCTCACGGGTGGTAACTTCGACGCAAATACACCGACCGCGGGTCTTTCTCCGTTCAACTCTGTGGTCAATCCGCCGAACTTTGCCGTCAACCTACCGGCCATCACCGGAACCGGCCAAGGTGGTGCGATAGGTCTCACGCTGGGAAACATCGGCGGCAACGTCAACGTAAACGTACGGTTGAGCGCAGCAGAAGCTAGCGGAACCGTAAGGATTATCAGCTCACCGAGAATTCTCACCCTGGACAATCACGAGGCCTACATCGCGCAAGGCACCTTGATTCCTTTCTCGCAGGTTAGCGCTCAGGGGGTGAACACCGCGTTCCAGGAGGCCAAGCTCGAACTCCGAGTTCGTCCACACGTCACATCGGATGGTTCCGTAGCCATGCATGTGAAGATCACCCGCGACGAACCTGATTTCACCCAGACGAGCACCCGAGGTGATCCCACTATTCTTAAACGAGAAGCGGAGACCGACCTCTTGATATCGGACGGAAACACCGCGGTCATCGGAGGAATCTACACCCGAAATACCGGACGAAACCTGGATCAAGTTCCATTTTTTGGTGATATCCCTCTGCTCGGCATCCTCTTTCAGCGACGACGTGTCGTCGATGATCGCAACGAGTTACTCATCTTTCTGACACCACGAATCGTCAACCGAGCAGAGGCACTCCCCGAATAGCCCGCGAGACTCTGCGTAGAAAGACGTGCGTTCGCGCGT
>JBCCEA010000015.1:0-93824 GCA_039030515.1 Myxococcota bacterium | reverse complement strand
GTTAAGAACTCGTCGCGCACCTGCTCAGGTTCTGGCGATCAGGTGGCTGTCACGTACCTAGTCAGGTTCTGGCGGGCGTGAGAACCGTACCCGGTCAGGTTCTGGCGGGCGTGAGAACCGTACCCGGTCAGGTTCTGCGTAACGCGTACCCGGTCAGGTTCTGGCGATCAGGTGGCTGTCGCGTACCTGGTCAGGTTCTGGTGATCAGGTGGCTGTCGCGTACCTGGTCAGGTTCTGGTGAGAACCGTACCCGGTCAGGTTTTGAGGCGTACCCGTTTAGTTAAGAACTCGTCGCGCACCTGCTCAGGTTCTGGCGATCAGGTGGCTGTCACGTACCTAGTCAGGTTCTGGCGGGCGTGAGAACCGTACCCGGTCAGGTTTTGAGGCGTACCCGGTCAGGTTCTGGCGGGCGTGAGCACCGTACCCGTTCAGTTAAGAACTCGTCGCGCACCTAGTCAGGTTCTGGCGATCAGGTGGCTGTCGCGTACCCGGTCAGGTTCTGGTGTCGCGTACCCGGTCAGGTTCTGGCGGGCGTAAACACCGTACCCGGTTCCGGCGCACGCGAGGACCCGCACCTGATGTGGGTGTCGCGTACCTGGACTCAGCGAACATGAATGACCTATCGGTCTGATCGAGTTGCAGGCAAAGGTTCCGGTCTGGGCATAAATTCGACCTCGAACATTTTGGGCCAGTACTTCCCGGTAAGAAGAAAGCGCTGTCGGTTTTCGAGATAGGCGATGCCATTGAGCACATCAGCTTGGGATCGTTCGCGTGGACTGAGCAATCCGGATGCGTCGATCCTAGCGTTGACAACGCCTGAAGACGAATCGATGCGTACGATCGTATCCGACGTCCAGATGTTGGCGTAGATGAACTCGTCAACGCATTCTAGCTCGTTGAGTCGACGGACAGGTCGTCCTTCATCCAGCACGCGAACCGTGCTGACGATATCGAAGGTTTCCGGATTGCGGAAGGTGAGCATCTCTGAACCATCGCTCATGACCAGAGACCGCCCATCAAAGCAGAGACCCCAACCCTGCCCGTAATAGTTGAATTGTCCCAGCGGCTCGAAGCTCCCTAACTTCCACACAAAGGCCTTTTGGTTTTTCCAAGTGAGCTGGATCAAACGCCTACCGACAAGCGCGAGGCCTTCGGCAAAAATACTCGGCTCCAGCGCCATATGGTTCAAAACCTCTCCGCTTTGGAGGTCCACCGCTCTCAGGCTTGATTGTCCCTCCATTCCGGTCGACTCGTAGAGTTTATTCTGATGCCAAAGAAGTCCCTGGGTCCAAGCACCTCGGTCGTGGGGGTAAGTTGCGAGCACGTGCACGACCAGTTGCTGAGTCCCTGTCTCAGAGCTGCCGACTCCGACCTGCAAAGCTGCAAACAGCAATGCAAACGCGCTCAGCGTGGCGGCGCCCCAGGTCCAGAGGCTTTTTGAGCCGAACCGTTCGGACGGCTTTTTCTGCCCCGGTTTCGAGGAACTCAACTCCGATACCGGCATGGCGCTACGATGAAGCGGTTTATTCGCAACGTCGAGTGGTGCGCTAGATTTCTCGCTTAGAGGCAATATAGTTTTTCGATGTCATCTCATTCAGAACGAGCTGCGTATCCTCCCGAGAGTATTTCTGATGGGCGGTCCTCCGCCGATACATTTGACTCGGGAAGCGTTCAAGAGACTGAGGCTGAAATCCATGTACGGTCTTGCGAGGGCCGCTGGCCCAGGGTGCAGCCGGCATCTGATGCCTTGCGACCGACCCGCATCATCGTCGACTTCGACGCGATCAAGCATAACCTCCGTGCAATCCAGCATGCGATCGGAGACGAAACGAAGGTGCTCGTTGTGGTCAAAGCCGACGCGTATGGTCATGGGATGGTTTCCGTCGCGCGCAGGCTTCAGCGGGAGAACATCTTCGGTTTCGGGGTAGCCTTGGCTGAAGAAGGCTTGGAGCTTCGGGATGCCGGTGTGGATGCAAAGGTACTTGTGCTTAATGGAGTCTATGGAGACGCGCATGCGGAAGTACTCACTGCTGGCTTAACTCCGGTCGTTTACGATCTTGACGACATCGATGCCTTTCATCGAACAAGCCCCGAGGTATTCGATGTACATCTCAAAATCGATACTGGGATGTCGCGTCTCGGGATTCTTCCTAGCGACCTGCCTCAGTTTCTCGAGGGTTTGCGCAGATTTCCTCGGTGCCGGATCGATGGGATAATGACCCACTTCGCGTCTGCAGATACCGATGAAGAAGCCACTCTTGTGCAGCTGAAGCGGTTCCATGAGGTGCGTTCTCAACTCCTCTCTGCCGGGATACGTCCCAGGATCGTCCACGCAGCCAACAGCGCGGCCACGTTTCGTTTTCCCGAGGCCCATGGTTCCGTGGTGCGATCCGGGACCGCTCTTTTCGGCCATTCGGGCACGTCGAAAGTCGCGCCGGACCTTCGGCTGGCGATGCGCTGGGTTAGCCGCGTGATCGCACTCCGTGAACTCCCTGCAGGGTCGACAGTGGGCTACGGAGGAACCTACACCGTCACGCGTCGCAGTCGAATTGCGACTCTGCCGGTCGGATATGGCGACGGATATCTGCGTTCTCAATCGAACCGAGGTAGCGTTCTTATCGGTGGTCGGCACTGTCCGGTCGCAGGCAATGTCTCGATGGACTTACTCAGTGTCGACGTCACGGATGCAGGGCCGGTTGAGGTCGGTGATGAGGCGGTACTTCTTGGCGCGCAGGGAGAAGAGACTCTGTCGGTGGATTCGCTCGCGGCGTCTGGTCAAACGCTGCCCTATGAAGTGTGGACCAACATATCCCGTCGCGTTCCTCGAGTGTACCTGTAGCCTCGCCCGCTGCCATCGATTCGGCATCGTGGTATGCAGTCAACGTGGAATCACAGGCGAAGACAGCGCCACCAAAAGATGCCGACCGAGACACGCTCGAGGGAGCTGAGCCAATGCCGTTTTGGCGCAAGCTCACCGAGGCCCTTCTTATTTGGGCAACGACACCACTTTCAGAGCTGGGTGTGCTCTCCAAGCTGGTGTTCGAGTCCTTCTATTGGGGTATTCGTCCTCCTTATCGCTACCGTCTTTTTTTTGCTGCTGCGGAGTTTGTCGGGGTGGGATCGATCTTTATCGTCGCTCTCACCGGGCTCTTTACCGGGATGGTGCTGGGACTGCAGCTCGTCGATGGGTTCCGAGAGTTTGGGGCAGAGAATCAAACCGGCGCCGTCGTAGGCCTCGGGATGTCTCGGGAAATCGGGCCGGTCTTTTCGGCGTTAATGGTATCGAGCCGCGCCGGCAGCGCCATCACGACCGAACTCGGCAGTATGCGGGTCACCAGTCAAATCGATGCCCTCGAGACGATGGCGGTCAGTCCCGTACAGTACCTGGTCGTGCCGCGGCTGCTCGCCGGTGTGAGCATGGTTCCGCTGTTGACGATGCTCTTCAACATCGTGGGTATGTGCGGAGCCTGGTTTGTCGCAGTGCGTCTCATGGGTATCGATCAAGGAATATTTCTCGATCGAATGGCGTGGCTGGTCGATTGGGAGGACGTACTCCACGGATTGACAAAATCTACGGTGTTTGGATTTACCGTGTGCCTGGTCGCTTGTCGTCACGGCTTTTTCGCTTCGGGTGGTGCTGCGGGTGTGGGTCGGGCTACAAACCGCTCCGTTGTTCACAACGCGATCGCGATCTTGGCCCTCGACTACTTCATTACGAGTATCCTGATCGGCCAGGGGTTATTTTGAGGCTGACCTGATTGCCACTCAGAGCGTTGTCTATGACTTTATTTAGTCCAGCTAAAGACCCTTTCGAAGAGGCGGCTCGTACCCATATTCACGATCCTATACATATGATGGTAAGGGATGTGCACAAGACTTACGGCACACATCATGTCCTAAAAGGAATGTCTTTTGACATTCACCGTAACAAAACGAATATGATCATCGGGCCCTCTGGTTCCGGCAAGACGGTACTCATGCGACAGCTGATCCGACTCGAGCGACCAGATCAAGGTGAGATTCGGCTGGATGGACAGGATATCGTATCCGTGCGAGGTGCGGATCTCACCAAGCTCAGGCGCCGTTTTGGCATGGTCTTTCAGATGTCCGCACTATTCGACTCTATGTCGGTATTCGATAATGTTGCGTTTCCTCTGAGAGAACATACAAAGCTCACAAAGCCTCAGATTCGAGAGCGCGTCATGGACCGTCTCGACAGCCTTGGGGTGGCCCGTGCCCATGCAAAAATGCCGTCAGAACTTTCCGGTGGTATGCAGAAAAGAGTCGCAGTGGCTCGAGCCCTCGTGCTTGAGACTTCCATCCTCATCTACGACGAACCCACGACCGGGCTCGATCCGATCACCTCGCGCACGGTGGACGACCTGATCGTGGAGGCTCAGGAGCGTTTTGGGGTGACCTCGATAGTCATCAGTCACGACATGGCCTCGGTATTTCGTATCGCTGATTTCATTACCTATCTTTATTTTGGCCGTATCGAGGCAGAAGGCACTCCTGAAGAGTTTATTCAGAGTGCAAACTCAGCAACTCGTGATTTTCTAAGTGCTTCTGGAGTGACTCTCGACGCTATTCGCAAGTGATCGCGGAGGCGTCCTTCGCCCCTGTTTTTTCATCGGTCTTCGCTGTGCTCACCTAGGGGTGAGCACAGCACGAAACCTAGCCTCATAGGCATGGATAGAGTCCACAAAGCGTAGGCGATCTGCGTTTGCTCTTTTTTTTGGAGGTGGTTGCATGTCGTATATATCCGACCTGTGCATACCAGATCGCTATCGGATAGAAATGAGGTGTTCGTCGCCACCGAAGGGGGGTCTAGCGGTGCGAGGATCGACAAAGGAAAAGTTCTATCCTTTCCGAGGGATAGCCGGCAAAGCGGGTGCTCGTCCCCGGCAGTGTTGCCGAGTCCGTTCCTCAAGTGGGTTGGAGGTAAAGGAAGGGTCCTCGCGCAGCTCATTCCGCTGTTGCCGACGGGCGCCGGGCGCATGCGTCACGTGGAGCCCTTTGTCGGTGGAGGAGCGCTGTTCTTTCACCGGTGTCCCGGTCGCGCCCTTTTGTCGGATGTGAATGAGGCTTTGGTCTCTACGTACCGTGCGATCCAAACCGAAGTCGAGTCCGTCATCGACGCCCTAAGCGAAATTTCGCTCGGTCATTGCAAAGAAGCGTATTACGGAATTCGAACAGATTATAACTCATCCCGTCACGCTTTTTCTTCAATGCAGGCCGCGCGTTTTATCTACCTGAACAAAACGTGTTTCAATGGGCTGCACCGAGTGAATAAAAAAGGTGAGTTCAATGTGCCCGCCGGTCGCTATAAAAATCCGAAAATCGTTGACGCAGCACGTTTGCGCGCGGCAAGCCTCGTTCTTCAAGGGGTTGGTATCGAGCAGGCCAGTTTTGAGGGTTTGCTTGAAACCGCCAAGCCAGGTGACTTTGTCTACTTCGATCCTCCCTATGAGCCCGTGTCCAGAACAGCGAGCTTCACGAGTTATGCATCCGATGGGTTCTCAAGGGAGGACCAGATACGGTTGCGGGATGTATTTGTCGCGCTCGATCGTCGAGGCTGCAAATTGATGCTTTCGAACAGCGATGTGCCGTTCATTCAGGAGCTTTACGACGGTTTTTCAATCGACAAGATCGCGGCTCCTAGAGCGGTGAACTGCAAGGGGCGCGGCCGCGGGCGAGTTTTGGAAGTTGTCGTTCGAAACTACACCTAGCCGTGTTCCGTTGTGTCTCAGGTGCCCCGTTGTGTCTCAGGTGTCCCGTTGTGTCTCAGGTGCTCAGCGACACCACGCACTACCACAAACCCGCCGTCTAGCGTTCGTCCTCATCGATGCTTGAGGGAATATCGATGCCTAGAACGGTTTGAATTTCGCTGGTGGGGTTCTCGTAGACGGGAGGCACATCTTTGTGCCAACTCCGACGGAAGAGACGAGGCATCGGTGTTCCCTGACAGAGTAGGCCGTCCGTGAGGACCATCTCAGAACCCGACATTGTGCGGTGACTATGCGGCAGCGTTTGCTTCTCAGGTCCTACGTGAAGCAGATAGATCTCCACCCGCGGGCTTTTGTGGAGGATGTCTTTTGTTCCAAAAGGCTTGAGTTCGCGCTCCAGCTGAGCCCAGTTGCGGTCGCGTTCGATTTCAACGGACGCGATCCCGTTTCCTCCCAACGCATGGGGTTTCCGGATCTGGATGTGGACCCGATCGACGGACGCATGGCACACAGAAGGTGGGGGAGGTGCGAGCAGCAGCTTAGCGAGCACATGGACTGCTGTTTCTAAAAGATGGAATCTTGCGCCTTCGAGCAAAAACAAGACCTCGGCTTGGATCGAACTGTAGTCGACCGTGTCGAGAATATCTTCGTCAGCACCGGAGGTTTCCGTTGGGACTTCGAGATCGAGATCAACGATCAGCGGTTGCGGGTACTGGCGTTCGTGGGGGTGAATGCCCACCACACATTGAACTCTGAGCTCCTGGATACGGATCATATCGGTCAAAGCTATTCTCCTGAAGGCGTCCTAATCTTCCTTGAGTGCGATAGTAAAGTTCGATGGGGCTCCACTTGCGGCAGCGGTCCCACGATACTCGACGAATCGCTACGCTCGGAGTAGCGTTCATTGCGCAAAATGAATCATCCGTCCACCACGCCCAACTCGCTTGCTGCCTTTCGGCAGGTGCCCCGAACTGGGGTCATCTACGTTACGGAGGAAGCCAATAAGGCCGGTTTTCGACCGGAGGATCCAACCTGGTGCAATCTGGGCCAGGGAATGCCGGAAACGGGCGCCATCGATGGAGCACCAGAGCGGCTCGCATCCATACCGGTACACGAGTGTGACCTGGAGTACGCTCCCGTTGCGGGTCTGCCCGAACTGAGGGAGGCGGTCGCCTCCATGTACAACCGCACCTTTCGCAGGGGAAAAGCCTCTCGCTATACCGCTGAGAACGTCGCGATCGGGGGCGGAGGCCGCGTGGGCATCATGCGCGCGTGTGCGGCGATAAGTCCCGTTCATCTGGGACATTTTTTGCCCGACTACACAGCTTACGAGGAACTGCTCGACGTGTTCCGTCGTTTTCAGCCCTTTCCCATTCTCTTGGATCCAGACGAACAATACTATTTCAGCGCCGATTCCCTACGCCGCGAAATCTTGGGTCGAGGTCTAGGCGCCATCGTGATGAGCAATCCCTGCAATCCGACCGGGAGACTGCTGCAGGGAGACCTCCTCGATGCATGGATCCATGCCGCTCGAGAGTTGCGATGTGCGTTAATCTTTGACGAGTTCTACTCCCACTTCGCCTGGTCGGGTCCTCGTCCCATCGTCAGTGCAGCTGAGTACGTTGAGGATGTCGATCGCGATCCTATCGTACTCATCGATGGGCTCACCAAGAACTGGCGTTATCCTGGGTTTCGCGTTTCTTGGACCGTGGGACCTCGGTCGGTTATCGAAGCGGTCTCCAGTGCGGGTTCATTTTTGGACGGTGGAGGCAGTCGACCGATGCAGCGTGCAGCGATCGATCTGCTCGACGAAGGGCACGTCGAAGCGGAAACGGCAGCGCTTCATCGCTGCTTTCTCAGCAAACGGCAGCGGGTGATCGAAGGCTTGCGAGACTTAGGGGTGCGTTTGGATCTCGAGCCGGAAGGTACCTTTTATGCCTGGGCTGACCTTCAAGATCTGCCGCCTTCACTTCGCGGTGCGGATGACTTCTTTCGTGCTGGTTTGAGTAAGAAGGTCATCACCGTTCCCGGGCACTTCTTCGACATCAATCCGGGTAAGCGCCGAATGGATCGACCCTCCCGTTTTCGACACCATATTCGTTTCAGTTTCGGGCCCACCCTTGATGTGATCGAGGAGGCGCTCAGTCGATTGAAGGAAATGGTGAGCGAGGCCGGATAGGGAAGCACGATACGGAGGCGACTTAGGTGCGTCGGTCCGGCTTTGGGCCGCTCCCTCGTGGATCGAACGCTCACGCCAGTTGAAAAGTGTTTCCGATGATGAACTGCTCTTGCAGTTGGTCTAGACACCTGTACAGTGCCTTGGTGTCTAGGGTAGAGACCGATGCGTTTCAGGGGGATCGACGGCGTCCTTGGGACCGCCCCACCGGTCTTCTGGCGGCTCTGAATCATTTTCGGAATGATGCGCGTTGTGCGTCACAGATGCTCCTCGATGCCGAGGTTCCTGCACGCGATGCAAGGTTTGCCTCCATGCCGGACGAACTGCCCTTGCCCATTCGCGAAGCCCTTGCATTGCGAGGACTGAAGCGTCTTTATTCGCATCAGGTCGAAGCATTTCAACGCGCCATATCGCGAGAGCATATCGTCGTTGCGACGCCGACCGCGTCTGGCAAGAGCCTCTGTTACAACCTTCCGGTTCTCACGGAACTGCATCGAGAGCCTTCTTCGCGTTCGATGTACCTCTTTCCAACCAAGGCCTTGTCGCGTGACCAGGAGAGTGCGCTGCACTCATTACTCAGAGAATGCAAGATGCAGAGTGGAGCGATCACCTATGATGGCGATACGCCCCCGGATGCCCGGCGGACTGCCCGCGACCGAACCTCCATACTGCTGACCAATCCCGACATGCTGCACGCTGGAATCCTGCCGCATCATGCCGACTGGGCTCGCTTCTTTGCAAACCTACGTTACGTGGTGCTCGATGAGCTGCACAGCTACCGAGGTGTGTTCGGCTCCCATCTTGCGAACGTGCTCCGTCGACTCTGCCGTATTGCGGAATTCCACGGTTCCAGGCCGACATTCATATTTGCATCTGCCACTATTGGTAATCCCGACGACCATGCGAGTCGCATGCTCGGAGCGCCTGTATCGCTGGTTGCAGAAAGTGGAGCTCCCACAGGTCCGCGACATGTCGTCGTCTACAATCCTCCGATTGTGAACTCAGAGCTGGGGCTTCGGGCCAGCTATCTGAAGACGTCGGTGAATGTGGTTGCAGAGCTTCTCAGGCATGAGGTGCCGACGCTGCTTTTTGGTCCGAGCCGAAACGCGGTAGAGGTCATGCTCAAGTATTTGCGCGATCGTCTGGGTCGAGACGGGATCGATCCAGAGCGGATCCATGCTTATCGAGGTGGATACTTGCCGAAGACCCGTCGAAGGATCGAGGCTTCGTTGCGTTCGGGTGAGGTGCTTTGCGTTGTGGCGACCAGTGCGCTCGAGTTGGGTATCGATATTGGGATGCTCGACGCCGTTGTCTGCGCAGGATATCCGGGATCGACTGCTGCATTGTTTCAGCGGTTTGGCCGTGCCGGCCGACGTACGGCACCATCGCTTGCGGTGCTCGTGCCATCCAGTGCGCCGATGGATCAATACATCGCTCGTGATGCGCGCTCGCTTTTATCTGCACCTATAGAGCAAGCTCGTATTGATCCAGACAACGTAGAGATCCTTATTCAGCATCTGAAGTGTTCGTCTTTTGAACTGCCTTTTCGCGAAGGGGAAGGCTTTGGAAATTTGCCGCTTAAATCGATCTCCGATGTGCTCGGTTTCCTGAGCCAACACGGGGTAGTCCATCCAGCGGCGGCATCAGATGGAGTGAAGGTATATCACTGGTCTACCAACGCTTACCCAGCGAACCAAGTCTCGCTTCGCAGTTTGAGTTGGGATAATTTCGTGGTTGTCGATCTCGATGGCGATCGCACCATCGCCGAGATGGACTGGAGATCGACGCATACGATGCTCCACGAGCAGGCGATCTATCAGCACGAGGGTAGCCAATACCAGGTGGAGGTGCTCGACTACGAGAATCACAAGGCCTTCGTGCGTAAGGTTTCTCCAGACTACTATACGACGGCGATGACCCATACCAAGGTATCGGTGATCGAAGCCGACGAGGCCGAGATGCTCTCTGAAGGGGGACGCTATAGGCTGGCGATAGAAACCGGTGAGGTGAGTATCGTCGAAAAGGTAGTCGGATATAAGAAAATCAAGTTCCACTCCCATGAGAATGTCGGATACGGCGAAGTACACCTTCCCGAGATGCAGATGCACACACTTGCCTGCTGGTTTGTGTTCCCGGAAGCGCTGATCGAGGCACAGTCTGCACCGAGGCCGGTAGTCGTCGACGCTATCCGGGGCTTGTCGACTGCCATGCATACGGTTGCCGCCTTGGGTTTGATGGTCGATTCACGTGATCTTGGGTGCAGTTTGGGTGATCGCCAGCATCCAGAGCAGTCACCTTCGAGCGGGCATCGCTCGGGTCAGGGGTTTGATCCGACCGTGTTCCTTTTTGACCGAGTACCAGGTGGCGTGGGTCTTGGTCCTCGACTGTTCGATGAACGCACTTCTTTGCTACGTCGCACCCGTCAGCTCATCGAGGGTTGCGAGTGTTCGATCGGGTGTCCCGGCTGTGTGGGACCGGTTGACCTTCTGAGTCCGCTGAGCCCTGACGGGCCTGATTCATCGATGCACCGCGTAGATCTAAAGTCCCTTGCACTCGCACTTCTTGCAGACATGGGAATCGATGCGGTTCACTAATTTGAGCTTGGCTTTCGGACGACGATGAGTCTTCTCCGAAAGCTCGATCGCTTCTCGAGTGCCGGTCCAGGATCCCGTTCTGCTTCTAATTCGGTAGAAGCGCTAAGCAATCATGGTCCTCCGTCTCGAGCTTCCGCTACATCCGGCATGGAACCAGAGGCCTCGACGCGTTTTCTCTCCGGTTCCGATCCTTCAGATTCTGAGTCGAACCATGAATTGCCAGGGTTGATGCAAGAGACAGCCTATGGTCCGGTTCGTGTTATCGATACTCGGCTTGAGCCGTCTCATCGCTACGGCAGTGTTCTAGTGCAGTCTGCACTGCAGGTGCAGGCTCGAACTATGTCGATGTTGGCTCTCGATGCAGAACTGTGTGACCTGGACTTTTCGAAAGCGCTCTTTTTGGATACCGAGACTACGGGGCTCAGTGGCGGCACTGGAACACTGCCTTTTTTGGTGGGTCTCGCGTGGTTTGAAGATCGCTCCCTAAGAGTGCATCAGCTCTTTCTGGATCATCCTGCACATGAAGTGTCGTTGCTGCATTGCCTTTTGGAGAAGCTGCGTAGTTGTTCCTGTATCATCACATACAATGGAAAAAGCTTTGACTGGCCGCTGCTGAGAACCCGCTTCGTGATGAATCGAATCGCGGTGGTCAAAGTTCCTCCTCATCTCGATTTGCTTCATACGGGTCGGCGCGTATTCAAGCGGCGCCTAGGTAGAGTCCGGCTGATCGATATGGAAACACACGTTCTCGGTAAGGTTCGCGAGGACGATGTCGACGGAAGCGAAATACCTCAGATCTATAACGACTTCCTTCATGAAGGCACGACCAGCCCTCTCCATGCCGTGATCGAGCACAACAGCAATGATCTAATCGCCATGGCAGCACTCCTCGCGCGCTTGGCCGATCATCTTCAAGTGCCGCAGTGGGAGGATGATCCGCGGGATCACCTAGGTTACGCACAGGTTGCGGAGCGGGCTGGTAAGCAGGATACCGCTCAGCTTTTTGCGTGCGCATCGGCTGCAGGTAGTGAGCCATCTTGCGTTGTTGATGCGCATTTGCTTGTTGCACGTACAGCCCGCCGCTCTGGGGATCGCGATCTTGAGGAGTCATCACTTCGGAGTGCGCTCGAGGCGGGTGATGAAGCAAGGCATCCGTTTGTTCATCTTGCGCTTGCGAAGTGTTACGAGCACCGATTTCGGAACTACGAACAGGCACTGTATCACGCAGCTTTTACGGGTTCAGCCGAAGGAGCGCACAGCAGTATTCGTCGCCGCAAGCGTCTCGAGCGAAAGATCGCTCGTTGCGTTCAGCCTAAAGCCGTGGAGCTCCCGCTACGATAAGCGGACAAGAGACGAGGTCTCAGCCTCCATGCGCTGCCGCTTCGACTGAAGGAGGGGCTGCATCGTTGAGATCGTCGAGATAGCCGTCGGGCAAGGCGACTTTCTGCGTTCCGCTTGTTTTACCTCGAGGAACTCGCATTGCTGATTCGGGAAACTCAGCATCCCGATCGCGCTTTTTGAGTGCATCCTCGAGTTCGGTAAGAGTCTGCACCTGCATCAATTGCCTGCGTAATTCTGCGCTGTCGCGAAAGCCCTTCGTGTACCAGCTGGAGTGTTTTCGGAAGCCCCGCATGGCGTGCTGTTCTCCCATCCACTCAACGAGGAGTGATGCGTGTTCGAGCATGATGCTCGCGACTTCACCAAATCGAGGTGGTTCCGAAGGGTGTCGACCTTGAAATACGTCGGCCAAGTCTCGAAAGAGCCAGGGTCGACCCAAGCAACCTCGGCCGACTACCACGCCGTCGCAACCAGTTTGACGCATCATGCGCAGCGCATCCCATCCTTCCCAGATGTCTCCGTTGCCGAGGACGGGGATCTGCACGTGCCGCTTCAGCTCCGCGATCGCGCTCCAATCCGCATGCCCGTCGTAAAGTTGCGCTGCGGTTCGTGCATGGAGGGCCACGGCCGCGCATCCCTCTTCCTCTCCGATGCGGCCGGCATCGAGAAATGTGAGTAGGTCGCTATCGATGCCCATGCGGAATTTGATCGTGACCGGGATCGATGATGCGTTGCGTACTGCGGCCCGAACGATGTTGCGAAGCAATCGACGCTTGACGGGAATCGCGGCTCCTCCACCCTTGCGCGTCACTTTCGGCACTGGGCAGCCAAAGTTCAGATCGATGTGGTCCACGCGACCCTCTTCAACCAGTCGCTTTACGGCGAGTCCCACATAGTGAGGGTCCACCCCGTACAGCTGCAGGCTTCGGGGACGCTCCTCGGGGCCGAAGCCCGCAAGTCGAAGGGTTTTTTCTCGGCCCTCGACGAGTGGTCTCGCGGTGATCATCTCACTGACGTAAAGACCGGCTCCGTATCGCCGGCAGAGGCTCCGAAACGGCCAGTTGGTCACCCCTGCCATGGGCGCCAATACGACGGGGGGATCCACCCTCAAGGGACCGATCTGGAGCGCAGGGAACTCTCCCTCGCGTGCAAAAGACACTGTCTGATTCAGGGTGCTCCGGTATCGATCGCTCACTTCGGGGGATTAGCAGTGGAATCCTGAGCTTCAAACCGGTCCGAGCAGCGTCTACGACTGATGCGCCCCGCAGTCGCGTTGCGCCGAGCTCAGACGATAGAATCGGTGCAAGCCTCCACTAGAGTGTCCGGCGTTCTGAGTCGAGCCAGAAACGCTCGGCTCGGTAGAGGGTTACCTCCCCCTTACCCTTGAGCGGTACCGGGCCCACCGAACTGGCAAGACATACCTCCCGACTGCTCAGGTATGCCGCTTCGCTGAGGAATACCTCGCCAGGTTCGGCGACCTCTTGAATTTTTGCGGCGGTATTGACCGTATCACCCCAGACGTCGAAGACGCACTGCCGATGTCCCAAGACGCCTGCCATCACCGGCCCTACGTGGATACCGACGCGCCCTCTCCACCCCGGGACGCATGCACCGGTTGCCTCCAACATCGCGGCTCCTGCCCTGACACATGCATGCACAGGCTCCTCGGCATCGCTCAGCAGGCCCGAGGTGGCTAAAAACGCATCTCCTATGGTCTTGATCTTTTCGACGCCGTACCGGTCGCTAAGGTCTTCCAGACGCTCGAAAAGACGCTGCAGTGAGACCACCGTTTGCTCGGGGTTCGCGGTATTGCACCACGCTGTGAAATCCACCACGTCGAAGAACAGAACGGCGACCCGCTCGTGTTTGCGTGGTTTGACCGTACCGGTCGCCTTAAGTTCCTGAATCACGTTCCTCGGGAAGATGGCGCGCAAGAGGTCGTCCGCTCGGCTGCGCTCCTTTTCGATTTGAGAGACGTACAGCCGCCGCTGATCGACAGCGGCCTTTCGCGCAAGGCATGAACTCACCCGAGCCTTCAGGAGGGTCGCGCTTGGTGGTTTGAGCAGGTAGTCGTCGGCTCCAAGGTCGATACATTTTGCGACCATCTCGAGGTCGTCGAGCCCTGAGATCATGAGCGCGGGCACTTCGCGGTAGTCGGGCATCGCTTTCATACGCTCGAGCAGTTGGTCTCCTGTGATACCTGGCATGAGAAGATCCATCAGGACGAGGTCATACATCCGCTCCCCGAGCGCCCGCAGCGCCTCCTCGCCGCCCGCGGCCAAGTTCACTACGTAGCCCAGTTTCGATAGCGAGCGTCCCAGAGTGCGACGTGTCGTCTCGTCATCGTCTACGACTAGGATGTGTGACTCCGACGGGATCACGGAGGAAAACTTGGTAGATGGTCGCTCCGGCTCGATCGAGAAGGGCAGTGACGGCAGGTCCTCATAGGATGACTCGCCTTCGAGCGCGGACCGGTGCTCTTTCGGAAGAGCAGACGGTGGAAGCACGGACGGCCCGTGTGGGCGTGACCGTTGCCGGGTGGGTTCCTCCTCGTCCATTAGCTTCGACGGTGACCGAAGCGAGCGTTACGCGTCAAGAGAGCGGTCGCATATGTTCGAGGCGTCGAATGTTGTGAATTCGACCTAAAGTATCGAAAACACTTTACTTACACAAGAGTGCCGATGGCTTACGCGGTGCTGCGGATCGCTTTGCAACGTACGACCTCAGGGTCGTGGGACAGGTGTTCGCATGGTGACGAATTCTTCGGCAGCGGTCGGGTGGATTCCCAAAGTCGCATCAAACTGTGCTTTGGTCGCTCCACATTGCAGTGCCACCGCGAGACCCTGAATGATCTCAGCAGCATGGGGCCCAACCATGTGACATCCGAGGACTTTGTCGGAGGTGTCGTCAACGATGAGCTTCATCAGACTACGCTCCTGATTCTCCGTCAGCGTGTACTGCATCGGTCTGAAGCTCGAGCGGTATACGGTGATTTGCTCGTGCTTTGTTTGCGCTTCCGCTTCGGTAAGGCCAACGGTTGCCACATTTGGCTGGCAGAATACTGCCGTCGGTATGTGCTCATACGACAACGTCTCCTGCGCGCTGTCGAACAGATTGCGCGCGACTATCGAGCCCTCAGCCAGCGCGATGGGCGTGAGCTGTACTCGGTCGATCACATCTCCGATCGCAAAAATTGAGGGAATGCTCGATCGATAGTGCGAATCCACCTCGACGCCCCCCCGAGTGCCGAGCTTAACCCCCAGCGACCTTAGACCGAGACCCTCGGTCTTGGGTATTCGGCCAACGGCGGTGAGCACAAGTCCGACCGTCAGTTCGCTGCCGATGTCGAAGGAGGTGTGCAGCGTTGGTGCCCCCGGTTCTGCTCCGGCTTGCTTCTGGATCCCCGTCAGATTGGTCTTAAGACGGATCTGCAGCCCTTTTTTCTCAAGTTCGTTTTGTACGAAGTCCCGGACGTCCTCGTCAAAACCACGCAAGAGTTTGTCTCCTCGATGCACTAGGGTGGTCTCCACCCCCAACTCATGGAATATCGAAGCGAATTCCACGGCGATGTATCCGCCGCCAATGATCACCATCCGCTCGGGAAGTTCCTGTAAGTGAAAGATCTCGTTGGACGTGATCGCGTGCTCTTGACCGGGGATGCTGAGTTGAAAAGGGAAAGATCCCGTGGCGATCAAAATATGCTTTGCCTCGTAGGTTTCGGAGCCTACGGCGACTTGATGCGGCCCCTTCACTACGCCGCGGCCCCGGAGCAACTGAGCGCCGGCCTGTTCCAAAAGCGTCTCGTAGATGCTGTTTAGTCGGTTTATCTCCCGATCTTTGTTGGCGACGAGCGTGCGCCAACGGAACGCTTCCGGAGTGAGCTTCCAACCATAGCCGGCAGCATCGGCGATGGTTTGAGAGAACATCGACCCGTACATAAAGAGCTTTTTCGGCACGCAGCCCACATTGACGCATGTGCCGCCGACGTCGCTATCTTCACAAATAGCGACTCGAGCTCCGTAGGACGCAGCGCGTCTTGCCGCGCGAACACCTCCCGATCCTGCGCCGATCACTATGAGGTCGAAGTCGTAATCTTTGCCCATCCCTTTGTTCCTCTCTGTCGGCTACCGCATACGATTCAAGCGCACGAGACCGCACAGCGCCGATCACTTGCGTTTGCCGCAACGGATTCTGGTAGAACATGGCGAGGCCATGGGCAAAGAATCGCAACAAACGTCGAAAAAAAAACCGTCTCGCAAGCGCCCCGCGCGGAGTGAGTTCGTTTACGACAAGCATATTTGTTACCAACAGTCCGTTCAGAATACGGAGCACGAGGTGCAATTCATCCATCGAGTCTATCGGCGGCTCGCGGGCCGACCCGCACTGCGGCTTAGGGAAGACTTTTGCGGCACTGCACTGCTCAGTTGCGACTGGGTGGAGTATCGCAAGGACAGAGAAGCGGTGGGGGTGGACCTGGATTCTAAGGTGCTCGCCTGGGGACAGAAGCACAACGTTCTACAACTACCCGAGACTTCGAGGTCCCGGATCCGGCTCGTGCATGGAGACGTTCGTGACGCTGCGGAAGGCCTTTTCGATGTCGTTACGGCCTACAATTACAGCTACTTTGTGTTTAAGACGCGTGCCGAGATGCGGGCCTATTTCGCGCTCGTGCACTCCGCACTGGCTCAAGACGGGGTGTTTTTCTTGGATGCGTACGGAGGATATGAAGCTCAGACCCCGATGACCGAGCAGCGGGCTGTGCCGCTTGGTAAAGAAAAGTTTACCTATATTTGGGAGCAAGCGCTCTTCAATCCGATCGACAACCACGTCGTCAATTACATTCATTTTCGGTCCCCGGACGGCACGCTGCACAAGAGGGCGTTTACCTATGATTGGCGGCTTTGGCAGTTGGTCGAACTCAGAGAAATCCTTGCCGAAGTCGGTTTCGCCCGAATAGAGACCTACTGGGAGACCGAGGACGAGGAAGGTAATCCAACCGGCACATTTCGTAAGGCGACCAGAGCTGAGCCTGACCCCGGCTGGAATGCCTACCTGGTGGCTTCGAAGCGCTCGTAGCTTTTACCCAGCGCTCCTGGTGCACGCGCCCTAGCGCACGCGACGGTGTCCGTGCAGGCCGACGAGGCGGGTTGTGTCCACGCGCAGCGTCAGCAGTAGGGTGTAGAGCCGACGTGCAGTTTCATGATCGATTTTGAACGGTGCGCACAGGCGCTCAATCGTGTCTGCAGCTCGGTCATGGGCTACCTTTTTCGCCATATCGAGTGCTTCGAGTCGCGTGATGCCTGAGCCATCCGCTTTGGCGAGCTCCCGTACCAGGTCCACGTACTCTTGGATATGTTTCGCCAGTCGGTCGTGCGGGATGTGCACCTCGTCGAGCATCGCCTGGTCGGCATCATGGAGTGTCAAGTGTAGTGCCTGCTCGGTTGCATCGATGGTCATGCGATGTGCGTCTGCCCGAATCTGGAGCACCTCTTCATCGAGCATGCCTTGAATCGCGTTTCGCCATTCGTGCCGTCGTGCTTCGCTCGCCTCGGACCAGGTCGGTTCGCCTATGTCTATCTGGGAAAGAGTCACCAGAGCCGTATAACACACGACGCGTGAGGAAGGCATGACGCGAAGCGCGTTTGAAGCACGCCTCGTGCAGCATTTGTTTGAGGCAGTTTTTTGTTCATTGGCTGTTATGTTCCTGCCGGTGGACCCTGCACGTTCGGAAGCTGTGGTCGGTACGAGACCCGTGATCTACCGGTGGGATCTCGATAAGACCTACCTGCGAACAGAATTTGACACCTTCCGCGATTTACTCCGCACCGCTTTTGAGTCGCCGGATCGAAAGAAGACCGTGCCTGGAGCCGGAGCGCTTCTGCGGGAGCTCTGCCGTAACGACCTGGCAGGTGTTTTTATTTTGTCGGGAAGCCCAGAGCAGATGCGTCGCGTCCTTGAAGCAAAGCTGCGCCTAGACGGCATTCACTGGGATTCGTTCACGCTCAAGCCAAGCCTTCAAAACCTTCTTCGTGGCCGCTTTCGTTTCCTAAAAGATCAGGTTTATTACAAACTGACGTCGCTGCTGTCCTCGCGCGCTGGCTGCGATCCTCAAACTGCTGAAGTGCTTTTCGGAGATGACGCCGAGGCAGATGCGTTCATTTACTCGCTCTACGCCGATCTTTGCGCTGGTCGCGTAGGTAATGACACGTTGATGGCTGTGTTGCGCCGCGCCCGAGTGTACGAGGACGAAGTGCCTCGAATCGTCCGGATGGCGAGCAATCTACCGCGGGGGGACTCTGTGCGACGCATCTTGATCCACCTAGACAGAACTTCTTCTCCGGAGATGTTCGCTGAGTTTGGTCCTCGGGTAGTGCCGTTCTACAATTACTTCCAAGCGGCGCTCTGCCTGGTCGACGACGGGATGCTCACCCCGGATGCTGCTTTGAGGGTTGGTGTTCAGATAGTCATCCAACATGCGTTTACGCCGGACGCCCTCATTGCGAGTTTTATGGAGCTGGCCGAACGTGAATGCGCATTTAAAGAGACAGCCGAGCAGCTTCTGATGGCGGCACCACCTGTTTCCGAGCGCTACGCCGCCGACGCTCTGCAAGAGTTTATGACGGGGCTCGAGGAACACATCGGCACGCTCCCTGCCCGTACCTCAATGGAGGATGTATCGCCCACGCATTCAGCGGAGGATCGCCCTGTGCTCGACTACGTGGACCTCTTTTCGCGCGATAGTGATCGCGCCCGCGCTGCACGACGCCGGGCCAAATGGAGACCTAAGTTGTGAGTGATGCGCCCCTGGAATCGCTCTACATTCATCTGCAAATCGGGCTCGCGGGTTAATCGAGGTTGTTCGAGGGCATCTGTCTCGACTCCGATAGGTATGCACACTACACTCGATGTTATGCGACGGACTACGCTTTTGGCCTGCGTAGCACTGTGCTCCGGATTTGTTTCGTCGGCCTGTGGCTCGAAAACCGGGCTCAACGTACCTGATGCCGGTTTCACCGCTCGGAACACATCAGATTCTGGCACGCCCGGCAATCCACAAGCCGATGCCGAAGTCGAATCAGGCGATGCTGAGATCGAGGTCGCTATACCCTGCGTCGAAGTGCGGCCCGAGTCGGAAAGCACCGTACTTCCCCTCGAGACACAAGCCCAGATCGGCAAGGCCGATGTGGTGTTTTTGATCGATACAACGGCTTCCATGATGAGCGAAATCGATCGCATTCGAGGTGGGTTGCGAGACCGCATCGTTCCGGCCGCTCGAGATGCGCTGACGGATGTGCGTTTTGGGGTTGCGACGTTTGCTGACTTTCCTGTGGGCGATTACGGACGTCCCGGGCAGGACCTTCCCTTTGTCTTACGTCTTCAAAATACGGACGACGTCGCGAGCGTTCAGGCTACGATGAATAGCATCGGGCTTGGAGAGGGTAGTGACGAGCCTGAGAGCCAGGTCGAAGCGCTATACCAACTGGCTACCGGCGACGGTATTGGAGCATTCGTACCCCCGAGTGCCGGTTGTGCGACCGGTGGCCAAGGATACGTGTGTTTCCGCGAAGATGCGTTGCCCGTGATCCTGCTTTTCACCGACGCTCCATTCCATAACGGACCGAGCGACGACGGCCGACTTGCCTTCCCATACAGCTTTATCGACCCGCCACCCCACACCTATTCGGAAGCGGTCGTTGAACTAAACCGCCTTGATGCTCGCGTCATCGGGTTTGATTCTGGTCGAGCGGAGAACCATCTCAGCCGACTGGCCGAAGACACGCAGACACTCGATGAAGATGGTGACCCACTGGTGATCGAGCTGGGCGCCAACGGCGAGGGCCTCAACGACCGGGTCGTACGGGCCATCCAAACCCTAGCAGGTGCCGTGGTGTTTGACGTGGATGCGCGCTATCAAGATCTCGACCTGCGGGACGGCATCGAGGTTTCAGAGTACGTCCAAGCGATCGCTCCGGTGCGGGCGACCCCGGCTGAGGGGGTTTCATCCATCGATGAAGAGGCGGGGGTGTTTCGTCAGGTTGTTTCGGGCACTGATCTCGTGTTCAATCTTGTTCTCAGAGACGATATCGAGGTTCCGCCCGAGACGATCCGCTTTGAGATCGAGGTGGTGTTCCTGGGGGATGGACGCACGCAACTGGACCGCCGTCGCGTAGAAGTCGTGGTGCCGAGTGAAGACGGCCCCGGTTGCGACGAAGAACGCTAAGCGGGCGACATCCGACGGCCGAAGTCGAGGCATCCGGCCACTGGACTGGGTACGGCGTTCCTTCCGGAAACCGGACTGGGTACGGATCTTCGTGGGTAGCAAAACCGGACTGGGTACGGATCTTCGTGGGTAGCAAAACCGGACTGGGTACGGATCTTTATACGTCTAAATTGTAATATTACTTCATAGCTACAATTTAGGCCGGACCAGGTACGGTAATTTGCGAAGTATTACTGTAGATCAGCACTTTTGCTGGAACTAACTCGATTAATTGCGCCCAAGAGCGCATCATCGATTTTGCGTTTTGACGTAGTCGTTTTGAGGAAGAGCGGTTTGTGGTCCTTGTTCCGGGGGGGATGAGGAAATCTGCGAAGTCCTCGGGCCGGGGGAAATGCTACCTGGGAGGATCATTGGATAGTCGCCTAAATCGCGATTTCTGGCACAGCCGAACACGGACACGCAGAAGCCTTTTGTTGCCTCTCACTCTCGTCTTTTCGGGATGTGGCGCAAAGACCGATCTGAGCGTCCCGGACGTCAGCGATTCATACACGCCGGTTTCAGTCATCGATCGTGATGCCGGTCTCGACGACAACGGTGCTCTTTCAGAAGAGTGTGTCGAGCTCGGCTTCGACCAACCGGAGTTTGTCGACATCTCCTTTGAAGCCAGGATTTCGAGCGCGGACATTCTGTTTCTCGTCGATGTCACTGGAAGCATGAGCGAGGAGATCACTCAGATTCGAACGACACTCAGTGAAACACTTATCCCGGCGATGGTTCGCTCCGTTCCGGATCTCCGTCTTGCGGTTGCCGGGTTTGCCGATTTTGGGATCTCCCCCTACGGAGCCCGAGATGATACTCCATTTGAACTGCTGCAGCCGATGACCGAGAGTCTCTCAGAAGTACGAGATGCCGTATTTTCGCTGAGAGAGTCTAGCGGTGGAGACGGTCCCGAATCTCAGGTTGAAGCACTCTATCAAGTGGCGACCGGAGAGGGGCGGGGGCGCTTTGTACCCCCTGCCGATTGTCCAGAAGAGACGTTCGGTGCTCCATGTTTTCGTTCGATGGGCTCGCCCATCGTTTTGCTCTTTACGGATGCGGAGTTTCACAACGGTCCCGGTGCTTCGCGGCCCTACCTCGAAGGCGATATCGAACCACCACCGGCGACCTATGGAGAAACCGTGAATGCTTTGAGAGAGGTTGGCGCAAAGGTGCTCGGTCTCTACTCAGGTAGTGAAGGAGCAAATCGAGGAGTTCTCGATCTGAACGCCATCGCTCGTGATACGGGAGCCGTAGATCTCGGCGGAGCACCCGTTGTATTTCAAATCGGTACCCGCGGAGAAGAGCTGGACAGTGGAGTGATCGACGTGGTCCGAAGGCTGGTCGAAGATGTCGATTTAGATATCGATGCGATAGCGCTGGATGACCCGAGCGATGAATTCGATGCGAGCGATTTTGTGGACAGGATCGTCACGCTTCAGGCCAAACCCGAATCGGGAGCGGTACAGTTTGAGACCAGCTTCGCTCAGGTTGTTCCCGGAACCCGAGTGAGCTTTAGGGTGTTTCTCGACAATGATTTGGTTGCGCCTACCGAGGAGCCGCAGCGCTATCTGCTCGATATCGCGCTCCGAGGAGATGGGGTTACCATTTTAGACACAGTTACCGTAGCGATCGTCATTCCCTCAAGTCGCAAAGAGGGTTGCTCCACGCTCGGACCCTAACCGAGCTCTACCCAACCCGAACCCGCGACATCCAGAGCGTCTGACCGGATGTCGCTCAACTCGACCTAGTTCGAGAGCCGTAACGCTAGGTAGACAGCGGACCGCCCAGTTCCTCTATCGACGCCTGAGCGAGTTCACCAAGAGTCGTGGAGGTTTCCGCTTCGTAGTCTTCCATCATCACCTTACGTGGATCATCGACGAATTGTTGCAGGTCCGCTATCGCCTCAGGGTCTCCCAGCTGGGCGAGTGCCTCGATGGATGCAGCGATGACCTCGGTCGACTCTTGCTTGAGAAAAAGGCGAATCAGCTTAAGCGCACTTGGCTCGCCGATCTCCGCGAGGATCCACGGCAGCTCTGTCAGAGCAGGTCCGCCGTCGCCTTGAAGAAATCTCTCCACTGCTCGAGCAAATTCCGCATACCGCTCGTATCCGACGTCTAGCAGTGCCTCTCCCGCGGCAACCCGAACTGCAGGATCCTCCGCATCGAGAATCGCAAGCAGAGAGTCCACCATCTCCGGTCCTTCAACCTGAGCGCAGAGATCCGAGAGCCGTTCCAAGCGGAGGCCAGACTCAGCCGGATCTTCCACTGCCCGAGCCTCCTGTACGGCGGCTTGAAGTGCCTCTACAACAGTGGAGTCATCTAGCTCTAGAAGCCGAGTTTCTGCGGCGCGAAGGTTCCGTTCGGCAGTATACATTTCTTCAAGATAGGTTTTCGCAGACATTCGAGTGCCTCCATTTTGGGTAGATCCACACGTGCTAGGCAGCCAACAATTTTCGTAGTGGCTGCAGTGTCTCTAAAACGCTTTGAGCGTTTTCGATCGCATCGCCGGTTTCATCTCGATCAAAGCGACACGTCAGTCGCATATCGGCGCTGAGCTTCCAACGACTTTGGGGCTGGGTCACAAGCTTCATCACTTTTGCGGGGTCAAGAGGAGTGTCTTCCCGCAGGTGCAGCATCACTCGGTTTTGCGAAGCCTCGCAACCAAGGATATTCAGCTCGCGTAGCTTGGGACGTAATCTCATTGCACGGACAAAGCAACGTGCGGCCGAGGGAGGGTGCCCAAATCGGTCCTCCATCTCTTCCGCCAAGTCCGTTATCGTGTGATCGTCTGCCGCGCTGGCAAATCGCTTGTAGAAAGACAGTCGTACCCCGACATCATCGATGTACTCCTCTGGAAGATGCTGCTCGATGTCCAGGGTGAGTTCAGGGTCGACTTCATGGGCTATCTCTTCCCCGCGTAGCTGCGCGACCGCTTCTTCGAGCATCTGTACAAAAAGGTCGAAGCCAACGAGGGAAACGCTGCCGCTCTGCTCTCCGCCCAGCAGATCTCCAGCGCCACGCAGCTCCATGTCCAAAGAAGCGATTTGGAAGCCCGAACCAAGCTGGGTAAAGCGTTCGAGGGCCTGGATTCGGTTCCGTGCGTCCTCACTGAGTTTGCTTGGAGGCGGAGTGAGAAGATAGCAGTAGGCGCGCTCCTTGGACCGCCCGACTCGCCCTCTCAGCTGATAAAGTTGGGCAAGACCGAACATGTCTGCTCGGTCGATGAGAATGGTGTTGGCGCGAGGAATATCGAGTCCGCTTTCGATGATGGCGGTGGCGCAAAGTACGTCAAATCGACCTTCGACGAAGTCCAGCATCGTCTTGTCGAGCTCGCCCTCTTTCATCTGTCCGTGAGCGACGGCTATCCTCAAGTTCGGAATAAGTTCCTGGAGTCGACTTGCCCGCTCGTACAAACCCTCGATTCGGTTGTACACAAAGAATGCCTGTCCGCCCCGGCGCATCTCGCGCTCGATAGCTTCCGCCACGATGCGGTTGTCCCAGCGCGAAACGAAGGTGCGCACGGCACGTCGGTCGGTAGGTGCTGTCGCGATCAGTGAAAGATCTCTCAGTCCACCGATCGCCATCTGCAACGTACGGGGTATCGGCGTGGCGCTCAGCGTGAGCACGTCTACGTCTGCGCGTAGATCCTTGATGCGCTCCTTATGGGTGACGCCAAAACGCTGCTCCTCGTCGACGACCAGCAGACCCAGTTTTTTGAAGTGAATGTCCTTACTGAGCAGCCGATGGGTACCGAGGACCACGTCGACTGTTCCTTCCTTGATGCCGGCAAGGGTCTCGGTTTGCTTCTTTCGATCAACAAAGCGAGAGAGCACTTCGATTCTAAGCGGATAGCCTTCCATGCGTGCCCGGAAGGTCAGATAGTGCTGTTGCGCGAGCACCGTTGTCGGGCACAAAATGGCCACCTGTCGACCGTTCATTGCTGCCCGGAACGCGGCGCGCATCGCCACTTCTGTTTTGCCAAATCCGACGTCGCCACACACCAGTCGGTCCATGGGTCGTGGTCGTTCCAAGTCTTCCATGACATCGTCGATGGCGCGTTGCTGATCTCGCGTTTCCTCGAAAGGGAAGGTCGCCTCAAACTCGGAATAGGCTCGATCGGCGACCGGGAGTGGGTCTCGGCGTGACGCTTCGCGTTTGGCGTACAGTGCGAGAAGCTTGTCGGCGAGGTCTCGCACCTCTTTTCGGACCTTGCTCTTTTTCTTAGCGAAGGTTTGCCCGCCCAAACGGTCGATCTTCGGGGTGGCTCCTTCTTGGCTGCCGAACTTCTGGATTTGATTCAATCGGGTGACCGGTAAAAAGAGACGGTCTCCGCCGTGGTACTCCACCACGAGCACTTCAACGCTTGCCGAGGACTCTCCGCGCATTCTCTCAAACTGACTCTGCCCGAGACCTTTGCGCTCCAGTCCAAGGTATCGGCCCACGCCGTGATCTCGATGGACGATAAAATCTCCCACGGCGAGTTCGCGCAAGTCTTCGAGAAATGCTTGTGCCGCCTTGGCCTTTTTTTGGCGGCGTTCCTTACGCCGATGCGTCCGGGTGCCGAATACCTCTTCTTCGGTGATAAACGCGAGACCCTGGGTTGGAGAGACAAAGCCGTGTCCCAGACTTCCGACGACGACTTCGATGTTTCTCGGTGGGGGTTCCTGGAGCAGATCCGGGACGAATCGCTTGGGCTTGCGGACCGGTAATCCGTAGCCTTTGAGTAGCGCCGACAGCCTGTCCGCCTGGGTGGTCGTTCGCGCGGTGAGTATGACCCGTGCTCCTTCGTCCAACCACAGGCGCGATTGATCTGCAACGGGACGGAGCGCATCTTCAGCGCCTTTGGCCGAGCGACGCGTGCGGAGCTGCGATACGAGTAGCGACTGGTCCTCGCCTCCAAGTCGGAGAAGCTGGTGTTCCTCCGTTGACGTGAGATGGGCAAAGGGGCCTTCTTCCTCTCCCGATTCGCCGACCGCGCCCACGCGATGGACCAAGAGCAACGGTCCTTGAACCAGCTCCGACACCAGCGAATCCTCGCTTAGATAGTGTTCCTCGATCGCGAAGGTAGGTTTGGACTCAGCTCTTTTGGCTTCCAGATCGGAGGCTGCGCGCTCGAGTTCGGTCCTTAGAGCGATCTGTAGTGCGGGCGGGTCGAGAAGTGCGATTCTCGGGATTGCGTTGCATTCTGCACGATGAGTGTAGGAAAATATGTTCTCAAGTGAACTAAAGAACCCTGGGAGAAGGCCTTCGAGGCCGTAGAAGGTTCGTCCGCTTTCGAGATCGTCGATGAGCGCGCGAACCTGCTTCGTCGGCATGTTTACTTCGTCGCAAGCATCGCGGATCTTACGCCGGGCCCGTGCGAGTTCCTTGGCGCCAAGGAGGCTTTCGCGTACCGGGTGAATAAACACCTCAGATAGTTCTCGCAGCGTGCGCTGATCGTCCGGATCAAACTCCTTGGTGGAGAGCACGAGCCAGTCGTCGAGTTCGAGACGGACCGGAACGCGCGCATGCGGAGGGAAGATGTCGAGGATGCCGCCACGTACCGCGAATGTGCCGGGGTCTTCTGCTACCGGAACCCGGAGATAGCCGCCTTCGGACAAAAGAGCGATCAGTTCGTCTCGATCTATCTCCTCGCCCGGGCGCACCACTTTCGAACGAGAGACGATGGCAGATAGGGGAGGTGCTTTTCGCAGCAGGGCACCGATCGGCAACACCATGGCATCCCAAGGCAGGCCCTGGCTGAGGTGGGCGAGACAGGCAAGTCGGTCCATCGCGGCCCGTCGGTCTGGAGCCACGTCGAGATACGGTGAGGTGTCTGCCGAGGGGTAGAGCAGCACTCGTGAAGAGGTATCGTCTGCACCGAAGAAAAACCGCAGGTCGGCGCATGTTCGAACGGCTTCTTCCAGGTTGCTGGTGACGACGACACAGGGGCGCTCCTTCAGCTTGGCCGTGCGTGCCAAGAGCAGCGCAATCCCGCCATCCGCAACTTGTGTGACATCGACCCGGGCCTTGCTTGCGAGCAGTTCGACGACCTTGGGCACTTCGGTGTTGGCGCGTTCGAGGGCCGATTCCAGAGAGCGAAACATACTGCACCCGGCTTCTAACACGAGCGAGCCGAAGCTGCCGGTGGAACCCTCGAGTCTCAGCTGCCTATGCGTTGGGAGTTTTCGCGGCTCGGACTCAGAGGAAGGCTACGTGCTTTTTGGCCGTACGGCGCCGCGTACGCCAGATCACACCGTCGAGGAAATAGTGCAGTGTTTGGGGTAGGGCCAACGCAGGTGCCAGAAGGGCGACGATCTGCCCCGAAAACACGCTGCCTGTTCCAAAGAACGCCGGGCGATCGTGATAGACCCAGCGGTCCCAGAGCGTTTCTTCCAGCAGCGCGCAGAACACAAGACTGAGTAGAAAGATGAACCAGCCCCTCGAGGTCAACACCGAACCCGCGGAGGAAGGGTTCTGACGTGCCCTTTGGCGGGCATACGTATAGTTGAGCACCATGTAGGGCACGCCGTGAATCACGACATTGGTGACGGTAAACGCATAATCGCTATCGAGCGCGATGATGCCCAGCCACCAACAAAACCAGGTGGTGCTGACGACGAGGATTTTGCCGGGATTGAGCACTCCTCGCAAGAACAGGTGCAGCTGCCTTAAAACGAAGATCGCCAGTACAGCCCAGTAGAGGGGCTCCAATGCGTCTACCCAATCGAGCCGCACCCCGGTGACGAAATCTCCCTCGACGAACCAATAAAAATTGCGCGGCAGATGGGCATGCCAATGGAGCAGCGGGTAGACCGTGGCGGCGTAGACTGCGGTGCGGTCAAGTACTGCATCGACCGAGGCCGATTCACCTGCCTTGCGACGATAAAGCAGAACCCATCCGAGCTGTTGACGGACAAAATGAAAAACGGCGGCGTAGGCGAGGCATCTCCAGAAAAGAGAAGGGCTGATCGCATACAGGATGAGGTTGATGAAATAGAGAACCAGAGGCATCCCGAGGTACAGCAGGCGTCGACTCCGCAGTTCATCGGGATCCAGGTAGACGCGATAGGCTGTGGCCCAAACGTGCGCCACGTCGATGCCGACGATCAGCACGAGCCAAAAAAGCAGAGACAGCTCTCGCTCTAATAGCTGGGTCGTCGCTCCGTAAAGGACGAGCACCGCAGCGACCATCGCGCTCCCGCCAAAGGCCATGAGATCGGCTCGAAGGCCAAACAGCCACGGTCCTCTTTTGAGCTCATTCAGACTTGGGACTCGGTAGCGCCAAAGCACGGGTTGGCCTCACTTCAGGATTCATGTGCGGGAAGCGCTAGGGATTCTAGAACTTCGTTTGCGGTTCGAATTCCATGATCGAACGCCTCTTCAAAGAGCGCCAACCCAGAAAGGTCGCTGTGGGCAAAGTGCACCGGTCCCCGGGGCGCTGCCGCGTTTCTCCGCGCTGTCGAGTCGATAAAGCCGGTGCGCGGCTGGATCATGGCGTGGCCGTACCGCCGGATATCGATGGTCTCCACCAGTCGATCGAGATCTCGATGTGCAGGTCGCAGGTCTGTGAGGACTACCTCCGCGAGCTCTGCCCAGTCGGCCTCGAATAGTGACTTCCGGGCATCTGCCGGGTGTCTCCCGGTGATCGGCAGGTAGTAGGTCCAAACGGTGGGGCCGTAGTCGCGCCCTCTTTGATGGGTTGCACTGACGTAGCCTAAAGACGGGCTCTCATAAAATACGTTATCCCATGAAAAGGGTATTCCCGATTTCTCTCGCGGTCGATCTTGAAGGTGTACGTTTGCGACCATCCAGGTGCCGTAGGAAAAGCCCTCCGCGGCGTCTTCCGGCAGATTGCAGCCCAGTCGCTTGGCGACAAAGCGTGGTAGCGCCACGATCGCGCGTTTCGCGATCAGCCTGTGCGGCGTGCCGTCCTTCGCGTCTAGGTAGTCGATGCGTACCGTTCCCTCGCTGGTCTCGGCAACGCGCACAGCGAGCTTCTGAAGGTCAAGCCTTTTGCCGATGGAGCCGCAGAAGTGATCGACAAAGGCTCCGTTGCCCTCCGGCCAGGTGAGCAGCTCCATCGTTTCCTCGCCGGGCCCCTTCATACGCGCGATCCAGTAGTAAAGCGCAGCCCACGCCGATGTCTCATCTAGGGAGAGGCCGTAGTCATCCCGGCATGCGTAGTTCACAAGCCAATGTAGGCGCGTTGAATGCAGTTGATGCGAGCGAAGCCAGTCGAGCGCGCTGACTCGGTCGAGCGCCCGAAGTTTTGGATCCTCGGAGGAGAGCCGGCTGGGTAGGGCGAAGGATCGTTTGCCGTCCTCGGTGGGTTTCAAGAGCAGGTCGTCGAGCAGTAGCTGGAATTTACGTAGATCTTCGATGTCTTGGGTGCTGCATCCTGCATGCAGATAGAGTCCAGGATACCAGCGGCCTCGGTAGTAGACCCTCGAGTCAGGCTGTCTGACGAGTAGATGCTCCCGTCCTTGGGGGTGCGTACGAGTTGAGGGTGAAGAGCGCTTGGGTGGGTGCTCAAGGGCGTCCATTTCGCTAAGCAGTTCGATAAGCGGCGTATTGTGCTCCATTGGAACCGGTAGATAGTGGGCGCCCCATGGATAGCGAGTGACCGCAGAGGAGCCCGACATCGAGGTGCCCCCAGGGGTGGCTTCGAGCTCCAGCACTCTAAAGTCAGAGAGTCCTTTTCGCTCGAGTTGCCAGGCAGCACTAAGACCGGCAATCCCGCCACCTAGGATGGCGACTTCAACCTGGTCCGCTCGACACGTCTCGAAGAGCTGACCTGCGATGCTTCCGTCACGTAAACGGTGTCCCCACGCAAAGGATGGATCGATGAGGTTCCCTTTTATCGCGATGCCGGCAGACTCGGGTGATCTCCCGCAACCGGAGATTCCCTTGCTGCCTCCGAGCGAATACAGTGCCCCGCTGCCGAGGAGGGTGCGTATCATTTCGCGACGACGTGACCTCATGGCTACCTACGTAACGTTGCGGCTAGAACGCATGCTCTAGTTCCACGCATGCTCTAGTTCCACGCATGCTCTAGTTCCACGCATGCTCTAATTCCATTGAGCCCAGTCGTGCGCGTAGTACCGAACGAGCTTTTGAGTGTTGAGTCGATTGACTTCGACATCGATCGAGCCGGCGTCGGGTTCAAAAACAAAAAGAAGCGGCATCGTTGTCTCATTCAGAAACTTCAATCCTTCGATCTTCGGCGCCTGAGGCGTATCAAAAGGGTGGCGCTTTGCCAGAACGAATCCCCAGTCTCCGAAAGACGGCACTACCGCATGGTACGGGGCGGTATAGAGTCCCGCCTGCTCTATCGTATTCACGATGCACCAATAGCTCCTTCTCGCGAAATAAGGAGAAGTGCTTTGCACCGCCAAGACGCTTTCCGCATGCATGGTGTGCCGTACGAGCGCGTAGAATCGGCTAGTGTAGAGTTTTCCAAGAGAGAAATTGTTGGGGTCAGGAAAATCGATGATCAGTATGTCAAACGGCTTCAGGTGCTCCTGATCAAGCCACACCATGGCGTCGTCGTGCACGAGTTCCACCCTCGGATCGAGAAGTGAATCTCGATTGAGTGCGCGCAGCGTGGAAACGTTCTTTGCCATCGCGACCACCTCTGGGTCTAGTTCCACGAGGACCACCGAGCGCACACTGGGATAGCGGAGCACCTCTCTGAGTGCCAGGCCGTCGCCACCTCCGAGTATGAGGACGCGTTCCGGGGATTCTGCAACGCTGAATGCGGGATGGACCAGCGCCTCGTGATATCGATATTCATCTCGAGAGCTGAACTGCAGATTGCCGTTCAGGAACAGCTGCACGCTCCGCGGGTTCTGAGTCAGTACGATTCGCTGAAACGGCGTTTGCTTTGCGAACACGATTGGGTCTGCGTAGATCGACTGCTCCGCAAATGCAGTGAGATGGTGTGCGTTCCAGAGACCGGCGCTCAAGCAGCCAGCGACTATGAGCCCGCGGATCCGTAGATGAATCCGCTGCTTCCTGGTTAGCAGATGCCTCAGTGCCCAAGTGCTCATCATCGCCACTGCGCAGTTTAGGAGGCCAAACGCCATCGAAGTACGATTCAAGCCAAAGTGGGGCACGAGCACCATAGCGAAGAGCAAAGAGCCGATGAGCGCGCCGATATAGTCGACGGTGAGCACCTGCGCGACGAGCTCTTCGAAGCGTAGTTCTTCCCTCAGTATGCGCATAAGGAGGGGAATCTCGAGCCCTACCAGCGTCCCGATCAAGATCAGCAGCCCGTAAAGCACCAACGAAAAATGGGTGCTGTAGGCGTACGCGATAAAGAGCGTTGGGGCTGCAAATCCTCCAGCGATCGCTGCGGCAAGTTCTATTTCGACGAACCGTGCGGCGACCGAACGATCGACGAATTTCGAAAGATAGGAACCGATCCCCATGGCGAATAGGTACGTGCCGATGGTGGTAGAAAACTGGGTGACCGAATCTCCGAGAACATAGCTCGCCAAAGTTCCGATGAGCAGTTCGTACACGAGGCCGGAGGTAGCCACCACCAGGACCGAAAGCAGCAGCAGCGCCGCTTTGACGTTCAGGGCACCGCGTCTCTTCTCGCCCAGGTTTGGCGTGCTTGCCGGGTCAGTTTCCAAGGACTGCTGCGATGATGAGGGCCACCCCTATGAACACTGAGCCGATGACGATCCCAAGGGCGGTGTTTTGATCTTCTTCGATCTCCTTGCGAATCGAAAAAGGCGTGATCGTGGTGATCGCAAAAAAGGCGATGGCGAAAAAGATGATGCCCAGGGCACTGAACAAAGTGGTTTCTATCAGTGCTCCGAGCAAGCGGGACCAATCAAGGTTCATCGGAATGTCCTTCGGCTGTTCCGCAGTCGCCCTGCGGAAGTGTGGAGTGGTTTTTCAGGAGTTTTGATGCTTCGCGAACGGATGCGATCATCACCGGGATGAGAAGCACCCCGGCTGCGATCCAGAAGTTCCAGTCTGAAGCCTGCACTCTGAACAGGCGCGCTGTCGGAGGCTTCCCTTCGCGCCTACTTGGGCTGCCATCATCGGACTCGATCGCGGGCATAGAGGAGCGCGGCGTCAGTCTGAGTGAATAGCTGCCGGCTGGTACGCGGTCGACGCGCACCCGGCGTATATCTTCACCCTCTAAGTAGGTACCGTCTAAGTTGATGGTGAAGTCGATTCTGGTTTCTTCGCCCGCGTTAGATTGGACGCCTACGTTCTCTCGAAGGTCCGGAATAAGACTGCAGTGGATCAGTTCCCAGTCGAACTGCGTTCCCGTTCCGATCGAAGTCGAGTCCAACTCCAGCTCGACAACACTGGGTGATTCCAGTCTGAACCTTGAGGAAATTCGTTCGTCAGTCGGTGAGCTTCCGAGGTTGTCATACGAATACATCGAGTCGCTGGACTTGGATGCTGCATCTGTTTGATGTGGATGTTCGGGCCAGCGAAGCGCTACGAGCAACTGTCTGGAAGATGTCTCTTCCCGTGTCGCGGAACCCCCGGATGTCGAAGGCGATGCGGCGTAGTTGAGTAGGGAAAGCACGCCCAGTAGAACAGCGGCGCACATCCAGATGAACCGCAAGTATCCAGGTGCTGATAAGGTTTCGGCTGACGAAGCGGGCTCCAAGCCTACTTTCCCCCGCCGAAGCCGCCAAAGTAGCCTCCTCGGTATCCGCTCGTGCTGCGGTACCTCCCGGTGCGATACAAACCCGGTCCATGAAATCCCGTACGCCAAATCAAAGGTGCGCCTTGGAAGTCCTCTGCGCGGCCATAAGTCGCCGGGACGCTGCTCCTGGTGGTGCGTACCGAGGTGATGTCGGCACCGCTCGCGTTCATCACTGCGTAGCTTCCAAGCACAGAGAGGCCAAAGAGCGGGTAGAAGGCGTATCGCAACATCGCAGCTCCTCAGGGGTTCGTCGGTTGGGGGTAGGGATTCATTTAGAGATTTGAGTTCTCAAAACGGCGGGTCTCGAAGTTTGCGCGCCGCATGTAGGCCCCGATAAGGGGCAGAAAAAGAATAAGCACGTAGCAAAAGGCGCACGTATCGGAAGTCGGGCTTTGACTCGTAAGGGTCAACTCTACGCTTGGAGCGGTTTTGGCGTGGGGCGCGTTGGGCTTGCGGGCCCACCTAGGATCGAGTCGTAGGGTATAGGTGCCCGGTTGAAGATGGCCTATCGATTCTTTGGGTCCCGCGAGTCGCAAGGCGCTATCTGCGCCGGATTCATGAAACCGGTCGATCTCCATCGCAAATTCGACCCTTGCTCCGGTCTCCTTGTGGATCAATGCGAAGGCGACTCCAATCCAGCCGCTTCCCATGGTCGACTGAAGGGAGACCTCAATACCGTTACACCCTTCAGGAAGACGAAAGGGCTCGGTGAAATGGACCAGCGTGCTCGGGCCAGATTCTACAGTTGTGGTGGCAGAACCTCTTAGGCCGCGCGAAACCATCGCCTGCTCGGGCTCTTGAGGCATGTCGATGCTTCCCTTGACCAAAGGAACCATCGGGCCGGACATTGAGTGAAGGAGGATGCTGATGAGTCCGAGTCCTGCAGTGCCCAGAGCTGCCGTGATGAGCGCCGGGAGTAGAGAGATGCGGTTGGGTTGGCATGGAGCGACCCCAATCGGTTTGAGTGGCGTTCCGTCGATGGAAAATGCTCGGTAGACTTCTTCTGGTTCTAGATAGGTTCCGTGAGACCAGACGATTTCCTTGACGGTACGTTCTTCACTGAGAATGTAAGGAGGAGCGATATAGTCGGTCGTAAATGCGGACTCACCCTGTTCCACCTTCCAGTAGAATTCGCCAACCACGTAGCGCACCGATGCTTCGGTTGAGGAGAACTTACGGTAGGTGCGATTCTGATATCTAGCGCCACTGTCTACTGATTCGATATCTGCGGCATGCGTTGGGGCAAGGAAGAGCCAGTGGCCCGAATCTTCCAGCAGCCATCGGTATCCAGAATCGGAATACAGGAGATACTCTCGCCATGAGTAGAATGATCCTTCAACATAGGTGCAACGCTCCATGAATCCGATGCAGAGCAAGTCCGTCTCCTGCAGCGTTCCGCGACGTCCGAGGGGGATCGCCGGATGGACGAGGTCTTGGTGGAGCTGTCCGAGGAGACGCAGCGTCCCGCTCTTAAAATCCAGCGTGGCATGGCAGTGTCCGCAGACGACCCGCTCCGTTTGATCGGGCACTCGGATCTCGATAGGTCCTCCGCAATTGGAGCACGAAAGCGTTCCGAGAGATACGTGCTCCTTGACCCGCTCACCCGTTGAGCCCTCCTGAACACGCAGCTCGGAGGCGTCGACTTCGTAGCCGAAATAGAGCTGTGCGACCCCGCTGTGCTCGGTGCCGTAGTCGATGGTGCCAAAGCGACGTTCGGGGCCCACGATATCGACGTAGCGTGTGGTTTGCCCCACGGGCGCCGGGAAAGGCAGCTCGCCTTCGGCACTCAGCAGTCGGGACAGACCCTTTTCGGTAACCGTCCATCGAACTTCACCCGAGCCAGGCAGCGTGCCCTCTGCTCCCGGCTTCATCTGCTCGTAGTGAGGCGCACCGCTCGCTTCCACCGGAGACGTCAAATAGAAGTTTCCCTGCGCCTTTGCGAGCCAACCCCATGCACCGCTCTGAGGTAGTTCGACGTACCATTCGTCCCATGGCCCCTTACCGTGGTCCAGCTGCAGACGCCCCCGGACCACGAACGGTTTGCCCAAAACTGTGCCGTGGTCTCCTACCGCCATCACGGGTGCGGTCGGAACAAGGTCTGCAACTTTTCCGCGAGCTTCGAAGTTGTGATCGGTCCGAGCGACACTGTGTCGACACCAGGGACAGACGATCGCTTTCGAGGCGCCCAATCGAAACTCGATAGGACCCCCGCAGTTGGGGCATGCCCCTTCTCGCGGGCCCATCATGCTGGCTCACTCCGCCTTGCTTTCGACCGCACACGCATACAGACCTCGTTGCTCTAGCATGCGCGCGCAGTCTCTAGAAAGGGTCTAACCGTTCTAGAGAGGGTCTAACCGGTGGCTGGACTCAAGCGTCGGGTCACCACAGCATCGCGTCGCAGCTCGTTTAGGAACTGCTGCTCCTGACCGCCCATCGCTTGATCCATCATTTCCCGATAGATTCGATCCTTGGCGTCTTCAAAGCTACGGAAGTCGGATCCGCCGTCTTCGCGCTCGTGGAGAAAGAAAATATGAACGCCGGAGGGGCCCCGGATCGGATCGCTTGTCTGCCCGTCGCCGAGCAGCGTTAGAGGAGCTTCTAGCGCCTCGGGTAGGTCGCCCTGGTTGAGCCAGCCGAGTTCGTATCCGCCATACTGTTGTTTCGCGGCAGCGAACCCGATGCTGTCGATCGCTTGGCGTATCGCGATGGCTTCCGACATTCGCTGTGCCACCTCGGTTGCGGTGGGCGCGTCGGACAAGGGCAAGAAGATATGTGAGGCGCGAACACGCTGCTGCAGATTCGCCCGGCGCATCCGCTGCTCATACTCTCGGCGCACGTCCCGTTCCGTGATGTTGACGCGCGTGCGAACCCGTTGGTTGAGTACTTTGAGGCGCAGCAGTTGGCGACGGAGATCGATTCGGTAGGCTGCCCGGGTGAACCCCTGAGCTGTGACCGCCTCCCAGAACTGATCCTCGCTTAGCCCGCTCTGTCCCTGAACGTTGGCGATGGCGCGTTCGAGGTCTTGGCTAGAAACGCGCACCTGCATCCTCGTTGCGGCTTGCCGAATCAGCTCTTCGTCGATCAGTTGCTCCAGCAACTCACGGTAGAGCTGCCCAAGGCGGGCCATCGCTTCGGTTTGAGATTCTGCAGCGTACACTTGAGGCAGAAACGGTGAGGCCCGACGTCGTAGTTCACTCAGAAAAATGGCGTCTTCGTTGACCGTCGCCACGATTTGCTCGACGACATCCGCTCGAGCCGAACTCGCAGGCGCGAGTGCCCCAACCATCCCTCCGATTTGTAGCATCTGAACGAGCAGCACAACCTGGGCTGGTTGAAAGACGCGGACTGCTCGAAAGACAGTTCTTCTATGGGACCGAACTGCCGGGTGGTGGATGGTGTTCTTGTTCACGGGTCGCTTTGCTCTGCCTTCAAATCTCTGTCTTCCACGATCTGAATCTGGGCAAGGACTTCCTCATCGACTTCGATATGTGCTTGGGCGCGGAGTTGCTGGACTAGGCTCTCGACGGCTTTCTCTCTCTTCTCCCGCCAAAGTCGATGCTGCAGCGGACGACGAACCTCTTCGAGGGACCGGCTCAGGGCCTCGCGACGGCCCGTCAGCTTGATGATGTGAAAGCCTGCCGCACTCTGCACGAGTTCGGGATAGATGCCGCCGATTTCTTCGATGCGAAATGCCGCCTCGATGACCTCATCCGCTACAGCCTGCGGCGCGTCCGGTTGATCTTCCGGTTTGAAGAGGAAGCGTAAGTCTCCGAAACGCTCCTTGGTGCGCGAATCCTCGTTCCGCTTCTGAGCGAGCTCTAAAAAAAGGTCGGCATTGTCGGGATCCGAGGTGAGCTGCTTCAGTGTCCGCATCGCGGCCGACCGATCTCGAATAAGAATATGGCTAGCCCGAACTTGAGCGGGTTTCTGATATTCGCTCGCGTGTGCTTCGTAGTGCGCGCGAATTTCGTCTTCGCCAACGTTCGATAGTTCAAGGCGGTTTTCGAATCGGTCGATCATCATCTGCTCGACCATCATCTGCTTCTGAGCCCGCTGGACACTGGGTAGCTGGGTCATCCCCCTGCGCTCGGCTTCGAGCGCCAGCAGCTCGAAACGAATCATGTTCTCGAGGAAATCGCGGCGACGTTCCGGGCTTTGATAGCGCGCCTGCAAGTAGGGAGACTGGTCTGCGAGTCGAGCCGCGAATTCGCCAAGGGTGATCGAACGCTCACCTATTTTGACCAGGACCGAGTTCGCCTGCTCGGCGGTGAGCCCATGAGCGTACGGGGTTTCGGTTTCGTCCTTGGTGGTCGCGCTTGGGTTTTCGCAAGCCGAATGACCGAGGATGAGGCTACTGATGAGCGGGGCTCCGGCAAGTAGAGCTCTGAAAAGCCTGGCTGACTTCGTATTCCGTGCCGAGCATATCGGTTGCATAGGCAGTCCAAATGGGCATCCGGTAGTGTGATCCACAGGAGCACCGACGGGAACACAGAATCAAAGTCCTGCGTTCGACGGCCGGGTTAACATGGCCCGAACTTGGCGGCAACCGTGAGGGTCGCACGCTTTTTTGGCCTTCAGTCCGCTGCGGGCCGCTCGTTTCTTTTCGAGAGAAGTTCTTCGACCTTCTCGTCGAGATCACCGAGGTCGAAAGGCTTGTCCAGATGACCATCCGCCCCGTAGAGAGGAGAAGTCATCTCGTTAAGACGTTCGCCGATTCCAGTCAGCATGAGCACCCCGATGTCCTGAAGGTCGACGTCCTCACGGATGGCGCGACAGACTTCCCAACCGCTCATCGCAGGCATCATCACGTCGAGGATGACCAGGGAGGGTTTTTCTCTCTTGGTCAGCGCGAGTGCTTCTTCCCCGTCCGATGCCTCCAATATTTGGACATCCCGTTTCTCCAGATGTCGCACCAACAGACCGAGGATTTCAAAGTCATCATCGGCAACCAGAATCTTCAATCGATCGCCTATTTCGCTCGCCATCGTACAACGCCTCTCGATTCCGGAATGAATCGTCATCTGTGGGCTTGTGACTTGTCAACGCTGTATCGCCACAACTTGTGCCGTAGGGGCCCAGCCCACCTCCTGATCTTCCGCGATGAGCTGATAGAATCCTCCGCGCTCTTGAGCCAAATAAACTAATTTCCCCTCGCTCACGGTGGCCTGCTGTTCGGCACGCGGATCGGGTGCGTTGCGGGTGATGGTCGCTTCCGCGACGATCGCGCGCATGCCGGGATCGAAGAATCCTATCCGCAGAAGAAGAAGTATTCCGGATGCACTCGCCGTGAGAACGCTGAGAATTCCTCCGATGGTGAGCCCTAGGCGCACGGAGGGTCTTGCAGCATATCGACCACCGATCAGTGCGGCCGTTGCGAGCCAGCTCAGCAGGAGTAGCGAGAGTCCTAGTGCGTCCGGATGCATCCCGCGCGTGATCGCATGGACGCTGTCCCCGCCCGAGTCCATCACGAAATCTGCGTCCACCGCTGAACTTGAAGACTCCTCGTTGACGCTTTGCGCTTCGGCTGAATCCGATGGAGACGGGGCTTTGCGGTGGAGACCTCGCTCCGAGAGGGCGTGTCTCGCATGGCGAAGGTCGCGTAGCGCTTCCCTGTCGCCGGGTTGTAGCGAGAGTGCCCGCTCGAAATGGGCAATCGCTCGACCGTACTGCTCGAGTGACGCGAGGGTGGCGCCGAGATTAAACTCGATATTTGGGTCTCGCAGTCCAGAATCGATCAGCTCCTGATACGCTGCCTGCGCGTCTTCATATCGCTTGTCGAAAAAGGCCTGATTGCCCGCTTGAAAGATCTCCTCCATCGACTGGGCTTGTGAAGGGGAGCTACTGAGGACCATCTGCACAAAGGTCGCTAAGGACAAGCCCCACTTCATCCAATAAAGCGCCGCCAAGCGACCCGGAGTCCTGCATGTCTTCTTCTCGATCCGTGCATCTGAGGCATCGCTCCCCCGAACTACACCATCGCTCCCGACGGACTGCACGTGCATCTTCTAGCCCCCCGCGCTTGCGGTGAGGGACGCCGGGGCTGTGCCGACATCCAGAGCGCGCACCGCTTGAACGTACACCTTGGCTCGCTGCATCAGCGCCTGCTGCGCTTCGAAGTTGAATTCATGCAGGCTAAATCGGGCTTGCTCCATATGCTCGAGATCCTCCACGAGCTGCAAAGTGAGCGTTGCCTCCATTTTAGCCTCCAGCAGTCGGGTTCGTAGTTCAGAACGCAGCGCGCCCAAAAAGGGTTCTCCTAGTTTCGATTCGACTGTCCGAAGTATTCCCAAAGTGAGTTCACGATAAAATTGACCCGTGTCGTGATCCTCCGAGATGGGACTGTTTTGCGATGATGCGGCCCGCTTTTTGGCCTGTTCCATATATTTTTCCGCTTGTTGCATATGCCGCTCGGCGATGCGTATCAGCTCTGTCTCTCGCTTTTTGATTTCTTGACGCCGAGACTGGAGCCATCCATGCAGAGAGCGCCAACCGGTGATACTCAAGAGCAGCATCGGTCCGAGCACCAGTGCAGGTACAAACCAGGATGCCTCGATGAGACGAGAGGAACTGCGTTCAAAAGAGGTTTCGGTTCGCACGGGCCCAAAGTTGGTCGAGGATGCTCTCGTAGCGCGCTCGGGCGTTTCACTCTCGGTATCCTCGGGCGGACTGGTGAGGTCGGCTCCCACTGCGAGGAGTTCCAATCGGTCACCGGCGACAGCGCTAAAAGTGCCGGAGTCGGGATCGAATACGCTCAGTTCGAAGGGTTCGAAAACGTACGTGCCTTCTCGCTCTGGTACGACCAGCCAGGTCCATTTGGAGGTGCCTCCCACGCTCTCACCGTCGCGGGTAATTTCGTGATGAACCTCCGGCTCCAAAATGCGCAGGCCGTCACGAACCGGCAAGCTGAGCCGCGCATCTCGAACGTTGCCGCGAATCGCACGTACCTGGGCGGTGAGGGTGACCGCGTCTCCGGTAGGTGCTTGATTCCTGTCGAGCTGACTTGAAATCGTGAACCTTCCGACGACCACTTTGGTCGATGTCGTCTGGGGTAGGGGTTTGGCGACGATGGTGAGGTCCTCGCCTCGGGTGGTTCGGGTTCCGGGAGGGAAGGTCGAGCGGTCTCCATAGCGAATCTCCACCCCACGAATGGTGAGCGGGCCCTCTCGCAAGGGGAAAAGTGCCCATTTCTTCAGGGTGACCGCGTAGAACTTGCGTCCCTGCACTACGGTTTCGCGCAGGGCCTGTCGGTGGTTGGGTCCGAGTAGATCTTGGGTCCAGAAACCGTCTGCAGTGGGCTCCCGAAGCAAACTAGGATCGAACAGCGGCACTGCGGCAAAGAGAGTGACCGTCATCGTCGTTTGTTCCCCGACGAAAGGGTCGCCGATGTCTACTTCGGTTCGAATGAACCCTTGGGGGTCGAAATCGCTCGATACGGCTGCCGGACGATCGCGTTTGGACTGCGGCTCGGCGTTTTGCGATGTCTTTGCGGTGAAGGTGTCCTCGGTCGCAGGTTTCGCCGGATCGCCGAGAATCGTCAGCCTGAGCGGCTCACTCTGAAACTCGGCACCTCCTACCCTTGCGGTTACCGGGGGGATCACCAACGTTCCGGGTTGGTTCGACCGCACCTGGTACGAAACGATTCGCTTCATCGACACGTACTGACTGCGTCCCCCAAAGCTAAAGCTAAAGCTGCTGGGTTGGGTATGTCTGCGCTGTAGGATCTCTAGACCCAGTCCCTGCAGGTCGGGCTCACGAATCGAGTCGATCCTCGCCCCCTCTGCACTTATCTCGAGCTGGAGGATGAATGGCGTTCCCACGGGAACCTCGACGGCACTCGCCTCCATGTGCACCGTCACGCTCTGCGCCTCCGCCGAACCTGGCTGCCATGCCGCAATGGTGAGCGCCCATGCGCCGGCGATTCTGAGGAATGTGGAGCGCAGTAGGGCGCAGCTTGGGGTGGAGTGCATCGATTACCAGTCCTGAAGGACGCGCCGATTCTCTCGAGCCGCACGCGCCCGGGCCCTCGCGCGCGCCAGGTTCTCCTCTTGATCCTCTAAAGCATCCAAAGTCCGGCGGACTTGCGGTGGCAGTGTTTCGCTATCGGTGGTTGCCTCGCTTGCCTGCTCTCGCTGGTCCTGCTCATCCTGCTGGTTCTGCTGGTCCTGCTGGTCCTGCTGGTCCTGCTGTCCTTGCTGGTCCTGCTGTTCTTGCTGGTCCTGCTGTTCTTGCTGGTCCTGCTGTTCTTGCTGGTCCTGCTGTTCTTGCTGGTCCTGCTGTTCTTGCTGGTCCTGCTGTTCTTGCTGGTCTTGCTCTTCGCGAAGCCTTCGAAGCGTCAGCGCCAGATTCCAGGTGGCATTCGGGGTTCCGGGTCGCGCTCGAAGCGCACGACGAAAGGCATCGATCGCATCGCGGAAGTGCTCCTGAGAACGTGCGTGATCCCCCGTTTCCGCGGCGGCGTCGCCTTCATGATAGAAGGCTAGACCCAGGTTGTAGTAGGCGTCTGCCCGCAGCCTCTCGTCGTCCTCTGCTTCGGTAGCGGAGAGGAAGGCTTGTTTGGCGGCACTCAGGTCTCCTGCCTTTAAAAGGGTCAGTCCGCGATTGAGCGCAACCCCGGGATGACCCGGCAGAGCTGCTGCGGCTCTATCATAAGCTTCGATCGCTGCCGTATGGTCTCCGGCACTCAGGGCCTCGTTGCCTATCGAGACATCGGGCTGCTCCCTCAGAAGTGGATCCCAGGCGTGGGCGATAGATACGTGAAGGAACACTTGACCCGCGACGATCCAGGGGATGCTCGCGTTCAAGAGGCTTGCTTTTCGGCGGGGTTTGCCTGTCCAAATCGAGAATCCGCGGAGCATCAGCGTTTGCGCTCCTGCATTCGAGGACGGAATCGTGCGTGCGGGAGCAGGCCCTCAAGGACGAAAAGAAGAAAAGCAGGCAGCAGCGCCAAGGCAAATCGCGATTCGTGCACGGTGACCCGACGAGCGATTTGCTCTCCTTGCTTCATTTGACGCATCTCCTGACGCACCGAGTCGATCCCCACTCCACCGCGGCGAGCCCGAAAATACCGGCCGCCGGTGAGTTCTGCCATCTCTTGGAGCGCAGCTTCGTTCTCGCTGGTGAGGGCGGTGAGCACCTGCTCCCCGTTGCCGTCGCGCAGCCATCCCGTGAAATTGCCGGAAGGATCGTAGGTCGGAATCGTCTCTCCGGTTCGTGAACCGATGCCCACGGTGTAGAGGCGAATGCCCGAGGCTGAGAGCTCCCGAGCCGCCTTGATCGGATCCCCCTCGTGGTCCTCGCCGTCGGTAAACAAAACGACGATTTGGGCACGTTTACTCTCGGCGTCTGCCTCTTGCCCTGTGGAGTCCCGAGTTGTCGCTCGGGCGAGCAGTCTTTGACTCGCGATGAGTGCCCGGCCGATCGCCGTTCCTCCGACCGGCATGTCGCTTGGACCGATAGACCGAAGGTAGAGCGCCAGTGATGCGTAATCGACCGTCATTGGAAACTCCATGGTCTCCCCCGCGAAGGTAACGATGCCGACGCGATCTCCTCCGAGCTCGCTGATGAACTTAGCGATCTCCGCTTTGGCTCGGTCGATCCGGCTGGGTCGAACATCCGTTGCCAGCATGCTTTTCGAGAAATCGAGCGCGATGACAATATCGATGCCCTCTTTGCGCAAGAGCTGAGTTCGGCTGCCGTATTGCGGTCCAGTGAGGGAAAGCACAAGCAGGAAGGACGCGGACGTGAAGAGCGTCGCTTGCAGGATCCGCAGCGTTGTCCCGTGAGCGCCGCGCAGGATCGATCCGTTCAAGGCGGAGGTTCCAAAGCGCTTCAACGCTCGCATTCGCCAAACTCCCTCCGTCAGGAAGAGCGCGAAACAGATTGGAACGAGCATCAGCCACCAAAGCATCTCGGGATTGGACCAGCTCATGGCCATCTTCTCAGCAAGAGGGTTCGCAAGAGCAGCTCCATCATCAGAAGAATGAGTGCAGAAGTGAGAAAGGCGGGGAAAAGCTCGCTATAGACGCGCCCTTGGTCCTCGATGTGGCTCCGCTCAAGCTCGTCGAGGATTTGATGAAAACTGCGGATCAGTCCTTGGCGGTCGCTGACGTGGAAATGAGCGCCACCCGTGATCTTCGCCATGTCTTCGAGAAGCTCCGGGTTTACGGGAAAGTGCCCCACGTCGAGGATCGGATTGCCGAATAGGCCAAAGCCTCGGCGTACGGGAGCCTCGTCGTTCTGACCCATCAGCACGGTAAATATCCGCACGTTCATGGTGTCCGCGAAGCTCGCTGCCTGATCGGGTGAGATGTTGCCGCTGTTCGAGTTGCCGTCCGTGAGCAGGATGACGACTTTGCTTTCGGCCGTAGAGCGTCGCAGCCGATTCAGGGAGGTGCCTACCGCATTCCCTATCGCTGTCCCTCGGCCGTCGATCACATTGAGCTGCAGCTCTGCAATCGTTTGTCTTAAAGCCTGTCGGTCGGTCGTCAGCGGCAGGAGGGTGTAGGCTTGCTGGCCAAAGACCACTGCACCGATGCGGTCGTTGGGCCTTCGCCGGATGAAGTCGTCCACCACGTACTTGCTCGCTTCGAAACGGCTCGGCTCGATGTCGCTTGCCTGCATCGAGAGACTCAAGTCGAGGGTCAACATGATGTCGATCCCTTCGATCGAGGCGGTGCTTTTTGCATGAATGCTCTGGGGACCCATCAGTGCCAGTACGATGAGTACGAGTGCGCCAAACCTCAGTCCCAAGGGCAGGTCGCGCATCGCGAGTCGATATCCCCAGTGCGGTTGTCCGGAGCTGGAATTCTCTGAGGGACTCTGTATCGGATAGGGAGGCTTCAGCGCAGCGCCCCGGCTGATCAAGAGTCTGGGCGCTTCGAAGCGATGTAGATAAGCTTGCGCGATCCAGACGAGCAGCGGGGCGAGTAGGAGGACGACGGCGAAGGGACGTTCAAATCGAACGGTTCCGGCACCGAGCGGCTCTACGTCAAAACCAAGACCTTCAAAGAGGTTTTGACGTAGAGAAAGCCACCAGCTTTGGGGGCTGATTCGCTGGCCGTACCAGGCCTCCAAGAGTCCGAACACCAGGTAGAATCCGATCGCAAGCGAGAGGATCGGATAAATGATGTGTCCGAGCCGTACCAGCATGCCGCGGATGCTGCGTCGCGATGGTGCCGCTCTCGAACTGCCCACCCCCCTCATGCGTCTTCTCCGAGCGGACGATGTTTCGAATCAGGGGTTTCAAGCGGTGAAGACTGAGATGCCGGGTCTAGGTCCAGCTCTGACCGGACGCCGGGTTGTTCGGCAGATCCGTCCACTCGGGTATGTTCTACGATCTCTCGGGCGCTTTCAAAGAGCCGCTTGCCCTCCTCCGCGTCCACAGCGGCACTCGCGAACTTGATGAGATCGCATTCACTGAGCAATAGCTCGATGTGTTCGAGGCCGACTCCGGCAGGACGCTTTGAACGCAGCTGTCCCACCACCTCGTCGGTAGTGCTTTCGAGTCCATCAAATCCATACCGGACGCCCAAACACTGCCGCAGCGCGTCCGAAACCCCGTCGACCCATTCGACCGCACGGCCACCGGAAAACATCGTTTCGCGCTGCTGCTCGAGGGCATGCAAGCGTTCCAGTGCAATGTCCCAGGGAGGCCGCTGGCGAGGCGGAGGGGCTTCCTTTTTCGGTCTTCGCTGCCACCACCTGAATAGGAAGATGGAGCAGATCGCGGTGATCGCGATCACGAGCGCGAAGACTCCAACCCACACCAGAGTGAGATCACGCTGCATCACCACAACCGGTCCGGTAGGTGGCTTTGGCTCAGCGTTTGGCTCGTTTCCTAGAACGGACTCGATACGCACCGCGATAGGCTCGGTCCGGACCAGTCCGATCAGATTGTCTCCGGTGACGATCCGCAGTTTGATCGACGGGATCTCGTGCGCACCAGGCTCCTCGGCCAGGAGCTCGATGGAAAACTCATAGCGGTGTTTGCCGGGCGCACTCGGGATCACTCGAGAGCGTCGATCCAGGATGAAAAAGGGATCGAGCGTGGTTTCCGCAGGCACGGCAACTTCATCGGTTTCGGAGATTTCCGCGGTGATACTCAAGGTTGCAACTTCACCCAAAAGCCAGCCTGCGCGAGGCTTTAGCGTGACTTCAACCGTAGGTAGGCGCTCCTTTGGCAGGTTGCCCTCGACTCGATCCACCGCATCGGTTTGAACGGTCTCGCCTGCGCGATCCGTCCCGTCTGGTTTTGCGACGGGCGATTGGGCAACGGCAGAGTGAACGCTACCGCCGTTCGCGATGGAGCAGAGGAAGATCACCGCGGTGATGTAGAGGGCTTCGGGCCTCACGCAGGAACGCAAAGCACTCACACCGGATAACGGGATTGGATCGTGTGGCCGGGTGATATCGACCGTCATCGATACCCTCTCAAACGTCGTTCGCGTCGCCGGAACAGCTCCACGATCGGCTGCACGTGAGGTTTGTCGGTCCGTATCACGACGTGATCGACGCGTAGGCGCCGAAAGAGCTGCTCGCGGCTGATCTTTTGTTCGTCAAACGTTTGAGCGTATGCGCGGCGTGCAACCGGATCGCTGGTGTCTACCTCGAAGACCTCTCCCGACTCCAAGTCCTCCATCAGGGCGAGACCTACGTCCGGCAGCGCTTCCTCCCGGGGGTCGACTACCTGGACCGGGATGAGATCGTGTTTCCTCGCGACCACGCGAAGCGAGTGTTCCCAATCGTCCGCGATAAAGTCGCTTACCAAGAAGGCCACCGAGCGTCGCTTGGCGACACTGCCCAGAAGATCGAGAGGTGCGGCGAGGTCGGTCTTGGTTCCCTCCGGCTTCGCATTCAGGATCTCCGTGACGATCCGCATGACATGTCCGCGTCCTTTTTTGGCGGGAACGAAGCGCTCAATCCGATCGGTAAACAGTATCAGGCCGACTCGGTCGTTGTTCTTGTTTGCGCTAAACGCGAGTAGCGCAGCCACCTCCGCCACCGTGTCGATTTTCGGACTGCCGTCCGACTCGAAGCGTTCGCTCCCAGAGAGATCCACGAGCAGCATGACGGTGACTTCCCGCTCCTCAACGAAGACCTTTACGTACGGGTCCTGCATACGTGCGCTGACGTTCCGGTCGATGAACCGCACGTCGTCGCCGGGCTGGTACTGGCGTACTTCGCTAAACGCCATTCCGCGGCCCTTGAAGACCGAGTGATAGCTCCCTGCGAGCTGGTCGTTTGCCAGACGTGAGGTCTGGATTTCGATCTTGCGCAGTTTCTTGAGGAGTTTGCGTGAGATCATGCTGGATATCTCTCATCCGAAGCCGAGGAAATCCGAACGCCTCGGAGACACGCGATCGGGTTCAAGGAACTTCGATCGCTTCGAAAATGCGCCGGACCAGCTGTTCGTTCGTGACTTCCTCGGCTTCCGCTTCGTAGGTTCGAACGAGCCGGTGTCTGAGAACGTCAGGTCCCACCGCTTTGACGTCCTCGGGAGTGACAAACCCTCTTCGCTCGATAAATGCGTGCGCCCGAGACGCGATATTCAGCGCGATCGATGCCCGCGGTGAGGCTCCATTGGCCACCATATCGCTGAGGTCCTTAAGGCCCGCCTGCTCGGGGTCGCGCGTCGCTGCAACCACTTCGACGATGTAGTCCTTGATGCGCTCGTCCACGTAGACATGCCCGATCACCTTTCGCGCTTCGATCAGCTGTGAAAGAGAGGCGACCTTATTGGCTTTCAACGTGGCGCCGGCGTCGTCTCCAAGCAGGCTGTGGTCGGCGATCTTCTCCATCACTTCCCGCTCCTGCGCTTTGGACGGATAGCCTACGCGGACATGGAGCATAAACCGGTCGAGCTGTGCCTCCGCGAGGGGATAGGTCCCCTCTTGCTCGATCGGATTCTGGGTTGCCATGACCATAAAAGGAGGCTCGAGTCGATGGGTGGTATCGCCGATGGTTACCTGCTGCTCTTGCATCGCCTCGAGCAGGGCGCTTTGTACTTTCGCCGGCGCTCGGTTGATCTCGTCCGCAAGCACTAGGTTTGCAAAAATCGGCCCGCGGCGAGGGGTAAAGTCGCCCGTCCTTTGGCTGTAGATCACAGTCCCCACCACGTCTGCGGGCAGAAGGTCCGGCGTGAACTGAATTCTCGAAAACTGCCCCTGAATCGTGTCGCAAAGGGTATTGCAGGTGAGTGTCTTGGCAAGACCGGGTACTCCCTCGAGCAACACGTGGCCTCCGGTGAGCAGACCTATCAATATGCGCTGCACCATCGTGTCCTGCCCGACAACTACCTTACGTACTTCGTGCAAAATGGTTTCGATGAACACGCTTTCGCGTTTGACCATGTCGTTAATGGCTCGAACGTCGGTCGACATCATATTCCCTTACGCAATTGAGTAAGATCCTCTACTACCGGCCGCAGCGCGGTAGCACGGGTGCACATGCGAGGGCAACACCCGGCCAGTCAGACCTATCGACCCATTAAACCTATCGAAGAGTGCTGCACGTCGATGAGTCGATCGCGTAGTCGAGGTTGAGGCCACTGAACGATGAGGATTTGGCATGACGCTCCTGGTTTGGCATGACGCTCTTGGTTTGGCATGTATTCCAAAGGGGAGGAAATTCGAGCTATGTCTGATGCGGTTTCGAGGGCACTTCACGAAAAGGCGCTGCAGGTGATGCCTGGCGGGGTCAACTCTCCCGTGCGGGCGTTTCAGTCGGTCGGGGGATCTCCGGTGTACATCCAGTCGGCATCGGGTCCCTGGTTGAAGGGAGCAGATGGTCGGCGCTACGTGGACTACATCGGTTCCTGGGGCCCCATGATCCTTGGTCACGCCCGTGCCGAGGTAGTTGAGGCGATTTGCGAGGCCGCTCAGCAGAGCTCCAGCTTCGGGGCCCCAACCCAAGGTGAGGTCGCTTTGGCTGAAAAGATTCGCGACTTCGTGCCCTCCATGCAGATGGTTCGGTTGACCTCCAGCGGGACCGAAGCTGTGATGGGCGCGCTCCGGGTTGCGAGGGGATATACCGGTCGCGATCTCGTGGTCAAATGCATCGGGGCGTACCACGGAGGTGCCGATTATCTGCTGGTCAAGGCGGGGTCGGGCGCAGCGACGCTCGGGGCTCCAGACAGTGCCGGTGTTCCGAAGGCCATCGCTTCGACGACCTCCCTCGTGCACTACAACGATATCGAGGGCATCCAGCAACTATTCAAAGCCCGTGGTCGCGACGTTGCGGCCGTGATCGTCGAGCCGGTCGCCGGAAATATGGGGTGCGTGGCCCCAGAACTAGCGTGGCTCGAGGAACTCCGCAGCCTGACTGAAGAATACGATAGCCTCCTGGTGTTCGACGAGGTGATGACTGGATTTCGAGTGGCCCGAGGGGGGGCGCAGGAGCGCTTCGGTCTCACGCCGGACCTCACCTGCCTCGGCAAGATCCTGGGAGGAGGGCTGCCGGTCGGGGCTTACGGTGGTCGCCGAGACGTGATGTCGATGGTGGCGCCTTCCGGCCCCGTGTACCAAGCGGGGACGCTGAGCGGAAATCCACTGGCGGTGGCCGCAGGTATCAGGACCCTGGAGCTTCTCGATGAAGAGGGCTTTTACGAGCGACTCGAATCGTGCGCCCAAACCGTGGCCTCTATTTTGGCAGAGGCATCCAAAAGGTCCTCCGCACAAGTTCAAATTCAGCGGGTGGGCGCGATGCTCACCGCCTTCTTTAGCCCAGAACCGGTACGTAGCTGGCGAGAAGCAGACCGCTGTGACCGCGATGCGTTCGGGCGGTGGCATCGATCGATGTTGGAGCGCGGGGTGTATTGGCCTCCCAGTCAGTTCGAAGCGGCGTTTCCTTCGATCACCCACGAGGGTCCGTGTCTTGAGGTCACAGAGCAAGCGGCTCGAGAAGCTTTTGCTGCGCTGTAGACCCGCCCCCCACTCGTGCCCTGAGGTCGATCTTGACCGGGCTATGGCCTCGTGTTAATGCGCCGCGGCGTGCCGAATCGGTACGAAGGCGGCCGGGTAATGAGGCACGGTCACCGGCATTCCTCTGACTTCCGATGACTCTTTGACTGTTGAAAAACAGCGATCTGGGATGTTCGATGCCTCTGCTGGATCCACATCAGCTACGTGCGTTCGGCAGGGTAAGCACGCTCGGATTAGAAATCGTTTTGTCTACGCTTGTCGGCTTCTTTGGAGGTCGATGGCTCGACACATCGCTCGGAACCCATCCTTGGATGATGTGGTTCGGTCTTACGGTGGGCCTTTGCGCTGCGGTGAAGAGTGTTCATCGGGTCCTCGTTTCGGTTCGGAGAGAACTTGATTCCATCGATCAAAACCGCGAAAAAGAACCCCAAGACCGTCCCGATGCTTGAGCTCGACAGGTTCGCCCGCGCGAGCGGTTCGTTCGATCGAATCACCGTTCAGATCGCGCTTTTCGGAACGGTGCTCACCGCGGCTGCTTTTGCGCTTCTGGGTCCCAAAATCAGTTTTGGAGCGCTGGTCGGTACGATCGTGTCTGTGGCGAACTGGATCTTGCTGCGATTCCTCGTTTCCCGAATCTCAACCGCAAGCGACGCAAGCCGGTTCTCCATTGCGGGTCTGCTCGGCTTCAAGATGACTTTTCTGATCTTCCTAAGCTGGGTCCTCATCCGCGACGCCGGAGTGGATCCTGTTGGGTATCTAGTCGGCACGGGCTCCTTTGCGCTCGGTATCTTCTTCGGTGCTGGAAGCCCGAGCGAGCCTGAGCGCGCGGCTTGCCCCGAGCACGCGGCCCACCCTGAAGAAGCGATCGATTCTAGCCGGCCTTCTAAAGACTTCCTCGATCCTCACGAGAGCCATCTCCTTCGGGAGAACGCCGTCAGCGAACATCTATCTTCCAGCGGAGTCCACGCTACGACGACGGACCGCACACCGGGGGAGCAGTAGGCATGGAACAACACGAATCGTCGTGGTTCGATATTTTGTTGGGCAACCTGTACACCAATACGGAGCGGTTCATACAGCACGTTGCCGGCGATCCGCCCTCCGAAGAATTACAGGCTCACGGAGTTGCAGGGGTGACCTGGCTTGCTCACGAGCCTGTAAGTGCGCAGCACGTATTCAGTGCAGCGCTGGTGGTTACGATTCTGTGCCTGCTCGGCGTTCGGGTATCCCGAGCGGTTCGCGATGTGAAGTTGGCGATGATCCCAGAGGAAACGCTCACCGTACGCACCTTTACAGAGCTTCTAGTCGGTGGCGTCTACGAAATGATGGTCGGCATGATGGGAAAAAAGGCCGCCAAGTTCTTCCTGCCGCTCATCGGATCGCTAGCGTTCTTCATCTTTTTTTCCAACGTCCTCGGTCTCACCCCGCACTTTCTGCCGCCCACCGATAAGGTCTCGACCACGCTTGCCCTCGGGCTGATCGTTTTTTTTGCCACCCACATCTTCGGCGTGCGTGAACACGGGGCGGCGTACTTCAAGCATTTTCTCGGTCCTTTCTTGCCTCTAGCTCCGCTTATGCTGGTCATCGAGCTGGTGAGCCACATCGTTCGACCGCTTTCTCTCGCGATTCGACTTGCGGCAAACATGACGGCGGACCACATGGTGCTTCTCATTTTCATCGGTCTCGTGCCCTTCGTGGTCCCGATTCCGATGTACGTCATGGGATGTATCGTCGTTACGGTACAAACTCTCGTTTTTTGTCTGTTGTCTACGGTCTACATTTCGTTGGCCATCGCCCACGAAGACCATTGAGATCGTAAACTTTTCGGGGGGAAGGGCCATCACCCACCTCCCACACGATAAGGAAGTAAGGAGCCAGAAATGCACAAGGTGGTTCTCCGGCTGTTCGGACTAGTCGCCCCTCTGCTTGTGACCGCTACAGCCTTCGCAGAAGATGCTGCCAGCAACGAAGCAGACGTATCCATTTCCAAAGCCTTTGCAGCGGCACTGGCGATCGGCGTGGCCGCTCTTGGCGGTTCGCTCGGCCAGGCCCGAGCTGCTGCAGCCGCATTGGAAGGTATCGCTAGAAATCCAAGCGCCTCCGGCAAGTTGTTCACTCCGATGATCCTGAGTTTGGCTCTGATCGAGTCACTGGTGATTTACGCGCTCGTCGTGGCGATCATCATGATCACCGGCTGATCCAAATTAAGCTTGCTCTGGTTCGAATGCTGCGGTTTGAATACCGTGGCTGCCTCATGGGTTACTTCGCTGAGGCATCGGGCTACTTTGCTGAAGGATCGGACGACGGAGTCCTATCCTCAAAAGCTTTTTGTACCTACATCCAGGGAGGACGCTCAGTTGGCGCTCTCCCTGTTTCGCTTAAACTGGAACGCTCAGAGCCTCCGTGAATCGGGCTGCCGTTTCACAGCGATGTTTCATGCACGAATCCGAAGTCACAGACGAGGCAGGTAGTTCCGCAGAGTTAGACGATGTTGACGTCGAAGCGGATGACGAGTCCCGCGCACGCTGGTCCAAAACTGGACTGTCTCCCACCGTCAAAGCGGCCGGGGTATTCGGAGTGCTCCTGAGTGTCGTCGTGTTTCTCTCTCTCGGCAGTGGTGCGGGAGACGCGTTCGTCTACTCGAAGCTCGTACACGAAGTGATGACGAATCCTGTCGCTTTTGAGGGCCGCGAGTTGCGGGTGGAGGGCGGACTTCGATCCGGATCGATTCAGTTTCGAGATGAGCCCTGCGAGTGGCGGTTTGTGCTCGAGCAAGAAGGCGTATCGATGCCGGTTCGCTTTTCGCAGTGTGTTGTTCCAGATACTTTTCGGGATGGCTTTGGTATTCGGGTGACCGTCCAAGGGTCGCTCGATACCGAAGGGATTTTTCAGGCAAACCAAGTGGTTCCAAGATGCCCTTCCAAATACGAAATGGAGCAGCGGATCGATCAGGGTGAGCAGGCGCCCCATGCGCTGCCCGTTGCGAGCTAAAGGTGTGCCTTTCGTTTCTTCATGATCAGGTCAGATAGAGATCGCTCTTCTCTTGACGCACTCGTGGACTGATGCATACACCCGCGCGATGGGTAGTTCGGCAGAAACTCTTCTGGACGCGACGGCGATCGATCGATGTGTTCGCCGGATGGCTTCAGAGGTGTTGGAGCAGGCGAAGGGCGTGCAGTCACTGGTGCTCGTGGGTGTTCGTAGAGGGGGCATTGGTCTGTCGCGAAGGCTGGCTCGCGAAATCGAATCTCAGGAGCAGTGTGTAGTGCCGGTAGGTTCGGTGGATATCGCGCTCTATCGAGACGACGCCGCGACCGCTCTTCCCAGCCCTAAGATCGGACCCAGTGAAATCCCGTTCCAGGTGAGCGGCAAACAGGTGTTGCTGGTCGACGATGTGCTCCAGACCGGTCGAACGGTTCGGGCGGCGATCGACTGCCTTTTGGATCACGGACGTCCCGCTCGAATCCTCCTGGCAGTGCTTATCGACAGGCGGGGCCGTGAGCTCCCGATAGCGGCAGATACTGTCGGACGTGAGCTCGACTTGCCAAGGGGGGTGCGGGTTGAGGTGCGTATCGACGAAGACAGCGTAGAACCCTCAGCGGTCCTCTTTCGACCGCGATCCGTAGACCCGAGTTCCCCACTGGAATCACCGAACCCACTCAGCTCCGTTCTTGCGATCCAAAGGGAAGGTGCAGACGATGTCTGACGTCTTCTATCGCCACCGCAGTTTACTTGGAGTCGAGGGCCTGAGCACGGGGGACATAAAGTGCGTTCTCGACGCTGCGGAGGCGTTTCACGAGGTTTCAAGGCGTCCCGTAAGGAAGGTGCCGACCCTTCGCGGTAAGACGGTGATCCATCTTTTCTACGAATCCTCCACTCGAACCCGCACTTCTTTTGAGCTCGCGGGCAAACGACTCAGTGCAGACGTGGTGAATCTCGGGATTGCCGCCTCTAGCGTGAACAAAGGAGAGTCACTCAGCGATACGGTCAAAACATTGGGGGCCATGCATCCAGATGTGATCGTGGTGCGGCACTCGTCGTCGGGTGCACCTCAATACGTGGCGGACCGTGTCGCGTGCAGTGTGGTCAACGCGGGGGACGGGCTGCATGAGCATCCAACTCAGGCTCTGCTCGACGCGTTTACCGTCCGGCGGTCTTTGGGAACGCTCACGGGACTCAAGGTCGCTATTTGCGGTGACGTCCTTCATTCAAGAGTGGCGCGTTCGAATATTCTGCTGTTTTCACTCTTTGGCTCGGAAGTACACTTGACCGGTCCACGCACCCTTCTCTCAGAGGATTTTCGGGCCGCCTCGGTGCACGTTCATCATCGACTTGAGGACGCAGTGGTCGATGCGGACGTGGTCATGATGTTGCGGGTGCAGCAAGAACGATGTTCCTCTGCCCGGCTGCCCTCGCTGCGCGAATACAGTCGAACCTTCGGACTGACTTCCAAGATTCTTAATTCGGCAAAGGCGCACGCTATCGTCATGCATCCTGGTCCCATGAATCGTGGGGTCGAGATCGATCCCGAAGTCGCCGATGGTGCGCGTAGTGTGGTTCTCGATCAGGTGGAGGCGGGGGTGGCGGTTCGCATGGCGGTGCTCTATCTGCTCGCAGGTGAGTCGACAAAAGAGCTCCCGATCTCCTAAAAACGCACGCCCCTCAAAGATGCACTGGCTCGATCGAGTCGTTGCGAAGTCTAGTGCGCGCCGCAAACACTTCGTGCGGGGCTGGGGAGACCTTCAGCTGCTGGACCGCTTGTTGGATCGAGGGTACCCGGAGGAGCCGGAGGAGATCGGCGTCGAGTTGTCTCGTCCGAGGCGTCGACGAGGGGGGCATGTCGCTCGCCGCGGACGTTTTCGTTCCCCTTCCTTTATGAGTCTTCCTGCGCAGGCACAGGAGGCGGCTTTTGAATGGTGGTTGCCCGACGAATCCGATATCGAATATCCGGTGTGCCTCTTTTTGGCCGCGACTGGTGAGCAGGGATTTTCGAGACGCCGGCGTCTTGCACGTCCGCTGCTTGCAGAGGGCATATCCGCGGTATTTTTAGAAAATCCCTATTACGGCGCGCGCAGGCCAGACGAACAATTCGGAACCCGACTTCAGACGGTGGTCGACCAGTTCACGATGGTGTACGCCGCCGTACGGGAAGCTCGCTCCCTCCTTTATTGGCTTGACCGCGTAGGCTATCGCGAGATCGGGGTGAGCGGATTTAGTATGGGTGGCTGGGTCGCGATGGCCGCGGCTACAGGAGTGAAGCTACCTTTGGCCGTTTCTGCGTTTGCGGTCGGCTTGTCGCCAGCGCCGATGTACACCCGAGGAGCACTGAGCTGGACCGTGGACTGGAACGCCATTCATCTTGGTCCCAATGCAACCGATGGGCGAACTCATCTCTACACTCTCCTCGACAGGGTCGTGGAGCCGAGCTTTGGTGCTTTGGCCGACGGGAGTCGCGCCATCATCGTCGGGGCCAAAGATGACGGGTTTGTTCCGGCTCGTGAAGTTGAAGCCCTTCACAGAAAAGTTCCGTCGGCTCGTCTGACCTGGGTCGATGGGGGTCATGTGACGACTATCGCTCGTCGCCGTGCAGTTCTTCGTGACGCAATTCGCGTCAGCTTTGACCGAGACACGCAAGAAACCGATTTGTTCTCTACTCACGATATCGAAAACGCCTAGCGTGACTCAGATGAGCTTTGCCGCTTTCGTCCGGGTGCCGGAACACGTTGGCCGGGCAATGACGACAAGCGGAACCTCGTCCCGTCGATGGAGTGTGCCAGGCAGATGCCGACTAGACCGAAGTTTCACCGGTAGGGTCCCCGGCGGCTGGCGGCTCGCGGCGCTCAGTCGCAAGCATGTGGTAGGTTGTTGTCTACGGCGTCGGTGCAGGTCTGCCCGGGATCGTGGTCGCAGTAGCAGTCTGGATTTCCACCGAGGCATCCAGCGATAAAACATCGATCGACGTAGGTCTCAGGTCTCAGTGTTTCTAGGTCCCTGCGAGCCACATCGTCGTTGACCGCATCCAGGAAGGTTTCATGAGCTGCCTCATATTCCACAATGGTACCGAGTTCGTCTAAGGACTGAAGCAGCTTCGCACATCGGTTGCCGTCTCTGCTGCATGACTCGGCCAGGTCCTGCCGGCGATTCAGTATCCTTTGCTCCGATGCACTTTGCGTCTGATGGCTGACAAGGTAACGAGTCGTTCTGTCTCGAAAGAAAGGGCGCTCAAAAAATAGGAACTGGACCAAATCGTTTGGGTTTGGTTCAGCATCGCTGCTCTGGTAGGCCGTCTGGCTGTACTGCATACGAAGCAGCAGATTGCTGCCGAAGTCTTTTGGCTTTGCGACGATCGAGTACTCGAGCACCACTGCGTCGATAGGCTCGCCCACAAAGGAGGAGGCATTCGAAAGTGCTTCCTCGCTCAAGTCGATATTCTGTTCTACCGAAGGTTCAGACGTCACGTACTGCGTGGCGAGATTTGCGTTTTCTTCGGGTTCGGTACGAAAGAGCAGGGTGAGTAGGGGATGGCTGTCGACGGTGCCAAGCTGCTTACCCGTAGTTTCGTCCCTGAGCACTTCTCCTGTCGCTTCGTCTCGCAGCACCAAGTTGTCGAGTACCACGGTGAGTTCCAGCACCGCCTCAGAGCTGCTGCATCCCCACGATGCGAGCATAAAAGAGGCAAGACAACGTTTCCACAGCGTGTTCAAGGTAGCGTTACCTTGGTGCCGAGATACTGAGCGTCGTCATCGCGAGACAGCAATACCGCGGTGACAATTCCGCCTACGACAGCCGCCGCAACGCCGCTCCAGAGCAAGGGCGAACGCACCCATTTTTTTTTGGGGATAGGCTCCATCTCGACATCGAGCTCCACCCGTTGACCATCCCCCAGCCAATGCTCCCAAATCCAATTTCGATAGCCTCGAGCTTCGATCAAGATAGCGTGTCTTCCGGGATCTGCCTCCAGAATCAAAGCACCGTTTGCCGGAGGAAGTTGGCGCACGCCGTCAAAGAACAAAGAAAATTCCGATTCTTCAAGCTGCATCTGAAGTGCCACCGTCGCCACTCGAGCTGCTTCTTCGTTGCGTCGAAGTTCAGCCTCTCTCCTGGTCTCCGGGTCGAGTAGCGGATCCTCCAGAAGTTGAGTGAAGGCATCCCGTGCATCCCGATGTCTTCCCAGGGCTCGTAGCGCGCTTGCAGCGTTGAACAGTGCGGCGGGAATCGCCGAGAGCGCGTAGGCCTGCTCGAACTTTGCCAGCGCATCCGCCCATCGTCCTGCCTGGGTCAACTCGGTGCCCTCCACAAACGCTGCACGCGCATCCCCTAGATTCGCCTCAGATGGAGGATCGGGTGGTCCCGCGAGTCGATACTGCGCCAACGCGATCGTCGGGGTGGCGAGTAGGACGGTCATGAGCAGTCGAAGTACCAAGGCCCTCATACAGTAGCAGTCTACAGTAAGATCCTTCGTGGTTAGCGACGTTGCTCTAGTTGGTTGTCGAACTGATCGAGGCCCAGCAACACCCCGGGGTTGGCGGCTGGAGCGGGCCGCGCATTGGTGGTCGATCGAACGCTGCTGCTCGTAGCAGGCGATCTCCGAGTCTCGCGCTGCTCTGCGGCGTTGTCCGTTCCTCTTTGGGCCTCTTCATCAGTCTGCCTACGCGCGGGCACTCGATCGGCGTCTGGCGGTTCTCCACTTCCAGCCCCCGCGTGAAGCGATCGTGCGTTTTGAGAGGTGGAAGGGGATCGCTCAGCACGTCTTCTGCTGCGGACTGCGCTCGAAGGTGTTGTGGTCTTAACGGGCGTGTATCGTTCCGAACGTCGTCGCTCCAAGGTCGATCTGCCCGAGGTTTTGTGTGGCGTCACCTCAGCGGATTCGGGTCTTTGACCTGAGGTCGCCTTCTTCGGGACCGACGAGCGGTTCTTTTCTTCACTAGCCTGCTTGCCGGCGGAAGAGATCAGGCGCTCCGGTTCGAGTTCTTCCTCAGCGGCGGTTTGTTCGGATCTGGGTTCCGGCGTGAAGCCGCGAATCGGGGTAGACGTGGTGACGCTGTCTCTCCCTGCGAGTCCAAAGTACAGTCCTACGGCGACGGCGCATAGAGCGATGAGGGCTAGGGCACTGAATCTTAACTTTATTCTCTGAAGAGGAATATTTCTTCTGGGGTTTGGGTCGACCCAAGTTCGCATCGACAGATCGTCTTCTGTTTCCCTGTAGCCGATGCGGTTTGCCTGTCTTTTCACTACAGGCATACAGGACATCTCAGTAAAGAAATCCTTGACCGACGTCTCATTCAAGACTGACGTGAGCTGCCTGTAGAGCACACCAGCGTTTTCGGGGCGCTGACTTGGGCTCTTGTCCAGACACTGCTCCACCACGCCAGCCAGCGAGTCTGGTATCGAGGGTAGGCGGCTACGGATGGGAATGTGGTGCTCGGTTGCGACCGCGATGATCACCCCCGTCGCGCTCGGACCTTCGAAAGGCAATCCTCCCGTGAGCACCTCGTAAAGGATCACGCCAAAAGACCATATGTCGCTCGTGGGTCCGGCGCTTTTGGCGTCCTTGGCCTGCTCCGGACTCATGTAGTAGGCCGTGCCGAAGCCCACTCCAGTTGAGGTTGCCGAAGGTCCCTCGATTTGGCGTGCGATTCCGAAGTCGAGCACCTTCATGCGCTCACTTCCATCGGGTAGGCGCTGAACGAAGAGGTTTGCAGGCTTAATGTCGCGGTGCACCACTCCGCTTTGGTGCGCGCTCGCCACCGGATCGAGGGATTGGCGCACCAACTCAACGGCTTCTGCTCGGGTGGTTTCAGGTCGTGCAAGACGCGCTTCCAAGCTCTCCCCATCGAGAAGCTCCATCGCCAGATAGAGGATTTTGTTCGCCCGATCGTACCCTGCGTCGAAGACCTTGATGATCCCCTCATGGCGCAACGTCGCGGATACGCTTGCCTCCAGTCGAAAGCGAGTTGCGCTCGCGTCCGAAAGCGAGCTCGAATGGTTCAGCAGTTTCAGGCAAAGGTCTTCCTTTGTAACGAGATGACTCGCGGAGAACACCAAGCCCATGCCACCCTCAGCGATAAGTCGCGTGAGATGGTACTTGCCATCGATAACGTCGCCAGCAGTGGCCACTTCGCCCTTATGGTACGGGTTTGTCGGAGATCGGGCTAGTCCTGCATCCCACAAAGCGATGGCTATTCGGTCCCCTCGCGTCTTGCGCCCCGGCGTGCGGCCCTCGCCCTAACGAAGCGACGCTTAGCGCATCGCTGGGCTCCTTAAGGCGTATCAAAAGCTAATCACGCTGCTTGAAGTGATCGTGTCCCGCCTCGGTTGGGAGTGGATGACGGTGTCCTGACGGCAGTATGAGGGTGCTTGGGACCCCTTGGGTGATGGTTCCGATTCGGGTTCCTATCGGAGGACTCTGCGTTGACGTGAAGAGCAGCCCGTAGGTCTCACCTCCGTGAAGCATCAGTTCCAAGGGGTTGCTTCCGAGGGAGGCACACGCGGCTTTGAAGTCGTTTGATGTCGGGAACTTTGCGACCTCGAGCTCTGCAGTAACCTCGCTTGCCTTGAGAATGTGGTTCAAGTCTTGGACCAAACCGTCAGACACATCGATCATCGCCCCGGCAAAGGGGAGGACCGCCGCGCTCTCCTCACGCTGCACGGGTGGGGTCCGCCAGCGGTCCATGAAGGGCTGCGCTAGCGAAACGCACGTAGGCTCGGTTTCCGCAAGCAAGAAGGCCAGTCCGAGCGCCGCCTCACCTGGAACGAAGGTGATGTAGACTCCGTCGTTCGGTGCCGCTCCGTGACGACCGCCGATCTTTTTGGGGTCGAGCAAATCTCCCATGACCGTCGTGGTGATCGAAAATTGCTTGCCGCATGATAAATTCCCGCCAACGATCGACGCTCCGACGTCGTCTGCCCCTTTCGCAAGCCCCTCCGCCAGTTGCACAAGGCGATCGTCGTCAATTTGTTCCGGTAGGATCAATGAGACGAGCAGTGCTCGAGGGGCTGCACCCATCGCAAAAAGATCGCTTGCGGCAGCGACTACTGCTCGTCTTCCAAGCATGGCGTCGGTGAGCCAGCGTGAACGAAAGTGAACCTCTTCCACTTGGGTATCGACACTCACTACCGGAAAGGAGAGCTGCTGTAGCACGGCGCTGTCGTCGCCATTTCCGAGTCGCACAAACGCAGAGTCTCGATCTGTTTTCTCTCGAATCTTTGAGATTCGTTCAAACTCGCCAGTCTGCGGAGTCTTGTGAGAAAAGTTAGACATTCCAGAGAACTGGAGTGATGCGTTTCAGTGGTCAAGCCGATCGAGACCTGCTCAGACCGAGCTGCACTTTAGCCCTCCGTCGGCTGTTCGGGGAGCACTACTCGAAAGGTGGTTCCCGCGCCGACCTCGCTTTCGACCGCAATGGTCCCCTCATGAGCTTCGGTCAGTCGTTGAACGATAGACAGACCGAGTCCAACGCCTCCGTGTTCACGAGTTGAGCTCCCATCTACTTGATAAAAGGCGTTGAAGATTCGGGGTAACTCCCCCTTGGGGATCCCCATCCCGGTATCCCGGACCACAAATTCTACTGCTGGTCGGCTGGCACCAAAAAGAACGTGTCCACTTCCTCCGTCTTCGTGGTCGTCGAGCTCCGTCGTGCCGGCAGAGAGAAATACGGTGCCCCCCTCTGGCGTGAACTTCAGCGCGTTGTCGCCCAAGTTGGACAGGATCTGTCGAATACGAACGGGATCCCCACTGACCGTTCCTACATGTTCCGCGCTCTCCACCTGGACCCTGATGTTTTTCTTTGAGGCTCGAGGTATCAGCGTAGTCGCCACGTCGTGCAGAATATCGGACGGGGTGACCTCTCGACGCGCCAACTTGAGCGACCCCTGCTCGAGCTTGCTCAGGTCGAGCAGACTGCTGATCAGCTCGAGGAGATGATCTCCCTTCGTATGGATCGTCTCCGCAAACTCGAGCTGCTCCTGGTTGAGCTCACCCGCCATTCCACTGGCGAGCATCTCTGAATAACCGATAATCGAGGTGAGTGGGGTGCGTAGCTCGTGGCTCACCGTAGCGAGGAAGTTGGACTTCAGCCGGTCGAGTTCTTTGAGCTGATCGAAGGCTTGCTGGAGACGCTCGGTTTTTTCAGTGAGCTCTCGATACGATTCTCGAACGCTTGCGATGTGCATTTCGCTTGTGAGGTGCGCCCGATGACTCGCGAAGAGCAGTAGGTCGACGATACCCCTCAGGTGCTCACCGATACGGATCGCCGTCTCCGCGCGAACTCGCGGCATTTCTTCAAGATGGCGGCGGGCCTCTTCGCTTTGGACCTCGGGATCCACCACCAGTAAGGACTTGGGTACCTGCCCGGTCTCTATCGGTAGGTACGGTCCGATCACCACGCGACCAACCTGCCGCCCCTGGTACTCGATGGGGGTGACGCGATACACCGCGCCCGTAAAGCAGGGATGAACTGCCGTAGCGTTTGGTCTCAGGCCCTTCACTTCTCCAACCGTGGCGGCGCAGCTTCTACGACCGCCAGGCAGGGTATTGACGTATCGGCATATCGAACGCTCCTCATGGACGTCCGCGAGCAAGGCTCCGCCCTCGGAGAACACCCGAATCGAGAGTCCGAAGAGTTCAAAGAAGGATCTGCAGAGCTGCGAAAGAGCTTCCCGATCGGCGACCTCTTCGAGTCGACGAAGATCTCCAAGTTTCAGGTCGATGACGGCAGAGGCGCTCACGGAACGACTCCGGTTTGCTCGGGGGGAGCCAGACGCGAGGCGACTTCTTGCAGAAACTGGTTCGGATCCAGTCCGAACTTCTCCTTCAGCGCATGGGCCTCCTCGAGCTTCCACCAAACGCGCTCGAACAAGCCGAGGAAGGTTTCCCGCACTCCGATTCCTCGGAGCGCGATCGCTTTGAATACGGGTTCCTCCCCTTTGGCCGCCAAACGATCGATTTCTTCGTCGGGCCTTATTTCAGGCAGATCTCGCTTGTTGAACTGTACGACCTTGGGAAGCTGGTTGGGATCGAGTCCCTGCTCCTTTAAATTGTCGAGCATATTGCGGAACGCCACTTGGTTCGCGCGGGTCTCGCTCTTTTGGGAGTCAGCGACAAAAGCGATGCCGTCCGCTCCTTGAAGCACAAGTCGACGGGTCGCGTTGTGCATCACCTGACCTGGTACGGTGAACAGCTTGATGCGTACCTGCGGACCGGAGTCTTTACTTTTGAAGGTTAGCGGAAGCAGGTCGAAGAAGAGTGTTCGATCGTCCTGAGTTTCAAGGGTCATCAGTCGCCCGGTGGCCTCAGCGGATACCAGTCGATGGATTGCCTGCAGATTGGTCGTTTTGCCACTGAGTGCCGGTCCGTAGTAGACCAGTTTTACCGTCAGCTCCCGCGCCTTGAAGTCGAGCTGCATGAGCAAGAGCGTATCACGAGCATCGTTCGGCTAGATAATATTATGCTACGGCTGTGAGAGCAGCGTGTCCATCAGCGGATTTCCCGTTGCGCGGGGAATCATCGCGACTCTGGTTCATTTGTGGTTCCGGTTCAGTGAGACGCCATTTGGGTCAGTGCCAGCAGAGAGAGTCCGACCAATACAAACGCGAAGACAAAGGCCACGACGCGCAGACGCCTTCGTGATGGCTCTGCCCTCTCGCTCGGTGTTTTGCTTGCCTGCATTTGCGCCATCGTGATCGCGATGAGCCGCTGCATTCGTTTTTCTGCCTCGGCGCGTCGATCTGTTTGGGTATCTCGCACCTGACGATAGCGTTTTCCCGCTTCCGCAAGCCTATCGAGGCTGACGCACAGACCGAGAAAGGATTCGTGCGCCTTCTCGTCGTTCCACTGCTGCTCAAGCCGACTCCACGCTTCATCGAGGACGTCTTCGCCCGTCTCCGTTTGGTGCACCGTGTTCCTCCGCGGTCTTCGCGAATCACGTGGAGCATCCAATTGGCGACTCGGGGGCGCAACCCTTGGTGCTTTTCTAGAAGTGACTCGCTTCGGCTTCATCGTCGCAAAGCATCAGTAATTTCAGCCTCATGTACCGAAATTGATAAGTTGACATCGTGCTGCACCGCGACGTACCTTCCGACTCTGCAGTGGTAATTCGTGGTAATAAGTGTCAGAACAGTGCTGGTCAGTGGATCGAAACGGCTAGGGATACGTGTTTCGAGGACGGTACGAACACGCCATCGACGCAAAGGGGCGAACTTCACTCCCTTCCAGATTTCGGGACGAGCTCTCGGCGTTGGAGGATGGCCGACTCGTGCTTACGACCGGCCTGGAAGCGTGTCTTGTGGCTTACCCCATGGCCGAGTGGACGGCGTTCGAAGAGCGGTTGAGCTCCCTGCCGCAATTCGATCCGAGCGTTTCTATGTTGCGCCGGATCTATGTCTCGGGAGCGGTCGAGTGCGAGATCGACAAGCTGGGTCGGCTCTTGATTCCACAGACGCTGAGGGCGCATGCGGGACTCGAACGCAAAGCGCTTTGGGCCGGCATGGGGGGCTACGTCGAACTCTGGTGCAAGACGCGGTTCGACTCCATGCAGCAGAAGGTTCTCTGCGATCACGAAAAGCGCATGGAGTTGGCATCTCGCCTTTCCGAGCTCGGGCTATGAGCGCCGCTTCTTATCCGGATAGTGACGATCAAGAGGGTTCTGCGGACTGCGGACCCAGCGCACGATCAGAACCCGATCCCGCCGAGCCGCCTGAATCTGCCGAGCCGCGTTTTCTGCATCAAACGGTGATGGTGGCCGAGGTCGTGCATGCTCTGAACCCAGCACAAGGCGACTTCTTTGTAGACGCGACCCTTGGCGGTGGTGGACATACCGAGGCCATTCTGAGGGCGAGTAGCCCGGCAGGTAGAGTGCTCGGCCTGGACCGAGATCGAAATGCTCTTGAGGCCGCCCGCGTGCGGCTCGCGGAGTTCGGCGACCGATTCGAAGCGGCGCATGCGCGTTTCAGCGATCTCGCCGAGGTGCTGCGGGAACGCAAGCTGGGTCCCGTGTGCGGAATTCTGGCGGACGTCGGAGTGAGCTCACCCCAGATCGACTCTAGCGCTCGGGGTTTTAGCTTCTCGGCGAACGGACCGCTCGATATGCGCATGGATCCGACGCAGGGGGAGACGGCAGCTGAGCTTATCGTGCGACTTGAAGAGTCTGAGCTTGCAGACGTTCTCTACAGGTTTGGAGAAGAGCGAAAGTCGCGTCGCGTTGCCCGGGCGATCAAGTCCGCTCTACAGGACGCTCCAATCGAGACGACAGGTCACCTCAGCGATATCGTGCGGCGTGCCATCGGGACGAGACGTGGCCGTATCGACTCGGCTACGCGCACGTTTCAGGCATTGCGAATCGCGGTCAATCAAGAGCTTGAAGAGCTTGAAATGCTGCTCGCGAGCGCACCTGCCCTACTTCGACAAGCAGGGGTGCTCTGCGTTATCAGCTTTCACTCGCTGGAAGACCGCATCGTCAAGTGGGGGTTTCGTCAAGATGGCCGTTTGAAGCCGCTTACAAAGAAGCCAGTCACCCCCTCCGAAGAAGAATGTGTGCGCAATCGGCGTGCTCGGAGCGCAAAATTGCGTGCCGCACTGCGTGCTCCTGACCTCATACCGGGAACGTCTCGATGAAGGCTCGCTTCCTGCTGTTGTGGGCGGTTGCGGTGCTCTCGACTGGTTCTGCGTTTGTGGTGCATCTTGCACTGCGATTTGAAACCGTCCGCCTTGGCTACGAAGTCGGAGAAGCCAGACGCGAGCAGCGGAGGCTCATCGAACAGCAGCGCCTGCTTGCCATCGAAGCCGCCACCCTGAGGCAAACGGATAGGATCGAGTACATCGCCCGGTACGGACTCGGAATGGATGTTCCGACCGCGGCGCGCGTGGTCCCGATGGACCCCAAGAGGCAGCGCCGAACCGCCGGGAGCGTTCGTTGAAAGCCGGAGTTCCACCGCCGTCCCATCGCGGTTCCTCGACGGGCGCCAAGGGAACCGGCGTGCAGACTCGAGCGACCGTAAAGCCCTCCACTGAGGAAACGCGGCGAGTCCCGAGGGAGAAATGGCTGCGGGTGAGGGTCGGCAGTCTCGGCTTTTTGCTGCTCGTGATGGCTGCTGCCGTTTCCTATCGTGCTTTCGAACTGCAGGTTCTTCATTCCCCCGGGCTGCAGCGAATGGCGGAAGCTCAGTACTTACGGAGCATTCAACTCGCACCGAAGCGAGGCACGATCTTCGATCGCAATGGATCGGCTCTGGCTGTAAGTGTCGAAGTGGATAGCGTTTGGGCAAATCCGCGCATGCTTCGAAGTAAGGGCGGCGATCCGCAGCAGGCAGCTCTGGCCTTGTCTGAAGTGCTCCCCTCTATCGACACGGAGCGCATTGGGCGTCGACTGGCGTCAGACCGCTACTTCGTGTGGATCGCTCGTCACGTTACCCCTGCCCAGTCCGCCCGAGTCCGCGCGCTTGAAATCCCGGGCGTTGCGATTCAGGGCGAAGCGAGGAGGTACTATCCAAACCGAGAACTTGCAGCACACATGCTCGGATTCGCGAACGTGGACGGCAAAGGAATCGAAGGTATCGAGCTTTCGTTTGAGCAGCATCTTCGCGGGTCGGTGCATGCGGTTCCGGCGATTCGTGATCGACGGGGAAACATCGTGTTTTCGGAGCAGCTTCTTGACGATCGGGCGGCTCAGGGCGACGACCTTGTCCTCACGATCGACCGAACGATTCAGCGGGTGGCAGAGCGAGAGATTTCCTTGGCGGTTCGCACCTTCGAGGCAAGAGCCGGCAGCGTAGTCGTGATGGATCCGCAGACGGGTGAGCTGCTTGCAGTCGCCAACTACCCCACCTTCAATCCGAATCAGCCAGGAAGGGCGCCCGCGGAGCACCGGCGTAATCGAGCGGTCACCGATCGATACGAGCCTGGGTCGACTGTGAAGCCGTTCACGATCGCTGCAGCGTTCGCCCAGCGGACGGTTCGAGCGGATCAGCTTATCGATTGTGAACATGGCGCGATGGAGGTCGATGAGTACACGATTCATGATTCCCACCGCTACGACGAGCTCACCCCAGCCGAAATTCTTGCGTTCTCGAGCAATATCGGTACAGCAAAGATAGGGGCGAGCTTGGGTAGGGCAGGGCTCTATCGCGCGCTCCGGCGCTTCGGTTTTGGTGAGGTGACAGGTTTACCGGTTCCCGGAGAGACTGGAGGCATTCTCCGTCATCACTCCGGCTGGTATGCGATGGACGCGGCCACGATTCCTTTCGGTCAAGGGATGAGTGTCACCACGCTCCAGCTGGCGACCGCGATGAGCGTGCTTGCGAATGGAGGCAGGCTACTACGGCCTCGAATCATCCGTCGTATCGTCGACAGTGAGGGAGAGATGGTTCAAGAATTTGCTTCCTCAGTGCAGCGTCGTGTGGTTTCAAGTCGAGTGGCTCGTTTGGTTGCAGACATGATGACGGCCGTTACCGGAGATGGCGGGACGGGTCATCAAGCCGCGATCGATGGTTATCTCGTTGCAGGCAAGACCGGCACTGCGCAGAAAGCGGACTACGTGCGAGGAGGCTATGCAAAGGATAAATGGCTTGCATCCTTTGCCGGCTTCGTTCCTGCCCAAGATCCGCAGCTGGTGATCGTCGTTGTCGTCGACGAGCCTGTGGTGGCGTACTACGGAGGACTGGTGGCGGGACCCGTGTTTCGGCGCGTCGGAGATGTTGCGCTGCAGCATCTGGGAATCGCTAGGGGAGACGGGGGCCAAGCGCTCGATGCTTGGCTTCGCGACCGCAACGATGCCCGCAAAAGAAACCGGATGAGTGCACTTCACTCCAGGACCGCAAAAAAAGTTACAGCAGCTCCTCAGGATGATCACGGTGATTCGATAGACGAGGCCAAGAGCCTTGTCCCCGATTTGATGGGGAAGTCGATCCGTGCGGCCCTCGGCGTCCTGAGCCAGGCAAATCTCAATCCGATAGTTCAGGGTTCCGGAGTCGTCATCTCTCAATACCCGGAAGCAGGGAGCATCATAGACCACGGAGAAACGGTTCGCGTTCATCTGCGTTCTCCAAGTGCCGCCGTGTCGGTCGGACCTTTGGCCGCTGCTCGTTCCGATGTGGTTTCTGCGCAACATCCTGGAGTCTTGCAGTGAACGTTGTGACGCTCTCTCAGTTGGTTGACTGCGGAGTTGACGCGCAAATATTCGGTGACGCCAAAACGGCGATTCATGGAGTGCAGCACGATTCCCGTCTGGTTGTGCCGGGTGATCTCTTTGTCGCCATTCCAGGCGCAGTCCACGATGGTTCTTCTTTCATTCAAGATGCGCTCGCCCGAGGAGCCGTCGCTATCGCCTCGGAGGCTGCGCTGCAGTTCGATGTGGCACATCTCAGAGTACACAATGCGCGTCGTGCGATAGGACCGATCGCCTCGCGGGTCTACGGTGCGCCTACCCAGGCGATGCACGTTGCCGGTGTAACGGGAACCAACGGCAAAACGACCGTGTCGTATCTGCTCGAACAAGTGCTTTGTCGGCTGGGGCGTCGCGTGGGTGTTGTGGGAACCGTTGAACTACGAGGGCCAAAAGGAGTGTACGAGGCCTCTCACACCACTCCCGAGGCGGACGACTTGATGCGATTTTGCAGAGAACTTGTCGAGGCGCAAACCAGCCATCTGGTGATGGAGGTGTCCAGCCACGGCTTGGCGCAGCATCGGGTCGACGGAGTCGACTTTGACGTGGTGGCATTTACAAACCTCACGCAAGATCATCTTGATTTCCACGGGACACTCGAAGCGTACGGTGCCGCGAAGGCGAGGTTGTTTCGAGACTTTGAGGCGCCAGTTGCGGTGTGTAACGTGTCCGATTCTTTCGGGGCGGCGTTGGCTGCGGAGTTTCCTCGGCGCTGTATTCGCTGCGCTGTCAGTAGCCTGCACTGTGCGCAGGTAGATCTCACCTTGCGCAACGTAAAGATGCACCGGTCTGGGCTCTCTGGCGAGTTTGTTGGTCCGTTGCTCGCTGCTCCGCTCGGGTTCCGAAGTCCGTTGGTCGGCGAACACAATCTCGAGAATCTGCTGCTCGCTTTTGGAATGGCTATCGGCCTTGCTCAGAATCCCAAAGATATTGTGCAGGCTCTCGGAGATGCCGCGGGAGCTCCCGGGCGGCTTGAGCTCGTTCCACATCCAGAGGATGTTTCGGTGTACGTAGACTACGCCCACACCCCGGACGCACTGAAGCGTGTTCTTAAGGCCCTACGTTCGATTACTCCTGGACGGCTCATCGTGGTTTTTGGTTGCGGAGGTGATCGAGACATGACCAAGCGCGCTCCTATGGGACGCGTTGCAGCATTGGGAGCCGACCTTTGCTACCTGACCAGCGACAATCCCCGCACAGAAGACCCTGAACGGATCCTCGACGATGTAGAGGAAGGGTTGCGGTCGGGTGGTCTCTCTCGAGGAGACGCTCGACTCGGCCGGGAGGAGGCACGTGAGCCTACTCGTTCGGGCGTGTTTTTTCGCGAATCAGAACGTCGCACAGCCATTCACCGAGCCCTCGAAGCTGCGACCTCTGGGGACACGGTTCTCATCGCCGGCAAGGGGCATGAAGCCTATCAGGTGCTCGGCAAAGAGAGAGTTCCATTTGACGATCAAAATGAAGCTGCGCTCGCGATTCAGGCGTTGACTGCAGCTTCCTCTCGGCAAGGGGGGCGGTAGCATGGCCACGCCCATACCTGAAAATGCGGCTTCGTTCTCTTTGGATGATGTAGTTCGTGCAACGTCAGGAGAAGCCGTAACGGACGCGCCTCCCGAAACTCTGTGCGGAGTCGCGATCGATTCTCGCCTGGTGTGCGAGGGGGGAGTGTTTATTGCACTTCGCGGTAATAATCTTGACGGACACCGTTTCATCGAGGATGCGATATCCAAAGGCGCAGGACTTTGCATTGTCGAAAAAGGTGCATCTTTCGACGTCGCGAGAGGAGCCAACTTTGTTTACGTAGACGATACACTCAAGGCGCTGGGCGACCTCGCTGCGATGCATCGTCGACGTCTTAAGAGTCGTTTCTTTGGGTTGACTGGATCGGTCGGTAAAACCTCGACCAAGGAACTCCTCCATCGAGCCCTTCAATCTTTATCGGAGTCGGTGCACTGCACTCCCGGAAACCTGAACAATCGTGTGGGTTTGCCGATGGTCTTGCTCTCGCTTGACGACAGCGTTCGGGAAGCGGTGATCGAGATGGGCACAAGTCAGCCGGGAGAAATAGGTGAACTCGCTCGCATTGCTCAACCGCAAGTTGGAGTTCTGACCACCGTGGCGCACGCACACACTCGGGGGCTGCCTTCGCTAGAGGCTGTTGCCGAGGAAAAGGGTGCGCTCCTTCTATCTCTTGCGAATGATGGAGTTGCCGTCGCGCACTCACTTCCGGTGATCCAGCCCTACATGGACAGGAGCGCTGCTTGCGAAAAGGTGCTCTTTGGCACCGATCCTTGGTGCCAGGTTCAAGTTCTGAGTTGCCAAATGACTGCTGCGTTTCGTATGCAAGTAGAGCTTAGAGTGGGGACTGAAAGACACCAAGCTCAGCTTCGACTTCTCGGTCGAGGTGCTGCGCATAACTTGGCCGCGGTGGTTGCGACCCTTCAAAAGTTGGGATACCCCCCTGCAGCCGTTTTGGCAGCGCTTTCAGATCACGAGGCGGTGCCTGGTCGCTTCAGCATTCATGAAGAGCGTACCTATGTCGTTATCGACGACAGCTACAACGCCAGCCCCAGGTCAACCGAAGTGGCTCTTGAAGCCTTGGCGGAGCTTGCTCGTCTGAGGAAGTCTAGGTCTGTCGCGATCCTTGGAGATATGCTCGATCTGGGAGCGCTTGAAGACGAGGCGCATCGCAAGGTGGGGGAGCGTGTCGCCGCTTTGGGAATCGGGTTATTTCTAGCGACGGGCAAATTGATGCGTCAGGCGGCGCACCTTGCTGAAGCTCATGGTGTGTCCGTTGTGTGCGTTCCGGATGCCGATGCTGCCGCCGAGCTGGCCGGACGGTTGTGCGATGAGGGAGATATCGTCCTGGTAAAGGGCTCTCGTTCGATGGCCATGGAGCAAGTCGTATCTGCGCTACGGGAACCGAAGTTATGATTTATGTTCTTCTATACCCTCTGAGTGAATATGCATCGCTTTCGTTTCTGAACGTACTGCGATACGTGCCTTTTCGGGCGCTGATGGCGGCGATGACTGCGCTGATGCTCACTTTTGGCTTATACCCTTGGTTCATTCGTCGGCTTCAGCGTAAGCAAATCGGTCAAGTTGTCCGACTTGACGGGCCAGAAACTCATCTCAAGAAACAGGGGACTCCCACGATGGGAGGGGCACTGATGCTGCTTGCGCTTGTGCTTTCTACTCTGCTCTGGGCAGACCCTGAGAATCCGATGGTTTGGTTGGTGCTGTCGATCACCTCGATTTATGGGGCTGTCGGTTGGATCGATGATGCTGCCAAGATTCGGCGAAAGACCACCGGAGGGCTTTCTGGACGCTATAAGCTCCTGCTTCAATTCGCGGCGGCACTACTCGTGTGTGGATGGCTTTTTTACGGTGATTCCGGTTTGCCCTCAGACTGGTTGGCTATCCGTGCACGGCTCCAAGTTCCATTTATCGCTTTTGAGCGATATCCGATCGAGATGCCGCGTTGGCTTTACGTGATCTTTGCTTCCTTTGTAGTCGTTGGGACGAGTAACGCCGTGAATCTTACCGATGGGCTCGATGGACTCGCCATAGGTCCGGTGATGGTCAATGCAGGAACCTACGCGATTCTTGCCTACCTTGCTGGAGCGACTTTTTTCGGTATCAATATCGCCCGCGATTATCTCTACATCGCGTCAATTCAAAGCGCTTCGGAACTCTCGGTTTTCTGTCTTTCGATGGTTGGAGTGGGCTTTGGTTTTCTTTGGTACAATACGTATCCGGCTCAGGTATTCATGGGAGACGTCGGCTCGCTCGCCCTCGGGGGAGGGCTAGGAGTTCTTGCGGTAGTCACGAAAAATGAACTGCTCTCCCTAGTGCTTGGCGGCATTTTCGTGCTTGAAGCGGTAAGCGTGATCATTCAGGTGGCCTACTTCAAGCTGACGGGAAATCGCGTTTTTCTGATGGCTCCCATCCATCACCATTTCGAAAAAAAGGGCTGGCCTGAGCCACGTGTCATCGTTCGCTTTTGGATCATCTCGATCATGCTGGCGACCGCAAGTCTTATCACTCTAAAGTTGCGATGACTGACGTCGACAAAACAGCGGGCTCCGTTGGTAGTCGCCCTAGTGAGTTCTCCGGGAGAGAGTTTGTCGTCGTGGGTCTTGGAGAAAGTGGAGTAGCCGCAACGCGCACGCTTCTCGAATATGGAGCGAAGGTTACAGTTAACGATTCTCGCGCCCTTGACGACTTGGGTGAACGTGCAGTGCAAGTTCGTGAGATGGGGGCCAAGCTGAAACTCGGTGGCCATCGCGCAGAATGGTTTCTCGATGCGGACGCCATAGTCGTCTCCCCAGGCGTCCCTTTTCTCCCCGCATTGGCTGATGCAGAGCAACGTCGCATCCCCATCTGGAGCGAAGTCGAACTTGCTTCCCGCTTCGTCAAAAGCCCCATCATCGCGATTACGGGCACCAACGGCAAAAGCACTGTAACCACACTCGTAGGCTGCATGTGCGCTCAGGGTGGCTTTGCAACTTTTGTAGGAGGCAATCTGGGAACGCCTCTAGTGGAAGTAGCGGGCTCCGAGGCAGCCGAGTCGACAGGGCGAGTCGTGGCTGAAGTTTCGAGTTTTCAGTTGGAACGTGTGGATGCCTTTCGCCCTCACATTGCAGCGCTTCTGAACGTAAGCGAGGATCACCTAGATCGCTATGAGTCGTATGCCCACTACACAGCGACTAAAGGTAGAATATTCCATAATCAAAAACGTGAGGACCACTCCGTCATCTTGGCAGGTGATGAGAGACTTTTTGCGCTCGCTCGGGTTGGGCTCGGCACGCTTCATCAGTTTGGGTATGGCGGCGAGGTTCGCCTAGAAGACGATAACGTTGTCGATGAGGTAAGCGGACTTTGTGTGCCTGTTTCGGAGCTCTCGCTTCATGGCGAACATAACGCACTTAACGCCTGCGCAGCGGCTCTTCTCGGTCGTCTTGCTGGAGTCACAAGCGATGTAGTCGAAGATGTACTCAGAAGTTACTCGGGCTTACCACACCGTATGCAATTGGTGTCTGTGGTGGATGACGTTTCGTTTTATGACGACAGCAAGGCGACAAATGTAGGTGCCGCCGTTGCTGCTGCAGTCAGTGCCCAAAAAGACCACGCTCATTTGATGCTGATTTTGGGCGGTGTCGATAAGGGCGGAAGCTATCATCCTCTTGCACAGAGATTGAGAAAAGGATTCGATCACGCGATCCTGCTGGGCTCGGCAGCCGGTAGAATCGCTCAGGCGCTTCTCACCGCCGACATCTCTTTTGATCGGGTCGGTAGTCTCGGTGCCGCTGTGTATCGTGCTGCAGAATTGGCCCCTGTGGGTTCAGCGGTCCTCCTGGCGCCAGCCTGTTCGAGTTTCGATATGTTTCACAACTACGTCGACCGAGGTCAATGCTTTCGGACCGCAGTAGAGCAGCTTGCGAGGACGAAATCTCAGGGCCGCTTTTCAGATGAGACTGAAGGGGGTGGCGGATGAACGCAACAGATCGGGGTAGTGTTCGTAACCTCAGAGCATCTAAAGCTGAAGAGTCCTTGCAGACCAGAGTGTTTGCGACTGAAGAGACCCTTGCGCCCAAAGCGTTTGGTGCCGCAGATTCAGTGCTCGCAGCAGTAGTGGTGGGTTTAATCGCATTCGGCGTGGTGATGGTGTACAGCGCCAGTGCGGTATGGGCGAATCGTCAGTTTGATAACGGACAATATTATCTGGTTCGGCAGTCGGTTTATGCCGCTCTCGGACTCGTTGTGATCGTGGCCGTAGCTCGAATTGACTATCGCTATTACCGTGCGCTTACCTATCCCGTGCTCGCAGGATCGACTGCTCTTCTGGCAGTGGTCGCGTTGGGGCTTGGGCGCTCAGCCGGAGGCGCAACCCGCTGGATTCAACTCGGCCCGATCAACATTCAACCAGCGGAGATCGCAAAGCTCGCACTGATACTTTGGCTTGCGTATTCTCTAGGCAAAAAGAAAGAAAAAATGCGTTCCTTTACCGTGGGTTTCCTGCCTCATCTTTTGATGTCGGGGTTGCTGATGCTTCTTTGTCTCAAGCAGCCTGACTTCGGCAGTGCCGTGATGATCGGGTTGCTTACCTTCGTTTTACTTTTTGCGGCAGGAGCTCGTCTTGGATACATCTTGTCAGCTATTCTGATCGCGGCGCCGATCGCTTGGCTCCTTGTCAGAAGTTCTCCCTACCGAATGCGCCGTATTCAGGCGTTTCTTGAGCCGTTTGAGCATCGCTATGACGTGGGCTACCAGATTGCAGAATCGCTCATGAGCTTTGGCTCCGGTGGAGCCCTGGGAGTGGGTATTGGAGACAGCCGACAGAAACTTTTCTTTCTACCGGAAGCTCACACTGACTTCATTAGCGCCATCGTAGGGGAAGAGCTTGGTTTCGCCGGAATACTTACATTGATTATGGCTTTTTCGCTGGTTGTAATCCGTGGACTTCGGACTGCGTTGAGTGCGGCTGACGAATATGGATGCTACCTGGCGACTGGGATTACCGTATTTATCGGTCTTCAAGCGTTTACGAACCTCGCTGTAGCGATGGGAATGCTGCCGACTAAAGGGCTTGTATTACCATTTATCAGTTACGGTGGCTCTTCCCTTTTGGTGAACTGCGCTGCGATAGGTATTCTCTTAAATGTGTCACGCCTAAGGAAACCACTCGGTGATTCTCGCTCAAAGCACAAAGTGGATCTCACGACGGAAGAGACGGCAAAACTTGCGGGAGGATTGGCGTGATTCAGAACATTCTAGTTGCTGGAGGCGGCACTGGTGGTCATCTTTTTCCGGGAATCGCGGTGATCGAGGAGATTCGTCGTCGTAATCCTGCGCTCAGAGTGCTATTTGTTGGGACCCGTAGAGGAATAGAATCCACCGTGGTTCCCGGGCTCGGCTATCCGATCGAGTTTATCGACGTGGCACCGCTCAAAGGGCGCACTCCAACGCAACTGCTCTCCAGCCTGTCGGTATTGCCCACCGCTGCAGTCCGTTCGGGCTCGATACTTAGGCGCTTTTCTCCGGACGTTGTGGTCGGTGTTGGAGGCTATGCCTCAGGTCCGGTGCTTGCCGCGGCCGCAGCATTGGGTGTTCCGACGGCGGTGCTCGAACAAAACGCCCAGACAGGGTTCACGAACAAACTGCTTGGTCCATTTGTCGGTCGCGCGTACGTGACGTTTTCTGAGACCAAGAGTGCTTTCCGGCCCTCAAACGTTCGGGTGGTCGGTAATCCGGTACGCCGAAAGTTCGTAGATGTCGCTCGTCGGGGTTTGTCAGATCCGGACGGATTCGAGGCTCGCTGTCGTGGAATCTTGGTGGTTGGAGGCTCTCAGGGAGCCAAGGTACTCAACGAAACCGTTCCCCAAGCGATTGTTCAGCTTCTGAAGAGCCTTCGGGCAAAAGGCGAGAGCGCTTCCATCGACACGTCGATTCCGATCGTGCATCAGACCGGAGCGGCGATGTGTGAAGAGGTGGCTCGCACCTACAGCTCACTCGGACTGAGGGCAAAAGTGGTTCCCTTTATCGAGGATATGGCGGGTGCCTATGCTCAGTCCTCAGTGGTCGTCTGTCGGGCTGGAGCCAGCACGGTGGCCGAACTTTGCGCGGTGGGAAGACCGTCGGTGATGATTCCGTTCCCCTTTGCGGCTGACGACCATCAGATGAAGAATGCACTGGCGTTAGAGCGAGCAGGGGCAAGCCGCTGCCTTGCTCAAGGCGAGTTGACGCCTGCAAAACTTGCAGAAGTGCTGCGTCCCATCGTTTTCGATTCTTCAGTTCAAAAGCGGATGGCGGAGTCGGCTCGAGAATTGGGCAGGCCAGATGCGGCTGCCACCATCGTGGACGACCTGCATGCTTGGCTTTTCGGTTTGGGCGGGGAGCAAGACGAGGTCCAGGAGGCCTTGTCGGAATGTCTCTCGGATGAAGATGGTGCGAACGAATCGCGTCGTGAGCGCGTGATGCATTGCTTCACCTCAGCGGTTCCCGGACCCTCTCTGCGAGGGCAGCGTCCCTATGTGCCCGGGCGAAGGTCGCCAGATGTCAGTTTCGCCCCGCGGTCGCTCGTGACGAGGCGTCCTTTGGTTTTTTTGTCCTGAGCTGGTCTGCGTTCTGTCAGCCCTTTTCGGAGACGAAAACCTGGAACATTTGTCACCTGACCGGCTTCAGGGAAGCGCGAGCGTATTCACGTCCCGCCAGCCGTACCTTTGGCGAGAAGCTTTCGCCCGGAGAACTCTTGTGCAACAAATCGGCGTTCCGAGGACTTGCATGATAACAGGATAATTGAACGATGTTTCGAGGACGCATTCGAACCATTCACTTCGTTGGGATCGGCGGGGTTGGTATGAGCGGGATCGCTGAGGTCTTGCTTGGTCATAAATTCAAAGTGACAGGTTCAGATCTGCGAGAAAATGAATACACGAAGCACCTGGTCGAGCGGGGAGCACGACTCTTCCTCGGACACTCCGAACGCAATGTCGACGGTGCGGATGTTGTCGTGTTCAGTTCGGCGGTACCAAGCGACAATCCCGAGCTCCGAGTTGCCCGGGCGCGAGGCATTCCCGTAATCCGCAGAGCAGAGATGCTCGGTGAATTGATGCGGCTCAAGGACGGCATCGGCATCGCTGGCTCTCACGGCAAGACCACCACGACTTCACTGGTAGCGACGGTGCTTTGCGAGGCGGGCCTCGATCCCACCGTGGTCATCGGTGGAAGACTCAATGCGCTTGGTTCCGGAGGCACGAAAGGGGCCGGGGATTTACTCATCGCTGAGGCGGACGAGTCGGATGGTGCCTTTCTACAACTGACCCCTTCGATCGCGGTTGTCACCAATATCGACCCCGAACACTTGGACCATTGGGGATCTTTTGCGCGTTTGAAGGACGCATTTGTGGAGTTTGCCAATCGCGTTCCCTTTTACGGATTGGTCGTCGCATGTCTCGACCACCCTCATGTTCAGGAGCTGCTGCCGCGACTCGACAGGCGCACCACCACCTACGGAATGGCGGCACAGGCAGACTATCGGGTGCGGAACCCACGATTTGAGGGGATTTCTGCAGTGTTTGACGTCGTTCGTCGAGGTGAAGAGCTCGGAACCTTCGAGGTGCGTATGCCCGGCATGCACAATGTGCTCAATGCGCTGGCGACCATTGCGGTTGCCGACGAACTTCAGGTTCCCCACGACTGCGTTCGAGAGTCCCTCCGAAATTTCTCTGGAGTCCAGAGGCGTTTTTCGATCCTGGGTGAGAGACAGGGAGTGACCGTTGTGGACGACTATGGTCATCACCCGGCTGAGATACGCGCCACCCTCGAAGCGGCACAGCGAGCCTGGGGCAGGCGACTGGTCGTAGCGTTTCAGCCCCATCGCTACACGCGAACGAAGCACCTTTTTCAGGAACTGACTCAGGCGTTCAATCGAGTGGATGTATTGCTCGTAAGCGATGTGTATGCGGCGGGAGAATCGCCTATCGATGGAGCAACTTCAGACCGCCTCGTCGATGCGATCCGGGCTCACGGCCATCGAGATGTGACTCATGTTTCAGATAGTGCGTCGTTCGCTGAGCAGATCTTCGCTTGCCTTCAGCCAGAGGATGTCGTTGTCGTACTCGGAGCCGGAAGCGTTTCACAGGTTGCACCGTCTCTGTTCCAGATGCTTGAAGAGCAGAAGTTGTCGCGATGACGGTCCGAGTTCGTATGGGAGCGTAGGGTGGTTGAGCAGGACAATATCCGGCGCACACGCCCGCGCACCCGTCGAGGGTCCGAAAGATTGCGTCCTCCGCAACCTCCTGAAGTACATCGGCTCAGACGCCCCAGGTCGGTTGGGCATTCCCGAACGAAAAGACGGATCCGCCCTCCGCTTGTGGCGCAGGCCTCTGCCGCATCGAGGGGCCTTGGCAATGTGCGCGTGACGCGACTCGAGGCGATTCCCGAAAAGCCCCATGCTCTCGACACGTGGTTCCCCGCGGAGTCTCTCGGGGTGTACCTAGCTCGACTTTGGCTTCATGCGCGGAGCCCTCTCGCCACCGGTCTCAAGTGCTGCGCAGTGCTCTCGATGGTTTTGCTGGCGGCATTCGGTTTTCGAGAGCTTCAGCAGTACGTCCTGACAGCACCTGTTTTTTCGATTCATGAAATCACGGTGAGCGGTAATGAGAAGCTTGACGATTCGGAAGTGATCGAAACTTCGGGTCTGCAGATCGGCTCAAATATTTTCGAGTTGGCCCCGCTAGAGGTCGAGACTGCACTCCGAGGCCACCCTTGGGTGGCTGATGTCTGGGTAAAAAGGCGATTGCCCGATTCGTACCAAATAGGATTGAGGGAGCGGCAAGCTGTTGCGGTTCTTTCTATGGGAGGTCTCTATTTGGTCTCCGAAGAGGGTGCCATTTTCAAGTCGATTGATGAGAACGAAGTCCCCGATCTTCCTGTGATCACCGGTATCGATCGAGGGCAGTTTCTGCGAGACAGAGCGTACCGCGCCTCGTTCATCGTTCAGGCTGTTGCCATCTTGCACGACTACAGAGGAGCGGGTTTGTGGCGGCGGGAACCGATCGCCGAGGTTCACGGCACACAAGACCAGAGTCTCACGCTTTATATAGGAGGTCTCCCGACCGAGGTTCGCCTGGGAACAGGGCCTTATCGAAAGAAACTGCGGCAGTTGCGCCGCATTCTCGACCGGCTACAGGCCCTCGAAGTCGAGCCGGCCTATGTTTATCTGGACAACGTGTTGCGTCCAGATCGCGCCACCGTAAAGCTTCATGGGATTCCACTCGAGGGCGAAGCGCCTGGTCCTCTTCCTCTAGAAGCCCGCCAAGGACTACCCGAACCCCAGCCTGACTCGACCGATGGGGCCGCTTCCTAGAAACTGCAGGGGTCCTGCTTAAACATCGTTTGAGGGTACTGAGTGTGACGGGGTGTGCCCTTCGGGCCTCTCAGGGTCGTTTGGCGGTTCGAGCCGGTCTCCAAACCAGTCGAAGAAGAGGAGCATTTGGCGTTTTCGCCCGGCGTCAAGGAAGTCAAAGTTTATCCCTCGGTCGCTGATCTCCCAGAACTCGCGGCTCTTGACCCCAAGAAGCTCGTCTCGGATCGATGCCAGCCGCTCCGGACGTTCTCGCTCCATATCGTTGAATACTTCACGTGCAAGCGCATGATCGCCTTGATCTAAAAAGTACGTCGCGAGTTTGACCTGGGCCTTGCGAACGCCGCGCAAGCTCACCTCCTGAACCTCGCTTTCCGATTCCTTATCTACGTCGAGAAAGATTTGCAGCAGACTCGGTAGAGAGGGACTTCTCAGGTCGAAAGCCAGTTCGCATAGAGTGCAGAGATCGTAGGCAACGGTCTCTAGTATAAACGGTAGTTTCGCGTTGAATGAAATCAGCCCATAGTATTTAAAGTACTGAGCGATCTCTATCGCCCGAGCGTGGGAACTGGAGTTCAATATGGATTCCGCAAGCAGCCGATACTGGTTCAAAACGTTGTATGCCGTTCGGACATCTCGTGCGTTTATCGTCGCGCGAATATAGGTATTAAAGAACTTCAACACGAGGTCGAGCAGTGGCTCGATATGTCGTGTCGCAGCGTTCTCGGCGATGTGCCGGGTGTGAATCGCGATCAGATAGTTGATATCGCGCATCCGGTTCAAAGCTTCATTGTAGATGGTTTGATACTGACGCAGCACCTTCATCTCGAGCCAAATTTGGCGTCTGGTCACGTCTTCGAGTACGGCGGGAGCCATCGACACGAAATCCGGATTGTGGGAGAGATCTCCATCGACTCGAAACCATGCTTCGGGCAACCGTGCGCGTCGCTCGAGGTATTCGTCGACCATATCCGCGAGCGCGTCAACACTGGCCATGGAAACGCCTTTGTCCTTGTTTTCCATAGCGTTTAGTCCGACGTCAGCGAGCTGCTCGATGCCGCGAACCGCTTCTCGCTGGGCATCCACGACTTTGCCAGCAGAGATACGAACACCCAATATCGTCATCGTGGTCGCTCGGATGCGGTCAACGATCTGGAGGGGACTGAGAAACTCCAGGACAAAGGCGAAGTAAGGCAGCAGAATCAGCAGTGAAACTGCAAGCATCGTCATCGCTACCCCAAATCCCAAATAAGGCACGAAGCCAGCGCCGTCCTGATAGTCAAAGGTGACGCCAACCCAAAGATTGACGAGCGCGGTGACCACAAAATACCCCATCACGCCGAAATTGATCGGCTCTGCGACGAAGAGCTCGGTGATTCGATGCGTATAGCGGTTGGCGGCGAGTTCTACGACGATCGCGACAACAGTGATGGCGATTCCGAGCACCGCCGCAACGACTTCCCCAGCGTTGGAAATGGTTTGGGACGCGGTGGACGGGTTGGGACGAAAAAACAACCAGAGGGCAACCCATCTACCCTGAGCGTCGATGACGTAGGTGATGACGAAGATGGTCAGCGCAAGCCCGAGGAGTATCGAAAACGGCAGAAGCCACGTTCGAAACATCGAAGAGGTCTGCGCGTGCGCGCTCATCCAGCAGAGAATACGCGATCGACCAGGGTGTCGCTGAAGAAATCATCGCCAGCGGAAAGGCGGCACGTTGAAAAAGCAGCGATCGGATCCATCGCCCTCTTTGCCGAGCAATGTTCCAACGTCCAGGGCAATTAAAAGCGGTCGGGCACTTGCGCAGGGTATAGGACACCGCCATCATTACCGGCCGCTCCGAGGCGTTTCATGAAAACCCGGGTTCAAACAAAAGCCGATTCACAACGCGCTTGCCAATGGTTGGCTTGGGCAGCTTCACTGGCCCACGACACCTCTCTTCACGATTCTACCGCCCCTCCGAAACCATCGAAAGAAGACATCCGAGCGGTGACTTGCGCGCAGTTTCGCGAGCATACCGATCACCTCATGCTCGGCAAGTTTCCAGAGCCCGCTCTCGATGCGCTGCATGCCGGAGGCTTCCTCGAAATATGGCTGCCTGAAGTCGCCAGCATGGTCGGATTCGGTGACGGAGAATGGCGTCACAAAGACGTTTGGAAACACACCAAACAGGTGGTCAAGCAGTCTGTGCGTCGCCTCGAACTACGCTGGGGGGCATTGCTGCACGATATAGGCAAACCGAAGACTCGCCGTATCGAAGACAATGGTCAGGTTACGTTTTACGGACATGCCGAAGTAGGCGCAGCGATGTTCCGTAAGAGGACCGCCCAGAGGCTTGGAATGCAAGGTGCCCTCTACGAACGAGTGCACTTTCTCATCCTGCACCATCTTCGTCCGAGCCAATACCGTGCAAGTTGGACCGACTCAGCTGTGAGGCGTTTTTACAAACAAATGGGACCGGGTTTGAGGGACCTGCTCGATCTATCCCGAGCCGACATCACCACCAAGCGTCCTGAGCGGCGCAAATGGGGCGTTGCCCAAATCTCTGCTTTGCAGGAGCGCATTCGCGTACTGAAAGAACAGGACGCGAAGGTCACCCCTTTGCCCAAGGGGCTCGGGCACCTGCTGATGAATCGTTTCGGACTGCCTCCCAGTCGCTTGCTCGGAGATATCCGCAAACAGCTCGAAGAAGACGTGGCAACAGGTCGGATTCTGGCGGGCGGTCAAGAAGAGTACTACGCAGACTGGGTAGCCGCAGACCCCGTCCGCTTTGGTCTTGTAGGCGAAGAAGCCGCTGAATAGAGCGCGCTATACCCACAGGCTTGGGGCGTTATTCCTAGGCCTTGCGCGTCGGTAACGCTTAGAGCCATCGTGGCGCCCGCAGGCGTCGCAGTACTGGATCATGAACACCGCATTTGGCGGGACTTTTCATCGTACTACGCGGCAGCGAGTCGCAACCTTGGATCGCTACGACTCGCCCGTTCAAACGCTTATTCCATGCTGTTGCGCCTGAGGTAGGCCGGAATATCTAGCACGGCCTCATCGTGAAGCGCGCTCGCGCCAAATGCCCTCGAATGTCGCTCGGGTTGTGGCGCCGGTGTGGATTCCGCCCGATGAGTTCCTCTTGTCTCTGCCCTTGTTCCATGGGGAGCTCCCTGCTTTGGTGCTGCGCCCTGTGGGCTCTGTCGAGACGTCGCCGCTGCGCTAGAGCCGTAAGAAATCAGGGCGTTGCGACGTTTTTCTTGACGCACTGCATGGAACTCGTTTCGTCCGTACCCGGCTGAGGCGGTGTTTCTTGTCGACAGCTCCATCGACCTCTGGGGTGTCTCCAGACCTCTATGGGACGCTTCGATGCTTTCGGCGGTTTGCATCATGTTCTCGAATCCCGTGGCGATCACCGTCACCTTGATGATTTCGCTCATCTCAGGTTCCGTGACGACACCGAAAATGATGTTTGCATCCTCGTGGGCTGCTTGCTGAATCAAGCTGGCTGCCTCGTTGATCTCGCGTAGGCGGATGTCAGGTCCGGCGGTGAAGTTGATCAGGATGCCGGTTGCCCCGTCGACCGAAATATCGTCGAGGAGCGGCGAGTTTATCGCCATTTCTGCAGCATCGACCGCTCGGTGGTCTCCCTTACCAAACCCCGTCCCCATGAGCGCCCGCCCCGTGTTGCTCATGATCGTCTTTACGTCTGCAAAGTCGACGTTGATCATCCCAGCATTGACGATCAGATCACTGATTCCGCGAACGGCCTGAACTAAAACGTCGTCGGCTCGCTTGAATGCTTCGAGCATCGAAAGGTCGTCGTCGAGCATGAGTAGTTTTTGATTCGGAATCGTAATGATGCTGTCGACCGATGCGATGAACTCTTCAACGCCCTGATCTGCGTGCCGCGTGCGTCTCCGGCCTTCGAATAGGAAGGGACGGGTGACTACGCCCACGGTGAGCGCTCCCAGATCCCTCGCAACTTGCGCGATGATCGGTGCGGCTCCAGTGCCCGTACCGCCGCCCATGCCGGCCGTCACAAACACCATATCGGCTCCCTGCAAACACTCGGAGACACGCTGCACGTCTTCGAGCGCCGCCTTGCGTCCGACGTCCGGAGTTCCTCCCGCTCCCAGTCCTCTGGTGAGCTGTGGGCCTAACTGGACTTTGACCGGAGCCAGATTCGCTTCGAGTGACTGTGAATCAGTATTGGCCGCGATGAATTCTACGCCCTCTAGACCCGTTTCGATCATGGTGTTGAGTGCGTTGCCACCTCCGCCGCCCACGCCCACTACCTTGATGCGTGCCTGAAGTTCTGCATCGTCTGCAAACTCGATCGAGATTGCCATAACCCCTCCCGGGGAGCTTCACCCTGCTCCCGTAGTCGTTCCCTAAGCTCGTTTAGAATTGGGTGCGGCGGAGATGCCGCATGACCCCAAAAACCCCTATCGGTACAGAATCCGTGTCGGTACAGAATCCGTGTCAGAACACCTCGCGAAACCACTGGCCGATGCGGCCCAATCCTCCACGCGCTGGAGTTTCGTATTCTTCCTGTTGCTCTGGAGTCTCGCTGAGAAATGAAGAGAGTCGCGAGGCTCCGTACTTCACCAGTCCGACGCCCGTAGCGTAAGCTGGACTTCGAACTATGTCGACCAATCCCCCGATGCCTGTGGGAGCTCCTCGACGAACGGGAAGCCCGAGAACTTGCTCGGCCAACTCCGGCATTCCATCCAGTAGCGTGGTTCCGCCGGTGATTACGGCTCCGGATGCCAGCATGTCGGCGTATCCGGTTTCGCTGATCACGTGTCGGCAGGCTTGGAAAATCTCTTCAGCCCGAGGTTCGATGATGTCGCAAAGCACGTGACGGTGGAGAATGCGCGGGGGACGCCCACCGACAGACGGTACCTCGATGGTCTCCTCCTCGTCCACCATCGCAGATAGAGAACAACCGTACTTGATCTTGATCCGCTCTGCCTCCGCCATTGGAGTGCGCAAGCCGGTGGCGATGTCGTTGGTGAGGTTGAGGCCACCGATGGGGATCACCGATGTGTGCACCACTGCTCCATCAACGTAGATAATGATGTCTGTGGTCCCCCCGCCGACGTCGATAAGCACGGCGCCAATTTCCTTCTCATCCTCACTCAGAACGGAGTCGGCGCTTGCAAGTGGCTGAAGAACTACCTCTGCTACGTAGAGTCCACATCGTTCAGCGCACTTGATCGTATTTTGGATCGAAGTTGTTGCGGCGGTCACCACGTGAACTCTTGCTTCAAGTCGCACGCCACTCATGCCCACGGGCTCTTTGACCCCGTCCTGCTGATCGACGATGTATTCTTGGGGCAAAACATGTAGAACCTGTCGATCGCCCGGAAGCGGGATCGCTTTGGCCTGGTCGAGTACCCGGCGCACGTCCTCTTCGCTGACTTCTCGCTCTGCGATCGCGGCTACGCCGTCTTGGTTCATGCCTCGGACGTGACTACCGGCAATCCCCGCGTAGACGTTGTTGACCTCAACCCCAGCCATGGTTTCCGCCTGGTCGATTGCAGCTCGGATTGCCTGGACGGTGGATTCGATGTTGATGACCACGCCCTTGCGAAGCCCTCGGGACGGGACAGAGCCTATGCCGATCACATCGAGGCCGTCTTCGGTATTCTCGGCCACGATCGCGCAGACCTTGGTTGTTCCAAGGTCCAATCCTGCGATGATTTCGTTTTCGGCCACGGTGGTCTGTTCTCCCAGGCGATCGCCTTCTCCGAGAACTACCTGCCTCGATCGCTCAGACCAACTTTCGTGCAAGTTTTTTCACAAACCGGCGTACGCGGTCCTCTATCTGTCGTCAGTAAACCTTGAAATTTCGCCGAAAATGGATGTATTCGATGACTGTGTATTCTTAGGCCAAGTAAATTTCACCCATGATGACCAAGCTCTTTTTCGTATGGCGTAGCGAACCGGGTACGGCATGGAACCATAAATAAACGCATGGAAACTACATATTTGTTCAGTATCCCCTAGGATTGAGCTTTTATCGAAGAGGATTGGGTTTTGATCAAAGGTCGCCCCTGATCGTCGATTCTCCTTCCCAATCTCCCTTGAGGTGTTGCGTTCGCTTCCGGATACTCCGTCCGACCTGTTCCCGGGCCACTTCGCTTCTTCAGTCTGAGTGCTGCGCTGACGTTCGAGAAGCGACGTACGCGAGCCAACGAGAGCGCAAAACACACTGCGTGAGCCGTGCTGTCTGCGAAACAAACCAAATGAATCCCAAGTGAGTCTTCAAGAGCATGAGCTGCAGTACAAGCGACCAGCTGGCAACGCTTACCAATCCAGATATGCAGAACCATATCGAGTATGTGCCAATGGAACTGGCAGAAAGAAGATGCGAGCCTGCGTATAGTGCGCGCATCGGATTGCGTTCATCATCGACTAAGGATCTCTGACATAGATCTCTAAAACAGGCGGTGGTGAGTATGAGTGCTGTGCCAGAGATGATCATGAAAACATGACATAAATGTGAAAGTGCATGATCTAAATGTCTATTAATGTAAACGTCTAGCCACCCTATGAGTCCGAGTAGTCCAGCGAAGATCAAACCTGCAATCGTATAGGTGATCATGCTGAGTGCAAACGCTGTAGGAGTTCTTCGGACCGCAAAAAGAACCGATCTGATGAAGTTATTTCCGTACCTCAAGCTATGGAGCCACGCCACACTGAGTGTCGGCGCTGTAAGTAGATGAAGCGTCGCGCCAATCCATAGAGTAGATTGGATTTTATCTTTGTTTCGCATAACCCTTTCGAGGGCTTCGATAAGCAATGCTCCTCCCGGGGCAACCCAGTCGATGTCTAGGTCTGCATTCTCTGGAAGAAGGTGGATCCAACGATCCGCACACATAGCGGTCAATAACCATCCTAGTAGCGAAGTAGTCGAGTAAACCAATATGGTCATCGGCAGTGCGTTCCGTACCCGTTGCCAATCTTTGAGTGGCGTCACCTCGTCGTGTTCGCCGTCAGGGAGTCCGATCGGATCTCGATATTCTTCAGAAGCGATCACGGTCCAAAGGCGAACAGAATGTCTTGAAATGCTTTGAGTGCGATGGCGAATAATGCTGGAGATGCATCGTGTTGCTTGCTGGTTCGATGGTTGTCGATTGTCGAATCGTCCAGAAGATTGTGATTGTCTGGATCGATATGCGCTTCAATAAAGTGCTCATTGCTTAAGTGTGATGACAAATGGGTCTGGTTTGGTGGCCAATGAACACGGATCGAATCGCCGTTTTCTTCTACGAGTTCGATATCTAGTGGAATAGGGAGGCTGCCCACGCGCTCTACTTCTAAAGTGGTGCCGCCGTCGGCGACCTCAAATCGGACCATGCGCGCCGAGGCCGTCTCACCATGCATGAGCGCAGGGATGAGGAAAGACGCAGAAAAGCCATTCCAATACACGGCGTCGAATTCCGCAAAGAGTGAGTCTGGGGTGGGATGTGCCCATCGATAGCGTCGGGCATATCTTCCCAAAGCTAGTCTCAGCTTTTCTACTCCCCAAGTGCGCGCAATCGTTTCAAGAACAAGACTAGTACGCCCGTATACAGAAGCATTATACTCTGCAGGTGAAAATGCGTAGGCTGGATTCCCGGGTGCCGGAGCGCGCGCATAGAATCGCATGGACCAGGAGCGGAGGAGTTCATACGTATCTATTCCCCAGTTTCCAATGCGGACTCCACTCCAATTTGAGTGATGGAGCGTGTTGACGAGATCACGATGTGCCCAGTTGGCGATACCTTCATCGAGCATTGGCCATCGGACTTCATGGGTCGCGATCATGCCCTGGAACCATTGATGAGCGGTTTCATGGGCTGTGACCTCGTCGTGAAGAAACGGAATTTTGTCAAAGGAGTAGCGGGGCCCCTCTACGGTAAAAAGAGTCGGGTATTCCATGCCGCCAGCTCCTTTCGCGTCCTCAGGCACGTGCACCACCGTTAAGTGCGAGTACGGATAGGGGCCATAGTGATCTCCAAAGAACCGTAGTCCGAATGTGACGACGTCGAGGATGCGTTCCGCCGCCCGATCATAAGCCGGAGGGCTAAAGAGCCATACGGATACACCATCGATACTTTTGCTTCTCTTGGTAAAATCATCCCATGCAGCAAAAGCGAAGTCGTGTACGCGTTCTGCCAGGAATCGATATTCTCGGGCGTTGCCTTTGATAGACACTCCCCTCGAAGCGCCCGTTGAGGCAACCTCCCACCCGGACGGCACACGCACAGTGACATCGTAGGAGCAAAAATCAGCGTAGAACTCGCCGTTACCGTGATAGGGGAAGGTTTCCCAGGACCCGTCCGGCTCTAATTTTGCGACTTTCGGAAACCACTGCGAGACCATATGAAAGCCACTGGGACTGTATCCGGATCGCGCAAAGACTCTAGGTAGGCGACTCACAAACTCAGATCTTATATCGACGCGACCTCCTGGGGGCACGGCCTGCGGAAGTCTGACCGCGAGCTCGGTGTGGTCGGTTTCCGAGCGAAATGAGCTGGCAGTCAGTAGGTTATGCTGCCCAGTTCGCAGTTCCAGAATCTCGATCGAGCCTGGAGCGCCATAGCTAGTGTTTCGTAAATGGCCTCCAGACTCCGCCATAAAAACGGTTTTTTGGTCTGCGAATGCGTTCAAATAAAGATGTAGATGCAGCTGGTCTATCGGTTTGGTGCTGCGATTGACCCAGACGAGCTGCATCGATCCGTGCACGGAATGCGCGATAGGATCGACATCGGCAGCTATCGTATATCGATAGGCGTCTTGCGTTGCTGTATCCAGTAGCTCGGACGTACTTTGCTCGTGTGTCTCACGTCCCGAGACCCTCTCGCGTATCGCTTGTGCGTTGACGATGGAATGACGGTACGTGACTGCGATGACGAGCCACAGCATGGACGTCGCCGCAATTCCGAAGCGGCATCGAAATCGAGACCCGGCCAGTATCGCCTGACAACTCATGGAACCACGGGCTGAGTGACTCATGACAAGGGAAGTATGTCACGCCATTCGGCAAGGCGCGGCCCGGAAGAACCCAAGCGCAACTGGCTTGGGTTCTTCTCTCTGAGACGCACCCTCTGCATCGCTCTACGTCTTATCGATTGATTTAGTTCGCTGATTGCTTCTTGCGGGGTCGGCAGCTTCGTACACTCTAACGTGATGCGAGACTCCCTCGAGTGGTTGGTCAAAGACGAGATGGCGATGTCCGGATTTGGGCAGAATCTGGCGGAAACTCTTCTTCCGAGAGATTTCGTTTTGCTGGAGGGAGAGCTAGGGGCTGGCAAGACTTTTCTGGTCCGCGCCGCGGCGCGTGCGCTGGGCGTAACCGAGTCAGAACCGGTCACAAGCCCGACTTTTGGACTCGTACACGAATATCAAGGTTCCTATTCTATTGTTCACAGCGATCTGTACCGGGTTGGCCGCGCTGAAGAGCTGGACGAACTCGGATTGCCTGAGTTGCTCGAGTCGGACGCTATTTCCTTTGTAGAGTGGGGTAGAGACTTTTTGGACAGCCTTAGATCGCCGGACCTCTGCATTGAAATCTCCTTTACGGCGCCGGAAGCTAGGCGGGTTTGTGTTTCTGCGGGCACTCCCCGAGGGGCGCAAATTCTCGGTGCGTTGTCGGTGGCCCTTGAACCGGGAACGTGTTAACCACAGCCAAAATAGCCGGATAGCGGTGGCTACCGGATGAACCTGTCGGTTGTTGGGCGCGGATTGAGATTCCTTAGGCTGCAGGCAGTTCGGATCCACCGAGCCGCGTAGAAAGCCGAAAGCGATGCCGCGTCGACAGGACATCCATAAAATCATGCTCCTTGGTTCTGGTCCAATCGTGATCGGGCAAGCTTGTGAGTTCGACTATTCCGGAACTCAAGGCGCCAAGGCGCTGCGCGAAGAGGGATACCAAACCGTCCTTGTGAATTCGAATCCCGCAACGATCATGACGGACCCGGAGTTCTCGGATCGAACATACATCGAACCACTCGTCCCGAGTGTCGTGGCTCAGATCATTGAGAAAGAACGGCCGGATGCGTTGCTGCCGACACTGGGAGGCCAAACCGCCCTCAATCTGGCGCTGTCTCTGGACTCAGAGGGCACACTTGAGCGTTTCGAAGTCGAGCTCATCGGCGCCAAAGTTGAGGCGATTCGCCGAGCGGAAGAGCGCCAGCGTTTCAAGGACGCCATGGCGCGAATCGGCTTGGAGTGCCCCAGAGCCTACACCTGCACTACCGTTGAAGAAGCGAATCGAGCGGTAAACGACATCGGATTTCCGGTGGTCTTGCGACCCTCGCTCACCATGGGCGGGTCCGGAGGAGGGATCGCCTACAATCGGGAAGAGTTCCATACTGCGATTCGCTGGGCTTTTCAGCAAAGTCCTATTCACGAATGTCTGGTCGAAGAAAGCGTGCTCGGCTGGAAAGAATATGAGTTGGAGGTTATCCGCGACTGCGCCGATAACTTCGCGGTGATCTGCACCATCGAGAACTTTGATCCGATGGGGGTTCATACTGGAGACTCCATCACTGTCGCTCCCGCGATGACGCTTACCGATAAAGAGTATCAGAGACTGCGCGACGCTGGCCGCGCGTGTATTACCGAAATAGGTGTGGAAACGGGAGGGTCGAACATTCAGTTCGCCATCAATCCTGAGGATGGTCGCCTGGTAGTGATCGAGATGAATCCCCGCGTTTCCCGGTCAAGCGCTCTCGCCAGCAAAGCGACCGGATATCCCATCGCGAAGATCGCAGCCAAGTTGGCGGTTGGTTATCGCCTCGACGAACTGAAAAACGATATCACCGGAACCAGTGCAGCTTTCGAACCGACTCTCGACTACGTCGTAGTCAAGATTCCTAGGTTTGCTTTTGAAAAGTTCGCCAACTCGGATCCACGTCTCACGACTCAAATGAAGTCCGTAGGCGAAGCGATGGCCATTGGACGTACGTTTAAAGAGGCTCTTCAAAAGGCGGCGCGCTCCCTGGAGGTTGGCAGGGCAGGGCTCTCCTCACTGCTTGAGCGAGTAAACTACAGAGAACTTGCGCGTCAAGTGCGCACCCTTCGAGAGGACGGAACGCCGATTCAATTGCGTCGCTCCACTGACGAAGAGCTGCCCGGGCCGATCGATGATGAGCTTCGGCAAGCGCTTCTTTACATCGTGCGCACTCCACTGGCGGATCGCCTCTGGTATCTATGCGATGCGCTTCGGGTGGGTCTTACCGTGGAAGATCTGACCCAAGCGACCGGTATCGACCCCTGGTTCATGACTCAGCTTTCACACTTGATAGAAGAAGAGCAGAGTCTTGCCGATTCGTTCTCTCCACGCCTAGCGCTTGAGTCCACTTCAGCAAGAGATGCGCTTAGGACGGCGAAGGCTGACGGCTTTTCGGATGCTGAGATCGCGATTGCAACGGCAACCTCGGAAGACGAAGTGACGCAGTCCCGTGAAGAGGCAGGTGTTTCACCCACGTACTCCCGCGTGGATACCTGTGCAGCAGAGTTTGTCGCACGCGCTCCCTATTTGTATTCCACCTGGGGTGTTGAGTCGGAATCGAATCCAACGGAGCGCAAAAAGGTGATGATATTGGGAGGTGGTCCCAATCGAATCGGTCAGGGGATTGAGTTCGACTACTGCTGCGTTCATGCAGCATTCGCGCTGAAAGAGCTCGACTACGAGACCATCATGGTCAACTGCAATCCAGAAACGGTTTCCACAGATTACGATACTTCGGATCGCCTTTATTTTGAGCCTCTATCCTTCGAAGACGTGATGTCTATCGTCAAAGTGGAGCGTCCGGTTGGCGTGATCGTTCAGTACGGTGGCCAAACTCCTCTGAAACTCGCGGTGCCCTTGTCCAATGCCGGGGTGCCCATTTTTGGAACTCCAGCTGATGCGATCGATCGCGCTGAGGATCGGGAGCGATTTGATGCACTTCTCAGCGAACTCAGGTTAAGGCGGCCACGAGGCCGGATCGCGCATGGCAAAAAGGCGGCGGTCGACGCTGCGGACGCGCTTGGATATCCGGTTATGGTTCGGCCGAGCTATGTGCTCGGCGGGCGTGCAATGGAGATTTGCCATTCCCGCTCTGATTTACTGAACTACCTCGCAGTCGCATTTGAGTCTCTAGATGAGCGAGAAGCCCAAACGATCCTGATCGATGAGTTTTTGGAAGACGCCATCGAAGTAGATGTCGATTGTATTTCGGATGGAGAGACCGTAGTTGTTGCCGGAATCATGCAACATATCGAAGAAGCCGGCGTTCACTCTGGCGATTCTTCCTTGGTGCTTCCGGCTCATGCACTGCCCATGGAGGTCCTGGGCACGATTCGTTCGGCGACCCGAGCGTTGGCTCTCGAGCTCGGGGTCGTGGGTCTGATGAACGTACAGTACGCGGTTCGTGGGAGCGCCGTTTACGTCATCGAAGTCAATCCTCGCGCTTCGCGCACCGTTCCGTTCGTCAGTAAGGCCATTGGGGTTCCCCTTGCGAAGCTCGCCGCGAAGGTGATGGCCGGTCAAACGCTTAAGGAGCTCGATTTTACGCGCGAGGTGCGTCCTCCATATGTTTCCGTGAAAGAATCCGTGTTTCCCTTTCACAAGTTTCCTGGAGTGGACATCATTCTGGGACCAGAGATGCGATCTACGGGTGAGGTGATGGGGGTTGCAGAGACGTTTCCGGAGGCCTTCCTCAAGGCTCAACTGGCCACCGGACAAAGCCTGCCAGAACAGGGCCGGGTGTTTGTAAGTGTGCGTGATACGGATAAGCCCGCAGCTTGCGAGTTGGCGCAACGATTGGTCGCAATGGGCTTTGAGATCGTTGCGACAGGCGGTACGCGTGATGCGCTCAAGAGAGATGGTGTGGACTGCGATCGGGTCAATAAGGTCACGGAGGGTCAACCACACATTGTGGATGCGATACTCAACGGAGAGGTCGATATGATCGTCAACACCACACAGGGTGCACAGGCCATTCTCGACAGTCAGTCGCTAAGGCGTCAGACGCTACTCTCAGGGGTCGCCTACTTCACTACCATTGCCGCGGCGACGGCAGCGGTTGCGGCGATGGAACGCTTGCGGGATCAGGGGCTACGAGTCCAGACGCTTCAGGAGTATCACCAGAGGACAAAAACGGCGTCGGAGTTCCCGCCGGCGTTATCCATCAGTTCATGACTCTCGTACCGTCAAGCTCACTTTGATTGGGCTTGAGTTTGATGGACGCCAGCAACCGTGTTCCTGGCACGCACTTGCCGAAGAGTGGGTCATGTTCTAACTCTCCCCGAATGGAACGCGTACCCATGACGCCTACGGGCCATGCAGCCATGCGGGCAGAGCTAGGCCGACTCAAGGCAGAACGTCCCAAGATCGCCCAAGAGATCGAGGTTGCCCGAGAGCATGGCGACCTCAAAGAAAACGCTGAGTACCACGCAGCTAAAGAGAAACAGGGCTTGACCGAAGCCAAGATCGGCGATTTGGAAGACAAGCTCTCTCGAGCCGAGGTGATCGACCCTTCGAAGCTCGGTGGTGAACGAGTGAAATTCGGTGCTCGAGTAGAGCTTGAAGAAAGCAATACTGGAAAGATCGTAGAATACCGGATCGTAGGGCCCGATGAGTCCGATGTGGACAAGGGAAGCATTTCGGTGACCTCGCCGGTGGCCAAGGCTCTCATCAATCGCGAGGCTGGAGACGAAGTTCGGGTCCGAGCGCCCGGTGGAGTTCGTGAGTACGAAATCGTCGCCGTTCACTGGGACTAACCGAGTATCTCCGTCCGGGGTAACTTCTCTCGACGCGAAGGGTTATTTCCCGCTGCAGCGCTCGCCGTCAAGAGCAACGAATGAAAGGCTTTTGCATACGTCGCTTGACTGATCGCAACGTCTGCGGATGTCCTCGTCTAAGGTTTCTTCAGCGAGATCACAGATACGCTCTGCGGCGGCGCAAACCGCTCGGAAATTCGCGCAGTTTCTTTGTCGGTCCAGTCCAGTGTGTTCCGACGACTCAGTGTGTTCCAACGACTCAGTGTGTTCCAAAAACAAAGCATGTCTTTCCCAGATCCTCGCTTCGTATCGTTGCACGGCTTCAACGTCTCTATGTTCGATCGGGCGCCCGAACGTTGGGCCGCAGCCTACGTGGCATACAAGCACGCACATACCGAACCACCGCTGAGCACTGAAGTGAACATCGAACAGGGGGGAACGCCCAACACGCGGCTTCCTGTTGACGGGATAGATCAGGTGGCTTACCAAGACCGCATTCCTGATGAACCTGAGCGTGTTTTGAGGCCTATCGTTCAACGACTGATTCAAGCGCAAAGTATCTGATCTTGGGCAAAAGAGTGCAAAGCGTTTCGAGGACTACAAGCGATGCTCGTTCTAAGCGGGCCGGGCAAGTTTAGGCGATGCTTCAGTCTCTGGCGATACTGGTGTACTCAAAATCGCCCAGCAATCCAGCTTTGGTTTTGCTGTCTTCGCGAGGTGCTGCTCAAGTTTCACTCGATCGCTTTCTGGGTGAACAGTCTGAGAGCTTCTTTGCACAAGGGATTCATCTTCCACGTCGACCGCTCTCGAGTGAGTCGAGGTATTCTTCATATCTATCCCGACAAAAGCGCTTTTGCGTCGATAGTCACGTATCTGCTCTGGACTATGTGGCCTCTGATCTAGCCTGTTTTGCGGAGGCCGTTCTGGAAACTGTGCGTTCCGCGTCTAAAGCTGGAGTTTCAAACGACTTAGATGCGGGCTTCGACTTTCTTTTGCGAAAGTGTACCGACTCTGGGCCTGTGAATCGATGGCTTCATCTGGGCGCGGTGCAGACTCCCCCGGACGTACAGCCCGTAGAGACCATGCATGTGGTTGGCTTTGAATTAGATATCGAGTCCGACTGGGAAGTCGTAGGGCTCAAGGAGGCAGTGTGGAACGCAAAAGACCTTTACAGTCAGTACCGTCGAGGTACCGTCGTGCTCAGTCCTCCTCTAGGTTCGATCTTAAGTACTTTGTGCCAGCAAGTTCATTTGAAATCGCCGCGATCGCCGACTTCTTCTGTATTGTCATCATATGTGTCAAAATATGACTGTGTGCCGGAAGGGGCTTGGGAAGTCGCCCCATCCGTGTACTCGATTCCGGTACGGACGGCGACACTTCCGCCAGCCACGCATACCAATACCTATCTGATTGGCAGTTCTGACGCCATCCTGGTGGACCCAGCCCCCAAGGACCTGCTTGAAGTCGATCGACTGGTCGAGGTTCTCGGTCGTATTAATGCGGAGATGCGCGTGAGACTCATTGTGGCTACCCATCATCACGAAGATCACATTGGGGGCGCCTCTGTCCTTTCAAAGAGATTAGATGCGCCTCTTGCAGCTCATATGAACACGGCAGCCCTCCTTCGAGGGCGTATACATTTTGATCGCTTGCTTTCTGAGGGTGATGTACTCGCCTACTCTGATGCTCAGATGACTTCGAAACTTCGGGTCATAGAGACTCCTGGTCATGCATCGGGTCATATTTGTCTGTTCAATGAATGCTCGAGATTCGCGGTGGTGGGAGATATGGTTGCTGGGAAGGGAACGATCCTCATCGAGCCAGAGGACGGCGACCTTCGTCTGTACTTAGAATCGTTAAGAAGTCTGCAGCAACTGGATTTATCCGTCATGTTGCCCGCGCACGGTAAGCCTTTGTTTCCTCCGGATTCGGTGCTCCAGAGATACATCGAACATCGACTAAAGCGCGAGCGTGCTGTGCTTCAAGTGCTTAGTCGATACACCGAGCCCGCAACCGCTTCTGAGCTCGTTTCAGAAGTCTACTGCGATGTGCCGTCCAGCGTCTGGCCAATTGCACTGAGGTCTCTTGAGAGTCACCTCATCAAGTTGATTTCAGATGGAGCAGCGATTCGCGTTCGCGGTGGCTATGTCTCCAGTCGGCCTAAAGAACACTCATGAGGAGCCTAGAGAGTGCTTCGCATTCGGGCACAAACTATGTTGGAGTCAGTCGCTTCGCACATCCCGGTGATGAACGTCATCTGCACGCTCATTGCAGTAAGTCGACGCCTTTTAGCATCTTGATCAATTGGCATTTTGGTGAATAAAGTGATGGAGAATGAACGCCCACGGGGCAATGAAGGCGAGGCCGAGCTAGTCGCGTTTTCTCCTTTGGATGGAACGCCGCTTCCGGCAGTGCGGCGTATGACCACCGACGAAGTTGCTGTAGCTGTCGGTCGTGCACGTCGGGCTCAAGCGGTACACGGAGCCCGTACGCTGCGGCAGCGAATCCTGATGCTGCAAAGGTTTTCGCGTGCGCTCATGCGCCGGCGTTATCGGCTTGTTCAGATGATCTGCAAAGAAACGGGCGTGCCTGAGGCTGAGGCTTGGATGCACGATATCGGTGCGATCACTCGGCTGTCGGAGTACTGGAGCTCTGCCTTACCCTCACTGTGGTCGAGTTCGGAGCATGCCCTTTCATTGTTCGGGTTTCCATCGAAGCAAGCGTTGGTTGAGCGCTATCCGAGGGGTGTTGTGGGTTTGGTGACTCAGTGGGGTAACCCGCTGGCGCTGCCTTTGCGAACGATCCTGCCTGCGTTGGTCTCTGGAAACGCGGTGGTGCATTGCCCGGGACCGCAAAAGCTGCGCTCAGCCTTCCTGATTCAAGAGTCCGCGGAAGAGGTGTTCGGCAGGGGCTTGTTGCAGGTGGTTCCGAGAGGTCCCGAAGTTGCTGTGAAGTTTTGCGAAGAGGCTGCCCAGGTTGACGCGTTGGTGTTCGTGGGAGACTCAGCGACCGGTAAACGTGTGTCTCAGGCGGCGCTTGAAGCACGTGTTCCCGCATCGATCGAGCTCGGCGGTAAGGATGTTGCGATCGTTCTGCATGACGCGGAATTGGATCGGGCTGCACAGGGTATTGTTTGGGCGTCGATGTCCCTTGCCCAGCGCTCCGCACGCCTTGAGTGCGTCATTGTAGTTGCGGATATCGCTGAGGAGTTCTCAAGTCGCCTAGTACACCTCATAAGTCAGCTCACTCCCGGCCAGGACTACGGTCCGTTACTTTCGCGGGCTCAGCAGGAAAAGTTGCTTTTACAGTTAGCTGAGTCGAATGCACGTGGAGCGCAGATTCTTGTCGGCGGGCACATTCTCGACCGAGGCGGAATCTGGTTTGAGCCAACAGTGATTACGGAGGAGGATGCAGAAGCATCGATTCATGCCGAGTCCATGCAAGGTCCAGTTGTGTCGATCTGCGTGGTTTCCGACGAGCAGGAGGCGATTGAGGTCTCGAGAGGGCTGAGTACGGATATCGGTGTCAGCGTATGGACTCGAGATACTCGACGAGGAGAAGTGGTTGCGAGATCTGTCTCTGCGGTGTTCCTTTCTATTAACAACCATGGGTTTCGTGAGGCAATCCCGTCCTCGCATCCGTCTGGTGCGCGTCAGAGTGGCGTTCATGGTATCGATCGTGATGTTTTTGAGATAGTTACGAGACCTCAAACGCTTGTCGTCGATCCTGGCGTGAGAAAGAGAGAACCGTGGTGGTTTCCCTATACCCATCGACTGGTCGCCACCAGACGAGCTTTGTCGGATGTTCGCTCCGGCGGGCACGTAGGGCGACGTATCATGGCGACGATAAGATGGCTCCGAGCCGTCGCCCTTCGATGGAAGAATGAGTGACGCGTTTGAGTGGCCGATCACTCGCTGCAGGTCAGGGCACTGCGGGTCCACGGCGAGCGTATCCAAATCTCAGTGAACCAGTTGTCGATCGCCTTGGGAACCTAGGATGTGTCCCAAGATGCTGACCGGCCTGACCGGCCTGACCGGCCTGACCGGGTACGGTTCCGACCGGCCTCGACCGGGTACGGTTCCGGCCTCCGCCCAGCCTGACCGGGTACGGTTCCGGCCTCCGCCCAGCCTGACCGGGTACGGTTCCGGCCTCCGCCCAGCCTGACTAGGTACGGTTCCGGCCTCCGCCCAGCCTCCGCCCAGCCTGACTAGGTACGGTTCCGGCCTCCGCCCAGCCTGACTAGGTCGCTGAACGACTAAGTCACGCCGCCTTCTGCCGTCGGTCGATGGCGTGGAGGTTCTCGACGGCGGCGACGCGGCGGATATCGAAGGTGTTCTTGCGCGCCGTGCGGTAGCGGGCGCGAGGCCCCTGCCGGCGCCCGACGTG
>JBCCEA010000014.1:0-96337 GCA_039030515.1 Myxococcota bacterium | reverse complement strand
GCCGGTGGTGGGGCCGCTGGTCACGGGAGGCGCCTACGTGGGTGGCCACGCTCGAGCGATCGAAGCGCACTTCGATCTCGCTGCGGAACAAATTCTCTACGTTGGCGACCATATCTTTGCCGATGTCAAGACCAGCAAAAGTCAGCTGCACTGGCGAACAGCCCTCATCGTACGTGAACTGGAGCAAGAGCTGGAGTGCTTGGAACGCTTCAAACCTCACCAGGCGAGTCTCACCGAAAAAATGGAGGCGAAAGAACTGCTGGAGCATCGGTTTTCCGCTCTTCGGCTCGCCGCGCAGCGCAAGGAGCAAGACTACGGGCCTCAGGTAGACAGCCCGCTCGAAGCACTTCGGGAGGCGATGAAGGCCGTGCGTCTCGAACTTCTAGAGCTCGATGCATCGATCTCCCCCCTGGTGCAGGCCGCAAGCACCCTGCACCACCCGCGCTGGGGCCTGCTTTTGCGCGCCGGTAACGATAAGAGTCATTTGGCTCGTCAAATCGAACGATACGCAGACATGTACACTTCTCGCGTTTCCAACCTCCTCGCGTGCACCCCCTTTGTTTACTTGCGATCTCCCCGGGGCAGCCTGCCTCACGACAGTGGTCCGGGTGGTGGAGTCTGAACGTCATGAACAAGAACATCTTCCGGCAGTACGACATCCGCGGCGTGGCAGACAGCGACCTCGAGCCCAGCCTTGTCCGTGACCTCGGCAAAGCGATCGGAACCTTTCACCGAAGAAAAGACCGCGGCACCATCGCAGTCGGCAGAGACTGTCGTTTGAGTTCGCCGAGACTACACGGATCACTCATTTCGGGAATTCAGGCGACCGGGCTCAATGTCGTCGACCTCGGCATTGTTCCGACTCCCCTTTTGTATTTTGCGGTCTTTCACTACGAACTCGACGGCGGGGTGCAGATTACCGGGAGTCACAATCCTTCACCCGACAACGGTTTCAAGATGATGAGTGGTCGCGCCTCGCTCTTTGGAGACGACATTTTGGAACTCCGCAAGATGATCGAAACCAGCGATTTCGATCTCCCGGGAGGAGGCGTCGTTCGAGAACGCAATGTGCTACCGGCCTATGTCGGCTTTATGAAGGGCAACATCTCTCTTCAGCGAACAGACCTCCGATTCGCGATCGATGCCGGCAACGGGGCGGGAGGCCCTACAGCTTTGGCCACATTTCGGGCGCTCGGCCTAGACCCGATTGGACTCCTCTGCGACATGGACGGTCGCTTTCCAGCACATCACCCCGATCCTACCGATCCAGCAAATCTCGAACTGCTGCGTGACACGATCTCCCACCGAGAGCTCGATTTCGGTATCGCCTACGATGGCGATGCAGACCGTATCGGGGTGGTCGATTCCAAGGGTTCGATCGTGTGGGGAGACAAGCTGATGATCCTTCTTTCGAGAGCCCTGCTCCGCGATCATCCGAACGCCGCCATCCTCGGAGAGGTCAAGTGTTCTCAAACCCTGTACGACGAGATCAGCAAGCATGGTGGTCGACCGATCCTGTGGAAAACAGGACACTCCCTCATAAAGACCAAGATGAAAGAAGAAAACGCACTTTTGGCAGGGGAGATGAGCGGCCATATCTTTTATGCGGATCGCTATTTCGGCTTTGACGACGCCATCTACGTCTCGCTGCGTCTTCTCGAAATTCTCTCGAAGAGCGAAAAATCCCTACATGAACTACTCGAGGATGTGCCGGCGACGGCAACCACACCGGAGATAAGGATTCCTTGCGGCGATGACGAGAAATTCAAGATCGTCGAAGCCTTGACCTCGCATTTCCGTAAGAGCCATCAGGTGGTCGATATCGACGGAGCGAGGATCTTGTTCGATCAGGGGTGGGGCCTTGTCCGAGCCTCCAATACCCAACCAGCCCTCGTGATGCGCTTCGAAGCCGCAGACGAAGCGAGGCTTGACGACATTCAGACAGAGGTCCAGGGCGTTTTAGAGTCACTTTCTGGCACTGCCTGAGCGTAGAAGGGCCGTAAAGATCGCCGGCGGTCAGTGCGCGTGAATATCGAGTTTCTCTAGACGCACCCTAGTGACGGCTTGCCGGGTTCCAGAAACCACGCTCCAATCGGGCGCATCGATCGATAGTTTTTGAGCTCGGTAACCTTCGGACCAAATCACCAATTCATGAGAAGTGTCGGTGGGCATATCTCGAATCGATACCTGTGGAGCGAAACCGACAAGCTGATACACCTTCGCTCCGATAGGGTTGGTCACCACTCGAACGCGTCCCAAGCCGCCAGTAGGTGTCCCCATATCTTGAGTCAATCGCGTTTCGCCTAGATCGAGTTCCAAAAAGCGCATCTCTGCGTCACCCGCCTGCATCGCTAGTTCGACCATAGGCAGCGCTCCTTCACGAGGCTCGTATACAGCGTCTCGAGGCACCAATGCTCGGGTCGGCACTTTACCTTCGGCTATCGCCACAAACTCATGAGCCACCCCGATAGGCAGAGAATCTGCGACCGCAGGCCCTTTACCCACGAGCAAAAGCACCTGTGCGCCCTCGGGCTGCACCTCCACGCGAAGCACGCCGCCGGCGGAGGTCGGCTGCTCTGTTTCCGGCTCAGGATCAGATGGAGGGGGTTGAACTCCCCACTCAGCCAAAGCCGCAACCAAAACTTCTGGTTGATTCGAAACCAAGATTACGCCGCTAGCAAACAACACCAGCGCACATACCACTAGGCTTCCCTGTAGCCATCGACCCGTGCGACTTGGGAGCTCAAAACTATCGAGCTCTAGATCCGAAGGATCCCTCAAGGTTCGGTTCGCTTGCGTCTGACTACGCTCCGGAGCCGCAGTGCGTCGGGGCCAGCTTCCGCCCACACCCCTTGGGAGACTGTCCGCGCGTTCGGCATCCAAAGCGTGCTTCGTCGGCTCCGCAACGCGCTCAGACTCGATGGGCAAGGGCTCCTGAGGACGCGTTGATCCGCCTTGCTCTACGGCAGCCGAACACGGTGCGGCCAGCTCGCGTTGCTCCACCACGGCCGAAGATGGTGCCGCCGATCCGCCTAGCTCTACCGCAGCCGAAGACCGGGAGACCTGGTTCATTCGATGAAAATCCTCTTGCCGAATCGTTTGAAAAGGGTCGGCTTCTTCATCTCTTGGTCGACTCGAGGACCCGATCGCAGTGGCAGATGCGTCATTCACTCCGGCAGTCTCTAGAAACGCATCGAGATCCGCATCTGCACCGCCGTCGACAACTGACGATGCCTCGGCATGAGCCACCGGACTGCGCTGCATCTCACGCAGTAGTCGAGCGAGCACCCTCATCGAAGCGGCTCGATTGAGCGGAATGAGCGTGGCCTCTAGCGCATCACGCAGCCGTTGAAGATCATACTTTGGCCGATCCGCTCCCGGTTCCACCAAACGCAAAAGATGTGGAGGCACCGCGCCACCGGCCGCGACCAGGAGGTGTGCCAACACGTCGATGATCGAAGAGGCAGAGCCTTGGCTGTCCGCGGGTGTGGACAGTCCTCGGACCGCTATCGAACCGTCCGATCCAATCCAAACGTCCGCCGGATGCACCAAAGCTGGATGATCCAGCGTCTGATCACAAATCTCGAGCGCGATGAACGCTCCGATCTCAAACGGAAGATGCACCGACCGACGTCCAAGGCCTGCAACCACGCGTTCGATATTCACCGAACCTGACTCACCCACATCCCCTGCTCCTTGGAGGTCGAACCCACACCGAATGCTCGAGGAGGTATCGCTTAACCTCCTCGATGCTGTATTCGTTATCGTGGAAGATCGAAGCGGCGAGCGCTGCGTCAGCACCGCCTTCGACCAGCCCAGCACGGATGTGCTCGGGGGAGCCTACACCGCCCGAAGCGATCACGGGTATAGAAACAGCGTCCGCGACCGCTCGCGTCAACTCGAGGTCGAATCCATCCCGTGTGCCGTCTCGATCCATGCTGGTCAGCAGTATCTCACCAGCACCCAAATCGGCCACTTTCTGCGCCCAGTCTACTGCACGGAGTCCCGTGTCACGTCGACCGCCGTGCGTGAAGACCGAAAAACCATCTCGCGTGCGCTTTGCGTCGATAGCCACCACGATGGCTTGACAACCGTATGCCGCAGAGGCCTCGGCGATAAACTCTGGATTCAACACTGCCGCAGTATTGATGGACACCTTGTCCGCACCCGCATTGAGAAGATCCCGCACCCCGTCGCGGTCTTGAACTCCCCCGCCCACCGTGAGGGGTACCGAAAGTCGCTCCGCAGTCTCCTCGACGACATGGAGCAAAATGCCGCGCTCTTCGTGAGAGGCCGTGATGTCCAAAAAGGTGATCTCATCTGCCCCCCCCTCAGAGTATCGGTACGCACACTCGATCGGGTCTCCCGCGTCGCGAAGACCTACAAAGTTCACTCCCTTGACAACTCGACCCAAGTTGACGTCGAGACAAGGGATCACTCGGCGTGCCAGCACTATACGCGCTCCGCTTCGCGGATGGCATCCTGCAAGGCAAACGCACCTTCGTAGAGCGCACGTCCGCAAACCGTCTGCCGAACGCCTGCCCCAGCGAGAATACGAACATGCTCCAAGGTGCCGATCCCCCCGGAGGCGATCACGGTGGAATGCACTACCGACTGAAGCGCAGCAGTGGCGGCGACGTTGGGTCCCTCTCCGGTTCCATCCCGAGAAATATCGGTGTAGAGGATTCCGGCGGGGCTCCAGCGATCCACTTCCTTGGCCGTTTCGACAGCCGACTTCCCGGTAGTTTCAAGCCAGCCCTCCACAGCTACCTCCCCATCGCGAGCGTCGATCGCGATGACGATACGGTCGGGATGTGCTTCGCATAGTCGCTTGGCGAGCTCGGGGTCTTTCACCGCCAACGTGCCGAGCACGACCCGCGCTGCGCCGGCGTCGATCCATCGCTGTACCGAGGATGGACAGCGAATGCCACCACCAACCTGTACACGAAGAGAGGTATGCTCGACGATGGAAGCGATCGTCTCCAGTTCTGCGGGTGTTCCGCTGCGCGCCCCGTTTAGATCGACAACATGAAGCGAACGCGCACCTTGCTCTGCGAACCGCAAAGCCACCGCCAAAGGATCTGAATCGTATACGGTGATCTGATCGTAGCGTCCCTGGTGCAATCGAACCACGCTTGAATCCAAGAGGTCGATGGCGGGAATAAACTCCATGGTAGCGAATCTCTCTTTCATGACCGAACACGACTCAAGGCCGCTTCGGCAAAAACACCAAAAAGGCTTCACAGGAACTGCAAACTACAAGAGTCGAATTCGATAGTCTTCGTAGCGAGTTCAGCGGGGTTTTCTGAACTCAGATGGCTCTATCTTAGGCCGCGCTCAAATTCGTTTGCTAGGCGGCGAGAAAACGCCTCAGCAGTTCCTGCCCTTGCAGGTAGCTTTTCTCCGGGTGAAATTGGCACGCAAATAGATTTCCCTCCGCAACTGCGGCACACACGTCCCCTTCATACCTCGTTGTAGCCACAACCTGTGCAGCCCGATCGGGAACGCAATGGTAGCTGTGAACGAAATAGTACCAGTCCTCTTCTGGCATGAAGCTGTGACGAGAACGAACCTGATTCCAACCGATATGGGGAACTTTGAGTGCTTTTCCGGTTTCCGAATCTCGCAGTTCGCCTGAGAACCGGCGAACTCGACCCGCCAGTCGACCAAGACCTCGTTTGCCGGGAGCCTCTTCACTTTCCTCGAAAAGCATCTGCATCCCAAGGCAGATCCCAAAGAAGGGCTTACCTTGCTCCAGATGGCGCCTAAGAGCGCAGCCGAGATCACCCTCGAGTGCTACGGCACAATCGCGAAAGCCACCTTGGCCGGGAACAACAATGCGGCGTGCATTCGTGATCCGTTCTGGATCCGAAGTCACCATAGCGCGACAGCCTGCCCGGCCGAATGCCCGGGCGACGCTCCCAAGGTTGCCAAGCCCTAGATCTACGATCACCGGCGCTTCCGAATTCATCAACCCCTCCCCCTCGAACCCACTAGGCGAACATATTGCGCCTGCTAGGTCTCGCCGGTCCGCGATCGCTTGAAACATCTCTTCTGTGATCATTCGGACAGCGTGCCTTTTGTCGAGGGGACCCCGAGCTGTCGAGGATCGAGTTCGGTTGCCTGACGGAGCGATTTTGCGAACGACTTAAAACTGATTTCGATGATGTGATGAAGATTGCTACCCTCGATCAGCCTTAGATGCAGATTGCATCCGCTTCCTCGGGCAAACCCCTCAAAGAACACCTCGGCGAGCTCGGTATCGAAGTCGCCGACTTTGGACTTGGGCATCGGGACTCTCCAGACAAAGTAAGGACGCCCTGAAAGATCGAGGGTGCACGACACGCATGCTTCATCCATGGGTAGCGTTGACGAGCCGTAACGGTAGATTCCTTGCTTGTCCCCGAGCGCCTTGGCGACCGCCTGGCCGAGAGCGATACCGACATCCTCCGTCGTATGATGCCCGTCGATATGGGTATCGCCTTCCGCCACCAACTCCAGATCAAAAGGGCCGTGTCTGGGTATCTGCTCGAGCATGTGCGTGAGAAAGCCGATGGGTGTCTGCACTCGGTGAGATCCAGTACCGTCGAGATTCACCGAAACTTGAATAGACGTCTCACTGGTGACGCGAGCGATATTGGCAGTTCTGGGCACGGCTGGAACATAGCAGCCCGAGGCGACCGCGCGAGTCTTCGCACGCAACCTCCTTGCAACTACGGAAACGTATTCAGGGTCTACTTACGGAGCTCGCGCTCAACCTCTTCGAGCATCGACTGCAGCTTAGAGTTCTGAGGTTCGTGGTTGAGCGCAGCTTTCAACATGATTTGGGCAGCCGACCAGTCCTGGCTCTTCATCGCACGCTGCGCTTTCTTAACAAAGGGACGTGCTCGAATCGAGGTGACCTCCGCGGAAACTCGACCGGATCGCGGTGCTCGATCGGTTCGCTCCGGATCGTATCTGAGCTGCCCCTGTTCCATCCCGACGTCGTAAAGACTTCGCTGCTCGGGATTGAGCAGCACCCGATATGCTTCGGCTCCGCGAGAGAAAATCTGATTCGCCCGGCGTAGGGTATCTGCATCGTCGCTCCGAAGGTACTTGTCCGGATGGTATCGCAGGGCGAATCGGTGAAAAGCTTGACGAATCTGATCGGCATTCGCGTCGGTCGAAAGACCGAGAAGCGTGTAGTAATCGAGCTGATCCAATCGGTCGGTCATACCGTAGCGCCGCCCATCAAGGTTTCGTGTCGCTTACGCAGTTCTTCGATGGACTCTTCGTCGATCCCTCCGATGAGATCGATCCGCACCCGCTGTTGCTGTCCTGTCTCGACATCCTCCGCTCGAACACTGAGAGTGCCATGCACATCGATAACGAAGGTAACCGCGATCTTCACGCGACCTCGAGGAGCCGAGCGCAAACTCGCTAGCTCTAGCTCCCCCAGCATTTGATTTTCTTCAATCCTTCGAGACTCTCCTTGGCAGATCGTCACTCGAACGGTTTGCTGGAAGTCCTGTCCTGTAGAAAACATCCGTGTTTGCTCGACCGGAATCGCAGCATTTCTCGGGATGATATGTTCCGAGAAACCGCTAACGGTTTCGACCCCCAGGGAAAGCGGGGTGACGTCGAGGAGCAGGGGAAACGCCCGCGGAACCGTGGGTGCCGGAGGACTCGATTCTTCGGGCTCTGATGCTTCTTCTTGCAGTTCGTCGGTGGGAGACACTGGAACCGGAGGTGGTGGCTCGGCCGGGACCGGAGGTGGCTGCTCGGCACGAACCGGAGGTGGTGGCTCGGCACGAACCGGAGGTAGCTCACCTGCCGCGGAAGCGATGGGAATCGCTTTTATCTGAACCACATCTGCATAACGCGTCGAAGGATTGGTTGCGCCATCATCGTAGGCCGGCTCAGAGGTTTCAGGGCGAGTCAGGGTAGGATGGTCGTGAGCATCACCGATATCCTCGACCACAGACTTGGAAAACAGCGCCTCGTCTCGTTGAAAGAACGACGGCGGCGGCGGTCGATACCCAGTTTGAGGCGGATGGGCATGAACTCCTGTCGCCACCTTTTTTAGGCGCATTGCCCCGATCGCAACTGAAGGTCGAGGTCGCGGGGTGCGGGGTGAACCGGCAAGTGCGCGACCCTGAATCGCGGCCCCCATCGCAACGACCAAGTCTGGGTCGAGATCGCTGAGGGGGCGTCGGCTAAAGTAGTCTTGTACCATCCGCCGCACTATCGGTACGCGTGTGGAACCGCCGACAAGTATCACGTTGTCCAGCTGGGTGGGACGGATCTGAGCGACCTTCATCGCTTCCTCGCATACGTCGAACGTGCGCGCGATGAGCGGTTCCGCCATACGCTCAAGGGCTTTACGGGAGAGTCCGAAACTAAGGTCGAGAGCCACCCCCCCTTCCCCATAAGCCAGCTCTTCGACTTTGAGTTGAATCGTGTCCTGTTCGGTGAGCTGACACTTCGCCCACTCCGCCGCCGCACGAAGGCGCTCGAAAGCTTGAACATCAGACCGGGGATCGTATCGATGACGCTCGAGAAAAGCGTCCGCCATGTTCTCGGCGATCATATGGTCGATGTCGTCCCCACCCAAATAGGTATCCCCCGCCGTCGCGAGTACCTCGAACACATCGCCATTGAGTTCGATGATCGTCAGATCAAACGTGCCGCCTCCCAAATCATAGATCCCAATACGTTCTCTGGAGCCTCGACCGTACCCGTAGGCCAGTGCGGCCGCAGTCGGTTCGTTGAGAATCCGCAACACCTCGAGACCTGCAACTTGACCCGCAGCCTTGGTGGCGCTGCGCTGAAGCTCATTGAAGTTCGCCGGTACGGTGATGACGGCACGGGTGATCCTCTGTCCGATCGCGGCTTCTACGTGAGATCGTACCTGACGAAGGATGAAAGCGCTGATCTCACTGAGTGAGTACGTCTCACCTCGAACCTGAACGTCGACGCCTCCACGAGGACCTTCACATAGCTTGAACGGAAAACGACTTTGCGCCTGGCGAACCTCTTCACTATCGAACGGTCTGCCGATAAGGCGCTTTACGGAATACACGGTGTTGGCCGCGTCAAGCAGTCTTCGTTCTCGAGCCGGATGTCCTACGAGGATGCGACCCTGGGGATGAAAAGAGACGACCGAGGGAACGAGCGGCTCCGATCGTTCATCGAACAGCACCTCTGGCTCCGATCCCGTGACCACCGAAACAACCGAATTGGTCGTTCCGAGATCGATCCCGAGCACGGAGTTACCCACAGCTGGGTCCTTTCGTATGTGAACCGCGCATGCGAGCCGAGCGTAACCGGATGACGAGCGAGATGCATCGCCGAAAGTCACGCGACGTGCGTACCTCTCGGCAACCTGAGCACATCTCTAGACTTCGTCTGAGGCACGAAGCCAAAACGAGAGCTACGAAGTCAGCGATGCGTATTCTATGATGAGAGTTCTTCTGTCTCGGCAGGTGCATCGCCCTCAGGATCGAGCCCTTCAGAGCCATACTCTTCTTGCTCCGCAATCGGCTCTACATCCATCACCATTTCCCCATCGGAGAGCCGAATGATAATCACGCCTTTGGTGTTGCGGCTGGTGGCGCGGATTTCCGAGAGATTGGTTCGAATGATCTGTCCTCCGTTGGTCATCACCATCACTTGATCGTCTGAGTCGACAACCCGCAACTTCACGAGGCGTCCGTTTCGCTCTGAAGTGTCCATCGCGATGAGCCCGTATCCACCACGCTTTTGAAGTCTCCATTCGGACACTGGTGTGCGCTTGCCATAGCCGTTTTGACTGACCGTCAGCACCTGCTGATGCTCACTTTCGATCACGTCCATGCCCACCACCTGGTCGCCTTCCCGCAGATCGATTCCCTTGACCCCAAGGGAATCCCGACCGACCTCCCGCACCTCGTCGACCACAAAACGAATGCTCTGACCCTGTGCGGTACCGATAAGCACCTCTTGACCGTCTCGAACGATTCGCGCGGCGAGTAACTCGTCACCGTCGCCGATGGCCACTCCGATGATTCCGGACTGACGGATGTTCTCGTAAGCCGAGAGCTCAGTCCGCTTGACGCGACCTTGACGGGTGCAGGTGAGAAGATATCCGTCCTTGACGAATTCTCGGATGGGGAGGATCGCGGCGGCCTGCTCTTGAGAATCGAAGCCGAGCAAGTTGACGATCGCGCGTCCACGAGCGGATCGGGATCCCTTCGGAATCTCATAAATTCGCTTCATGTAGGCCTTCCCGCGATCGCTTAGGAAGAGCACATGGGCATGATTGTTGGCGGCGAAGAGCTGGGTCACAAAGTCTTCGTTGCGCGTGTTCATCGCGCGAGTCCCTTTTCCTCCGCGTCCCTGAGAGCGATATTCGGTTGCGGAAACGCGCTTGATGTAGCCCGCGCGGCTGACCGTGACGACGACCTCCTCGTCTTCGACGAGATCTTCCATGGAAATATCGCCTTCGGCCTCGACGATTTCCGTTTTCCGATCGTCCCCGTAGCGCTCACGAATCTCGGTAAGTTCGGTAACGATGCAGTCCATCAGGAGCTTGTCATCGGCCAAGATCGCTCTGAGTCGCGCGATCGTTTGGCAAAGTTCGCCGTATTCGATCGCCAACTTTTCCCGCTCAAGCCCGGTCAAACGCGAAAGGCGCATCTCCAAGATCGCCTTCGCCTGTCGCTCCGAGAGGAAGTACGCCCCGCGCGCTTTCGCCTCTTCAAGCTCTGCCTCAGGACGACCGGCACGCCGCACGAACTCCTCAAGCCCTGCGAGAGGCAGCGCCATGAGTCGGCGACGGGCTTCGTCTGGGTCCTTGGAGTCGCGAATGGTCCGGACGACCAGGTCCACCTCGGTCGTGGCCATCCCGAGACCCTCGACCAATTCCCGCTGGTTCAACGCTTGGTGCAGTTCAAATCGAGTACGGCGGGTGACGACCTCACGCCGGTGGCCGATGAACTGCTTCAAGCACTCGCGAATATCGAGTACCCGCGGACGCCCTTGAACGATCGCCAGGCAGTTGTGACCGAAGGTGGTCTGCAATGCGGTCATTTGATAGAGCTTGTTGAGCACCACCTCACCGTAGGCGTCGCGCTTGAGCTCGATCACCATCCGCATGCCCTCGCGATCGGATTCGTCTCGGAGATCGCTGATACCTTCAATGCGCTTCTCGCGAACCAGATCTGCGATCTTCTTCAGGAGATCCGCCTTGTTTACCTGATATGGAATCTCGGTAACAATGATCTGCTCCCGCTCACCGCGACCCGCCATCGGCTCAACGCGAGCCCGTGCACGCATGACGATCCGACCACGGCCCGTCCTGTACGCTTGATGAATTCCGCGGGTCCCGTACACGAATCCAGCGGTGGGGAAATCGGGGCCCTTGATACCGAGCCGTCCCTGATCATCATCAACCATCAACTCTTCGATGCCGAGATCTGGATTTTCGATCAGCCTGACGGTGGCGTCGATCACCTCTCTGAGGTTGTGAGGGGGAATATTGGTAGCCATGCCGACGGCAATTCCGCCGGAGCCGTTGACCAGTAGGTTGGGGACCCGGCTCGGCAAAACGGACGGCTCTTGCTCGGAATCGTCAAAGTTGGGAGTAAAATCGACGGTATCTTTTTCGATATCTGCCAGAAGCTCAGAGGCCAGTCGGGCCATCCGCACCTCGGTGTACCGCATCGCCGCTGGAGGATCTCCGTCGACGGAGCCGAAGTTCCCTTGCCCGTCGACCAGCGGGTAACGCATGGAAAAAGGCTGCGCCATGCGGACCAGCGCGTCGTAAACGGCAGTGTCTCCGTGGGGGTGATACTTGCCGAGTACATCACCGACGATGCGAGCACTCTTCTTCTGCGACGAGTTCCAGCGAACGCCTTGCTCGTGCATCGAGTAGAGAATCCGTCGATGAACCGGCTTGAGGCCATCGCGTACGTCCGGGATCGCGCGACCGATGATCACGGACATCGCGTAGTCGAGATACGACTTCCGCATTTCATCTTCGATGGTAACGGGAAGTTTTCGTGCGGATTCGGCCATGCTTCTGTGCTCTCTCGGAACCAAGGGCTCGATTTAGGGGGTCGGACGCTATCACGTTCCTTGAATTGACGCATCCACCGCAGACTTCGCCACGAAGTTGACCGCAGGACCCAACCCTATCTACACGTAAGCAAGGGGCGGCAGCGCGTTTGCCGGCAACCTCACGGGGAGAGACGATGGACCACGCGATGCGCGATCTCGAGCAAATTCAAGAGTACGAGGACGGTAAGCGCAGCGGACAGCGGGTGACCGCACTGGTCGTCTCTGCCGGCTCCGTCATCGGCCTAGTGCTCGCCATCGGTCTGCTATTCGGCAACGAATCAGAATTCGATCAGATGGAAGCCGATCCCCTTGGCGCCCTCTCCGGTCGAGAAGGATTGGCTCCAGTCGATGAGTCACCCGTAGACGCGCCGAGGATCCAGCCCGAAACCCTCACTTTTCCAGAAGCTCTCATCGAGGATGATCGTCCAGAAGTCGCGGCGGCGCTCGCAGCTGCTGCGGCGGAATTTGCGCATCCAGATCCGATCACGCGCTCTAGCGGCCACGCCTCGTCCTCCGGCGTTGATGAGCCGAGACTCGCTCGTCCTAGCGTGCACTTTGGTTCTGCGACGCATTCCGCATCCGTTAGCGCAGCTGAGTTGGGGGAACCGAGTCTAAACGGCAAAAACGAGCTCGATACGATCAACGAACTATCTCAAACCTTACCCGCTGCCGACTTTGCCTCACAGAAAACGCTCAATCTGGCGAGAGCGGCCGGACGCGATGCGCTCGTGGCAGGATCGACGCGCCCACCGCAGGTAAATCCCGCAGCTCCGGTCGGGTCTGAGGGAATCTACACACTTCAAGTAATTTCCTACCGGAATCCAGAAGAAGCCAACGCCTTTGCCGCCACCCTGCGATCAAAGGGGCACCAGAGTTTCGTGGTGTCGGCGGAACTGCCCGATCGGGGCATGCACTGGCGGGTGCGGATCGGACCGTTCGAAAGGCTCCGCGAGGCGGAGGATTATCAGCGCGGCTTTGAGGACACAGAGCGAATGAACACCTTCCTCATTCGGCGACGCGACTAGCGGTGCCTAGCGGGTTGTCGCGCTCGGTTCGCTGAGATGCTGAGTATCGAGGCGTATTTCTTGGGTATGTATTCCATCTGCGAGCTCCCAACCTCGACTTGAGCGAACATATTCCGAGGGACCTTGCAGGTGGATTGTGGTGACCTCTGCATCTCTATTGGCGGTAGTGTCCTTGGGACTCTTGAGAACGACCAGCAGCGCTCCTTCGACAAACCCCAAAGCGTGGAGGCTCAGCCAGGGGAGCGCTCGACTGTAAACATCTGCAAAACGCTCAGTGAACTGGGCTTCGGTTTGAAGCGCGGCTTGGGGGATTACGTTCCCGTCGATGGCTCTGCCGTCGACTAGCGAGACCTTATCGAACTGGGGACATCCCTCGGGATTTCTTACCATAGAAACGAGCTCTGCGAATTTCTCAGCGAAGGGTTGCATGCTGAGCCCCCTTTGAGGTCAGCGTCTTTTTTGGCGGCTGCGCCTTGACAATACCGTTAGCCTGCCGTCGCTTCCCGATAACTGCGAGCGCTCAATCTTTGCTGGCGGCATTTTGTGCGGGATTCGAAATGGCATGCGCGAAGAGCAGCATGGCTGCGGTATCATCACGACGCATGGACGAATCGACGCTCCAATCCCTACTTCTCAAAGGGGTCCACCACAAGGCCAGCGATATACTGCTCAAAGTGGGTCAACCTCCCGCATTCCGCGTTCAAGGAGACTTACACTATCTGCAGGGCGACAAACTGAAACCTGCCCAGACGCAGGCGCTCGCAACCGTCATTCTCGAAAGATCCCGATTTTCTGGGGATATCAACGACATACAGGAGTTTGACACGAGCTACAGCCTGCCCGGTCACGGCCGGTATCGCGCTAACATCTACAGGCAGCGGGGTACCTTAGCGGTTGCGCTGCGTACGATCCCGCTAGACGTCCCGAGTTTTGAGGAATTGGGTCTACCTCCAGTGGTAGAGAGCCTTGCGGAGCACGAACGCGGCATGGTGCTCTGCGTGGGTTCTGCGGGCAACGGCAAGAGCACCACACTTGCGGCGGTCATCAAGAAGATCAACGAATCGCGACGCTGTCATATCGTCACCATCGAGGACCCCATCGAGTACATCCATAAGGACCGTCTTTCGAGCGTATCCCAGCGAGAGATCGGTCTGGACACCCCAAACTTCGCGACCGCCCTACGCGCTGCGCTTCGTCAGGATCCGGATGTGATCCTCGTTGGAGAGATCCGAGATGAGGAGACGATGGACATCGCGCTCAAGGCTGCGGAAACGGGACATCTTGTCTTGAGCACTCTGCATACTCCGGATGTTCAAAGAACGATGGGCAGGGTCCTCTCGCTTGCCGGCAGCGACTCTAGAGAGGTGCGAGAACGGTTCAGCGACAACCTCAAGGGAATCATCGCGCAACGCCTCCTGCCACGATGCGACGATTCCGGTCGTGCACTGGCGGTGGAAGCATTGGTCGTTACCGGGACCGCGCGCGAAACAATTCGAAATCCAGAGGGAAGTATGCCGCTCAAAGACGTCATGGAACGTGGGGTGCATCCTTACGGAATGCAAACCTTTGAGATGTCCCTCCGCGACCTGGTAAAGCGGGGACGCGTCTCTAAAGAAGTCGCCCGTTCTGCGCTCAACTAGCGTTGCGCGAGTGGAGGCGTAGCGATCGATCCGTCCGTGGGCCGCTGACGTTCGATCAGGTAGTGACGTAGCGCCTCGCGCGCGACGTAGCTGGCCTTGATACGCCACCTAGGCGTATTGACCACCAGGGCTGCAACCGCGATTTCAGGGGCCTCTGCCGGAGCAAATCCGACCCACCAGGTATAGCCACGGTAGGGGTGTTCCCCGTTCAAAGTGCCGGTCTTGCCTGCGATGCGAACCCCAGGCAAGAAGGGCCGACCGCGTCGATCGTGAAAGGCCTTGCGAGCGGTGCCGTGGGTCACGGTGCGCTCCATCATCCGGGAAGTTTTCTGAGCCGTAGCCGCCGAAATCACCTCTCGGACGATCTCGGGCTGAAAGCGATAAGAAATCGATGCGTCCGCCTCGACCACGCGATCCACGATCGCCGCACGGGGCATGCGACCTCCGTTCGCAATGGTCGCACTGAGCAAAGCACCATGCAGCGGCGACATATGCATGTGCCAAAAACCTGCGGCCGTTCGAGCAAACTCCAATCGGTCTTCGGGTATCTCTCCGGGACTCGCGAGCATCGGAACGTCAAAAGGCAGCTGCCGTCCAAAACCAAAGGCCGAAGCGTAGCGAGACAATCGCTCTCTATCGAGATGTCGATCGGCGAGTTTTGCAAACACCGCGTTGATCGAACCTCCCATGGCCTCGGAAAGCGTGGCGCAGGTTCGATCGCGCGAAGGCAGGTCTCGGAGGTCCTGTTCGCGGACCCGACTCATGCCGCCGCCGTAGCAAACTGTACGCGATGGGGACACGCCGCTATCGACCAGCGCTGCGGCAGTAACCACCTTGAACACCGAGGCCGTTGGAGGCGTAGGATCGCGAGCAAGGTCGGCTCCCGAGGGATTTGCACTCGAGTAGCTGACGTAGGCAAGAAGCCGTCCCGAAGCTGGCTCTATCGCGACAACCGATCCAAAGGGGACAGCAAAACGCCGAAACTCGCTTTCGAGGTGTGCCTGCAAACCAGGATCCAGCGTGAGGACCGCCTTACGCCCGTCAAAAAGCCTTGCGACCCGAAACGCACCCTCCTGCTCATGAAATCGGGGATCGAATCCCTCAAGCATCTCCTGCAGACTCGGCGGCGGGGTTTGTGGTACACGCGGTTCATTCGCAGATACTGCAGCAACCAACGTTACCCCACCGACCGCCAACAAGCCGGCAGCACACCACAACCAAGGCATGCGAAATCGATGGACGCTGAACACAGTCCGAACCTACGAAGCAAGCGATTTCAAGGTCAAAAAACTCGCTCCGATCGACGGATCGACAACGGGCGCATCGCAGTCCGAGGAGCACTGGCACACTTGGCTCGTTGCGACCACGCTGGGCGGCCATGAGCGGGATCCCAATACAGCTAGATTACTCCATGTGCATGGAGTCGCACGTGGGCGCGATTGGCGGCATCAGCGAGCTGCATCTCGAAGGCGAAATCCCAACGTTCAAAGCTGCGCTATGTCGGCTCAAGTCAGGCATCGAAAAGGGCGAAATCGGCTTTTGGAATCTACCTGAATCGCTCGAAACCCTCCGAGACGTGCAGGAATACGCCGCTTCGGTTCCGGAGTCGGTCACCGATGTGATCGTGCTGGGAATCGGAGGTTCGTCACTCGGTATGCGCGCAATCGCACACGCGCTCGGGGGCCCTCCGGAACTTCGGCTGAGGCAACAGGGCGACCGCGCAGTGTACGTGGCAGACAACAGCGACCCCTGGTTCCTCTCTCGACTTCTTGAAACTCTGATTCCTCAGAACACCCTGGTTGTCACGATAAGTAAGTCGGGGAGCACCGTTGAAACCGTAGCCCAATGGCTTGTGGTTAGGCGTTGGCTGGAAACTGCCTTGGGACGTCGAGCCCGCGAGCATCAGGTCTTTGTCACCGATCCCGAAAGAGGTGTGCTCCAGGAGTTTGCGGTCGCGGAGTCTATCCCGTTCTTTGCGATTCCACCGAACGTAGGAGGCCGGTTTAGCGTGCTCTCGGCGGTAGGACTCCTGCCCAGCATTCTTTGCAATTTCGATGCAAAAGGCATGATGCAGGGAGCAAAAGAACTCGCCGACGCCTGCCGAACCGAGGAGCTGAGCCAAAACCCGGCGGGGATGTTGGCTGCGCTGCACGTGCTGCATCAGCGACTTAGGGGCCACAACCAACACGTACTGATGCCTTACGCAGACGCGCTCCGTCCATTTGGGGATTGGTGGGTGCAGCTTTGGGCCGAAAGCCTTGGCAAGCGACTCGATAGGCGTGGACGCTGGATCGAGTGTGGGCCGACTCCCATTTCGGCCATCGGAGCGACAGATCAACATGCGCAGGGGCAGCTGTTTATGGAAGGTCCCCGAAACAAGCTGATCACGTTCATCGAAATTTCGAGTGCCGAAAAGGATTTCACCCTACCGAAGACGGCAGGCCCACTGTCCTACCTTTCAGGCACAAGTCTTACCGAGATACTCAAGGCGGAACTGCAGGGCTCTGCGGTCGCACTTGCAAATGACGGACGTCCTTCACTGACCCTCCGGGTAGCGCGCCTCGACGCAAGGCATCTTGGAGCCCTCTTCTTCATCTTCGAAGCGGCGACCGCAATCGCTGGAGAAATGATGGGAATCGACCCCTTCAACCAACCCGGAGTCGAAGCGGGGAAACGACTCACCGCGGGTCTTCTCGGGCGCCCTGGATATGAAGAGGAGGGACAGACCGCACGAAGAGCGATGGACGGAGACCAGCGCCACTACGCCTTGTAGCTGATTTCCTTCAACCGAATTAGAAACGCCTGGTATACTCTAATCCGATGTCCGACGACGATGAGCGGACAACGAATCCGGGCAAGACGGTTATCACCGTCATCGGTCCCCCACCAAAAGGTGAGATCGTTCCGGAAGGCGCCTGTCTCGTTGTCATCTACGGAGACAACCTCGGACACCGGATTCAATTGAGCCGCGCTCCGATCGTCGTGGGTCGCTCTTCAAAATGCGACTTGCAGATCGACCAGGAGAGCGTCTCCCGTAACCACTGCAGGATTTCATTTGACGGCGCTCGCTATCAGATGACCGACCTCGGTTCGACCAACGGAACCTACGTGAACGATGCGCTGTTTGAGCGATCGAGCCTCCGAGACGGCGACCAGATAAAGGTAGGCCGCACGATCTTAAAGTTCATCACTGGAGGCAACATCGAGGCTCAATATCATGAGGAGATCTACAGGCTCATGACCGTGGACGGCCTCACCGAGGTCCACAACAAACGATATTTCCAAGAGGCACTCGAAAAAGAGCACTCTCGATGCACCCGTTACGGTCGCACGTTTTCTATCATCGTCTTCGATATCGATCGCTTTAAGCGCATCAACGACAGCTTTGGGCATCTCGCTGGAGATGCGGTACTTCGGAAACTCGGTCTTATCATCCGAGGCCAATTGCGCCGGGACGACGTCATTGCGCGCATCGGAGGAGAAGAATTTGGGCTTATCACTCCAGAAATTGCCCTAGAGGGAGCCGCAGAGCTCGCGGAAAAGACCAGGCAGCTGGTGGAGTTGAGCACGTTTGAGTTTGAGGGAGTCGTGATTCCGGTCACGATCAGCTTAGGGTGTGCCGAATGGAACTCCAGCATCGAGGAGCCAGACGCGCTGGTCAAAATCGCCGACGAGAAGCTCTACGAGGCCAAGGGCCTCGGCAGAAACCGAGTCTGCACCTAGATTTTTATCTGTAGCGAACAGCACGACACCTGTGCATGGGCTATGTTCTCGCGTTGTATGCGACGCAGGATTTTGGTCACCGGGGCCGCAGGCTTCATCGGCAGCCACGTGAGCGAAGCGCTACTCCGACGGGGTGATCGGGTGGTCGCCGTCGATGCCTTCGATGACTACTACGACCCTCTGCGCAAACGGAGCAACCTTCACGAAATAGCGCAGGCGGGAGGTGCACTGGAGTTCGTCGAGGGAGATATTCGGGACGATAGAGTACTCGGGGAGCTCTTCAGACACGGACTTGATGCGGTCGTTCATCTGGCGGGCCTTGGCGGCGTGCGCGCCTCGGTGGAGCGTCCCCTAGAGTATCAGGACGTCAACGTAGGGGGGACCGTAGCGCTTCTGGAGGCCGTGCGACGTCACGACAAACCGAACTTCGTCTTCGCATCAACGTCTTCTGTATATGGCGCTTCAACTGAAATTCCTTTCCTAGAAAGCGATCGATGTGACCGTCCGCTGGCGCCGTACCCGGCGAGCAAGCGCTCTGCAGAGCTGCTCGGACACGCCTACCACCACCTGCATCAGCTCAACTTCACCGCACTTCGTTTTTTTACCGTCTACGGCCCGCGCGGGCGCCCAGACATGATGCCGTACAAGCTTTTACGCAGCGTGATGCACCGAGAGGAAATCCCCTTGTATGGTGAGGGCACAATGCGCCGAGACTGGACTTACGTCGGCGACATCGCACAGGGTATCTTGCGCGCGCTGGACCGACCCTTGGGTTATGAGGTGATCAACCTGGGGCGAGGTGCTCCAGAGCTATTGAGCGACTTCATCGTGACGGTTGAATCCGCAACAGGACGTGAGGCGGTCCTCAGACCAGAACCCGCGCATCCTGCTGACGTACCGGTAACCTACGCCAATATCGATAAGGCGCGACAGCTCCTCGACTACGAGCCGCAGGTCGATATTCAGCAAGGGGTGCGGGAACTGGTGGCTTGGTACAAGCGGGTAGTGCTTGATTGACCTCAGCTGGATGGGTATCTCAGCCTAACCGGCCAGGAGGACTCGCACCCAGGTAGATGAATCGTTCTCCGTTCGCCTGAACAGTCACGGCCGAGGCAAGACCCGACCAACCTCCAAGCAGCCCGCTAGCCTCCAAACATCGACGGGAATCGGTACGCTCGCTCGTCGACTAGTTTGTCGACCATCGTCTGAATCTGAGCACGAACCAGATCATTCAACTGGTGCACGACATGCGCGTCCTCGGCATGTTCGCTGCGGTATCGAGATAGATCGATAGGCGACCCCACCAGAATCCGCCACTTCACCGGGGCGGGCATCAACCCAATTGGACCGAATAGGGGGAAGGTGGGTGTAATAGGCCAAAACGGTAGACCCAGACCTCGAACCTCCAACTTGAACACGAGGGGATTAACCTCTTCCGCACCGACGATCGCTACGGGAACAATCGGTGACCCGCTACGCAGCGCCAGCTTGATATAACCCCCACGTCCAAATCGGCGTAGCCTGTAACGTTCAGAGTAGAGTCTACCCACCCCTTGGATGCCCTCCGGAAACACGGCAACCAGCCGATCTTGATGCAAAAGTCGCTCGGCGTTTTCCTGACAAGCGCGCACCGCACCCAATCGATTCACAAAGGTTCCAACAAACGGGGTGTGAAAGATGAAGTCCTCCGCGAGCCAACGCAGTTCATGACGACTCGGATGATCCAGCTTGACAGCCATCTTGAGCATCAGACCGTCCCAAGGAACCGCACCGCCGTGATTGGCGACGAGAATAGCCCGGCCTTGCGAGGGTATCTCTCCGATACCCTGCACGGAGACTCGAAACCACCGACGATACATCTGCTTGAGTACACCGAGAAGTCTGGCTTCAAAATCCGGACTGTAACCAAACTCGTCTATGGGCTCAGACCGTTCCCGAACGCCGTCTCGACCCCAGCGATGCTCAAAAAACTTGGAAAACGACCCAATTGTAGCGTCGTTGACCTCTCGTTCCTCAACGGATTCGCGCCCGAGCGCACGTTCGTGCGCTGCCTGAGTCACAAGCGCACGTGGAGGGAGGATGCCGCCGGCGCCGATCGCACGTTCATGCGTTGCTTGACTCAATTGCCCTTCATCAACGGCGTCAGGCAGTGTGCGTGCGATCCGGTTGAGACTTTCGATAGCAAGCGCTCGCAACGCGGGATCACCTACGCCTTCAGCTTCTTTTACCAGGGCATGGAGTCGTGCCTCAAATGTGCCTTGTGGTTCGCTCACGTCATCCGACTTGGGTCGCGCCTCTTGCGAGGGCTCAGGTCCAAAGATGCCGCTCAATTGCGCGTCCGAAGAGAGACAACTTGGTTCATCCACCGCGCAAGCTGATGGAGCCGGCGACGTACTGCGACGCGCCGCAGGTCTCTTGTTCCTCTGGACGCAGACTTTGTTGTCGATACGCTCGTCACTCATGTCGACGACCTCAACCTCTCGTCATATTCCGCTGGAAACCGCCTCTGCCCGTCGGGTCCTAGCTTGCGCCTGCAACCTAACGACCGAGTAACCTCGCTTCACGCATACGCAACGCGCCCACAAAATCAAGCACTGCTTCCCGAGTCGAAAACGCAGGCACCAAGCCCAACTCTTCCATGCAGCGCTGGCCATCTGCCACGCAGAGATAGCGTAAATACCGAACGAACTCTGCTGGCGCATCTGCAACCCGTAGCGACCAGAGCAACCGAGTAGCGGTGTGGAGCACGGATTCAGGAACGGGAAGCATGAAACGACCCGCAAGCTTGATCACCTTACTAAGAGGCAGTACGCCCTCACCCACCACGTTGAATACTCCTTCGGTGGGATGATCGAGCGCGTGCTTGAACGCGGCTATGGCGTCCATCTCGTGTAGCAGTTGAATCAGGGGATCGAATCCGAGCACTGTGGGAACCAGTCGACGCGACAGCCATTTCGTCACCAGATTCGACACTGTCGGACCGATAATCGGGGCAAGCCGAAGCACCGTAACGAGGGTTTGAGGATACGCTTCGCTAAACCGTGAGGTTTCGTGTTCGGCTTGGATCTTATCGGTCAGGCACGAGGAGCCTCGGATGCCCCTAAGGGGGTGTTCTTCGGTCAGAAAGTTGGGATTTTGAGGTAGCGGCCCATACAGCATCGTCTGAGATGCCAGGATGAAATGAGCGATGCCGTGGTCTCCGCAGGCGTTCAGTACGTGCATCGTGCCTGCACTCTCGAGTTCGTGGGACCAGGCGAGGGCGTGCACAGGATTGGACAGAAAAGCCAGGTGCACCACCGTCTCCACCGACTCTGTTTGAAAGATCTCCACGAGCCTCGCGCCAACCCCTGGACGGGTAAGGTCTACCTTGTAAAAGCGACTCTTCGACCCGAGTCCCTTGGGCAAGCCAGCACCTTCGGGCAAGGAGATGTCTAAAGCAACAACCCGCTCGACAAAGTGGTCTTCTTCCAAAAGCGCGATGAGGTTGCGGCCGATAAGACTGTCTGCACCGGTCAGTGCCACCACCCGGGCACGTCGGCCCACGATCTTCTCTCTGCGATGCGACTCAGCCTCCGGGCCGAACGTTTCGATTGCGTCTCTCTTCGAACTCATGAGTTTTGCCTCGAGGGCCCTGGCTGAGCTGGGTCTGAAGACCACGACCGCGTTTTGACGGTCCCTAGCCGAAGTAGCTCAAATAGCGCGAGGGCGATCACCCCGGGTCTCGCTCCGCTCTGTGTGCCGGTGCGTCGTCCGAAATGAGACACGCCCACTTGACCGATTGTGAATCCCTCCTTCATCGCCTTGTAAAGGATCTCTGAATCGATAGCGGCTCCTCTGCTGCGCATGTCGATGCGATCAAACAGCACCCTTGGGAAGAGCTTGAAGGCGCAGTTGACGTCCCGTAGCGAAAACCCGAGGACAGAGCCTGAGAGCCAGGACCAAACTCGGCCGTTGAATCGTCTGAGCCAACTATCCTGACGGATGAGGCGGTATCCGCTGACGATGTCGTAGCGGTCGATCAACGCGACCAAACGTTGAAGCTCACGTACATCGAACTGACCGTCACCGTCTGTGTAAAAAACGTAATCGTGATTGCAGGCACGAAAACCAGTCTGGAGCGCAGCCCCATACCCGCGCTGCCTTGAGTGGCGCATCAAACGTAGTGACCGGTAGACCTGTTGAAGCGAGCCGACTTGGGCACAGGTGCCATCGGTGCTTCCATCATCGACCACCACGACTTCGAGCGCCGACGCATACTCAGAGCCATGGAGAAATGCGTCGGCGACCACGCGAGCCACGGATTCGGCCTCGTTGTGGCAGGGCAAAACGATGGAGAGGGAGCTGAGTTTGCGGAGCACGCAGAGAAGAACCTACGGTTGAGCCCCAGCCGGGGCAACACGAACAAACCTGCAATCGCTCTTGCCTGAATCGAACCAACTCCATCGAGCAAGCGTAAAAGCCTGGAACATCACTTTCTCTGCAGCCCTAGGAAAACGGTACTGATCGTCGATGCCGTGGGTTAGAACTCAAGCTCGGTTCCTCAAGTATCGAACATCGGGGACCACCTGAAGACTCGCACCGAGCACCGAAATGCCGACCGGAATCGAACGATGGATCGCACGCCACATTCAGAGAAAAGTGACGGCATCCCACCCGCCACCAGCCCTTTCAGAACAACTTTGGGTGGGCGCTTTGGCACTGCTGTGTATCGCCTGCATCGATATGCTTTACGCAGCCGTTGCGAAAAATGCAGCAGCCGATGCGTTTTTCGATTTCTGCTACGCCTCTGCGTACAGCGTCTCCCTACACGTGCCGGTTGGATTCGTCACCGGCCTGCTTTTCGGTATGTGCCTCTGGGGACTGAGGGCGACTCCGTTTGCGAGGCGTCGACGGCTTCCGGCAAGACTTTGGCTCCTTCGCCGCAATCCGGAGGCGTTTGCATCCGGGATCTCCTTGCTTCTGACCCTGACGGTATTCTTCTGGGTGGTAAGGCGCGCGGCGCTCCATTTCGCCACGAGATACTACAATCAGGAGATGGCCTCGTACGCGATGGCCTTGTTTGTGCTGGGCGTGCTCGTCTGCGCCGCACTAGTCATGCTGCCACTGCGTAGGGCGACGCTCAAACTCGGATCGATCCTCGGCCCTTTCGCCACCCCCGCGGTTCCCATCGCTGCGGTCTTGTGCTTTGCGGCATCAGCCACAGTCCTAGTGGCCATTCGGGCGCCCAGCCTTTTTGAGGCGTACCCTCCCTTGAAACTCAGCTGGATCCCTGGAGCCGCAGTCGTCTATTTGGGGGTTGCTCGAATTGCGCGTCGTGCCGCCGGTTCATGGCGGGCCTCACGCCACCACCTACTTGCAGTCACCGCGCTACTGACCAGCGCATTCGGGCTTTTTCTCTGTCAGGCCACCTTCGGGAGCCGCAGCAATCCTCGCAACATGCTCGCCCGAGATACGATCGCCGGTCAGCGACTGATCCGATGGTACTTGCAAGCTACCGACCGGGATGGGGACGGCTTTTCCTCTACCTTTGGCGGAGGAGACTGCGACGACTCCAATCCACAAATCTACCCCGGAGCCCCCGACGAACCAGGCGATGGAATCGATGCCGACTGTTTCGACGGGGACGGCGGCCGAGATGTTGGACAGTTTGGTAACGGGAACTACGCGGAGGTGCCGGCGGAAGTGCCACAACGTCCGAACATCCTCTTTGTGATGGTGGACACGCTACGTCCGGACCACCTCGGGACGCATGGCTACGCTCGCAACACCTCTCCCAACATCGACGCGTTTGCAGAAACAGCGATTCGATTTGAGGGCGCGGTGGCATCCTCATCTCGATCGCTGCGCTCGATCCCTTCTGTGTTCACCGGACTCTACCCATCCCAAATCGAGTACGGAGACGAGTACATATGGCCTGCGCTACTGCCCGAAAACGCCACCCTCGCTGAAATGCTCAGCGACGCTGGCTACTTCACCTCCGCCAACCTAGGCACAGACTACTTCGCTCGGATGCGCGGGTTCTTCCAGGGCTTCAAAAGACACCATCAAGAGCCCCAATTCAGACCGCGTCGTGAGCAGGTCTTCCGATCCGCAATGCGTGAACTCGAGCGGCTGTCTCGACGTGCGGAACCCTGGTTTCATTGGATCCATATCTTCAACGTGCACGGGGAGTACCTTAGCTACGGCACCCCTTCGCGGTTTGGCGAAAAACCCGTCGACAAATACGACACCGAAATCTATTTGGCAGACCAGATCTTCGGGAAAATCCTGAAGCGTCTCGACGAACTGGACGAGTCTCAGAACACGATCGTGGTCTTGTGCAGCGACCACGGAGAGGCGTTCGGAGAGCACGACAACCGCGGACATAGTTTCACGGTGTATGAAGAAGAAATCCGCGCAGTCCTGATGATTCGGGTTCCCGGTTTGAGTCCGCGTGTGGTGCGAGGCGCAGTTCCGCTCTTCGACCTCTTCCCTACGCTCCTCAATCTGCTCCGTATTCCACTACCGAGAGAGGTTCCAGCCCGCAGCCTCCTGCCCTATCTGATCGGTCAGGCCAATCCGCCGGCAAATCGACTCATCTTCAGCGAGATCCTACCGGACGGCATGTTTCCCTTTGATCAAAAAGCGCTGCGACGCGGAAGATGGAAGCTAATCCTTTGGACTCGGGAACACAGGATGCAGCTCTTTGATCTCGCGCGAGATCCGCAGGAGCAACACAACTTGGCCGATGCCGAAACCGAAATCCGAGACGAACTACTCGGCTTGTCGCGCGCTTGGATCGCCCAAACCGCCCGCCCGCAAAACAGCTTCCGGCAGGTCGTGCAGAGCAATCGGCTCGACGCGGAACCTGAGGCACTGACGCATCGGCTGAACTACCGTTATCCCGGGCGCTTTACAGTACTCGGCTACGACATGAACAGCACCAGGGTTCGCGTCGGAGACACCCTCGACATGACTTTCTACTACCGCGTCGACGGTGAGATGCAGCGAGACTTCCTCTTCTTTGTCGACCTCGTGGGCCCACCGGGATACCGAGTCCCTCCCCACACCCATGCACGACACCATCCGATGAACGGTCACTACAAGACCTCTCAGTGGGTACCCGGAGAGATTCTCCGCGACTCGATTCGCGTGACGATCCCTCAAGGCATGCGCCCATCCAAAGAGCTGAAGATTCGTTTCGCGGTGCTGGACGAGAAGTTCAAGCCCCTAAGGTTTGAGACGAGTCAAGGCTCGGAGACACTGGTCGAACTGGTACCCATCGAGGTGCACCGCTAATATCGAACCATGGGGTTCGATCGGCCCCTATCGCTCGCAAAACATGAACCGACTCATCTCTATGGTGCCCGCGTGCGTCATCAGCGCCTCGCTCGTGCTGGGCGTCTACTTGGTTTGGGACTCGGGACGCGGACTCACGATTCATTTCCGCGGGGCCGAGTCTGGTCGACCGGTCGAACTTGGTACGCGACACGAAAGTCGCCCCCAATTTGCCAGCGCCAAACGGGTGCTTGCCGCGCTTCGAGAGTTCCAAGGGGCAGGCACGCAGAAATCATCCTCAGAGAAGAACCTCTCGAACCCTATCGATCTGCACCTGCAGGGATTTGTTTCCCTGCCTCATGACGGATCAGCGATCGAAGTGCGTACCGACCTTCAAGCGATCGTCTTTATCGATGGACACTCCGAGACAGGGTCCCTCTCCGCCGGCACTCATGCGATCGATATCTACTGGTCCGGCGACGCTCACGAACATTCGCATCTCGAGATTCTCTCGTCAGCTCGGGGCCGTAGCACCCGCATGAGCAACGCCAGATTCTCTCCGGCCACTCCCGCCTACAAGGCACGAGCTCAAGCGTTTTTATGGGTCTCGCTAGTCGGCATGCTTCTTGGTTGGCTTGGGTATCGCGTGCGAATTGCCTCGTTAGAGGAGCGCGCAGTGCGTCGCGTGCACCTGGGAGCGACCACCATCCTCCTGATGGGCATCTGGCTTCGTGTGCACGACTTAGCGCTGGAGCCCGGGTTTGCTTCGGGCATCGTTCCATGGATCTCGGTAGCCCTCGACAGCATCACCTTGCTGCTTGTATTGGTGATCGGGCCGTGGCTCCTTCATCCGCCGTGCAGCCCAATCGACTCCTCCCTGACCGCGTGTCCCAAAGAAGCGGTGCCTCCCAAAAACAGGGTCCACTGGCTGGGTCTGAGCGCAGGCCTCATGTACGCCACTCTTCCTCTACCGTGCTTGGGCGCGAGAGCCGTACCTCCTGAGATCGCGGTATGTACAGTGCTCTCGACGATGGGCCTCGGGCTCGCAATGTGCTGTATCCGTAGTCCATCTCCAGTCCGGGCGATCTCGGCAAGCGTGCTACTGGGGCTTGCCCCACTCTCTTCAGGCCTCGGGCTTGGTTTGCTCCCGGCTTTTGGAATCCTTGTCGCGCGCGAACCACAGCTGAGGCCCCTCATCCGCCCTGCACTGGCGGGCCTACCGGTGTACGCGTTGAGCTTAGGGTTGACGCTTCCGCACGCCACGCCGGTGGTTCATCCCATGGTCGTCGATTCACTCTTGTTTCGACCAGATATTTTGAGCAACCGGGTGGGAGACAGCTGGCTGCTGTGGATGTGGTTGGCTGGACTGATGGCGGGACTCGCAGGCGACCGAAACCAACGCGGACCGCAGAATCGACTGCCCACGTTTCTTGCCTACGCCCTCGCAAGCTGTCTGCTTACTGGAAGCCTCTTCCTTGGCAATCTCCGAGCGGGGCAGGACCTCATGCTCCTATATCCAATCCTCGCGCTCGCCAGTGCCGCCTACATCCACAGGCTCTACCAGGCACCATCCTTGCTCCTTGCCCTACCCCTGGTCACGCTGGGCTTGATGTATGGTCTCAGCTTCACATCACCTCTTGACGAAGCCTTCCAGTTCGGTCGCCGGTCACACACCCGTCGTCAGATCGCTGCACTGCTGGCGATCTGTTTCGGTCCCCATATCGCACATCACGTCTTCCGCTCACGATGGAGCCTCGGCCTCAGCAGGCTCGTTGTCTGTCTCACGCTTGTGTTCACCTGCGCTCTCGCAGGAAACTTCGCCTATCAATACGAGCGATTTGCGATCTATTTTCGCGATCTCGACCGCCATCGCGCCTTTGATCGATGAGTCTGTAATCCACCCCTCGAAGTGCCTAAAATGGGCGAACTATCCACCGGGACCTCTCAATCCCTCCCGAAGTCAGTGGTGTCCTCGCGCCCCCAAGCTTGCTTAGTTCTCGAGGGGTGACTATGGTCGTTGCTAGCATGGCGGTAGACGAAACACCCCCGAGCACGATCGATGAGCAGGACATCGAACTTGACGATGAATTGCCTGTTTTACCGATCCGAAACGCGGTTCTCTTTCCAGGAGCGGTCGCTCCCTTCGATGTAGGCCGAGAAAAATCGGTAGCCCTCGTCGAGGACATCGAGAACCTCAACCAGCCGATTATCGCGATCTTCGCCCAGCGAGATCCGGCGACCGACGATCCAGCGCAAAGCGACCTCTATCCGGTTGGAGTTGCCGCGCGCGTGCTGAAAGCGCTGAAGCACAGCTCCGGCAACTACAGCCTGATCCTGCAGGGCCTACTCCGCATTCGGATGGAGCAGGTCAGCACCAGTACGCCGTACATTCGTGCACGCGCGTCAAGGTTGGATGAGCCGAAAGCCGACGACGTGGAGAGTGAGGCGCTCGCGATGAGTCTGAGAGACATCGCGAAGCAGGTCATCCAGCTGATGCCGGAGTTGCCTCGGGAAGCCAGCTCTCTCATCGACTCTATCCAGGAACCAGGACAGCTCGCGGACCTGGTGGCTGCAAATCTCGATTCGCCGGTCGATGAAAAAGCGCAGTTGCTCGAGACCATCGATACCAAGGAACGCATTCGTAAGGTTCTTCGGTTGCTCACTCGACAGCTTGAGATTCTCAAGATGCGCGAGAGAATCAACTCCCAGATCAAGGAGGAGATGGGCAAGAATCAGAGGGAGTACGTTCTTCGCCAGCAGCTCAAGGCCATCAAGGAAGAGCTGGGAGACGAAGATGGAGACGGTGGCGACCTCGACATGCTCGAGGAGAAAATCGTCAAAGCCGATTTACCGACAGAAGCCGACCAGGTGGGCCGAAAGCAGCTCAAGCGCCTGCGTTCCATGCAGGTGGGTTCTGCGGAGTACACCGTGGTGCGCACCTATATCGACTGGATCTTAGACATCCCTTGGAAACGAGAAACCGTCGACAACCTCAACATCGCAGAGGTTCGTAAGGTTCTCGACGAAGATCACTCAGGACTCGACAAAGTGAAAAAACGCATCGTCGAGTATCTCGCCGTGCGAAAGCTGAAAAAGGACAAAAAGGGGCCCATCCTCTGCCTTATCGGCCCTCCTGGAGTGGGAAAAACTTCACTCGGTCGTTCTGTCGCTCGAGCGCTAGGCAGGAAGTTTTATCGAGTCAGTCTCGGCGGGGTGCATGACGAGGCCGCCATTCGCGGACACCGCCGGACCTATGTCGGTGCCCTACCCGGCCAGGTGATCCAGGGGATGAAGAAATCCGGAACCATCAATCCGGTCTTTATGCTCGATGAAATCGACAAGATCGGACACGACTTCCGTGGTGATCCTGCAGCCGCCCTGCTGGAGGTACTGGATCCGGAGCAAAACGATACGTTCTCAGATCATTACTTAGAGATTCCATACGACCTCTCCAAAGTGATGTTCATCGCCACCGCAAACGTCGGGGACACGATTCCACCTGCGCTCCGCGATCGCATGGAGATCATCGAGATTCCTGGGTACACGCGGAGAGAAAAGCTGGATATCGCCAAAGATCACCTAATCCCGAAACAGGTCGAAGAGCACGGGCTGAAGTCGGAGCAAATCGAGGTGAAAGATCCTGCCGTTGAATCCGTAATCGATCACTACACCCGAGAAGCCGGGGTCAGAAACCTCGAACGCAAAATCGCCGCCGTGATTCGAGGCGCAGCAGTCAAAGTGGCTGAGGGTGAAGCCGGTCCCTGGCACGTCAACGATGAGGAGGGTTTGCGGCCTTATTTGGGGCCTCCAAGATTTACCTCAGAGGTTGCAGAGCGGACAGAGGAACCCGGAGTGGCCACCGGCCTTGCTTGGACCGCAGTGGGCGGGGAAATCCTGTTCATCGAGGCGACCCGAATGCACGGGACTGGAAAGCTACAGCTCACCGGGCAGCTGGGTGACGTGATGAAAGAGTCGGCACAAGCTGCGATGAGCTACGTTCGAACTCGAGCGGAGCAGTTCGGTATCGCTAAGGACTTTTTAGAGAAAACCGACCTTCATATCCATATTCCAGCTGGCTCCATGCCCAAGGATGGCCCGAGTGCCGGTGTCACGATGATGACCGCATTGGTTTCACTCATGACCGGCATACGAGTTCGGCACGACGTGGCCATGACCGGAGAGATCACGCTTCGAGGTCGCGTACTTCCGGTCGGCGGGATCAAGGAAAAGGTTTTGGCCGCCCACCGAGCAGGTATCAAACGCGTGATCCTTCCTGAGCGCAACAACGCAGACCTGGAGGAAGTCCCAGAGGAGATCCGCGAGACACTTGAATTCGTTCCGGTGACAAAGATGGACGAAGTCCTCGCCAACGCTCTCGAACATCCTGACAAGCTCAGCCTGAATCTCGGCGAAGAACAAAGCGAATTTGCGACCAAACAGCTGTCGAACCCCGCGACCAACTGAACACCCGCAGTCTCTTCGTGTCCACAAGCGGTTAAGCACTGCATATATCGACGATTCGCTGCAAAGCACCGGATTCCTTCACTCGATTCGGGTATTCGACATCAAACCTGTAAGGTGATAGCTGCACGGAAACGAGCATCGGGGCACCTATGATCTCGCAGTGGCGTCAGCGCATCGTCTACTTTGTGTTGCTTCCAGCGATAACTATCGCTGCCTGCATTCTGGGATATTTCACCTGGCGGACAACGTCCGCAGCGACGCGCTTGGGAGAACGCACTATCGCAGAGGCCACGCTGCTGTTGGTACGCGAGAAAGTCGATATTATCGAACAATACGTCATTCAAGCGGATCGAGAAGCCTTTCAAATGGTGCATCTCGCCAACCCGGACGCGGTCGATCTTCGTTTTGGAGAACTCGGAGACGAGGTCATTCCGAGCGTACATGCTCTGGCGCTACTCGACGATAGTGGAAATCCAGTCGTTTTTTCGACCCGAGGAGCCACAAGTGAAGCGCGAGCGTTCCGCAAGGTGTTCTTTGAACGGATCATGCCCGACTTAGAACTGGAGCGTGAGCGAGTGGGCAGACTGCGCCATCACCACGTCGCTCATGGCCGAAGAGACTATCTTATTTCCTATAGGGTGCGTCGTCATAACGGCCGCAGATGGTATCTAATCGCCAGCCACGATACCGACTTCATCGTCCGCGAACAGTTTCCATCCCTCTTTGCCACCGAAGAAGGCAAACGTTCCTACAATGTGGTCGACCGCCATAATCAAATTCGCTACGGGCGAAGTCTGGCACAGGCAGGAGACTATGTCGTTGGTCATCGGTTTCCCACAACCCTTTACAACTGGCGACTTCAAGTCGCTCCGAAGCAAGCACCCAGACTTGAAGCTCAGGCGCGATCAAGGGTTCTGAATGAAGTGGCGTTGATCGGCACCTCCTTGATGGTCATCCTACTCGGAGCAGCCTTTCTTCTTTATGCAGCGGACAAAGAGCGTAGGCTCAACGCACTTAAGAGTGAGTTCATCGCCAATGTAAGTCATGAGCTAAAAACTCCTCTTTCAGTGATCCGCATGTTTGGTGAAATGCTTCTTTCGAGAAGAGTGCGAAACGAAAACAAACGTACACAGTACTTAGAGATCATTTGCCGCGAATCTGAGCGTCTGAGCACACTTATCGAAAACGTGCTCGACTTCGCTGCTCTCGAGCGTGGCAAACGAAAGTACGATTTGCGAAGAGGCAATCTTGCGGAAGTCATCGAAGGCGCCATCGAGACGTTCCGATATCGAATGGAAAAAGAGGGGGTTGAGGTTCGGTTCTTTCCTCCGGGAAGCGAAGTAGTTTTGAGCTTTGACGAGCAAGCCTTAGTCCTCGGGGTGATCAACCTCTTGGACAACGCCGCCAAATTCGGAGATGGACTGCCCATCGATGTGCATCTCGAGTCGAAAGAGCGCTGGGTGGAAGTACGCGTTCGCGATAGAGGCCCAGGCATCAGGCCCGAGGATCGCCGACGAGTATTCGATAGGTTCTATCGAGGTGGAAGCACGCGCGCCGTGCGTGGTTCGGGAATAGGACTATCTCTAGTCAAACATATCGCGGAAGCCCATGGAGGAAAAGCTTGGGCCTCTGCGGCGTCCGGAGGCGGGGCCCTAGTCTCGTTTTCAATTCCGCTACCAAAACCCGGTTCTGAGCCGCAAAAAAAACAAACCGAGATCCTGCCCCCTCAGGACCTCTGCAACAACATCCAGGGCGGAGGTCCCTTGACCGGAAGCCAGTAGTTGCGAAGCAAAGAGCCTCATAGTGGTGCGCGTATACGCATCTGAGCTCTCACGAAATTCGATGCTATCGTCGCTGCATGTCCGCAGAGTCGAACCCGCAAACCATTCTCCTGGTGGAAGACGATCCTGCGCTTGCGCTTGGCTTGGTCGATACGTTGGAGTTCGAGGGGTTCAATGTAGTTCACACCAGATCCGGTAAAGATGCAGTGACGTTGATGTCCGAATCGCCAACAGACTGCGTCATCCTAGATCTCATGTTGCCCGATATCAACGGCTATCAGGTCTGCGAGCAGCTCCGGGCAAAGCACCGTTCCGTACCGATACTGATGCTCACCGCGCGCAGCCAGGAAGCAGATAAAATTCGCGGACTAGATGTTGGCGCGGACGACTATGTGACGAAGCCATTTTCGTTAGGCGAGCTCGTGGCGCGTATTCGAGCCCTTTTTCGCCGGGCCACCCGATCAGCACCTGACCCTACCGAACCTTTCATGGTCGGTGCAGCGCAAGTCAATCCCGCCAGCCACACTTTGGCGCGCGAAGGGGCGGTCATATCGCTCAGTTTCTACGAGGTAGAGATACTGAAGTTACTTCACGAGAAGCAGGGACAACCTGTTTCCCGCGACGACATTCTTGATCAAGTCTGGGGCGTCGAAGGGAACGCATCAAATCGCACCGTGGACAACTTCATCGTCAAGATCCGAAAAAAAATTGAACCACAGCCTGAAAAGCCTCGCTTTATCGTCACCCTGTACGGAGTTGGGTACAAGATGACGGCACCCAACGCTTGAGCCGTTACACTTGATCTCTCTCACTACGGACGCTACCGGACACTGACATGGGCACTGGCACTCTTTACCTATCGCTGTACCTACTGTGCGCTGGCGTGATCGCGGTTGCGATGATCGTGGCCTTGGCCTTAGGTACCTTCGGCCTCTGGTCCGACCGCCGGAAACGGCGTCAGCAGGAGTCTCGCACCAAAACCCAGAACCGGTAGAGCCTTCAGTCTCGGCGATACCGAGGACTGAAGCAGACAGATGCATCCTTATTAGTTTAGTTCGGTGATTCAAAGAGGATCGCCGCGTTTGCCATCGGCTATTCCGCCAGGAGAACATAGTCCTTTGGCGCGCACCGTCGCCTACGCGGCGTGCGACTTAGTAGGCTTGTGCTAAGACCTGCTGGATCGTGACCGAGCATACCCCGCCGAAACTCGAGCTCTTGGGTAGACGCGTTGGAGCGACGGTCGCGGGTACGGCCACCATATATCTAGTTTTCATTGGCTTTTACTCGATACTGCCTCAGGTCTTTTATCCCGCAAGCGGTCCCCCAAAAGACTGCGAGACGGAAATGCCGAACCTAGTTCGTGAACTTCGAGACTTCGAACTCTCACAAATGGATTCTCCGGATCCTCCGCTTAAGCAGACCCAGTGGTACCGCAGCTGGGATCGAAGACATCGGGCCATTCGAGCGTCCTGTAGTCGAGACCCCCAGCTTCGAAACGCACACGAAAAGTCCGAACGGCTCCGGCACCTGACGCAAACCTCACTTCTCCGGTATAGGTCGAGACAAGCACCGTTGATTCGCGATATCGAAGCAGCATTCCGATGACGAACACCCCACCAACGCGCTCCGACGTAACACTATGAATTCCAAAAACGCACCTGCTGAACCCACCGAAGCCGAGTTGGCTCCGACTTTCGATAAGCTGCCACTAACTTCAGAGGTACGGCGAGCGGTGAATGAACTCGGATGGCTACATCCGACCCCAGTTCAAATTGAAACCTACCCGCCTGCCGTGGCGGGCACCGATCTCGTAGTACAGGCCCGGACAGGAACCGGGAAGACAGGTGCCTTCGGGCTACCGCTCGTCGACAAGATCGTTGAGCCTCGCAACGAACCTCAGGCGCTTCTACTGGCACCGACTCGGGAGTTGGCCCTTCAAAGCGCTAGGGAACTAGAGTCCCTCGCAGCGTATCGCAACCTAAAGATCCTCGCGCTCTACGGCGGCGCGCCGATGGATCGTCAGATTCGAGAGCTCAAGAAAGGCCCTCAGATTCTTAGCGGAACCCCCGGGCGCGTTCTGGACCACATCCTGAGAGGCACCTTGAACGTGGAAACCATCCGGGTACTGGTCCTCGACGAGGCTGATGAAATGCTCTCGATGGGGTTTGCCCGTGAACTGAATGCAATTTTAGATCAACTGCCTCGATCGAAACAGACCCTGCTCTTCTCCGCCACCGTGGATGATGACGTGCAGCGCATGGCTCAGCGTCACATGAACGATCCGCAGTTCATCATGCTTTCCGGCAACGACATCGGCGCTGCGAGCATCCTTCACTTCACCTACTCCATTAGCGGATTGGGACGCGCCCGGGATTTGGTGAGAATACTAGAAGTTGAAGATCCAGAGAGCGCCATCATTTTTTGCAACACAAAAATGGAAACCGAAAAAGTTGCATCTGAACTGAAGTCCTCTGGATTTACATCGGACTGGTTAAACGGCGACCTGCCGCAAAGCGAACGCGAAAAGGTGATGGCGCGCACGCGAAGCGGCGAGATTCGGTATCTCGTAGCGACGGATGTCGCGGCACGAGGCATCGACGTCTCTCATCTCACCCACGTGATCAACTACATGCTCCCCGAGGCTCCCGCGCAGTATATTCATCGCACCGGCCGTACCGGTCGCGCCGGACGCACCGGAACTGCGATCTCCCTCGTAAGCCCGCGAGAACTCGGTGCGCTTTATTATATACGACTACAGTACAAAATCTTCCCAGCAGAGCGCTCACTTCCCTCGGAAGGAGAAGCGCAAACCCGAATCGAAATGGATCGGATCTGCATGCTGACGCAGGCGTTCCCAAATCAACCAAGCGAGCTCGATGCGGCTCTGGCGCGACGTTTACAGACTCATCGCGATGCCGAGCGCATTCTCGGTGGTCTTCTATCAGCCTTTTTCGGAGAGGCCGAGGATGTAGATGAGGTCGCCGCCGCCGCACGAAGAGCACGGGTGGAGCCAGCCTGCGGTGATGACGCTGAGACTCGATCCGAAGAACATCAAGAGCCCAAAGAGATCCTCGATAAAGAAACGGTGTCTCGAGAAAAGCTGTTTTTGAACCTAGGTCGACGCGATGGACTTCGCCCCCAGGCGCTTGGTCGTTTTGTCGAGGAGCACACCGGTATCACTCGAGCGCAAATACGAAGCATACGCATCAAGGACACCCACAGCTTCTTCGAAGTTCCGAGGGAACTTGCTGACGACGTCGTAGGGGCCCTTCGAGGACGACTTTACGCCAAACGCAACGTGGAAATCGACTACGCTCGCAGCGAATGACCGCGAAACGTAGGCGACTCAAGGTGAACGTTGTCACGGCAAGCATCTTGATCGCCGCCAGCTCGCCGGCATGGCCTCTGCTTTCGGGGTGCGGAAACGAGCGCAGCACTGAGCACAGTCGAGGAACCAGGCGCGCACCTGGTCGACCTACCTCAAGCACCCCTGAAACCGCGTTCAACGAACAGGGCGAACCAAGAGTGCAAGACACCAGCAGCAACCTGCAGACGCTCGCCGCAAGAACCCCTCCAAGGCCACGGCCCAGAGGCGCACAGCAAAGTCCCGACACGACCGCCCTCAAAAAAACAGCCGACGTTCCGGCAGGAGCTCTAGGTTCGGCTCGGGATCTTGAGACTGAAATACGTGCGGCGTTGGAGAAGGAACCCATCGCCTCTTGCATCCACTCGGAAACTCGTGCGCGGCAGCCCATCGACCTGGAATTTGAAATTCACGTCACCTCATCTGGTACCGTCTCCAGAGCCTACGTTCGCAGCAACGAAGTCTCAGGCAGCCCAAAGCTTGGAGAAGATGCCCTGAGCTGTATGCGAGCGCGGGCACTTGGATTGACACTGCGCCGCCCCGTCCCACATGCGCCTACGAAGATTGAAGTCTCTTTCCGCTTAGAAACAGAAGCTCGGCGTCAGCTCATGTGAGCAGAAAAATCCTCGGAGACATCTCTACCAAAGCGGGTTTCGTTTCCATCACCGGGACGTAGCCCGTCTCGGCGAGACAATGCTATCCTCGCCAGTCAGACCCGACAAACAGCCTCGACGAACAGGAGTCGTTGTTCGATGTCTGCGAACTCAGTAGCCAACAGCGAGGGCAAGACAGGCCCAATAGGCAGGCTCATTGGCGGACGCTTTGCCGTAAAATCAGAGGTTTCAGAGGATCCTACTGGAATCGTTTTATCAGCTGTAGATGAGAAAACGGGCAAGCGTGTTGCCCTTCGCCTACTCGCCAAAGGATTGCTCGGGCAAGCCGGAATGAGCATGTTGCGGGAGGAATGTCGAAAAGCTGCAGCCTTGAGCCACGTCCATATTGCAGACACGTATGGCGTCGGCACAGACGCAAGCGGCACGCCTTTCGTCGCTAGCGAATGGATCGAAGGTCAAACCCTCGGGCAGCTCGCTGAGCAGCGGAGGGAGCACATCTCTCTTGAGGTCAGCTTTGAGATCATCTCACGCGTATGCGACGCGCTCCATTGCGCACACGCAGCAGGGATCACTCACGGCGCGCTACGTCCGAGCAGCGTTTGGTTGGATTCTCTCGGGCAGATTAAGGTGTCCGATTTTGGGGTAAGCCACACGGTGGTTCGCAGCGCAGGCGCAGCATCCCTCGGACAGATCGAACAGTCCTACCTCGCCCCTGAGGTGAGAGCCGGTGACGCACCTCGGCTCCCGGCAGATATCTTCGGACTTGGAACCCTGATGTACTTGCTGCTTACCGGTCGCTCCCCAACCGAACGTTTTATGCCCCCATCCCAGGTCCATCCCGAGGCTTCCGAAACGCTGGATCAGGTACTCGTTGCGTGTCTGGCGGCAAATCCCGAGGCACGATTTAGCTCCCCCGAGGAACTGCGCACTGCGTTACATCCTTGGATGGCGACCCAGTCTAAGGTCGATTTCGCCGCGGAGTTCGGAGTTTCGGACGATGAATCGGTGAGCTCGGTTCCTAACCCAAAACCCAAAAAGGCCGATGCTCCCTCCTCTGGGACGACTCGCAACTCTGGGCCGTCCAGTCCTGAGGCCGACTTAAAGGCGTTAGCCAAATCGATCTCCGAAGACGGTTCTCCTAGATGGATGATCGCGAAGGACCGTCTCGACCACGGACCGTTTTCCGGACGCGAACTGGTTAAGATGATCCTTTCTGGTGAAGTTCGCGCAGAGCATGGCCTGACCAATATGGACACTGGCGCGCGCCAGACGGTGGGAGAAGCTGCAGACTTCCGAGGGTTTGTCGAACAGTTTCGTCTATCGAGCGCTGCACAGGCTCAGCAGGCTGCTCTTGTATCTGCAGAGCGTAAGGAGCGGCGCTCGAAGTTCGCTATCGTCGTTGGCGCTTCAGTCGTTTTGGCGCTCTTTGGAGCAGGAATATTTAGATATGTCCTCACTCGAGGCGAAAGCGAGGAAACCGCCTTGGCGCGAAACGACCAGGCCGCTCTCTACGAGTCTGGAGAGGTGGAGATCACCGGAAACGCAAATGTGCTTCCTACCTCCGGTCGACGTGGGCAGGGCAAGCGGGCGTCCAGACAGGGCACCCGAAGAAAAAAGGGACGCCTATCCTACGAGGAAGCGATGAATGAAGTCGTGGAATTCGGCGACGTCACAAAGTCTGGCGGAGGTGGACAACTTTCGGGAGCCCAAGTGAGCTCCGTGATGAACCGACACATCAATTCCCTCTTTAGCTGCGTCGGGCAAGAGCTTCGTCGGGGCAAGCAGCTCTCTAACGTTCAAATCGACTTGGCCATCGCGAGTGACGGCTCCGTTCTAGGCGCGAGCCCGAGACAGGGAAGCCCTGCCTTCAAGTCGTGCATCTCAGCGAAGGTGCAGAGCATTCGATTTCCGAGCTTCGGTGCACCGCGAATGGGAGCACGCTACGGCTTTAGCGTTCAATGACCGCGATGACTCTCGGAACGTAAAACGCGCAAATCGGAACAAACACGACTGAAAACGAGATTTTCACGAGAAAGAGCACGCATCAGGTGTCTTCGACCGTCCTGGTAGCTAAGGTGCTGCTGACGTGATTCGTGTCCAAAGCGTGCACAAGCGATTCCGACGCCACGTGCTCAAAGGCGTTTCCCTAGAAATAAAAAAAGGCGAAGTCTTTGCACTGATCGGACCGGGTGCGAGCGGAAAGAGTGTGCTTTTCAAGTCGATCGCCGGGCTCTTGCCGATTGACGATGGTTCCATCGAAGTCGACAGAAGCGAGATCACGCAGATGGACGAATTCGAACTCGCAGAACTTAGAAAGCGAATGGGATACCTGTTTCAAAACTACGCACTTTTCGACTTTCTTACGGTCGGCCAGAACATCGCCTTCCCTTTGCGCCGCCTGTTGAACCTTAGCGACAACGAAGTAGCGCATCGTGTGGCCGAGCGATTGGAGCGAGTTAATCTGAGCGGATTTCAGGATCGAGATATTCGACAACTTTCAGGTGGGCAGAAAAAACGGGTAGGATTCGCCCGCGCAACGGTGACCAAACCCCCGATTCGCCTTTACGACGAACCTACCGCGGGACTCGACCCGGTGACGAGCCAAAAGATCTACGACTTGATCCTTGCAGATCAACGTGAGGTTGGGGCTACCGTCGTGGTGATCTCAAGTGACGTAGCCGGGGTGATGACCATCGCGGACCGCGTGGGCATGCTTCTTCGAGGGGAGCTCATATTCGAAGGCACAGCCGAAGAAGCGCAACGTGCTGACGATCCACGCGTACTTCAGTTTGTCCACGGGCACACGGAGGGTCCCCTATGAACCGCCCCTCTCCTTTGGTGATCCCGATCAGGCTGGGCGCATCCACCCTCATACTCGCCCATCAGATCGGCGGACTCGCGTTGCTGTTGGCTCGCATTGTCGCCCGACTTATCCGGCCCCGTATCGACCGACACGAACTCATCCGCAACTTGCATCTTATGGGTGTACGCTCCGTGCCGATCGTCATGGCGACAGCCGCATTCACCGGAGCGATCATGGTCGTTCAGGCAGCCCCTCTTTTGGTGCGATTCAACGCACGCGAATGGGTAGGATGGGGAGCCACCTACACCACGTTTCGTGAGGTAGGCCCACTGCTCATCGCCCTCATTTTCAACGGCCGCGTGGGCGCCAACAACGCTGCGGAACTTGGCACCATGGTGGTCACCGAACAAATCGACGCGCTTCGTGCATTGGCTATCGATCCGATCAATTACCTCGTGCTGCCGCGATTGATCTCCATGGTCTTTACCCTATTTGCACTCACTATACTGGGTGACGCCGTCGCTCTTTTGGGTTCCATGCTCACCGGCTATGTACTTCTCGATGTTAGCCCACGCACCTTCTGGAACTCCGTCTCCACGATGATCGAAACGTGGGATCTTTTCAGCGGCTTGATTAAGAGCACTCTATTCGGCGGACTTATTGCGCTTACTTCCTGTCACTTTGGGCTCACGGTACGTGGTGGCGCGCCCGGCGTAGGTCGCGGTGTTAACGCGGCGGTGGTCGCTGCTGCCGCCGGCATTTTTATCGTCGACTACCTCTGTACTTTCATCCTCGGTTGAAACCTGCTGCGTATGAAGACCAACGAACAACGGGGATGGAATCTTGGCAGCGCGATCCGTAGTGGATTCGGAGGGGTCATGGAGCTCTATCATCTCCTGACCCGAACACTTTACTACTGCGTGCGGGGCACACGAGAGCCTGGAGCGATCGCCGCACAAATGTATGCGATAGGCAATCGTTCGTTTTTGTTCATGAACATAACGATGGGGTTCATTGGCGCCATCATCACCTATCAATCGGCGACCCAATCGCAGAAATTGCTGCCCGACCTCAGTATGCTGGGCGCCAGCTACATCAAACTCCTGGTACGCGACATCGCTGCGTCAGTCGGGGCGATGCCCCTTGCCACCCGAGTAGGGGCCGGAATTGCCGCAGAAATCGGTTCGATGGTCGTAACCGAGCAGGTCGATGCGCTGCGCATGACCGCTGCAGAACCCGTAGACTACCTCGTCGTGCCTCGCTTCATCGCTTCGGTGGTCATGAGCACAGCCGTGTTGATCTGCGCGGGTGCTGCGGCGCTCGGCTCCGGAATGCTCGTCAGTCATCTGATGTTTGGCGTGAGCTTCCGTAGTTTTCTAAACTACGACTTGGTCACCTGGGGCGATCTTGCAGTCGGCTTGATCAAATGCGTCGCATACGGAGCGGCGATCGCTATCGTATCCTCACATCGAGGACTCGCTACCTTCGGAGGTTCACAAGGAGTCGGTCAAGCCACTACCGACGCGGTCGTCGGCTCATGCTTTGCCATCATAGTTCTCAACTTCTTCATCAGCACCGTTTCCTACGTGGTGCTACCCGCCTAAGAGGCCTCGCATGCCGATAAGCTTCCATGATGTTTATAAGTCTTTCGGACAGGCGGAGATCCTCAGAGGCGTCGACATTCAAGTTCAAGATGCCGAGTGCTTTTTTATCATAGGCGCCTCCGGAGCTGGCAAAAGCGTTCTAATCAAGCAGTTGATCGGACTGCTTCACCCGGATCGGGGTCAGATCTTCCTCGATGGAGAGGACATCACCGACTTTACCGAGACAGAGTTCTTTGAGGTGCGTAAACGCTGCGCCATGGTGTTCCAGAATTCGACTCTATTCGACTCACTCGACTGCCTCGATAACGTTGCACTGCCGCTGAGGAAACATAAACACCTCGAAATTGAAGCCGCGCGTTCAGAGGCAACGCAATATCTCGAGCAGGTTCAGATGCAGGAGTTCGCCCACGCTTTTCCCGCAGAACTGGGGGACGGCATGCGAAAACGAGTGGCCATCGCGCGTGCACTCACCCTTCAACCCAAATACGTTCTTTTCGACGAACCTACGACTTCACTTGATCCCGTAAGCGCCAGAAGAGTGGATCGGATGATCCGTAGGCTGTCGAGCGATCTCGGGGTGACCTGCATCGTCGTGAGCCACGACCTCGTCAGCATCTTCTCGATCGCGGATCGGATCGCGATGCTCTATCAGGGGCAAGTGCGCTTGCTTGGAACACCTGAAGACTTTAGCAAGGCGGGCGATCCCGTCGTGCAGCAGTTTATCAACGGCCAGGCCGAAGGACCGATGGAAGTATGAAAGGCCTCTCTCTCGAAATCCGAGTTGGATTGCTCGTGCTGGCAGCCCTGGGACTGCTCGTGAGCTTTGTTTTTACCCTTGGTGGATTTGACTTCTCCGCAAAGTACACGGTCTACGTCGACTTCGATAATCCCGGAAGTATCAAACCGGGCGCTCCTGTCCAGATCGGCAGTCTCAAGGTGGGTTCGGTCGACGCGATCGAGTATCGAGGCGGAGCCCTTGATCCGCGAACCGGAACCCGTGCTCTGATTCGCGTCAAGCTAGCTATCGATCAATCGGTGCGCGACACAGTCCATGAAGATGCACTCTTTTACGTCACTTCCCAAAGTCTGCTTGGAGAAAGTCTTATCGCCATCGACCCTGGAAGCTACGAACGTCCGGTGCTGGCTGAGGATGCCGTAGTGGTCGGCGTCGACCCGCCTCGGTTGGACCTTGCAATGGCTCTCGCCTACGAGCTCTTGGACAATATGGTCGGCCTTTTCCGAAACCATCGTGGGCAACTGAAGGAGATGCTCGAAAACCTTGGAGGTATTCTTCGATCGGTCAACCAGCTTCTCACCGAGCATAGGCCTCAGCTTGCACGTATCATTCAAAATGTTGAGGAGGCTACAGGAGAAGCTTCTGCCCTGATGAATACTGCACGAGAGACGATCGACGGCGCCGAAGTACAGCGCACGCTCGCGAATATCGATCGGACTATGCAGGCAGTGGCCCGCGACATCGCTCCGATCATGATTGCAGTCCGCGAAACCACCACGAAAGCAAACGGCGTTCTGGATGTGATCGGCCCTGATCAACAACTTCAGCTGCAAAACACCATTGCAGACATCTCTCAGCTCACTCGGACTGCGCAGGGGACACTGGGAGATGCTCAAGCGATCGTTTCGCATGTCCGTTCGGGTGAAGGCACCGTGGGGGCGCTTATGATGGACGAAGAGCTTTACGACGATATCCAGGAAATGCTCCGCGATCTGAAACACAACCCTTGGAAACTCTTTTGGCGAGAATGAGGCGGAAGTAGAGATTCGATAGGCTGAGACGTTGTCTAGATTACATTTCTCTTGGCTGAACCAACTCGCAGCGTTACCCGCTGGAGCACCAATGATTTCGAGGAGTTTGAGATCAACCCTGACTCTTTTCGTGCGCTGCTCTTCATTGACAATACCGACCCACAACTGCTACTTTTTTGTGGTATTCGAGTAATCTTTCTTCTGATGCCCAGAGAGAGTCCATTCTGATGCCTGACGACAAGGAATCCTCTGTACTCTTTAACCTCAAGGAACTGATGTCCCTTGAGGCAGATCGCATCCAGGCTGAGGAAGACGAAGCACTTCGACAAGCAAAAGCGGCCGAAGAGGCACGTGCCGAGGCAATGCGCCGACGTCGTGAGGAGGAGGAGCGCAGAACTCGCGAGGCAGAAGAAGCGCGGGTGGCCAAGGACCGTGCAGTGCGCGCTGAAGAAGAGCGCCTGGTACGTGAACGAAAAGAGCATGAACTTCGCGTGCGACTCGAGGCGGAGGCTGCAGCTCGTGCAAAAGAGCAAGAAGCGCTCTTGGCCCACGAACGCGAAATGGCCGCACTAAAAGCTCAGGAACGAAAAGGCATCTCGCCGTTGATCCTGGGCTTTTTGATGCTGGTGCTCATGGGCGCCGGGGCCACTGGAGTCTATGTATTCACGCAAAGCCTTGCCGAGGCAGAGGCCCGTGCGGATCAGGAGCGGGCCAACCACGAGCGTCAAGCGGCAGAGGCGGCTGAGTTGCGAGAGCAGGCCGAGGCGGCGGAGCATGCGCGGCAAGAGGCTGAAAACGCACGCCGAGAAGCTGAAGCACAGGCCGCGGCCCAAGCAGAAACACGCCAACCGGAGGGCACAGCGCGAACCCGACGGCTTGCCGCGATTCGGGCGGCCCGAGCCCGGGGAGCAAACAGCGCTACGATGAATGAACGAAGCGCCGATATGGGAGCTGCGTCGATGGGTAGTCGAGCAACCGGCATCAGCGACGATCCGTTAGCAGGTCTCGACGGGCTGTAGGTTCTAGGTTGCGGGCTCCGGCCCGACACCCCTTCTTACTTATGTAGACCTTAGAATCCGATGACGAACTTATCCGCCCGCGACCGTATTGCGTTCGCACTCGATGTACACTCCCGTGAGGAAGCGCTTCGGTGGGTCGACACGCTTCAAAGTGAGATCGGCGTATTCAAGGTAGGCCTCCAGCTATTCATCAGCGAAGGTCCAAGGCTGCTGAAAGACCTTGCTGAACGAAACGTTGCCTGCTTTCTGGATCTCAAAATTCACGATATCCCGGCCACGGTCGAACGTGCGGTCCACGCTGCAGTCGCTCACCAGGTTCGTTATGTTACGGTCCACGCCGCATCGGGACCAGAAGCGCTGCGCAGAGCAGCTTCGTGCACATTACAGGCAAATACAAAAATACTTGCAGTCACCGTGCTTACTAGCTTTTCGGATACCGACCTTGAAGCCATTGGGATGATGGGAAACGCCAACGCTGCAGCACATCGACTCGCACGAGTATCGTTTGACTGTGGAGTTCGAGGTTTTGTATGCGCTCCCCTCGAATGCGCATCCCTGCGCCAAGAGTTGGGGCCAGAAGCTCATTTAGTCACGCCAGGTATCCGCCGCCTCAATCCCGGCGGAAGCGCAGACGACCAGAAGCGCACAGAGACCGCAACCACAGCGATCACACATGGTGCCGATCTGCTGGTTGTCGGGCGTCCCATTCGAGAAGCCCCAGATCCTCTGGCGTCCGCCCGATCTATCCTGAACGAAATTGAAGTCGCCTCCTCGCGCAACGCCTCGTAGAAAATGCCTCGTAAAATTGCAGGCATCCGAGCGGTCACCTCCGCACTGAATCAGAAGCAACTCGAGATCGCCGCGGTATATCTAGCCCGAAACCATCCAGATATAGAGAAGCTGGCCAATCAACGCCGCATTCCGGTGGAGCATCGGCCCGATCATGAACTGGACTGCCTGGTTCCAGAGATTCGCCATCAAGGAGCGGTTGCGATCGCCGGACCCTATCCTTATGCGGACATATCGCAACTTCTTGAAGAGGCCCCCTCGCGAGTCGTCGTACTCGACGGTATTACGGATCCCTACAATTTTGGCGCGATCGTGCGAAGCTCGGTCGCATTCGGAGTAAAGCACATCGTCATCCAGCAGCGAAGGGCATGCCCAGTCACTCCGGTAGTCGTGCGTGCATCCACGGGCGCCACAGAGTACGCTTGCATCGCGCGCGTAAGTAACATCTCACGGACGCTCGCTCATCTTTCCAAATCTGGATACGAAACTTTGGGACTGGCAGCGGAAGGAAACGGCGACCTCTCGCTGCTAGAAACCACAAATCGCCCCAAAGCACTTGTCATCGGATCCGAGGGTACTGGGCTTAGAAGATTGGTTGCAGCACACTGCGAGCAGCTTGTCAGGATACCGCTCGAAGGCCCGATGGAAAGCCTGAATGCTTCCGTCGCCGCAGGCGTTGCTCTCTACGTAGCGACAAGATCTATGTAGCGATAAAATGCACCTTTCACTGATTCAAACTCAACCCTGCCCACCCAGGATAATTCGGAGCTGATGATGTATCTGCTGTTCAATGCACTACTGGCGCTCTCAGGATTAATTTCTCTTGCTGCGGGTGCCGTACTAGTCGTCATGGCATTCCGTCAGAGTGTTTCTCAAGGCCTACTCTGCGCTGTCATTCCGCTCTACATCGTATTCTTCGGACTAGCCAAGCTGAACCATCCACGTAGGATGTATCTCCTCAGCGCGCTTGTCGGTGGTCTTATGGTCTTTGCAACCAGCTGGGCCGGCATGAACGCCACCGCCCCGGCGCCGCCGGAACCCGAGTTCGACTACGACCCAGACTTCTAAGGCACGCGCAGCTCACCTGAAGCCGATCAAGTCGAGCTTCTCAGAATGTTGGGTTCTTCCGAGTGCCTCTGTTCTTCTCGTGATCTGATCCGATTCGTGGGCACTCGCTTAAGTGGGATCAACAGACCGCGCGCACCATTTTAGGTCGTGCCGGCACCGCGGTGGAAAACCGCGTGCTAGGGTGGATGATTATGGCTCTTACAGCAGCGTTCCTCATCATCGGCAACGAACTGCTCACTGGTAAAATCCAAGAGAGCAACCTTCAGGTCCTGGCAAAACAGTTGTTCCGATGGGGTATCGAGCTTCACCGAGTCGTGATGTGCCGGGATACGGAGCAAGACATCGCATCCGAGCTCTCCACCCTCGATGGGAACTACGACTGGGTATTTACGAGTGGCGGCGTGGGACCAACCCATGATGACGTCACCATAGCCGCAGTCGCCCAACACTTCGCTCGTGAGATTGCTCGCTCTCCGGAACTCGAGCGGCGAATTCGAGCCCACCATGGAGATGCTGTTACGGAAGTTCATTTGCGAATGGCGGATATTCCGGAGGGCTCCACCTTGGTGCATGGTGACGATCAAATGTGGCCTACGCTCCGGGTCGAGAACGTATTCGTGATGCCGGGCGTTCCGCAGGCGTTCCGAAAGAAACTCGAGCTGCTTCGAGAGACACTAGACACGGGTGAGGCATTCGCTACGAACGAAGTTTTCACTCAATGCAACGAATCTTTGCTCGCGCCCTTGTTGAATCGACTCACGCAAGCGTACCCGCAAGTCGATATTGGCAGCTATCCCGTATGGGGCGATCCGTCCTACGAGACTAAGATAACCTTTGACGGCAAGAGCAAATCGGTAGTCTCCCGTGCGATGGAGGCATTTGTCGCCGCCCTCGATCCCAAAGATATCGTACACAAGAGAGAGAATCGTTCTTAGTGCTCAATTACAGAGGCACGGGACGCAATCGAACCTCAACCTTCGTGACACCCGGCACGAGTTCGAGACGAAGATCGTGGGGAAAATAGCCTGGACTCTGAACGGTCATAAAACTCTCGCCGACTCGGAGCTCAGCAGGCTGCGCTTCTAAGACGTGCCCTTGCCCGACAAATTGACCGTTGATGTAGACCCGCGCCTCAGGTGGTTCGGTGACCACGCGAAGGGATGCAGGCAAACGGCTAAAGTTTGACTCGATGTTGCACGACGAGAGTATAAAGAAGGGTAGGAGTCCAACAGCGGGAACTCCACGAAGAACAACTCTCCAAAAGTAGTGCTGCACAGGCGACCGAAGTTATTCCCACTCGATGGTTGCGGGGGGTTTCGAGGAGATATCGTAGACCACTCGATTGCAGCCTCGCACTTCATTGATGATCCGCGAGGAAACTTTCGCCAGCAGGTCGAAGGGCAAGCGCGACCAGTCGGCGGTCATGCCATCTTTAGAGTCCACTGCACGAAGGGCGATCACGTACTCATAGGTACGATTGTCTCCCATCACGCCTACCGTCTTCACCGGCACCAACACGCAAAAGGCCTGCCAGACGCAGTCGTAGAGCCCGGCTCGACGAATCTCCTGTTCGAAGATGGAATCGGCTTCCCGAAGGATACGCAGACGTTCGTCAGATAGGGTTCCGAGACAGCGAACTGCCAAACCCGGACCGGGAAACGGCTGTCGAGAAAGCACTTCGGAAGCCATGCCGAGTTCCTTACCGATTGCGCGAACTTCATCCTTAAAAAGCTCTCGAAGCGGCTCAACCAAAGCCAGTGCCATGCGATCGGGCAATCCGCCCACGTTGTGATGGCTCTTGATGACTGCGCTCGGTCCTTTGAAAGAAACACTCTCGATCACATCTGGATAAAGAGTGCCTTGAACTAAATAGTCAACATTGGACAGCTTCTTGGCTTCTCGCTCGAATACATCGACAAATACCCTGCCGATTACTTTTCTCTTCTGCTCTGGATCAGAAACACCATCAAGCGCGCAAAGAAATTCGTCGGCAGCATCGACGTGAACTAGGTTCAACCCCAGCTGGTCGCGGAAGGTACGCACTACTTGGTTCGCTTCGTCTTGCCGTAACAAACCATTGTCCACGAACACGCAGGTCAGTCGTTCACCGATCGCACGTGAAACGAGCATTGCGGCAACGGCAGAGTCTACACCTCCAGAAAGCCCACAAACCGCACCTGCCGAGCCGACCTGGGCGCGAATATGCTCCACTGACTCCGCCACAAAGGATCCAGGAGTCCAATCCGCGGGGCACCCCACAACTTCGAACAGGAACGACCGGAGCATCTCAGTGCCCCTTGAAGTGTGGACAACCTCGGGATGAAACTGCAAAGCATAAAACCCGTCATTCGCGTTTCCAACCGCCGCAAAGGGACTATTGGAACTCACTCCGAGGACTTCAAAACCGCTGGGGAGCGACTTGACTCGATCCCCGTGACTCATCCAGACCTCCGTAGTTTCTCCTGAAGCGAAGCCACGGAACATCCCCCTACTCTGAGTAATGCGGAGCGTCGAAGGACCATATTCCCGCTCTCCTGCCGCCTCGACATCCCCTCCTAAGATTTGAGCCATGAGCTGCATTCCGTAGCAAATGCCCAAGATAGGTATATTCATCTCAAAGATTCTGGAATCGATCTGAGGCGCCCCCGGAGCAAAAACACTCGCGGGCCCACCCGATAAAATCAGAGCGTAGGGCCTGAGTTCCAAAAGCGCCTCGAATGCGAGTGTGCACGGCTGAATGCAACAGTAGACGTGCTGCTCACGCACTCGGCGAGCGATCAGCTGAGTGTATTGAGAGCCGAAGTCAATGATCAGTACGGGGCGGCGCAGCATGCGGAAGCGTGTAACACGACCGGGGAAGCAGGTCGAAGTCAGACGCGGTAGTTGGGCGCCTCATCGGTGACAACCACATCGTGCACGTGACTCTCACGCAATCCTTGCGGGCTCTGCCGGATGAAACGCGCCTTCGTGCGAAGCTCCTCGAGCGTACGACAGCCCGTATATCCCATCCCCGCCCGGAGTCCGCCGACGATCTGATAGATCACCGTGCTGAGAGGACCCGTATAGGGCACCCTCCCCTCGATTCCTTCCGGCACCAGTTTCTGAACATCCTCAACATCGGCTTGTTGGTATCGATCCTTACTCCCACGCCGCATCGCACCGAGAGATCCCATCCCGCGATACTGCTTGTATGTTCGACCCTGAAAAAGCACCAGCGTTCCAGGTGATTCGTCCGTGCCGGCAAAAAGCGACCCAAGCATCACACACTGAGCTCCCGAAGCGAGAGCCTTGACCACGTCTCCCGAAGACTTGATCCCGCCGTCAGCGATAATGGGTACGTTTGCTTCCATAGCCGCTCGAGCACAGTCTGTGATCGCGGTGATCTGAGGGACGCCGATACCAGCGACAACACGGGTAGTGCAAATAGAACCCGGACCAATTCCGACTTTGACACCATCCGCACCGGCTTCGATCAGAGCTCTAGTGGCTTCCCCAGTAGCTACGTTTCCCGCGACGACCTGCAGACTCCGGTCGAATTCTTTGACGCGGCGAATTGCGTCGATCACCCCTTTACTGTGTCCATGCGCGGTATCGATCACGATAACATCGACCCCTGCCTGCGCCAAAGCCTCTATCCGCTCCATGCTGTCGCCACCAACGCCTACCGCCGCGCCCACTCGCAGTCGCCGAAGATCGTCTTTGGTAGACTTCGGGAAGCGTTCCGCCTGAAGCAGATCTTTAATAGTAATGAGCCCTACAAGCTGGTCTTCGTCGACCACCAGGAGCTTCTCGATACGATGTCGATGCAAAAGCTCCCTCGCACGCTCCTGACTGACTCCCGGAGGTACCGTCACCAGCTTTCGAGTCATCAATCGCTCGACAGGCTGGGCGAGGTTGTTCTCGAATCGGATGTCGCGACTGGTGAGAATGCCGACCACTCGCTCACCTTCTACAACGGGCAAGCCAGAGATCTCGTGCGTCCGCATGATCTCGAGGGCCTCTTCGAGACGCTGGTCAGGACGGATGGTCACCGGATCGACGATCATGCCGCTCTCAGCTCGCTTGACGCGGAGGACTTCACGTGCCTGCTCGTCCGCCGAGAGATTCTTGTGAATGATGCCGATCCCGCCCTCTCGAGCCATCGTGACTGCGGTGCGCCACTCGGTCACCGTATCCATCGCACTCGATAAAACTGGAATGCGAAGTTCTAGTTCTCTGGTGACACGAGTTCGCACATCGGCTTCAGAGGGCACGAAATCTGCGTAGCCGGGCACCAAGAGAACGTCATCAAAAGTGAGCGCTTGTACCAGCTGTTCCTCGATCACGATCACCTCCGAGGCAATTCAGGTTCGGATCTAGCTCCAAAAATGACGCCGGCGCCAGCTTAGCGCGCCAAAGTGGACCGTAAAGCCGAACCCGCAGACTGTTGAAACGCGACGGAGACCGATGTTTTCGCGCCGAAGCGGCAGGAACCAGGAACCCTCTGGGCACGTTGGCATGAAATACGCATAGCTTGAAGGAACACCATCTGCGGTTCGCTGAGATCACATGTTTAAGGCTTTCTGATGGAACTGAACAAGAACACCGCTTTTCGCGCTTATGAAACTCGCTTTGCTCGCCGCTTTGGCGATCGGTCGGTAGGAACGTATGTCAAATTCGGAACCTACCTTGTGACTAGACTCGATCGGAAGTCGTTCGGAGAGCGTCTCTCTAGCTATATGACAGTGCATCAAACCGTGCGTCGAGTTCTTGAAGACGGTACGACGATCAGCGACGCGTTGGCGTTTGAGTTTCGAGAGCGTGCGGCTTGGATCGCGATGGATGCACCCAATTTATTGGAGCTGTTCTCTGGGGACATTGGTGACACGCAGGGGCAGCAGAACTTGCGGAAACTAGGCTAGGTCCATCGAGCCCTGGGCAGGGAGCAGTCGCAAAGAAAATCCGAAACACATCTGAACGAAAACGCGACCCGGGGAGAACTGAGCCAAAACAGCAGTCAAGGAAACAACCGGATAACGACCTCATCCAGAACCCAGATTTTCAATAGCTCCTTGCTCAATAACCCTTTGGTAGTGACGTCAAATCTACGCTGTCTAGAGCAAAGCGAATCAAAGCGCTTCGGCTCATCTTACGATGCCCCTGCTCTTTTAGCTCGCTTACCATCCCATCAAGACGTCCCAAGTCCTCTTTGTAGAGGGAAATACAGATAACTTCGTAGTGAGTTGGCTTCTTAGCCTTGCGCTGCCGGTGCACCCTGGTGGGCGCCTTGTAGAAGGTTTCCTGCAGCACCTCCTTCACTTCTTCTGGAGAGAACATGTTGCTCATCGCGCTCTTCTGCGTGCTCTTTTGATCTGACTCCATCCAACCCTCCTGTTTCCCAAATATGCTGCACTAGACCCGCATAATCCGATGCTCCATTCGACTGAGGTGCAAACTCGAATATCGTTTGCCTCGCACTAGGTGCTTCTCGGAGTCGGGTATTGACACGAATGGGAGGCAGACAACGCTCACCAAAGTGCTTCTGTAGTGTCTCTAAAGACTGAACTGAAATGCGGTTACGTCTGTCAAAAAATGTTGGGAGTACCCCCAAAAGACGGATGTCGTGTGCCAAGAGACGTCGTACGTCTTTGAGTGTTTGGAGCACCTGTTTGACACCGAGCAGCGAGAGATAGTCGCATCCCACCGGCACTACTACGCTGTCCGCGTAAAACAACGCATTTTGATTCATAAGCGAGAGTGCCGGAGCACAATCGATCACGATCACGTCGTAATCCTTGGAGTTTTGACTGAGCCGATCTCTCATAATTCGATGGCGATTGGGCAAAGAAGCGAGATGAATTTCGGCGGAAGCCAAGGTGGCATTGGACGTGATCACATCCAAGTTCTCACGCACCGGGATCGCAACTTGAGAAATATCTAATCCCTGGACGAGCACATGATAAAGCGACTTTTCTCCGGATATACCCAAGGATGCTCCGACGTTGCCTTGGCCATCTGCGTCCACGATGAGCGTAGACAATCCTCGTTCTGCAATTCCGGCGGCTAGATTGACCGCTGTCGTAGTCTTGGCGGTACCTCCTTTGTGATTGAATACCGCGATTCGGCGAGCACGCTTGATCGACACATCATTGCCCTGGTTCCGGCGTGCTTCCTCCCACTGACTACGACACTGAGTTGAGCACCAGTGCGTTGGAGTTCGATCGACCACCGCAAGCTGGAACGCATATTCCAACGAAAACTTAGATCCGCATTCGACACAAGTGCAGTCGCCCTCGGAATGATGTTGTTGGCAAGCCTGTGAGCAGAAATATTCAAACTTGCCCGATGAGGACTCCTGCACCTGATAGCGAAAACGCACCTTGAATGAGCGACCACAAACAGTACATGTCGAGTTCGGGGTATCCATCAGTCCTCCACGAGCCCAAACAATACTGAGGCTCATCGAAGCGGTTATGTAAGTGTTTGACCAAAGACCGCTGCCGAGGTCAAAAAACAGGCAGAAACGAAGACATCATAACTCGTGCTTCGAGCCCCGAACGTGGAGATCCTGACCCCAGCGCGGCATCGTTCCGCTGGAGCGGCCTGTATTCCAAAAGCGCGGCAGCAAATCTTAGAGCGGAGGATTGATCGCCTCGTGCAGCACAACCGGCCCGTCATCCCCGGCCACCACTGCATTCACGGTCGTTCCTTCAAACGACACGCTTGTCGGTTGTGCGACGTACATCGTGGTCACACCGAGCGCGACCGCATCGCCAGCACGGACCACTCGAACCGTGGCTCCAGACACTTCTTCGACGCTACTTGCCACAAACTGACCGGCAGACTGCAGTATTTGATACGTACCCGAGTTGAACTCTGAATGCGTGTCGAGAAGAACGATCACTCCGCCTCGCTCTACGAACTGCTGTAGTGCCAACGTCAAGGGCGCACCGAGCAGTTCAAGCTCGACATCAGACATGCCTGGCTGAGGATAAAAGAGCAGGACATTTGCGTTCGCGAGGGATCTCGTGATCTCCTGTGCCGATGAAACGGGCTGAGGAGTCCAGGCTATTGCCGCGCTATTGATCGCGCTTTGTATGTTGCCGATCGAAGTGACTCCTGCGGTTCCCTCGTATACGAGCACCCGGACCGGCGTTTGAATCGTTCGCGATAAGAACACTGCGTTCGCGAGCAGATTGTCCATGGCTGCAAGGCTCTGGGTGAAGTCGTGCCCGATCACCACCACATGGGCAGCGAGCGACCCTTGGCACGCGCCATCTGTACAGATTCCGCTCGAACAGGAAATCCCGCATCCACCGCAATTTGTGGGATCGTCGATCGACAAATCTAGACAGAAATCACCGCAGGAGACTAAGGGCGCGGGACATATATCGACACAACTCGCGACCGGATCGCTGCCTGGAGGGTTCACGCCACACAGTTGTCCGGTGCCGCACGTATTGTCGCACACGCCGCAGTGTGTTGAGGAGAAACGAGGATCCACGCAGTCGACGCCGCAGCACACCTCACCAATCCCGCAAACGCAGATTCCGGCATCCATCGAGACCGACGCATCTCCCATGGAACCATCCTGACCCGTCGCGCCATCCAAACCTGTCGCGCCATCCAAACCCGTCGCGCCGTCGACAGATCCATCCAGAAGGAGGGCACCGTCAGACACCTCCCCATCGGACTCTCCGCCGTCTGTCAGACCAGAATCGGGCGTGATTTGACCATCCGGGAGCGGTCCGCCTCCATCTGCGCTTCCGTCTACCGCTGCATCGTCTATCGCCCCATCTAGAACAGCACCATCTATATCTGCCGCGGTACAGGTGGCATTCGAGCATGCAGCGGGACAGACGTTATTACACGCCCCGCAATGCGATGGATCCAAGCTGAGGTCCACACACCTGCCCGAGCAGACCGTCAAACCGTCACGACATTCTCCGCCCACCACGGAGCTGCCACAGCCATCGAGAACCGCAAACAAACCCAGAATGACCTGTACAGTCGCTCGGCCGATCATGCGCATCCTGCTCATTGGGCGCCCACCCGCTCGGTGTTCCAAGGACCGCGGTCCGACGATTTCTCTAACGGTTGAGCCGCGGTGGCGCCCTCCCCTGGGGTTTGCCCTAAGTCAGCCGGGGGGGCCTCAGAAGGCGGGTGTCGCGCCGTGATGACAAACTCAACCCGACGATTTCTTTGGTGCGCGTCATCTACCGCACGCAGGTCTCGCGGATGCTCCTCGCCATATCCGACGCTGGTCAGCATCTCAGCGGGCATGCCCATCTCTACCAGAGCTTGTCGTACTTTCGCGGCCCGCCTTTCGCTGAGGTCGAGATTGTGTTCCGCGGTACCGCGCACGTCTGCATGACCTTCGATCACCACTTGAGCCCACTCCGGATGAAGCCTCCATAACTGAATGATCGCACCTAGAACGGCATGGCCTCGACTCTTGATTCTAACGCGATCGAAATCGAATAAAACCCGCTCCTCCAATACGATGCGATCGTTGATGAGTTCGATGAGCCCTTCATCCGGACACCCGTCATCATCCTCGACTCCGTTGACCACTTCCGGCTCATTGGGACACAAATCGTCGATATCTAGGAAACCGTCGGAATCATCATCAGGATCTGGGCAACCGTCTTCGTCCTCAAAACCATCTCGATCTTCGGGCTCCAGACGGCACTGATCTTCCGTATCAGGAATACCGTCCGCATCGTCATCGAGATCCGGACAGCCATCTTCGTCTTCAAACCCGTCAAAGTCCTCAGGCAGATCTGGACACGCATCGTCCTCATCGTACAGGCCGTCCTCATCTCGATCGGAACGGACCACGGGAACAACAGGCGGTCGCTTGCGTCGGTCGAAGAGAGTCGCTTCTACACCGAGAAGCAACAGACGCGCATCGCGGTTGTCAAGCGCATCCGTGCTCTCGATGATTTGGAGAAAGCGAATCACAGGACCGATATCTACCGATCCCACCTCAAAACCGTACCCTGCACCGAGCTCGATCGCTGGCCTTAAATCCTCTCCGGTGAAGCCTCCTCCGAGAGCGCCTTCCAGGTACAGACCTGTACCTCGCGCAGGATCCCTTCTGGAGCCGAGAGGTCGCACGCGAAGCAGAGCACTGGCGATGTAAAAAGAACCTAATCCGGGATCCTGCAGGGTTTCGTCTGGCGCATCTCCGTCGGACAAAAAGCCAAAACGGAAGCGAAGCCCTGCGGTGAGCCAAGGAAACAATCCACGCTGCACCGAAAGTCCAACCGTTGCGCCCGGCCCGAACCAATCCGATTGGGGTTCGGTCAGAGGAAGCGCAAAAGAGGCATCTCCCGAAAGAAGCCACGGCTCACCCTGCATCTTCGGCTCGGACATGTCCTCTGCCCTCGATTCCTGTGCGGCGGCACGCGAGGGAGTGAACATCAGCCAGCTCTGAAGATCGCCGAAAGGCGCTCGGGAACTCGTTGCCTCCCGAGCAGAGGGCGTGGCCACGGGATACAATAGGACAGAAGCGATGGCGAAAACCACCGCGTCACGCAACGGGCCCCTAAGCTTCCCACCGCGAGTTTGCATGGATGACGGCATCTTACACCCTATCGACAGGTGGTTGCACAACTATGCGCGAGAGACTGCACACCCCGGGCAGGGGCAAGGCCTCAAACGTCCAAATCGCCAACATCCGCCCGAGGCGCGTGATCCATGATGAACTGGTAGCGAGAGGAAGCATCTTTACCCATCAACTCCTCAAAAACTCGGTCGGTTTCGAGCTCACCGTCGATCGTGACTCGGAGTGCCCTTCGCCTGGCTTTATCGAGCGTGGTGTCTCTGAGCTCTGCCGCCGTCATCTCTCCCAGCCCCTTGAATCGGCTTACGTCGGCATTCACGTTCTTGGGCAGACCGCTTAGTACCTGATCTCGCTCGCCGTCGTCCAGCGCCCAATAAGTCTGCTTGGCTGCATCCACTCGGTACAGAGGTGGTTGCGCCAAATAAACATGCCCGGCGCGAACCAATCCGGGAAGCATTCGATAGAAGAAGGTGAGGAGGAGGGTCGCAATATGATGCCCATCGCTGTCCGCATCCATGAGCAGAAAGACCTTGGAATAGCGGAGCTTTCGAATATCGAAATCTTTACCGATCCCGCATCCGAGGGCACTGACCACGTCTGAAAGCTCTTTATTGCCCAAGATCTGCTGGCGACTTGCACGCCAGGCGTTGAGTACCTTGCCTCGAAGCGGCAAGATCGCCTGCGTTCGGCGGTCGCGTCCTTGCTTGGCGTTGCCGCCTGCACTGTCGCCCTCGACCAGGAACAGTTCGCTCTCGTTTGGATCGGTGCTGGCGCAGTCCGCGAGTTTACCGGGCAGATTTAGGCGATGGCTCACCGCGGTCTTGCGAAGAACTTGCTGACTGGCGGCTCGACTTGCTTGACGGGCCCGGGCCGACAGTACGATACGGGCGACCACCGACTCTGCCATGCTCTTGTTCTCGAGCAGCCACTGCTCAAGAGCGGTACGGATCGCTCCTTCGATCGGCGCGGTAATCTCCGGATTGTTGAGACGATCCTTGGTCTGTCCTTGAAACTGAGGTTCGCGAATATAGGCGCTCAGGACCGCGAAAACGCCCTCGCGGATATCCTCAGCCGACACCTGCACCCCTTTGGGCGTGAGTTTGCAGCTGGCCATGTACGCGCGGACAGCCTTGTTTAGTGCTTGCTTCAGTGCGTTCTCATGGGTGCCGCCACTAGCCGTCGGTATACCGTTCGCATAGCTGCGCAACCTATCCGTGGGCGCCTCAGTCCAAAGCAAGGCCAGCTCAAACTTGGGCTCTTCCTCCCGTTCAACATGAAACACCTCTGCGTGAACTGGAGGTTTTCCGCTACTGCGAACCTCTTTTTCGAGAAACTCACGAATCCCGTCTGGATGGTGAAATTCGATCCGCTCTTTTGAGCCTTCGTCTCGAAAAACGATACGAAGTCCCCTGTGCAGGTAGCTCTTGGCTTCGAGTCGATCCTTGACAACACCCGGATCGAATCGGGCCTTCGTGCCGAAAATAGATTCGTCGGGACGAAAGTAAATCGTTGTGCCTCTGCCGCTAGCCTTTTTACCTCGGCTAAGCTTGGCAGTTGGGACGCCGCGCTCGTAGGTTTGGATGTACTCTTTTCCCTCTCGACGAACGGTAGCGGTCAGCTCTGAGCTCAGAGCGTTTACAACTGAACTTCCTACGCCGTGCAAACCTCCGGAGACTTGGTAGCTCTTTCCCTCGAATTTACCACCTGCATGTAGCGTAGTTAGGATAAGTTCCAGTGCAGATTTCTTATGCTTAGGATGAATATCAACAGGAATACCCCGCCCGTTATCGGAGATGGAGGCACCCCTAAAATCAGCATCAAGCGTCACTTCTATGCGCGATGCATGCCCGTTGATCGCCTCATCCACGGAGTTGTCGACAATCTCCCAGAGCAGATGGTGAAACCCGGAAGCGTCCGTACCGCCGATGTACATCGCCGGACGCTTGCGAACGGGTTCGAGCCCCTCGAGCACATCGATGTCGCGCGCGCTGTAGCTGGTTTCGGCCATCAATTCTCCTCCGCTGGAAACTCGGGAAGGACCACCTCTGCCTCGACCGGTCTCTCGACAGAGCCACGCTTAAACAGCGCATGCCCTTTACCGCCGCGGGAGACCGTTTCGTATTTGCGCTTTGAGATTGGGTAGTCGCTTCCATTGAGCCGCTTGACCACCAAGGCGTCATCACGCGCGGCAAGCAAGCGGGCTGCAACCACACGATCTTCGTCCTGAAGGCGGATGAGCGTGACCCCCTGCCCTGGTCCTCCAAGAACAGCAACTTCATCGATACTGCAAAGAAGCGCTCGGCCACCCGCGGTAGCCACGGCCACAGTCGTTCCTGGTTGAGAGACGCCGCAGTAGATCACCTCGTCACCTGATTTGAGTCGACAGAATCTTCTACCGCTTTTTGTCGACGGCTCGCGATGGTTGCGAAGAGAAAAGCGCAGTGATTTTCCGAGTGCGGTCACCACTAGCGCCAAAGGCTCCTCGGGTTCTTGGGTCTCGTCTGACGGTTCAGGAACGTTCAAGAAACGGGCGTCGAAGCTCGTCATCGCCACGATCCGTTCCCCGTCCCCCATCTTGAGCAGCGTTTGTACGGGAACGCCGTAACCGCTTGTCTGGGGAATATCGACAAGTCGCTGGACGTAGCAGATGCCCGCCGAGGAGAACAAAGCCACCGAGCTCTTGGTCGATCCGGCGACCACCTCCATCACCCGATCACCCTCCCGAACCCGAGTGGTTGCAAGGTCACGAATGCGTTGCTGTCGTTTGAGCCATCCCTGCACGCTGATCAGCACCATGGCGTCTTCATCGACGATGTAGGCTTGCGCGTCGTAGTCGGGCTCTTGAACGTTCGCCACAATCTTGGTTCGCCTCGGCCTCGCAAACTCTGCCTTAAGCTCGTTCAACTCACTACGGATCAATTTCCAGCGCCCAGAGTCACTCTTGAGTAGGGCACGTATCTTCCCGGCTTGTTTTTCTTTGTCTTGTAGCTCTTGACGAATGAGCAGGATTTCGAGTTTGGCCAGTTTATAAAGACGGAGCTCGAGAATCGCCTCGACTTGAAGCTCATCCAGCTCGAAGCGGCGCATTAGTTTCTGAGCCGCATCTTTTTTTCCGTCGGACTTACGAATGATCCGAATGGCCTCATCGAGAAACTCGAAAATAACGACGAGTCCCTCGAGAATGTGAATGCGCTCCTCAAGTTTCTGCAGGTCGAACTGCAGCCTCTTGGTGACGACTTCCATGCGAAAATCGAGAAAATGCCGCAGCGTCCTAAAGAGAGAGACCCGTTCTGGAGCTGAAATTTCTGGATTGTCTGTAGGCACCAAGCACGTGAGATTGACGCTCACATTGGTCGCTAAAGGCGTATGCTTATAGAGATACGCCATCACGAGATCGAACTCGGTGTCTTTCTTTAGCTCACAAACGATACGACATTCCTCTGTGCTCTCGTCGCGAACATCCTGCACTGCAGGGAGTTTCTTGCTGCGTATGACATCGGCGATCTTTTCTACGACGGCGCGTCGCTCCACCGTGTAGGGAATCGAGTGAATTATCAGGTCGAACCCGCCGCCACGACGAGGCTCCTTTTTCCAAGCGCCACGCAAGCGAAGAGAGCCGTGTCCGCTTTCATACACGCGAGCGAGTTCGGCTCGACTACAGACAAGCTGACCGCCGGTTGGAAAATCAGGCCCTTTCACGTGTTTGAGAATATTGCGCGTATCGAGATCGGGATCGTCGATCATCGCCAAACACGCCGAGATCACCTCTCCAAGGTTGTGCGGGGGGATCGAGGTTGCCATCCCGACTGCGATTCCTTGGGAACCGTTGACCAGCAGATTGGGAAAACGAGCGGGCAACACGACCGGCTCAAATCGCGTTCCGTCGTAGTTTGGACGAAACGAAACCGTGCGTTTTCCAAGCTCGACCAGTAGTTCTTCAGAAAGCTTGGTGAGTCTCGCTTCGGTGTACCGCATGGCCGCTGCTGCATCACCGTCTGGAGAACCGAAATTGCCTCGTCCGTCTACGAGCGGCGCCTGCATCGTGAACTCTTGAGCGAGACGTACGAGCGCATCGTAGATTGCAGAGTCCCCGTGCGGGTGGAATTTACCCATGACGTCACCGACAATGGCGGCACTCTTGCGGTACTTCACATCGTGTCGGAGTCGAAGCTCGTTCAGCATGGTGTACAAGATGCGGCGCTGCACCGGCTTGAGTCCGTCGCGCACATCCGGCAGCGCCCGCGAGGTAATCACACTCAGCGCGTAATTGAGATAACGTCGCTGCGTCTCTTCAGCGAGCGAGGCGTCGTCGATCGGGCCGACAACGTCTTCGGCCAAGCTGGACGAGGATTTGGTGCGTTTTCTGCGAGCCATAGGATCTCTCCAAGCGCCTATGCAAAGTCGAGAGCACCCAGGGCCGCAAAGCAGCATCGTGAATCGGGAGGCGAGACTTCACTTGACAAGACTGGGTATAATCTCGGTGGCCTGCACCTCGATTCCGATGCTCCGGCTGTAGCAGGACTGCATGCGATTCTGCAAGGAACCGTCGCTGCTCGATAAGGCCAGGGTCCAATCTCGACATGGGGAATTCGACCACCGGTCATGTCAGCGCAGGCGATTTTCTGCCCAATCGAGAACCGCTTCAGTGGTCTCGATGATGTCATTCGGGCAAACCAGAGCATCTATCGAAGCAAGCGTGCTCTCACCAGAACCAAAACTGACGAGCGCCTGAACTCGATCGAGCAGCGGGCTCAAGGCTTCGCTCCCCAAACCCGGCAAAAGCAGAGCGAGTTTTCGCCGGTAAAGGAACACCATATCGGAACCTCTGAGACGATCGAGTACGGCGTCCAGAACGCTTGGGTATTCATCGTCAACACATCGCTCGTCCAGCGAGAGCACAACGCAGGAAAACCGGTCGCCGTGTCGCGCCGCAAGATGACTCTGTTCGCGTAGTTTCTTGCGAAAATGCCGTCCAGCAAGAACCTGAGCCCGCGTCTGTTGCTCAGCTCCTTGAGCCGCGTTGTCGAGAACATCCTTGAGGTCTTCGAGCGTCCATCGACGTCCTGGAGCGAACTCCTGAACCCGTGCAACGATCATGCTGGCGAACTTCTTTACGAGTCGCGGTTCGCGGCAAAGCACCTCGAGATCAACATACGCGAGCGCATGATCCCCTGGTTCATCTGAGAGATGCTTCACCGACTCGGTGACTTCGGTCATGGGAGCGTAGGCTATCCGGATTCTCTTTCTCCTGCGAGACAAACCGCGCACTATGCGAAAAAACGCCATGGAACACGACAGCGATGAAGAGGCCTTGAGACACGTCGCGCTACGGTCCTAAGGGACCACTGGCTCAGCGTGATTGATCGGTCCGGCGCCGGTTCCTATGGGCTTGGCCGATTCGATGGCGCTCGAGATCCAGCGTTTGCTTCTCCATACCGCGGTCGGAAGCGACTCCCCGTGTGCAAGCCATGCGGTGATCGCAGCGGAGAGGGAGCAGCCCGTACCGTGAGTATGCCGAGATGGAATTCTCTTTGCCGGAAAGCGATGGATCACCCCCTGGGTGAGGAGCACATCACAGGCCTGCTCGTCGTGAGGCAAGTGACCTCCTTTGACCAATACGCTCTCTACCCCGCACTGGACGAGGGCCCTTGCGGCGTCCTCTGCATCCGCAACCGACGCAACCGAACGCCCTGTCAAAAGCGCAGCCTCAGGTGCATTGGGTGTCACCAGAAAGGTCGAGGGCAGCAAGGCACGTACACGTCTTTGACCAGACTCGTCGAGCAGCAAGGCACCGTGGGTGCTTACCATGACCGGATCGACCACCAGGGGAACCCGTCGGTCGCGAAACTCTTCAGACACAACCTCGATATTTGCCTCGCTACCGAGCGCCCCGGTCTTGACTGCATCGACGTCCAAATCTTCGATGACCGCTCGGATCTGACTGCGCAGCAGCTCCGGCTCGAGAGGCACCACTTTGGAAACGGATCGCGTATTTTGAACCGTAATGAGAGAAACAGCGGCGGCACCGTACACCCCGTGCTGATGGAAGGTTTTCAGGTCGGCCTGCAAACCTGCTCCGCCTGAAGGGTCTGAGCCCGCGATGGTGAGGGCGATCGAAGTCATCGCTCCGGAGTCCTTTGAGCGCCCTGCCGATACCGAGAGCGGGGATGTCGCCTGCGCCGAGCGCAGCGAACCTCACGGGGCCGCCGGCCCGGATCGGTCCACCGGCGTTTCCTGACGGCAGCCCAACCACCATTGCGGCGCCGAACTCCAGGGCGGAACAACGCCGCTGGATCGCAGTTTTGCCTGTTGTAGATAAACTCGAAGTGCACGTGCGGACCTCGGCTGATTCCGGTGCTGCCTACTTCGGCGAGCACGCGGCCCCGAGCCACAGTTTCGCCGGCGACCACGAGGTTCACCGAGTTGTGCGCATACATGGTGACCCACCCTCCCGGATGAACGAGCATCACCAGGTTTCCAAAACCACGCACTCCATCACCCGAGTACGCGACGATCCCTGAGGCGGCAGCGCGCACGTTCCAGCCGATCGTTCCCATGATGTCGACCGCGAGATGATACCCCCCTTCTCCGCTACCAAAACCGCGTGTGATCCAGCCATGGCGAACGGGCCACTGCAGGGTACCTGGAAATCGAGACCCACCGGCGGCCTGAATCCAGCGAGGCTCGACCCGACCCGCGAGCAACTGTCGTGCAGCCCGTGTCGTTCCCAGACCGAGCTGCTGCGCGCGACGCAGCGATCGACGCTGCATCTTCGAATACCGAGCGCTTGGAGGTAGGGTCTCTGTTCCCGCACGCCATCTGGAGCGAGGCTGTTGGATCTTGCTCGAACCGAACGGCTGACCCGCTCCCTCGCTCAGCCCTCGAAGTAGAGGGTGAACGGGGCTCCCTGAAACGACGCGCGGCACTCCTTGCATGCGCGACGTAGGCATGTGTTTCGACGGGGGTAGGTTCAGACTTGCAAGCAGCGCTCCCGGAGGCGCCTCGGGATGGAGGCCCGCAGACTCACAGGCCCTGTTTCTTCGACCAACCTGCTTGGGACCGCACAGCAGATGGCTTGCGAGGCGGCGCGGGCTGCAGACGACTTCGTTTTCGCTGAGGCGATCCGGCAGCGTACAGCCGAACAGCGTGCAGCCGAACAGCGTGCAGCCGAACAGCATGAGCGGAGCCAACACGATGCGCGCGAGGGATCTCGTCGGCAGTACCGAGACCGACCACGAATTCTGGACCTTTGAATACCCACGCCTCAAACGCACGGTCACGCAAAGGTAGCGTGGAACCCTAATGAGGCCAAGATGAGGGCTTCGATATGAAGCGGGTTGCGATGTCACCAGAATGCAAATTTCCTGCAGGCATCGATTATTCTCTTTCCATTGTCGCGAGCGGACATACCATCGGCGCCATGGAAAAAAACGCGCTGGATGTGCTAGCCAAGCTAACTGCGGACTTGCTGGAGCGAACGGACCTCGAGCCAGCGCTTCAGCGCATCCTAAGCGTTGGCGTAAACCTCACCAACGCCGACTGCGCCATCGCTCAAATCTACGACGCAGAGGGAGCGCTGACGGACTACGTGCACGGAAGGCAGCTGAAAGGGGACGACAGCGCCGAGATCTCCTCGCGCCTCGCCATCGGAAGTGCCTACCGGGGCACACTCACCCTTCGTCGTCGCGTCCCCTTTTGCGAACCCGACAAAGCGCAGTGTGTTGGAGATACGCTCGCAAATCTCGCCGCGCAAATTCTGCGAATCTCAGAGTACGAAACCCTGACCTTAACGGATCCTGAAACGCAGGCCTACAACCGCCGTCATCTCCTGCCAAGACTGAAATTGGAGATGAGCCGAGCCCGTCGCAACGCCAATCCACTCTCTGTTCTGCTCATGGATCTAGACCACTTCAAACGCGTCAACGACCAGTTCGGCCACTCAACAGGAGACGCTGTGCTTCGTTGCTTCGTCGATATCGTAAGGCAACACGTCAGAACGACCGATGTGCTCGTGCGAAGAGGCGGAGAGGAGTTCGTCTTGCTCATGCCCGCCGCGGATGCCGCCCAGGCGCATGCGGTCGGAGAACGGATCCGACTTGCCCTGACCCGAGAGCCGCTCAAGATCGCGCGCAAAGACTCTATCGACCAGACAGTGTCCATAGGCATCGCAAGTTGGAACGGATCGGAATCCGCAGAGACTCTCGAACACCGAGCAGACTTGGCGATGTACGAGGCCAAGCGTGGGGGGAGAAATCGCGTCGTGTTTCTCGCAGAACCGCTGCACGATGTCGCACTGAAACCGCTCCGGCAGACACGCCTCGAAGCGACGACTGCAGCTTGTGGCTGAACTCGCGCCTCAATACCCAACTAGCCTTTATTCAAATGTAACTTTAAGCCGCTAGGGCCCGTACAGTAGACCATGATGTTCGGGAGATGGATGGCGACGGTACGCGGTGCGTGCGTGACGGCCAATAGGGGCAGCCTCCGCGGCGCGCCTCATACGTACTTTAAGGGGCAAACCTCCAAATTATGCAGACGTTCGGATCGGCCGCGCCGTACTTATTTACTGATCTGGATGATGCTGGGATGGGCCACCAGCTCATGTGCCCAAGCACAGGCTGTAGCGCCGTGGCCTGGTCCAGAATCGCCGGTTTCACGGATATCGACCTCGCCGCCTCCTATCGAAAGCCGTCTCCATCTCTCGGAGGAAGCATGGAAGAGACGGCTCACTCGAGATCAGTACCGAATACTGCGACAAGAAGGTACCGAACGCGCGTTTTCCCACCCACTGAACGGGGAACATCGCTCAGGAACCTTTCACTGCTCCGGGTGTGGGGCGCCACTGTTTCGATCAAGCGATAAGTTCGACTCCCGAACCGGGTGGCCCTCTTTTACGAGGCCTGTCGAGGCAGGTAGGGTCTCGGAGCGCACCGATCTAAGCCACGGCATGATTCGGACCGAGGTCGAATGTGCCCGCTGTGGTGGACATCTGGGGCATGTGTTTGAAGACGGCCCCGCACCGACCGGCTTACGTTACTGCATCAACGGAACCTCACTCGATTTCGCGCCCTCTCGTAGGGCTTCCGCACTCTCTGCTGAACCTGGAGTGCGCCGATGAATCGCTTCATCAAGCCTGCAGTCATCGTCACACTGCTGCTTACCGCCGGATGTACCCAAGGATCTGCGGCGGGCCAAAGCTCCGGTACCCGCGCAGCCGGCCCACCAGCGGCGGATCACGCGGTGGCGATCTTCGCTGGAGGCTGCTTTTGGTGCATGGAGCGCCCATTTGAAGATCTCGACGGCGTGTACTCCGTCCTATCCGGATACACCGGCGGGCATGTCGACCACGTGACCTACGATCAGATCGGCACCTCGACGACCGGACATGTGGAAGCGGTTCGAGTCGAGTACGACCCGCGCCAGATCGCTTACGAACGTCTGCTCGACGTGTTTTTTCGCAATATCGACCCGTCTCAAAACGACGGTCAGTTCTGCGACCGAGGATCTCAGTACCGCTCCGCTATCTTTGTAAAAAACCGAACGGAACGAACCTTAGCCGAGCGCGCCAAAAGGCGGGTCAGAGCGGCGCTTCAAGTACCGATTGCAACGGAAGTGCGAGACGCCGCCACGTTTTGGATTGCGGAGGGCTACCACCAAGATTTCTACAAGACCCATCCAGTCCACTATGCACGCTACCGAGCCGGTTGCGGTCGAGACCAAAGACTTCAAGCGATCTGGGGCAGGCATGTGGAACACTGAAGAAAACTACAGGGGCAGCTCATGGAAAGCGTGATGATTCAAGGGGCGAGCCGCGGGATCGGTCTCGAGTTCTGCAAACAGCTGAGCGAGCGAGGAACCCGAGTGGTTGCAACCGCGCGTGCACCAGAGCGATCTTCAGAACTGCAGGAACTCGCAAAGCGCCAAAAACATATTTCTATCGAAAAAGTCGATTTGCTCGATGAATCGACCCTCGAAAAGGCAGCAGAGCGGCTTGCCGCGCGAGGTGAATCCCTGCGGTGGATCATCAACGTGGCCGGACTGCTCCATGGACACGGGGTGGTGCCAGAAAAAAAACTCTCCCAAATCGATCCGGAGCAACTGGTCTCCGCTTTTCGGATCAATACGGTGGGCCCAGCACTCGTTGCCAAACATTTCGCCTCGTTCATGCAAGGATCTCCGGCAGTCTTTGCCAGCCTGTCGGCGCGGGTGGGGAGCATCTCGGACAACCGCTTGGGCGGCTGGTACGGATATCGATGCTCCAAAGCCGCTCAAAACATGTTGACCAAGAACCTATCGATCGAGCTCAAGCGGCGAATCAAGGACGCATGCGTTGTCGCACTGCACCCAGGCACGGTGGACACCGATCTGAGCAGACCGTATCAGCGCAGCGCTAAAGTCGTATTCTCGACCCAAAAAGCGGTCCAAAGCCTCTTGAAAGTGCTCGACGGACTTACCTCTGCGGAAAACGGCCGCTTCTTTGCCTGGGACGGAACGGATATCCCCTGGTAGTGCTCAGCAGCGGTGACGGACACGACCGGGCTGGCATGAGCATAGCCGCCTGGCATGAGCACGTCGCTCGAAGGCGAAGATCACCCTCCAGTTTCCTTGCGCGCTGATATCGACTTGATCGCTTTGTAGAGCCACCCTCCCTTGTCCCGAGAGGTGATCTCGCGCATCCGGGCCGCAGCGCCTGTCTGACTCAGCGTTCCGTACACAAACGCTTCTTGCACTCGACGCGCTCGAACCGCGCGAGCAATGCTGTCCAAAGGATCCAGCCACTGCTCCGCTACAGCCATGATTCGTTCCACGATCGAACGCGCATGCTGGGTGGACAGTCGCGCCGCAAGGTTCTGCTCCAGCTCCTCAAGGCGCCCGATCGATCGCTCAAGCAAGAGCTTCGTCTCCGAAGACGTATCGGGCCGAATTCGGCTGCGAAGAGCACGAAGCGCAACCCGACAGTCAAAAAGCCCGTATCCACCGTAGGTCCCGAGAAAGCGGATCGTTTGCGCTTCATCGTCCGCCTGAAACTTGGGGGTCGAAAGAGAGTCCGTAGATCGTAAAACCTTTTCGATCGACAGCCATCGATAGACAAAATCTAGTCCCGTGCCCTTGATATTCTGTAGGCCCACAAGATGGATTCGACTGCCCGGCGGCGCGATACCTACCGCTCGGTCGATCACTTGATCGCCGGTCGCATAGACGTCTTCCAGAAACACCACCGACCCGAGAAAAAGCTCGCGATACAGGGAACGAATGCGTCGATCGAGTTCGGCAGGGTCTTCGTCCGAAAGCAGCGCCGTGCGAAGTGCGGTGAGCCGGCGATGGGTATGCACCGCGTGACGAATAAAGCGTGATGCCTCCTGCCAGGTTGCGGGCTGCTCCTCCGAGTCCTGAGGCTCCACGTCAGGGACGCAAGAGCGCGCGATCTCCGCGACGTGCTCTGCATGCGCTTCGATGAGATCCACACCGGCAAAGGCCTCCTCAAGGTCCGACCTGCGCGCACCCATGGCAAGCGCGATGCGCAAGACCTCTTCTCGAAGCGCCACCGTGCTTACCCGGTATCCCAAACGATCGAAGAGCCGATCGAAACGTTCGAGCATTTCTTCTTGTGGAGCAGCAGCATCTCGATTGGGCAGCGCTGCAATGTTCTGGGTGCTGAGAAAGACATCCAGCTCTTCTGCGAGAAACGTTCGAAGCCCTTTGAGCCCCGTACCGATACAAAGATGCGCACGCGCGTTCAGGTCTTGAACCAGGATCTTTGCAAAAACACGCGACCTGGGAATGCGATCAGAACGGTTGTTCACCACGGTGACCACCCACTGATCGGGCGGTTGCGGCTCAAAAAGCCCGAGCCTCTTCCAGTTACTCAAGCAGCCTGCACGCTCGTTGGCGCTCATGCCATTTGTGAAGAACGCCTCTCGGTAGCGATGCTGTATCGCAGGATAGGTCTTCAGCACGCCGAGATCGGGGACCACGTGCTCGGCCATCGCCAAGACGGCGCGCTCTCGATCGATCCCGAAATGCTCGGCCATCCGAACGGTCAGCGCGATATTTCTCGGATGCTCCTGGTAGGGAAACATGTCGAGCAGATCGCCCGCAATCAAGTCGGACTCGGTGGGCGTGATCACGCGCAAATCCGTACCGGCGAGACGAGCCTGCTCTTTTAGGATGGGAAGCATCTGTTCTTCCGCAGTAAAGCACACGCCTCCTTTGGACATGAACGATGCGATCACTCGGGCCACATCCTCCCCACTCGGCCCCATCACATCTTCATGGTCGGGATAGGCGTTGGTCAACGTCGACACTGAGGCGTTCATCCAGCGGTGCGCGAGTACTTCGACAAATCGAGGCCTCAGGGCCATGCATTCCCAAAGAAAAACCTGTGCTCCCCCGCGAACCGCCAAGTCGACTACGCGGAGCTGCTCCCAAATCGTGGGTTTGTCGTAGGGCCGATAGAGAAAGACCTCTTCCGCAGGTCTGCCGGGAATGCCGTGGATCACCATCGCTTCACACCCCGTCGTCTTGACCCACACGTCGTATCCGAGACCCTGAAACAGCGCGGCTTTGAGCCTCTCTGTGCCCGACTTGCCCCGGGTCCCCCAGCCCCCGATCACCACGGGAATACGGCCGATCAATCGCTCGATCGAGCGTTGCTGCAAGACCCCGCGAAGGAGCAATAGCAACGTCGTGGAGAGAACGACGACGAGCAGGTGCGAGGGAAGGCTTCCCTTATCGTCCAGCAGATACCCCAAGGGACTGTCGACGACGGCCGGCAAGGACCAGGTCGCCCGCGTACTGAAGGTTCGATCCGCCTCTCGCAGCTCGATTGCGTAAGGCGTGCCCGAAATGTGCCAGGTCGCCGGAGCATATTCGATGACAAACCCCAAACGCTCGAGGGGACCGAAGTACTTGGCGGGATCCTCACCGCTATCGAGAAACTCCTCTCGAAGGGCTGCAAAGCGACGATACCCCGTGGAGAGTGCCGCCCAGGCATAAAGATTTCGAAAACCGCGGGGCGGGATGATCGTGATCGCTCCGGCAGGGGTGAGAATCCTCCTCGGCCGTTTCCCATCGAGTGCAAGCAAGAAGTCGTCGACCCTGGGCGTGAGCGGAGCCCAATCACCCAATCGCGACACCACGCGACGCTCTCCGGGAACCTTGGTCTGGGTCACTTCGGCGAGCAGTCGAGGTACGGCCACCGCATCCGCCGGCCCGACCCGAGCGGTCACGTGCGACACGTCCTGGCGTTTGTCCGGCCTTGGATTCCTGAGCTCATAGAGCAAGCGCCACAGCCGTCGACCCCGGCGTTCTCCGCGAACAAATCCAAAAGTTTGCCGTCGCCGGTAGTAGGAGACCGGAAAATCCTCTGCCGCGAGCAAAGGAAGCACCTGATCGACGCGCTCCGCCTCCTCCAGGCTCAGCTTGAGCTTCGTCCACGCCCCCTCCGCACGCCCTTGGAGTGTGTCTTCCAAACGCTCGAGCAGATCGGCTGTGGCCGGCTCGGAGTTACAGGCCCACCGACACAAGATCGACGCAGCGCTCCAGCCGAGGTGTGCATATTCGGTTTCGCCGATGAACCGCACTAGGTCCTCGGCCAAATCGACTGCAGCATGCGAACGAGCCCACGCCTCCGTTGTCTGAAGTGCAACCCGAATCACCAGTTCGCTCTGCTCCTCGGTCAACATAGAGCGCAACGTCTCGCGCCAAACACTGGCGGCGAGCGAGTCGTGTTCGGCGGCCTGAAACAAGGCCCGCATAGCGAACGCCCGAACCCGCTCCGCCGCATCATCGAGCGCGAGCGTCGCAAGCAGTTCGAGCGCCGCAGGAGATCGCTCTTCGGCAAGAGACGAAGCAAAACCTTGACGCACATGGCCACTTGCATCCGAAAGCAGCGGCAGTTCGGAAACAGTGATCTCGCCAGAGAGACCCGACGCAATCCGTATCAGTCCCCTGCGGTAGAGAAACTCCTTGGGAGAGCCTGAACCTGACGCAAGGCTGCGCCGAATCTCACGTGCGGCCTGATTCGGCTCCAGGATCGCAAGCAGCTCGACCACCTTGATGCGGAGCAGAGGCGACTCGACCTCGGAGGCCATTCGCTCGCGAAGCCAAGGCAGGACCGGCGCGAGTTCGTCCATAGCGCCACCCGAACGAAGAAGACAGAGCCAGGTCTCAAGCGCGTCGAGTCGGACGTTCAAGGACGATCGACCTGAGCTGAGAACGAAGAGGAACTCCAGCGTCCCCGCTCCAAAATGCGATATCGAGTCGACCGCAAGCCGCCGCACGACATCGAGAAGGGCGCGAATCTTCAGCTCCTCCCTTGCAAGAACGCCCGCTTCAAAATCAAGCACCGCATCCAAATCGAAGCTGCGCAGCATCGACGACTTCAGCGTCGGCTCCGGAGCCGATCGCCTCAAAAGACGCCTCAGCGGCACGCGCCACCGTTTGGGCCAAACCGGCACCCGCCAAACGCTGCCTCGGCGGGTCGATTCGGCACGCGCGATTCGGGAGCGGGCCTCATGCGCCTTATGACGATCGGCTCTGCGCTTTGCCGCCCTTCTCAGGTGGGTACGCAGCAACTGCTGCCGCTCCAACTCATTTGACGCGCCGAGCACCTGGCCTATCAGCTGGTCGAGCTCACTTCGAGCAGAGGCGCACCGTTGATGCAGATCCACTATGGCGTCGATGCACGCATGCTGCACAATCGACGGGCTGGACCCTTCAAGTGGTTCTGCGAAGTCAGTCACGAAATCCAGCAAGACGCGCTTTTTCAACGGGCAAAGCGCTTCGATGAAGAAGTCGCGCCAGCACGGCGGCTCCGGAGCCTCTGTACTCACGCGGGCCTTACCGATGAAACTACAGGTATGGAAACCCCTGCAAGACTTGGAAAGATGGGACCGCTCGCCCCGCTGCGGATGGCCTCGAGCGTTATCGGCCTCGGTTGGTTCAAAAAGCTGGGATTTCTCTGACCGAGCCCCAACTGCGCTAGCGCATGTGAAAACAGCGTCTGGCTGAGTTGATGAATCGCCGCGTACGCATGAAAGGACTGAACGACTCGAGCTACCGTTCCCAGCGACAGCCCCTCGAAAAGCAGACGGCAAAGCCGGATTTGGACCACACGCGGAAGCTTTTGGAACTCCTGCTGCTCGCCGAGAGAGCTAAGAATCTCATAGATCCGCACGCGCGGGATGAGTGCACCAAACTGCTCGATCGATGACGAAGACATCACAGAAGAATGCAGCTCGGTACATCGGCGGAGCCAAATGGTGGCGAGCTCGCTTCGCATATCCTCAGTCAGGTGGTTGAAAGGCTCACCCAACATCCCCTCACAGAGCCGCGGTATGCTCTCAGGACCTGCGCACATGCCGCTTTTCGCGGCACTGTCGACAAAGATGCAGTCCAGCAGATAGATAAACGAGGCTGATTTGATGATGATGCGGCTGCTCTTCCTGTATTCTGAGCGCCAGCCTGGTCCTCGCTGAGCACTCGGGACTTGCAGCATGAGACGCAGCCGTGCTCCGCAGGCTATGAGTCCCGCAGCGATCTCTTCGACGTTGCCTTCCGCACAATTCAATACGCATGTTGAAAGCAGACGGATCACATGTTGCGGCGAGATCTTGAATGGACGCGGGGACTGCACGTCGCCTCGCGTCCAATCTCCAGCAGAGGGCTCCGCTACTGCATTGATCGCCAGCATCAACTCTTGAACCCGCCTTAGAGGCTCCTGACCCGGCGAGATTCGGTACCGAACGTAACCGTCCGCTTCCTTATCGCCGTCCACAGCGAGAAACGAGGTGGACGCAGCAGCAAAGCTCGGCTTCTGTGCCAGACGCTGAGCGAGCAGGTCCCCAAGATCGACCTTTGGAAACTCGCCGTGCGCTGGGGAGGCTCTTAAGCCTCCACGATAATTGCGACGGCCCGCCAGTGGATGCTCGGTGGGGTCAGGCACCGAGTCCAAGGAGCGCTCCTCACCGCGAATCATCCGAGCGCCTTGAATGGCTTGACGGACCTGAACAAGCTCCAGAAGAGCGCCGTGACGCGCCAGATGGGTCACGAACTGAACTTCGGGGTCCGTCTCCGGAGCCTGTTCTGTCTGAAGATTAAGCCAGTCAGAAAATCCCTGGAACTCGTCAGCGGGCCGAGGGAGATGAGGGTAAGGCCTAGTCGGCTGAACCGACAGTACCAGGCCCATCATGGCTTTTCCGGAGCCGAGTGCCGAGAATTTCTGCAGGCTCTTGCACAAGACCACCTGCAGACGGCGTTGCCGCATCGGCTCGTGCAGCTCGTGAAAAAGCTTCTTCAGCCGCCACGCATCGACCTCGATGGTGATGTCCAAGATCAAGTGTACGGGCTTGTTCGCGCAGTCTCGGAGGGCAACTTTCACCGCATTGAGGATCGGGTCGAGCCCCTGAGGTGGACCCGGGTCGCTCGAGTTTAGATTGGCCACCAGGATCCGCGAGCGCCGATCGGGATCGTGCGGACCTCCCACGAGCTGGCAGACCTCGTAATAGCTGGCGTCAAATCCGCTCTCCTCGCGACGCGCTGGATCGGAGACCAAAACCGGCATCGCCTCGCCGCTCTTTGTGTGGTTCGAGTCGATAGCGTGACGAACTCCGGCCAGCGCAACGGATACCGCCCCCATGCCGGAGCCAGCGAGGCAGGGCTGTATCGACAGCTCTGCCGGCACTCCGCGAGCTTGGTAGACGTCGATAAAACTCTGCGCAACCGCGTTTTGATCGTACAGGGGCGCTACCTGCAGGAGGACAAAGAGCTCTTGATAGAAAAGCCGATAGGCTTCGATCATCCGGCTACTGCGCGATCGCAGTCGGTACATCAACTCGAGCAGCATTTCGATACCTCGCAAGGCTTCGCGAACCACGGGAGAACGATCAAAGCAGGATGCTGCACGATTCTTCAGATCACAGGCCCCTCGCTGGCTCGTCTCAGCGGCGCTGTTTAACTCAAACGCAAGCCCGTCCAGGAGCACGACCACGGCATGCGCCAAAGACCGATGATCGCCACCGATACGCTTGGCGAGACGCCGCAATTGCCGCATCGGATCGGAAGCGAGTAAGCGATGCAGCTCTGATCGATTGGATATTGCACCGCCTAAGCAAACAAACCTAGCCGCCGAGCTCAAAGCGGATCCACTTGGAGCGTTGCCCGGATAGGACTCGAAAGAAACGGCCGGGTTCGACTTTCTCAAATGCGCGTACTCTAAGAGCGCGTACACCGACGGGGTGAAACCGATCCGCTCTACCGCAGCTCGGAGAACATCGCTTTCTCTAGAGGCACCGCATACTCGTGCATGGTCGCCAATATCGGTACGGTCGGAGCCGATGGGCGCTCGAGCCGTTTCGTTTCGGCTACCGCTCACCCAGGAGCGCACGATGGGGCAGAGCGTGTCTGTGCGTAAGAAAAAAAGAAAGAGCCCGCGGGAGAGGGCAGCGACTTCAGAACATGCGCCTTGCGTCTTAGCTTGAGATGACGAGTCGATAAGCCCTACGCCTTGAAGAACCTCGAAGACGCTCGGGTGACGAACCAGCACGACCCCGACGGGGCTCGATCTTGTCCATTTAGAAATAAGCTCTTTGAATTGCTTTGGTGGCTCTTGGAGACAGTCGTCTACGATCGTTTGAGTCAGCGTACGGAAGAGCGCCGAAGGCTGGTTCCGGTAGTAAGGGGAGCTGAGGGGGCTTTTGAGAAACAGACCCCGCTGGCGAGCCTCTGGCGGTCGCTCGGTCGCGTCTTGATGCTCGGTCGCGCCTGGATGCAGGGCACGACGGGCAGCTACCGAAGCAGGCGGCGTCGGCCAAATGGTGCACACCCCATAGGAGGCTGCTGCTGCTGCCTCAGGCAAGGCTACAGAGGGCAAACCTCCGGTCTGGGGCGAGTCAAATCGGGCCTCCGGCGAGCCAGGGAGAGATTGGGTAAGTTTACGGCGTCGTTCTTCCGATGGGGCAAGGCTCGAGCCGACCAGCGCACCAAGTTCCCACTCCTGCAGCCACAGGGGGTCACCTCCCTTTGGACCTCCGGAGCCTGGGGTTTGGCGCTGAGCAGACTCGCGCCACGCATCCTGAATCGCCTCCGCACTCGGGGCCCGATGTGGATCACCCTGACATGGATGAGCCTGATAGGGATCGCCCTCATATAGATCGCAGGGCACTTTGTATCGGGGATCTTCCATCTGGTCCTCAGTTCAGTTGGAGACAGGCCAGGTGGCGACAGGCCAGGTGGCGAAAGACCTCCGGGTGGTCGTGCGTAGGTTGATGGCCCATGGCGGCAGACTATCAAACTGCCGCACCACGCATAGGCTCGCAAAGCCTACCCTCGAATCGCAGGACCGGGTCCAAACCACTGACTACGCCCGAGGCCTGCAAAGAGTCGTGTGAAGGCAACGCCCATCGGTCCGCCAATACCTGATAGTACCGTCCCACGAGCCGGAGACGACGAGGAGGCCGCCTCGCCCATAGCGAACCGCCACGCAGTAGACGAGGTTGCGGTGCCCGCGAAGGGTTTGAAGATGCTTGCCTGTTTTGGGGTCCCAGATCGTGATGTCACCGTCGTATGAGCCGGCGATAATGCAGAACTTTCCGTCATGGTCTTGAAAGACCTCCACGCAACGGACCCAATTGCCGTGCCAGCAAAACGTACGAAGGCACGCGCCTGTGCCCGGATCCCAGACCCTGATGGTACCGTCGTCTGAACCGGAGACGATGCGAGGGGCTCCTCCGGGGCCGCCCGGAAAAACTGTCACGCAACGTACTGCTGCTTGGTGCCCCCTGAGCGTGTTGAGGCACGCGCCTGTGCCCGGGTCCCAGACCTTGACTTCACCGTCGAGTGAGCCGGAAACGATGCAGGTGACTCCGCCTGAGCCGCCCGGCAAGACCGCCACGGAAAGGGCCCAGACCCAATTGCGGTGCCCGACAAGGGTTTGAAGGCACGCGCCCGTGCCCGGGTCCCAGACCTTGATTTCACTGTCGAATGCGCTGGATACGATGCGGACCTCTCCGTCATGATCCCGAAAGACCTCCACGCAACGGACCGACCTGCGGTGCCCGACAAGGGTTTGAAGGCACGCGCCTGTGCCCGGGTCCCAGACCCTGATGGTATCGTCTTCTGAGCCGGAGACGATGCGGAGGGCTCCGAGGTGGTCCCGAAAGAACGCCACGCTATCTACTGCTGCGCGGTGCCCCCTAAGGGTTCGAAGGCACGCGTCTGTGTCGAGGTCCCAGATCGTGATGTCACCGTCGAGTGAGCCGGAGGCTCCGCGTGGGCTGTCGTGAGAGAACGCCAGGGAAAGGGCCCAATTGCGGTGCCCCTTGTGGACACGTTCGCGCAACCAAATCGGTCGCTGCGGTGCGGACAGAGCCGCCCTGGACACGTCGTGCATGCGCCAATTGGCTGCGAAACTGTCAACATCAGGTCGCGTCAAGATGCCGCTCTGAAGCATGTGTCGAAGCACAGCGTCGGGAACATTCCCCAGGGTACACGGAGGCCTTGTGTGGGACGGGCGTCGCCTTCGAAAGAGCCAATCTGATATTCCGTCCACTTCCTCGATCCCTAGCAGATTGCGTGCCGTATCTTGCTGCGGGGTGACGCGTCGGACTCTAGTTCAACCGGGCGGTCACCCCAAACTGCTCCGCAACCAGGGCGCCTTCCTCGAGCCTTGCCCGGTAGGGCGCATGACTTTGAGGCAGATCGTGCACGCCTCGGTAGGGAGTGAACAGATAGCGCAGTTCGAGAAATCCGGCGATCTCCATGCGATCGATCACCCATTCTGCTCGTGAATGAAACATGAGACGTCCGGTCGGTGAGGCCCAGTGCCAGAGTCGAGACTGCAAGAGCCCTACGTGACGACCGATCGCGGTAGGGCGATGCGCGTCCCGAAACCTCTGACTCGCCTGGTACCCCAAGGTGATCCACGGGGCGAGCCCTTCGCCGACAAGCGCATCTAGGTAGAGCGAAGCACTCACTCGGTCCAGCGTGCGCCAATCACTATTGCTGTGCGCGACGAATGAAACCCGGCCCACAAGGTCGAGCGCTGGGCGAAATACCGAAAACGCCCCGGCTTGCACCGTCACTGGATGATCTCGAGAAAATCGATTGAACACGTCCGGATCCAAACCCTGGCGAGACGAGTTCGGCTGGTCGGTGTCAAACGCGAGTATACCCGCGAAAGGATAGATCGAGAGGATGGGATGCCGATACACTCGGTAGTGGAGACGGGCAGAACCCTGCAGACCCACATTGAGGCCGTCAAAACGCTGTCCGGCCACCTCTCCTCGCAAGGTAATCCCGGGCAGCAGGCCCTGACTGCGTCGGGCGTACGTTGCCCGCACACCGAGCGTCGAGGGGCCGTCGCGCATCCGGTAAAACGCAAGGGCCGAGACTCCTTGGGTACGCGAGGAATCTCGGTAGAAGAGCGTCGAACCAAACTCGAGATGCGGGCTGCCCTCCGCAAAGCTGTCCAGATCACGAATCTCCGCGCCAACCGCGCGCAGGTGCGTCTCCACCGAAAGCGGCCCTGCAAAACGCGGCTCGCCCGCGTGCAGCGAAACAAGTTCGGCACTCAGAGGAGGCAGTGAATCCTCAAACGCGCTTGGCGTTTCGCGCTCCGGTTCAGGCGGCGGCGGAACGGGCACCGCAACTGTGGGTCGGATCAAGCTTCGATGAGAGGAAACCAAGCGGACTTGATGCACGCTCGAGCCCAGGATAGGCACCTCGAGATAGTCGTCACGACGAAGCGCATCGACACGTGCTCCATCTACATGCACCTCGACCCCGAGAACTTCGTCGGGCGGCGCCCCTGCCCCCAAACGCACCCGAAGCACGGTGGGTGCGGCCACGGCGAACCTCACCGGCTCCTGCGGGGTCATCTCGTAGTAGAGCGAGTACGTGCGAATTGCCCCGAGCTCGCCCCCCACCTTCACCCAAGCCAGCGCGTCAGCCGGAGAAACGATCCGAAGTACGTGACTCCCGCTCGGAATCTCGATAGTGCCTCGAGCCGCAACCGTGGGCTGACCGTCTAAAAATACCGAAAGCCTGCAGGGCGCCAAGGTGTCGACTCTCAGGCACCCCCCAGCAAAGGAAAGCTGAGACGCAGCGCCGGACGCGATCCGGCCTTCGAGCCACTCCGAAGCATAGAGCAAAAGCGAGTCGTCCGGAGCGTCGAGAAGCGCGCGGCGAACGTCGGCACTCAAATAGCCGACTCGATTCGTGATCGACCGAGGCACGAGCCGACTTCCGGCGGCACTCTCAGCTGCACTCGGAACGACCCAACGCGAAAGAGCCTTCGCTTTCCAGAGTAGGTGCTGCACATCCTGCCCGCCTCGACGTGCCACCGTGAGCAGCGCAAGCGATTCGAGAGCCAGGCGAGGATCTCGATCGCGCTCGGCGATCTCGAGCTTGAATCGAGCAGCCTCGACGAGCGCTGCCGGCTGCTCGACGAGCACAAAGGCGTCTGCAGCTTCCTCGATTCGGCCTAAGCGCACGTAGGCGAGCGCCCGCATCAACTGGTCGACGCTTGAGGGGGCTTCCTCCAGCAGGTCGAGCACCGATTCATACTGTCCACGCGCAAAGAGCCGGCGTGCGGTGGGTATCCGGCGTAGGTCGCTGACCTCGATCGGAGCGATCTTCGCCAGCAGGTTGCGGCGGATCTCCCGCTGACGTCGGGCCATAGCGGGCACGGACACCACCTCTGCACGGAGCGAACCGTCAGCCGAACCTGAGCGCACGCCGTCTTGCTCGGCACGCTCTTCAAGCCGAGATCGGTCCACCCCCGCCCAAGTGGGGTAGCCGAGCGCCGTGAGCGCTCGAGCACGACTGAGACGCAAGCCAGAGCGCGTGGGCGCACGAGCGAGATCACGACTTGTCTGCCGCACGAGGTCTAGTAGCGCCTGTTCGGACGGGAGCGCAGCCGCTTCAGAAGCACGCCGCGCAGCACGCGCACGAACATGAGCCACTCGGACTGCAAAAGAGTCGGAGGATACGCTTACCTCCGGAACCACCGCGATTCGATGCGCGCTCAGAGGCAGCGGAATATGCACGCGTTCAGTAGACACTGAAGGTCCGACCTCGACCCGATGCACCGCTGAGCCGACGACGACCTCAAACTTGCGAAAACCTGCTCTGCCGAGCGCTAGACTCCGATCACCTGCAAAAAAGCGAAGCTCTAGCCTACCGAGCGCAGCGGACGCGTGCTCCAAGGGTACGGTAGCGCCTGAGCCGATCGCGGTTGTTTGGACGACGTCACGAAGAGAGCCACAGGGCACCGTGCGATGTGCAGGTACCCGCACGAGCAAAGGCGGCGCAGAAGAGGGCACCGTAAGCCGAGCGGGCCCCTGATCTAGATCTACGGCACTCTCAAGACCCAGCGCACCGTGCACGGGCACGTGAGTCTCATTCAGCTCGACCGAGCCCTGCCAACCTGCACCCAAAGAGAGCGCGCGCACTCGAAAACCGAGCCGCTCCATTCGATCGACGTAGAAACGATGCTCACCAGATGCAAGGATCTGATAGCGCCATCCATGAGGGCCGTAACTGGAGCACACACCGTTTGACTCCGGCAACGGGATCACTTGAGCGGAAGCGCCTGGTGCTTCAGGGCGAAGAAAAAACACAGAGCGATGTAGGATCTGCCGAACCCATCGCGACAGCTCCCCCTCCTGCGGTTTGGCGCGCGCAATGGAGACCAATTTCGAGAGCGAGAGCGCACTCGGGCGGCTCTGACACATCAACTCCCCTAGCGCATCGACCGCCTCGATCATCCAGACGTCGCGCAGAGAACGATCGCCGGTCCCCCAAAAGCGATCGGACTCCGGGTTCGCATCACCTGAAAGCGCGGTCGAAGCACAAAATTCCTCTGGGACGAGGGCGCCCGTATTCCACAATCTACGCAAGAGGTGCAAGCGATAAGAAAGCGGTAGCGCAGGATGGCTTAGAGCTCGACCCTGCATCGTGATACCAAGCGCTCCCGGGGCATAGAGCGCGAGCAAAGCCTGATGAAGCGCCTCCTGCTGCTGCGTACCTCGATAGCTGCTGAGCGCTTGCGCCGCATTGGAGTCGCCCTTGATTACCTCGGCATAGAGAGAAAACGGCGTCTCTTTGGTGGCGAGGCGCCGTCCGAAGGCAGCCCAGCGACGGGTGTATCCATCGTGGCGAACCTCCGCCTCCCCGGAGACGAGGCGAATGCGAACCCGAGGACCGGCAACACGAAGCGAGCGCACGCCGGTACGCCCACCCGTTCCCGACTCGGTCCCGCGAAATCGCTCGCTCGAAACCAGCACGTCTCCCGCATAGACCTCGACGACCGTGGGTAGCCCCAGGCGGGCGCGGATCCGCAAGGACACCAGATCTGCATCTTCGATCTCGAGTTCGTCTGTGGCGCGAAGGTGCCGGCGACCCCCCGTTGTTCTCGCAAAAAAAGGCGCAGATATCGGTCTCAATCGGCCGTGAAGCGCCAGACTCCGCGCCCGAATAAGGTCGACAAAAGCCCCAGCTGGAGCGTTCGGAAAAGCTTCAAAGAACGGCTGGATATCTCGCTCTAGAGAGCGCATGGACGATGGCGCCGCGGCCCCAGACGACGCTGCGAGACTACCGAGATAGCGATCCGCAGCGAGGGGCTGCAGTCGCTGCTCGAGAACATACGCCTGTGCCGGGTGGCTCGAGGTCTCGAATACCGCGAAGTCCACCGGACTCGACAGAGGCAGCGCGATCGTCCGCTCATTCGAAGACGGATCGTCCGCTGCTCCAGGCTCAAGCCAGCGAATCACCGAACTACGGGGCGCAGGGCCGCTTGCGAGCCCAAGATCGACAACCTGGCCCCGCACGCGAAGCAGGTCCCCATCGGATGCGGGGATGAACACCCGTGCAGAGGTCGGCAACATTCCGTGCTCTACCCTGCAGGTGGTTTCTGTCGCACGCTGCATGCACGGGTAGGTTCCCTCGAGAGGACGCCAGTAAAGCTGAGTGCCCGCTCCCTCCGGCGCCTGATCCAGCGAAGGCGCGTCCAGCAAAGGCGCATCCACCGATTGTGCCCGCCCGTCCGGCGTTGAGATCGCTACGAGCGCCAACGTCACACTCCAGAACGCCACGCGATGGAGGAACAGTTGCCTTATTTCGTGCGAGCGGAGCGCCTTCATCGGTCGGAGCCTCTATACCAACGAAGTTACAGTAAGAGTTCAACGCTACCGAAATCAATCAGACTCAAGATAGGTACGGTCGATTTTTGCAAACCTCCAGGACCAAACGACCCACCGACCGTTCCTAGACGCAGAAATCGAGCTGAGCGGGAGTGCTGAGACCCCGAAGCGCCACCGAGGGCGATCGGTTAGCCCGCATCGGAAACGATCTTCCGCTAGGGCGTAGAATCGCTACGGTCCAAGCTCTCGCCGAACGGCATTCGCGAGCGCTAGGGCAAAAGACGCACGCTGCTTGCGATCTATGGCCAAAAAATCGCGGAGTGTTCGTCCGAGCTCTACGTGCAAAAAATAGCCGTTTAGGCTTCTCACATGGGCCGCCTGAACCCCTTTGACGCCGCCGAGTCTTGTGATCTCGTGCGGATACGTCGCCACGAACTGGCTGGGTTCTTCCCGGACAAAGCGCGGATCGGCTCGCCAAATCTGGAACTCAGATCGCAACGCCTGGACCACACCCGATAGGGGAAACTCGGTGCCGGCGCTGCTGAGGAGTACCTGGGGCTCCGAGGCTCCTTGACGGTATCCGTGGAGCGCGACGACCGCCGGACGACTGGAGCTTCTTTCAGTCCATCCACGATGCACCGCATGAAAAAGCGTGGTGGCGTTGCGAACCACGTCTGAGGGACAAGCCTTGGGAGAAGACGACGCGCAGCCTGAAGACGACGCGCAGCCCGCACCCCGATAGCGATGGGCGGTGTTGACGATCATCGCCCGAGCGGGAATCGCGCGAAAAAGGGCGAGTCCTATCTGCAGAGTATGCCGGTCAAAGAAACTGTGGGGAACCTCAACAACGACCGGAGCTCCTCGATCCCGCATGAGGAATGCTCCGGCTCCGGTGGGGCTTTTTTCGGTAAACAAAAACACGCCGTCTTCGTTCGTCGCGTGCCGCTCAAATCCGGAGGGCGCTTCGGGAGGCTCAGCTCCGCCCGCCTGCTGAGCCCAGCGATAGAGCTCTGCCCACCGATCTTCGGTCGGCGTCAAAAACGTATCTCTCGACGCGCGCCTTGCCTCCGCAAGCAGCTCAAAAAGCGAAGAGGACTCGGTAAGTGAAGAGGGCTCGGTAAGTGAAGAGGGCTCGGTAGGTGAAGAGGGCTCGGTAGGCGTCATCTTGGTCCGCGTCATCTTGACTCCATCGGTTCGAACGCACCCGGTCAGAAAAAGCAGCAGTCCAAAGGGCGCGAGAGCAAGCCAAGCCTGCCGCAAGCGTTCCGTCCACCGGCGCTTGCCGCCCGAGCACTTCCGGGGCCGGGCCATCAGAGACCGGGAGCAAACGCGGTGCGGCGCGATACCGAAACCACCGCCTCTGGATCCGTCCCGGGACGTTCAGTTACCAGTACCATCCGCAACCAAAGCGCGCCTCCGCCATCTCGGTTCCGCCGAACCTCGATCCGCCGCACCCCAGACCGAGGAGCGCGCGCAAACGGGACCCGCGCCCTCGCGAATCCAGCGCGGTGAGACATCGGTCGATCCCAAAACCTCACGGTGGACTCTGGCCGGGTACGTCCCGCTCTGAGCGCTGTGACAAGAGCGCTGCCATCGTGATGCATGGTGAACTCCAGACTGTATCCCTCGATCGGTTCCGAGGAGACCAATTGGGCGAACGCCACCTGACGCTCAAACCGTTCTACCGGCACCTCGAAGACAAGCGGGGCCTGTAGCGAGTGGTAGCGACGCATTCGAAACACCCCACCCTCCACTGGAGCGGCTGTGGAAAAGGCGCGTCCTCCCGACTCGAACCCCACGCCTTGCACATGAAGTGCATGTTCACCGGGCGAAAGATCCAACGCGATCTGCTCTGCGGTGGTGTAGACCCGAAATGTGCTCACCGGCTCTCGATCGACGAACACTGTGATCGGTGAGCCGAGGCGCTCCTCCGCCGGCCGCAGCAAAAGCCGATGAACCGGATCCTGCTGCCGCACGTGAACCCGACGTTCGCGGTGGACCTCGGTAAGCATCCCCCGGCGAGCCTCCGTAGGCGCGCTCCGCTGATACACGGAAATTCGCTGCGACAAAGGCGAACCCAAAGGTCGAATCACCCGCGTGTAGCGGGGACCCGGACGAAATCGATCCCGCCATCGCTCCCACGCTTGGACCCCTGAGGCCTGTCGAAAAGCAGTGGAGGCGTCCAACGAAGCACCCTCAAGCTGGCCGCCTGCCTGGCCCCCTGTCTCAGATACCTGCCCCTGCTGTTGTGCCGTGCTCCGTCTGGCGATGCCCTCTTCGGCGCCACGGCTAGGTGCGGTCTGTTCGCCCGGTCCACGGGGAACCTTTGTAGCGGTCGCGGCGATCTCCGCAGCACGAGATGCGGTTCTGCGAGCCATGCGTAGCGCTCGCCGGGGGTCGCGCAGTCTCACCTGCTGCGCCACGGTCACCATGCGTCCCTCCCGCGACAGTTTATCGAAGTTGCGAGGACGAGCCCAGGCCGACGCATCGAGGTCTCGAGGCGCATAGCGAAAACGCCCACCCTGCCCCCGATACCGCGCGCGAACCAACTCGGTGACCCCAGGCACCCGCAAAGCCACCTTCAAGAGCGCGGTGCGTGCGCCGAGCACCTCGAGCACCTCTCCCGCCCGCACTTGGATACGACGGCTCGAGGGGTCACTCACCAAGCCAGAACCCCCAATCCGCTCAAAAAAGGAGCGCACCGCCGGCCGATCGATAAGTTCAAACGGCGCATCATCGAGTCGAAACGCGGCACGCAGCGTTGTCGAAGAAGCATTGTCGGGCATCTCGACGCGCAAACTCACCACCGCCTCTGTATCTTCGGGCATGTGAAACGCTACCGGCTCTGCGGGGTGAAGGCGTATGTAGCGAGAGCTGCGAATATCTGGCCGCAGTTCAAATGGGTTCTTGAGCCGGCGCTCTGATCTCAGTACCGGCGTCTCTCCGAGCAACGCCCCGTAGCCGGCGTCGTTTGTCGATACACGAAGCGGGGTAAGCCTATCGGGGCAAGACACGACCAGGGTGCGTGCCGCATCGGGCGGCGCATCCATCCGCAACTCCTGGGACTCCAGAGCTTCGAGATCGAGTGCGATGTCCCGAGAATCTTCGGCCACCCCATCTGCAACCACCACCCTCGAGCTGCGCTCAGCCTCAAAAAAAAGCCGAATGGGGCCACGAACATTGAACGCCAGGTGAAATTGCGGCGAACAAGGCAAAGGAGCGTGATCGGTTTGCGAGATGGGACGCCGATAGTCGGTGGTGACGACCTTTCGGACATCAAAATCGTCGCCTTTGCGTCCAAGGGGTACCAGACGGTAGGCCGCGGCAAGCAGGAGCGCGTCACGAAGAGATGCGGGCAGGTCGTCCATCCCGAGCCCGGTTCCGTACTCTTTGACGCGTTGCCGACGATCCTCAGTCTCAAGGTCAAGCTTCTGATACCTCTGCAGCCCGGTAGATTCCGTCTGCACGCCAAACGGACGCACCCACACCCGCCGGGTCGCACCCTCCATCGCAACGATCCGCATCACACCCCCGCGAAACCGGCGGGGGACCCGTAAGGTCACCCAGCGGGGGTCGGTCATCTCACCGGATAACCGGTACATTCGGGCGCCGTAGACCGCGAGTGGGGATCTGCGCTTGCCCAGCACGCTGACGCGACTGTTGAGGTCGAGCTCAAAGGAACGGGGCGGGCTTGTGCCGGACTTGCGAAACTCCGCCTTCAAAGAAAACGCGTAGCGCTGACTTGGGCTGTAGGTGCCGACGTCGACTGCGGCAACGCACTGAAGCTCCACGCGTTCGGTTCCGCCCGGAACGGAAAACTCTAGCGGTCGATCACCGAGATAGCTGTAAAAGAGATGCTCCCTTGCCCGATAGCGAGGCTCTAAGAAGCCAGGGATAAAGAGGCGACTGGGCACGACCGCGATGAGCAGCGGCGCCACAAAGAGCAGAGCGGTGAGCAAGCGAACGATCATGGCGGTGCGGGCTCCAACCCCTGGCGAAGCGCGATCGAGCGGGCCCGGCTAGACCACCAGGTCAGCAGCACCTGCCGTGAGGCAAACTGCCTACCGAAGCCCACCATCGGATCTCCCGCTCCGCGAAAAGGAAACATGCGCCTCGTGCCGTCAAACCATTCGACCGCTCCGATATGGTCCTGAAACCAGGAAACAAACTCCGGGTGTGAAGCGGCGGGGTCTTCGGAGACTTCCCCGTCCGAAAAGACCCCCGCGACATCGATGAGCTCTTGATGGGTAGGCAGCACTCGAACCACGACGACTTGGGTTTCCCCATCTCCGAGTAGGGTCTCCACCGTGCGCTGGAGATACGACTGCGACCGGTAGGAACCGATACCGATGTCGGGCTGGTAACGCATGAGCGCCCCGGCCGCGACGAGATCTCGAAAGCCCAGCTCCCGATGCACCCACTGACCCGCAGCGAGAAGCCCTGCATGCCCCATGGGAAAAGGCACGACGACCGCGGAAGGCGAATCAAACGTCGCGGAACGAAGCCAAACCATGCCGCCTTGAAAGCGAGAGACCAAAGCTCGGCGCCCTGCACCCGGATCATCCTCGAAAGAGAAGCCGAGTTGGGCGGCAACCGCCCGAGCATAAGCGCTCGGTGGCTCCACTGCGTTCATCGCAGGCGCAACAATAGAGCTGAAACATCGGAGGTCTCGTGCATCTGCTTTGGGCACGAATCGTTCAACAGAACTGCGAAGACCATCCAGCGCTTGAGCGCTCGACTGAAGCTCGGCCGTCTCGATCGCAAAAAGCGAGACCGCGCGGGACTCCAGTAGGTCCAAAGCCCCGTGCTGCGTGAGGAGCTGCGCTACCTGCTCTGAGCCGTGCAGCTCCAAAGTCTCCTCTTCTCCCGTCTGAATCGAGAGCAGCTGCACAAAGGCGTTGAGACTCGTTTCTGAACGAGCAACCACGACGATGGATGCCTGCACGGCATCGGCAATCTCGATGGCCACTGCAGACAACATCCCGCAAGGCTCGCTCTTCACCCCGACGATGCCGGCCGCCTCAGGGCTTGCCGAAACGGCGAAAGCAGGAAGATGGGAAAAAGCCTCCCCTCCGTGAAGAACCCGGTAGAGGTTCCCGGCCTGGGATGCAACCTCAGCGATTTGGATGCCGTGCGTCGGTCGAACATCGCTGCGTTCACGAAGACCGTACACTATGGACGCAACTTCTTGAAGACCCGTGAGTTCTCGATCGAGCCGTGGTCGAGACGGCCAAGACGAGGCGCGTATCAGCTCACGTGCGGCGGAGGAACGGCGCGTGATCGCCCCGGAAGGTTCCAGCGCTTGTTCGTCCATCGCGACCGCCACCGCATAGCCAATACCGTTGCCGACCAAAAATCCGAGAGATGAGATGGCGAGAGTCGGCACGAGCACTCTCGGCACGCTGCCCAATTGCCACATCTTCACCGCAAGTAAGGAGGGCAGCACGTAGCCGAACCCGTAAAGGTCGGTCGCCTGCATACCCGGCAACCAGCGGTGGGACAGGTGCCCTGCGGCGAACTTCAAAGCAAACCCTACCGAGAACGCGTAAAACGTGCGGCGGGGTCCCTCCATCAGCACGCGGGACAACGGTCCCGCCGAGACCAGGGCGCGCGCGACCACCATCACGATCACTGCTTCAACAAAAGTTGAAGCGAGCTTGAGGGGACTGTACCAGGCGATCGCGAGAAGCCCCGGAACGAGAATACCGTTGAAGTCCCAGCCGAACCGGACGTTGGCCCTCGCCGCGAGAAGGGCTCCGGAAAGCAGGAGCAGGTAGGCCTTAGACGCGGTGAGAAAGTCCAGTGCGACGCTCTCGTAGGTCAGTTCGAAATAAGTCAGGTTGAGATTGGTGTAAGGGACGACAAGGTATTGAACCGTGGCCCAGGTAAGCAGGGTGATCGTGGCTGTGCGGCGCACTCCGGTCGTCAGACCGACATTCCAAAGCGCGTTTGCGGTCAGAGGAACTACGACGAGACCGATGCTGTAGAGCTCTGCCGCGCCACCGAAGTCGAAGTACGCGCCGAGCCTCGGGAGCACCCATCCCTCGCTAAGCAGGCGCACGAGGATGCTCATGAGAATGATAAGGAAGAAACGTTCCCTACCGAAAGAGACCGTCCAGATCCGGGTCTTGGGGAGCCACAGCCCGATCGCTCGGGAAAGCAGATAGGTGATGAGCGCCTCCGCGACCATCGTGAATCCGCAAGCAGGCGCTGCGATAAAGACCGAGGCGAGGTAGCCGGGGACGACCAGCGCGACGAACGTCCAGCCGAGCGTCTCAGTGAAGAGGGTGATGTAGGCCAGTCCCACGAGAACCGGCAAGAGCACACTTCGATCGAGGCCATTTTCGGGTAGCAACTCGAACACAAGGGCTTCGGCGTTCCCCATCATCGCTACAGACTCATGAAAGCATCGCTAGAGACCCGCAAATCGTGCGCGTTCATCGGCGCAACAGTCAACCACCTTGAGCGCCACTCCGGAACCAAAGCCATCGATTCATCTCGAGCAGAACTCGGTCTGAAGGGGTTAGCAGGGTCTGAGGGGGTTAAGTGAGACTCGGCCACAGAGAAGCCCTCTGGCTCCCGGCGATAAGCAGCTCCGAAGTATCCAAGGTCATGAAGGCATCGACGACTTCTGGATCAAACGCCTTACCGCGTTCGTTGGCGATCTTTTCTTGAGCCTCTGCAACCGCTGCTGCCTTTCGATAAGGCCGGTCGGCGGTCATCGCCTCAAACGCATCACACACTGCAAAAACCCGAGCCACCAGTGGAATAGTTTTCCTTCTTAGCCCCTTGGGATACCCCGTACCGTCCCATCGTTCGTGATGAGAGAGCACCAGTGGGACGGCAGAACGCAAAAGATCCAGATCCTTGAGCTGCTTCGCGCCGTATTCTGGATGCTTGCGCACAAGCACCCACTCCTCTGCCGAGAGTGTTCCCTGTTTCGTCAGCACCGCATCTGGGACGCCGATCATGCCGATGTCGTGGACGATCGCGCCCAGCTCGACTTGCTCGGCAAGTTGGGCATCTCCGATGGCGTTCGCGAGCAACTTTCCCCAAGCCGCAAGCCGCTCCTGATGCTCTCGGGTCTCGACCTGACGGATCGACAGCCCCCGCACCAGCGCTCTGGCGACGGAGAGGGCCTCCCGGTGACGTCTCCCGCGGAGATCGTGGCACTCTTCCAAAACACGAACGATTTCATCACCCAGTCGGCTCTGAGCGACGACTGCATCGACCGAAGCGGTGGCCACCGTCGCCTCTTCGACTGTGCCCGCGCAAAGGACACCGAGGATGCCTGGCTGCTTACGTCGCAGCAGACGTAGGGTCCCGAGGGTGTCGGCGTCCGCGGAGGAAAGGAGCAGCGCGTAAGGTGAGAGCGACTGCTTCACCGCGACCCGTAAATCCTCGACAACACATCGGTATCCAGCCAGTTCGAGGCTCCCCAAGAACGACGAGGCGATCGACTCCATGCGCGCATCCACGAGGACCAGCGGGATATCCACTGATTTCAAAAACGGTCACCCGATCACCCCCTGAACCCTGCGGCTCGAATTCCTCGGATACGAGAGTCCAAATCCCCTGACCAGGCACGGAGAGCCACCTGGACGTTTCCTAGACAATCCGTACCAGGTACGGTGAACCGCCGCTAACTCACCTGGACGCTTCCTGGACAATCCGTACCAGGTACGGTTCTGACATCAGCAGGACGCCGACGAGCGCGCTGAGCAAGGCAGTCCGTAAGCTACCGGAAACGTTTAGCGATCGAGCGATAGAACACCGACGACAGCCTGTGCATCTACCGAAAACGGGTTGTGAAGGGCCGTGAACGGCCTTTGCTGACGGGGCACGATCGGGCGGAATTCCCAGAACTCGAGTTGGTCGACATCAAGAATCGACTCCCAGGTTCCCGGAGGCTCCAGCTCGATGTAGAGCAGAACTGAGTTGGCGGGTCGCCCCCACTGGTCGACCGGTGGCTCCGGAACAGCGAGCCGCAGCTGGTGCCACGCCCCATCAAACTCGGAAACCAGAGGAACGTTGGTTTGACCCAGCAGAACCGAACTGGGGTCAGAGGTCGGGTCGCTATCGTCAAAGCGATAGTAGTCGAGCCGGAGACGTGCCTCAGACTGGCCCCTTCCACTCCAACGCGTCCACAAGCGGACTTCATACAAAGGCACCCCGTCCTGAGGAGCCCCCAGTTCGTCGTAAAGTCGATGCCTCGGCAGCGACACGCGACTCACGGGACGCACCAACAGATTGGACGCATTGCTCACCGACCGACGCATTCTAAGAAAACGCAAGCCGGACGGTGCATCTGCAGCGGTGACAACCTCATCTGGCCCGCTGAGCGCGATATGGCCGAAAGATCTGAGGTCTCCCTCGGCGTAGTGATCCTCAAAGTCCCCGTAGGGAAATAAATTGCGCCCGGCCAACATCGAAGCGCCCTGTACGGAGTCAAGACTCAGCGCCTGGACGTGCTTCTCAAAAAACACGCTGGTTTCCCCGGCGACAGCGACCGCCTCAGAAGACAACGAAACGCCTTGAGAGACCAGAAAGCTTTGCCTGTCGCTTGTAAAGCGAGCGGGCTCAGTGGATGGAGGCGAATCGATAGGAGCCACTTTGACGCTCAAATCGTCGTCCCGGAACGCCTCTGCAAAGAGCACACTGCTGGCGAGCATGCCACGTGCGATCTCGGAGGCGGCATCATCGACCACCGCAACGGGACGATAGCCCACGATTTCAAGCGGGTAAAAGCGGGTCTGCACGAGAGAAGCGCGACGGCGTTCACCTAGCGGCTTCTTTGCGTCCTCCGAATCCAATTCGAAGATCACCCGAAGAAAGCCGCTGGGAAAAGTCTGAAGAAAGTTCTGATCGAAAACGAAGTTTCCCAAACTGTAGACGATCAGTTTGTCGCGATACCATTCCATGCCCTGCAGCACATGAGGGTGATGCGCGACCACGAGATCTGCCCCAGCTTCGATCGACTGCTGCGCGATCCTGCGAAGCCCGCTGGATGGCGCATCCTGGAACTGAAAACCGGCATGCAGCTGCACCACCACAATGCCGCCCTTTGCACACTCCAAGGCGATTCGCTCCACCGCCTCCCCATTCCAACCGGCAGCACCTCCATGACCGCGACGCGCAACCCAATCTTGCAGCTCCGGATAAACCAAAATGAGACTCTCCCACAGCGACCGAATCTCATCCTCGCTTAGGGTGCGCTCTAGATCTTCGAACAAAGCCCAAACTTCCCCGACAATCCGCTCCTGCACCTCTATCTGATTCGAGGTGCCACTCCACCCCCACCTTCGCGCTTCCACCTGCCACCGCTCGCTTGCGTCGACATCCTTCGTCGGATCGAGGGGGTAGTTGTCGTTGACAAAGTCACCATCGACTGTGGTGAAAGAAAGTAGGGAAACCTCCTGACCCGCGGCAGAAAGCCGCAAAGCCTGGGCGGCCTGCTCCATACTCATCCCGGCGCCTACCTGAGGAATCCCGGCGTCTTCGAGCGCCAAAAGCGTATCGATAACGCCTTGGTCCAACCAATCGCGAACATGATTGTTGCCAAGCGTGACCGCATCTACCCCGAGCGCCGAAATGCCAGCAAGCGACTCAGGATGCATCTGCAGCAAGAATCTTTTTCGCGGATACGCCTCATCAAGGCTCTGTTGGCTCACCACCGTTTCTAGATTCACTACGCTCAGATCTGCGGTTTCAAAAAGCAAGGAAAGGTCACTCACGACGGAAGCCGCATCGGAAGCGCGAGACCCAGAGCGAATGAGCGGCATGTCCAATGTCTCGTAGCGGCGCCCAAACATGACGTCGCCTCCGAAATGCAGCGCGATGCGATTGCGACTCCGAAGCAACAAGACTTTGACCGGATTGGGCGAGTCGTCCTTGCGACCGACCACAAAAGGCTCGCTGAGAAACCCCTCGGCACTCGCCCGAAACGGCGTTGCATCCGTAAGCCAGAGTGAAAGCCTGCCGTCCGGGCCTACCTCCCAGCGCTCCTGCGCACTTTCGACTACCCCGGAGATGGGGACACCCTCTTCAGTACTGAGCTGAATCGTCACAAAAAACGGGGGCAGCTCGGGATCTCCAAGCTCAGGCGCAGCTTCGGTGCAGCAGATATTCAGGAGTCCAAGCGAGCTCAAGACCAACTGAAGCAGTCTACCGAGCCCCAAAAATCGACCTCGATCACCCCCGAATCGACCCCACCTATCGATTCTCACCAGAAAGATATTAATACGATTTTCGTGAAAGAAGGAAGTGCCTCAAGGCTCGTCCCATGGCTCACCCAACGATCGAGCCGGGTACGTTCCTCACGAACAAGGCGAAAAGCGTCTACGAAAAACACTACCCTTCAGCGGCCATTCCGAGCGGCAAAGTGCGTCGTGAGATAGCAGCTGTGATTACTCGGTGGCAACTGAAGCTGCTCTGCCGCGCGATGACGGTAGGCGAGGCGCGCAAAGGCTGCGCCGGTAATCACTACGTGGGGGCCAAGCTCAACAAGCAGGTCCAGAAATGGCTTCATAGCGTTGGGGCGCGAACCGTCACATGGCACGTGTAACATCTTAGGTGATGGATTCGCGGAAAGAGCATCGCTTGATGGAGGTCGCGGTTTCTGCTGCACGGAGGGCAAACGTGCCGATGGGAGGCTGCGTTAGAGCCCGGCCCGGATAGACCATCAAACACAAGATCAATCGGCTTAGGCGGTTCATGATGGCCGATCTGGATGAGAAGGCCGCATCGGACCATCAAGCCCACTACCTCGGGTCGTCATAGCTACCTCGAATCCCGAACGCTCACCCCTCGCGATCTCTACATCATTCGCGAGGGGTGAAGGGCAGCGTCGCCTCAAGTGCCGCTATGCCGCGCTCGAGAGGAAACGCATCGAGAGTTCGGCAGTAAAGCGGTCCGCCCATGCGCCCGACGTTGGCGATCTTCATCTGATCGATATGAAACTCTGCATCTGTAATGTCGTCCCTTAGGTAGACGTGCACGACTTCTCCGATCACGAGATTGCCCGCCATCGGGGCACCTCGATTGATGCGTACCACCTGAAGTGTGCGGCACTCGAAAGCCACTGGAGAGCGGGCCACCCGAGCCGGGCGAACAAGCCTAGAGGACGCCATCTCGAGCTTGGTAAGGTCGAACTCGCTCTCGCTCCGAGGCAGGCGTTCCGCAGCCGCAGAAACCTCGCGGATGTAGGCCTCAGATGCGAGATTCACCACGAATTCACCAGTTCCGCCCTCCTCCTCCGGCAATACGTTCTGGAGCGTGTCTTTTTCGACTCCATCGGGAGCGGTGAGGGGTGAGAACGCTACCGCCATCGGGTTGGCGCTTATCCCGTTGAAAAACGAAAATGGAGCCAGGTTCGGATACCCTTCGGGCGAGCAGCTCGATACAAAAGCGACGGGTCGCGGAGTCACGCAACCCGAGAGAATCTTGTATGTTTCGGAGAGTGAGAGCTGCTTGGGATCGACTTCCATGGTGGGCCTCCTCGCGTCGTGTACGCTAGGGCACGCGTAGATTCAACGAGGAACGCACGCATATCGGTCAAGCACGGCATGGCAAAGTCCCGAACGCAGGGACAGCCGAGCTCGGACCAAGCGAAGCGTTCCGGGAGCATTGAAGAGGCGGTACTCAAAAACGGGCCGCAACAAATGGACTCCGTCTTTCCGCGATACGGAACGCTCCATCTGGGCACACTGCGTATAGCGACCGAGAAACTCCTCGGTGATGCCGTTCCAAGAACTAGGGTTCTCTTTAAGAGCCGTGTCGAATAGGTAGCGTGCATCCCCTGTACGAGGACGCGTAATCCCGAGCTCGGAGCACCTGTCATCAACGAACGTGTGAAACCTACCCGTTAAATCAAAACCGATGCCCTTAAGTGCATCTTTGTCGCGACGGGACAGCCCCCTCTCGCGCAAAAGAGCCAGATTGGACCTCGGCAAGAACCGACATTGATCTTTCTTGTACCTTGAACGGTGGGCATCGCAAGAAATGGCGCCGTCAAACACATCGGTGAGTGCGATTTGAAAGAGGATCGCCAAAAACCCTTCGATCTTTCGTAACTTGCAACTCTTTCGTTTCTTTGGCTCCACCAGAGCGGAGTGTTCGAAGGTTTCGGGAAGGAGGTCAGTCGCTACTCTCTAAAGAAGATCTTTTCACGTCGAAAACGGGCTTGTAGCGTAGCGCAATCACAGCCGGCCTACGAGCCGCACCCACGCCAATAACGTCCCAGGAGACACTCAAAGACGCGCTGTGACGGCGGATCGATCGCCTCATAGAGGCGCGCGCCCGGACCTACCCTTCCATCCACGTTGCAGCATGCGGGTTCCAGTTGGACAAAAAGAACCCGCGGTTCCGGGACTCTTGAGTCCGTGGACCTGAGAATACCTGGACAAGTCCTGCTCAAAAACTGGACAGAAACAGACATCAACCAGGCTCTTGGCGAATTTTCCTGGTATCGTCCTGGACGAACCACCTTGGTTGAACGCTTCACTCACAGCTCGCGGAGATACCTGGACATGTCCGTAATACTCTGTTCCTACACCGACACGCTCAAATCCTTGACCGAAACGCTCGAACTTCATGCTGGTGTTTCCGGCTCGGAACGTTCGACGAAATCTGGTGCGGCCCTCACTACGGGGCAGGCAGCTTTGCTGTGCGGCGTAGACCGAAGAACGGTGGCCCGCTGGGCGGACGCGGGCATTGTGCCCAGCTTTCGCACCGCAGGAGGTCGTCGACGCATCGCGCGGGCGGATATCGTCGCCTTCATGCGCAAGAGCGGCATACCGGTACCACCGGAAGTGGCCACCCAGGATCCGGAAGCGCCCCGCATCGCGGTGTGCGACAGCAACGGTAAACTCACCTCCACACTGCCGACAGCGATACGTGCGGTGTGCCCTCGAGCGGTCGTTCGATCCGCCAACGACGCCTTCTCCGCGGGTGTTCTCGTCGCTTCGTTCGCACCCGATGTGGTCTTTCTAGACCTGATCATGCCTGGACTAGGCGGTGTCGATGTCTGCCAAAACATCCGCACATGGCCGCCACTACGCGGCGTCAAAATCGTCATCATCAGTGAGCACATCACCGAAGGGGTGCGACAGCAGTTTCTCAGAGCGGGCGCCTTTACTTGCCTTCGTCATTATCCCAGCGAAAGCCAGCTTTTTGATCTGCTTGCCGACTGCGGTGCGGAGCTACCGGTAGCCGCAGAGGCGTGAGCCGAGTTTGATCGGGAAGATTCTTGTAGGTAGGGGGCACGAGCGGCGATTGTGCCCCCTCTTCCGAGAGCTATTCTATAGTCACTGACTCATGACGCTACGCTTGGGCTTTGAAAACGGGGCGCTCATCTTGAGCTTGATGACGACGCTTTGGTTCGTAAGCGTTTACAAAAGGGATGCGAGCATCGTCGATCCCTTTTGGTCGATCTCTTTTCTGCTAGTCACCATTCATACCGCCATTCGAACGGGCTTCACTCCGGCCAAAGGATTCTTACTGGTACTCGTGGCGGTCTGGGCGCTTCGCCTTTTCGGATACCTACTCTACCGATCTCTCGGGGCCGCCGAAGACCCGCGCTATGCCGCGTTTCGAAAGCACTTTGGCGCCCATCGGTATTGGTGGGTGAGCTTTTTCCAAGTCTTTCTGCTGCAGGGTATGCTCGCGTGGCTTATCTCGGCTCCTCTACAACTTGCCGCTGCGGCTCCTCCGAGAGATCCGCTTGCCCCGCTCGACGCCGCGGTGCTGGGTCTTTTTCTGCTGGGCTTTGGCTTCGAAGCTGTTGCGGATGCTCAGCTCGATCGATTTCGCAGAGAGCCAGCCAATCGAGGCAAGGTATTCGATCGAGGCCTCTTTGCCCTGACGCGCCACCCCAACTACTTCGGCGAGGCCGTGCTTTGGTGGGCGTTTGGTCTTGCGGCCATCGATGAACCGTACGGGCTACTCGCCCTCAGCGGACCTGTCCTAAAAACCTTTTTGTTGATCCGCGTTTCTGGCGTTTCGATGCTCGATGCGCATCTCAAGCAGACGAAGCCAGGTTATGCCGACTACATTCAAAGAACTCCGGCATTGTTCCCGAGATGCCCCTGGTCCAAACGAAGCGATCCTTGAAGAAACCGCTCTGAAACGCGGCCTATCTTTGCAAAGAACGACGCAACATCACCGGGCAAGCGTGTTCGCTCCTGACAGATCAGCCGTTAGCGGCACTCGATCGAGTACAGCTCGACGAAGCGAGATGCTCCAAAGCAAATGCCGCCCCGTTTGGACCACCTCGACTGGGATAACTCCTCGATCGGCTACCATTCTTTCGATGTCGTCAAAGAAGGAATAGGTGATCTTTTCGACTGCGCTGAGAATGCTGTTCATCACACCTGGAACTATCTTCCTCGTTTGCAGCAGGCAGCTTCTTCGCATGGTTTCGCCGATCCTTTGACTGAAGGTGCTCTGGGCAACAACTGGCTTCATCGCTGCATGGAGCTTTGGGAAGGTACATCAAGCACTGGTGGTGCAAAGCCTGAATACAGTCTGTATGCATGCGGCTCAGTTGCTTGGGCGCTGATTTTTGCAGAGAGCCTTCGCGTGGTGCTAGTCGAGTACCTAAACGGCCACCGATCTTGCTTTTTCGGCGCAAACACAAACTTTTCTCTTGGCCTTAGCTGGGCGGTAGCGGACGCAGCCTTTGAGTATCCGGTGCCCTGTCGCCCGATGGAAAACAAACGCGATTTGCAGCCCCACAACATCAGCGGTTTTGGAATTGTCGACGTTCTAAAGCCACCGAATCGAGACATCTTTGTCACACGTCGACCCCAAGATCACCGTCTCCCAGCTCGGCTGTCCACCCCAACGCCAAGAGAGACACGCCTGCAGACGAACTGGGATGGCTGTTTCTTTCAGGGAAGACAACGGAGCGGTGTCCCTAGATGTCCAACATTTGGTGCAATCTACAGACCTCATGCCTTTGCGCTTGAAAACGTAGCCGTCTATCCGCCGGATCATCTTGCTGGAACAAGACTTAAAGGAAGATTTACGGGAGCCAGAAGGCCCAGGCGATGAGAAGTTTTTTATCAATGCCAAAAAGATTTATTTCGCAAACCCAACATTGTTAAGAGCACTTGGTCTGTCCTATCCGAGCAAAACGGAACGCCTTCGCTATATTCGAAAGCAACACAAGAATTTGCATTCAGCATGTGAACATCGTTCTTTTGTAAGCATATAGAAAGCAGTTTACAAAAAATTGGTTCAAGCCGCGACCAGCCCATAACTCTGGAGCTTCTTGCAGTACGCAAGAACCGCACGAGCCGGCGGAGCAGGACGTCGGGATCATCCGCGCGGTGCGACAAGGCCGACGATGTGACCAAAGTAGAAAAATATCTTTACCAATCGAAAGCATGTCTTGGTCAGGTAGCCGCATGACAGCGTTCTTTTGAATTCGATCAACGCAAAAGCGAGTGCCAATGAAGAGACTGCAAGCGGTCAAAGTCCTCAGTGAGAACCGAGCACTCCGAGCTTCCATCACGCGCTCTTGATTTATCCCAGGCACCGTACCCCCAGGCACCGTACCCGGTCTGGTTTCCCAGGCACCGTACCCGGTCTGGTTTGAAAGGATTTGGTGGTCGAGACTGGCTCCAAGAACTTCTGCGTACCCGGGCGGACGTCAGGTGAAACGCTGCGAGCACGCTTTCGAACCTAGACGCTGAGTACCGATACTCCAGACATGAGTCGTCGCGGAGGAAGCACGCAATGATACGAGTCAGGAAATCAAACGAACGCGGCCATGCCGACCACGGCTGGCTAAAAAGTCAACATAGTTTCTCATTCGCGAACTACTATGACGAAGAATACATGGGATTTCGAGCACTTCGAGTACTCAATGAAGATCGAGTGGCTCCAGGAGCTGGATTTCCAACTCATCCTCATCGAAATATGGAAATCCTAAGCTATGTCGTGGAAGGCGCGCTGGAGCATCGAGACAGCATGGGCACCGGCTCGGTCATTCGTCCGGGAGAGCTTCAGCGAATGAGCGCTGGTACGGGAGTAACCCATAGCGAATACAATCATTCGCACGAATCACCCGTACATTTCCTACAAATCTGGCTGACACCAGAAGATGAAGGAGGCGCTCCGGAATACGAACAAAAAATGTTCGGGGACGAGCTTGTGGGAACACTGAGGATCGTCGCGTCGAAAGACGGTCGGGACGGGTCGCTACGTGTACGACAAGACGTGAGTCTCTTCGCTTCAGCTCTGCACACGGGAGAGGCTTTGAGTTACGAGCTATTACCCACAAGGCATGCCTGGATTCAGGTAGTTCGGGGAACACTCGATATGTGCGGCGTAGCGCTTTCCAGGGGAGACGGAGCCGCGCTTCAAAATCAGACTGACATTAAGTTTGAAGCTCAGGAGAATTCAGAATTTCTACTTTTCGATCTCGCTTAGAGTTAAAACTCTGCGTCTTTGCCTCGACGCAAAATCAAACTGGCGTATGCGAGCGTCGCGTCACCCCGTTAAAGGCCGCGTCGACAGACAGGAAGTGTGATGACCACTGAAAAAACGATCCTTGCGCTGAGCGGTAGTCTTCGAGCGAAATCTTTCAACCGTGCTGCCCTGCAAGCTTGTGCTGAGCTAACCCCGAGGGGCTTCCAAATCGAGATCGCGTCGATCGGGGCGCTTCCGCTGTACAACAGTGACCTCGATTCAGAGGACGGCCTAAGACCCGTAGAGCAATTCAGAAAAGCGATCACTGAGGCTGATGCCGTTCTAATTGCAACGCCCGAGTACAACTATGGCATTCCGGGAGTGTTGAAGAATGCACTCGATTGGGCATCGCGTCCGGCGTACGCTTCTCCCTTCCAACTCAAGCCTGTAGCAATCCTAGGAGCCACTCAGAGCTCTGTCGGAACCGCAAGAGCTCAGGGCCACTTGAAAAATGTACTACTAGGCATGGTGGCAGCGTTGTTTCCCTATCCGGAGGTTCTAATCGCCTCCGCACATAAACGCTTCGACAAAAATCTGGTCCTGACCGACGAAGATACGCGGAATGTGCTGTCTAGAATGCTCTTTGCCTACAGTAAGTGGATTGACCGAATCCAGCTCGAACCGTTTTAGGAGAAGTCACTGATTCATTCTTCTCTCAGTACTGAAGCGCAGACCGGTGATTGTTTATCTCTTATTGTGCTCTGACTCTTCGACGCGTTCTCAGCTCCTAAGAACGCACTCAACCTGACACTACCTCTCGCACCAGGCACGGCTTCGCGGCGGCCCGCCAAATCCGCCAGCCTCAAACCGGACCAGGTACGGTGCTGCAGCCTCCCCGCGCCTGACCAGGTACGGCACATCGCTGTATACGTCCAGCTGCACTGCAGCCTCACACCTGACCAGGTACGGCACATCGCTGTACCTATCCAGCTGCACTGCAGCCTGAAACCTGACCAGGTACGGTGCTGCAGGGTCTCCCCACACCTGACCGGGTACGGCACATCGCTGTACCTATCCAGCTGCACTGCAGCCTCAAACCAGACCAGGTACGGTGCTGCAGCCTCCTCACGCCTCTCCCCACACCTGACCGGGTACGGTTTCAGGCTGGCGGATTTGGCGGGCTGCTCCGCCATTTGGCGGCGCTCGCCAGCTTTTGCCTCCCGCAAATCACGATTTGATTC
>JBCCEA010000013.1:0-102973 GCA_039030515.1 Myxococcota bacterium | reverse complement strand
GCCGTTCAGGCCGACATAGGCCCGCTGGAGCGCGTCTCCATGGGTTTGAACGGCCAGCGCCCCGCACGCGCAGGGGCGAAGGAGTATGTCTGATACTTCGAGCTCCGAGCATGGGAGGAAGCGGCCGTTCAGGCCGACATAGGCCCGCTGGAGCGCGTCTCCATGGGTTTGAACGGCCAGCGCCCCGCACGCGCAGGGGCGAAGGAGTATGTCTGATACTTCGAGCTCCGAGCATGGGAGGAAAGCGGCCGTTCAGGCCTAGCGAGGCGGGCTGGAGCGCGTCTCGATAGGTTTGAACAGCCAGCGCCCCGCACGCGCAGGGGCGAAGGAGTATGTCTGATACTTCGAGCTCCGAGCATGGGAGGTAAGCGGCTGTTCAGGCCTAGCGAGGCGCGCTCTAGACTATTGTGGCGATGGACGCAGAAGTCGACTCCCGCAACGCGGCAAAGTCGGCACGTGACAGCTTGAGAATGTCGCATGCAGCGATGAAGCTCTCTTCGTCTACGTGGTCCGGTATGCAGCCATCTTCCCCGCGGACGTCGAGATCTGCGAAACCTGCGCCGGCATCTTGAGCAAGACGTTCGGCCACGCAGATGACCGCCGGTTGTTGCGGCTTGTCCGGGCACTGCTGCGGCGAATGATGATACCGAACCGCGTTGAGAATGCCTTTGGGCAGGTCCCACTGATTTGCGACATGCCAGCTGGTCTGCTCGTGAATCCTATTCAATTCGGCCCAGAGGACAGAGGGATCCATGGATCGATCTGGATACGCCGCAGACAGAAGCAAGAGGGCAGCGGCAATGCCCACGTCGTGAAACAGACCGCCCAAAAATGCAAAGTTGTAGCCGACCCCCAAGTACTCGTTTATCGCACGGGCTGCATGGGCGGTGGCTGCACCGTGAACACGAAGCCGGTCCATCAGCGCGAAGTAGTCGGGACTCGAAAAAACGCACATCTCCAACGCGGCCTCGGCGACGATGTCCCGCAAAGTAGATATTCCCAGACGAGCGATCGCTTGCTCGATCGAAGTGACCTCGACTCCCCGATTGTAGGTAGGAGACTTGACTACCCGCATCACTTCACCCGCGATCATCACGTCCTGTTCGATGAGGCGGGCCAGCTCTTCAAAACTTGCATCGTCAGATGAACTGATGTCGAGCAGCCGGGCGGCGATTTTCGGTAGTCGGGGAACCCGGTACTTCCTCAGCCCAAAACCTCTTCGTATCAAGCGAGACATCTGCTGTGCCGAAGGAAATTCTGGGCAAAGATCGTCCCGGTCGTTCCAAACGCCACCGACGATATGCTCTGTGGCCACCAACAGTAAAATCGGCGGCTCCTACCCTCGATGAAGGGGAAGCGATGGATAAAGCAACTCCAATCGGGGTCACTGCACTTTCGAAGACCGTCAAGCGACTCTAAGGTAGAGGCATGTTTTCTTCCAAAAAGCCCTCTCGAATGCCGACTCCGGGCGAAGCGCCGCCGGGCCGGAATGCCCCGATAAGAGTCTCTGCCAGCCACTTTGTGAACGGAAGTACAATGTATCCACCCTGGCTAGAAATGGAGCTGGCCCTTTTTGGTATGGGCTGTTTTTGGGGAGCCGAAAAGAAATTCTGGCAGCTAAGTGGGGTGCACACGACCGCAGTAGGCTACGCGGGTGGAACCACGCTGAACCCAAATTACCGGGAGGTTTGCTCTGGATTCACCGGGCACAACGAGGTGGTGCAGGTGGTGTACGATCCGGCGAAAATTTCCTATCGCAGCCTGCTCTCTACGTTCTGGCAGAGCCATAATCCCACGCAGGGAATGCGCCAGGGTCACGACATCGGAACCCAATATCGATCTGGAATCTATGTGCATTCCGCAGCGCAAAGAAGTGAAGCCGAAATCTCCAAAGCCGAATACCAGGCCCGGCTTCGCGAGGCCGGGTACGGGCTTATCACCACCGAGATTCTCGACGCACCTGAGTTCTATTATGCCGAGGACTACCACCAGCAGTACCTTGCTAAGAACCCAGGCGGATATTGCGGCCTTGGCGGCACAGGGGTCTCGGATGGTCGATCCTGCAAAACCCCCACAGAGATAGCGAATGAGCTCGAAACCGCTTAGAGCGAATCTAGAACCTGCCCCGTCGCGACGAACAACATCGAGGCGGCAATTAACTTGCCTTGCGCTCGGCCGTCATCATCTAACCAATCGCTCCTGGGTAGAGCTTCTACAGCTGGAGATAGATGAACGTTACTGGTCGAGAGTGCTCGAGGAAACGAGCCTGAACCAAGAAAAACTGCGCATATTTGGCAGGGAGGTACAGACTCCGAGGCTAACCGGATGGTACGGCGAACCTGGCTGTAGCTATAGCTACTCCGGCCGGCGATTCTCTCCAAAACCGTGGACCTCAGCACTCTCAGAACTGCGAGAACGTGTCGAAAGCCACACCCGCATTCAGTTCAACAGCGTCCTAGTCAATTACTACCGAGACGGGAACGACTCGATGGGAGAACATGCGGACAAGGAGCCCGAACTAGGTCCCTCTGCGCCGGACAACGTGCTCATCGCATCACTGTCCCTCGGTTCACCTCGAAGGTTTCTCCTGAGAACACGGGACAAAACGGTGAACTACGAGATGAGGCTCGGAAACGGTTCACTGCTTGTCATGGGCGGCGCTACCCAGATCGAGTTCGTGCATGCTGTGCCGAAAACAAAGCAGCGAGTTGGACCTCGACTCAATCTTACGTTTCGGATCGTTGTCGAACCCCAACCTCGCCAACATCCACCTGCACATCAGACTTCTGCCGAAGCTTGATTCGGTGGTTTGGAGGCGCGGCGATCGGCATACGTTTCTCGGCTTCGTTGTGTTTGTAACCGGAAGCTTTCAGACCGCTACCTTTTGAGGGTGCCAGCTTCAAAGCCGCAGATTTCGCTGCAACCGCATCTGGCTTTGGTTGCAGACTGCTTCCATTCGATTCTTCGCCAGACGAAGAGCGCGCGCGACCTTCCTCCTCAGATACCCGTCCTGGTTCTGGCTTTCTCACCCCGCTTTCGAGGGAGGCACTCGACTCTTCGTGCCCTACAAGCGGAAGCGATCGGGTGTCGGCATCGATCCCAGTCGACAGCACCAAGGTGCGCAACAGTTTTTTTCGCGCCCTCACCTTCCCCTGATCCGTCTTGACGCGGGGACCGTAAGGGATGCGCGCTCCAGCCATACTCCCATGACCACCGGCGCTCCCTTCCGGATAGAGTTTGATCAACTCACGCACGAGTTTTCCCGCGGAGTATCGCCGATCGTTGACGCGTATTGACAAGTAAAGCGCACCTTCGAATTCGCCCAGAACCATGGCCCAACGAATCCCCTCGGCCCTCGAAAGGCTGTCCGCGGTTTCCGCCACCAGATCCGGAACATAGACTTCACCTAGATCACAAGTGACCACGTTTCCTGTCACTTCTGCACGAAGGATGGCTCGCGATAGTACGCTGAAATAAGGTCGCGGAAGCCTGGGGTGTTCGATCGCCGACACCGTCGGCATATCGCACAGAGGAACCAGATGACTGTAGGCCCATACATCGTCTGCAGAGACCTCACGTCCGAGATCTCGCGTATCGCTTTTCACGCCGTAGAAAAGCGCCGTCGCCAAGGTTTGATCCGGCGTCACGCCGGCGGCATGTAGGTAGTGGGTCAACAGCGAGCAGGTAGCGCCAAATGCGCCTCCCACATCAGCGTAGTCCGCCTCTTTACTCAGAGGCCTCGCAAAATGGTGATCGATACAAAGCATCTTTTTGCCGTCGACCAGCTCCGGACGCAGCGCGTGATTGCCCACCTCCGGCTGCGTATCGACCAAAGCGACCGCATCAAACTCCTCAAGTCGGATGCGTCGTATGGGGATCAGAGGAATCTTGAGCAAACGCACCATGGCCCTGTTTTCCGCTCTGCCGAGTACGCCTCCATACGTCAGCGTGAAGGAGCAGGCCTTTGTTTCGCGGAGCAACACACCAAGCGCCAATGCGGAGGCGATCGAATCGGGATCTGGGTTGTCGTGGGTGCAGATGAGGACCCGCTCTCCTCCCTCGATGGTAGAAAGAAGTAACTCAAGCCTTTCAGCGATGCTCGCTGTCTGATCTACCTCAGTCATAGGCTTCAGACTATGGTCGCGGGATCCATGCTGCGCTTGTGCTGACGAACAACCAAAGAGACGTTCCGTCCATTTTTTTGCCGCATGGGGACGAGCATAGCAGACCCGGGGCGAGTGGTAGAAGCGCCTCAAGTAGGCTGAGGTGCACAGGCATAACCATCCGCGGTCAACGTCGTACGCTCACCGAAAACCAAGACTCCAGTTGCCTCATAAACAGCTGGATCTACGAAGAAAAAGCCGGTTCAGCCTGAGGGACTAGTTCAGCCTGAAGGAACGTCCACAACTGGAATGAGGAGACGGATAAAGTCGCCAACCGTAGTCATTCCCGCCAGTTGTTCATCATGAATCTGCACTCGGAGCTGCCGCTCCATGGTGCCCACGAGTTCGAGTACCTGAAGTGAATCCAGACCGAGTGAGGCGATATCGGTCGCACGGTTCAGGGCCGGCAACTCACGCTCGGCGATCTCTTCGATCACGACGCGCGTTTGCTCCAAAATTACATCGTCCGTCATGAGCGTCGCCTCAGCAACCTACGGACCATTCCGATCGATACCCGTAAACTTAGGATAAAAACGTGCCTCGAGCGGTTAAAGCGAGGAATGTCGGAGCACTCTCTGCAGTGTTTTACAGCGCCCTCGAATCTATGCCGTAATATTGTGTGCCGATTCGTACACAGTGTGAAAAATCAAATTCAGGAAATTTCACGCTTGCATCGGCATACCCGGAGGACAAGCGTGATCTCTGAGGCCTCCGTAAATCGCGAAAGATCAGGATTTCTTCTGAGAGCGTGCCCAGGAATCCTTGAGTGAGATGGTCCGATTAAATAAGAGTCCCGCCGCCTTGCTCTCAGGATCAGGTGTAAAGTAGCCGAGGCGTTCAAACTGGATGGGCTCTCCAGCGGTCGCTTCCAGCAAAGCCGGCTCGAGCTTGCAACCTCTGATGACAACACAGCTTTCCGGGTTCAGATGTTCGACAAAGTGTTCGGCCGCCGTCGGATCTTCGACGCGGAAGAGCCTGTCGTAGAGACGTACGGTAGCGTCCAGCGCATGGGACGCACTCACCCAGTGCAGCGTTCCGCGAACGCGACGACCGTCGGAAGCATCACCCCCGCGAGAATCCGGATCCCAAGTGCACACGAGTTCGATCGGGCAGCCCGATTCGTCCTCGATCACCTCGTTACAAGTCACAAGGCATGCTCCCCGAAGCCGAACCTCTCGCCCTTCAGCCAATCGAAACCACTTCTTCGGCGGCTCTTTTTGGAAATCGTCCTGCTCCACCCAGAGATGTTTGCCAAAGGGGACATGGCGAACGCCCGCGTCAGGATCTTCGGGATGGTTCGGCAGGGCAAAGTACTCTACGTGATCTTCCGGCCAGTTCTCGATCGTGAGCTTCAACGGCTTGAGCACGCCCATACGTCTTGAAGCGCTTGCGTTCAGTGACTCACGTACCGCGTGCTCGAACAAAGCGACATCCACGAGGGCGTTGTGCTTACTCACCCCGATCCGATCGCAAAAGGCACGAATCGCCGCAGGCGGTATGCCCAGTCGCCGCATGCCGGCTAGCGTAGGCATGCGCGGATCGTCCCAGCCTTCCACATGACCGTCCTGAACGAGCTGCAGCAATTTACGCTTGCTGGTCACCACGTAGGTCAACGCAAGGCGGGCGAACTCGATTTGTCGAGGTGGCTGCGGAACCTCCAGCGCCTCGAGAAACCAATCGTACAGGGATCGGTGGTTGACAAATTCTAGAGTGCAAATCGAGTGGGTCACTTCTTCTAGAGCGTCTGCCTGACCGTGCGCCCAATCGTACATGGGGTAGATGCACCACGCGTCTCCGGTTCGATGATGGGTCGTGTGCTTGATGCGGTACATAAGAGGATCCCTCAGCTTGAGATCCTTGCTCTGCATATCGATCTTCGCTCGCAAAACTCGCGCGCCATCGTCGAACTCGCCCGCACGCATCCGGCGCAGAAGGCTTAGGTTCTCTTCCGGTGTGCGATCGCGGCATGGGCTGTTCTTTCCCTGTTCATAGAAATTGCCGCGGGCAGCGCGAACCTCGTCCTCACTTTGGTCGTCTACGTAAGCGAGGCCTTTGGTGACGAGACGCTCAGCCCATTGATAAAGCTGCTCGAAATAGGACGAAGCGAAAAACACCCGCCTGCCTGGATCAAATCCAAGCCATTGCAGGTCTCGACGAATCGCTTCGACGTACTCAATTGACTCTGCCTCAGGATTCGTGTCGTCAAAACGGAGATTGCAGTGACCGCCAAATCGACTCGCCAGGCCAAAGTTCAGACAGATACTCTTGGCGTGACCGATGTGAAGGTAACCGTTGGGCTCAGGAGGAAATCGAGTGATGAATCGGCCACCGAATCGATCGCGTTCTTCATCTTCCTGGACGATCTCGGCAACGAAATTACCAGGTCCAGCGTCCATAGGGCTTGCCTTGTCCATCGGGCTTCCTTCGCGACTAGTCTGAGAGAAACTCGCTACTGCGAGACGTGGAGGCGGCTCGTACTCCTCCCCACTAGGCATGGCAAGGCGCACTGAGTGAGGTATCAAACCATGGGGCGGCTCGGCGCCACAGCTCAAACTAGGGGAGCAGGCTGAATGTTCGCGCCCTCGGCAAGAAAGATCAGCCGGAACACGGTGCCTTTGCCTCCGGTGCGCTCGAGTTCGAGACGCCCACCGACTTCTTCGACGAGTTCGCGACAGAAAAAGAGACCCAAACCGAGGTGAGGCGCATCTTTGGTCGTCACGTAGGGCTGGAACAGCCGCTTTCGAATTGCGTTCGAAATGCCGGGGCCGTCATCCGCCACCCGCACTGTCACTTCATAGCCTGAGACAGAGGTTGCAAAAACGAGCGTTCCCTTTTGCGGCAGGGCGTCGATAGCGTTGCCGCCCACTTCCAGCAGGACGCGTAGCAGACGGTCCTCGGTCATCCGCAGAGCCGGCAGCTGCTGCGCCAAATCTACCTCAACCGTCAGTCCTCGAAGGTGGGCTTGGTAGCGTAAAAGCCGAACCACATCACCGATAACGCCGTTGAGATCGATCGCTCCTTCTTTATCTCGATCTCGCCTCGCGAAGATCACCAGATCGGACTGCATCCGGGCAACACGCTGTATTTCTTTCGCCACCGCCTTGAGTGAACGCCGCAACCTATCCGGGTCGACGCCGGTCTGGAGCAGGTGTAGCTGCGCCAATACCGAGGTCACCTTTGGCTTCAACTCGTCGGCAACACCTCCCGCAACCATGGTGATCGCGTCCATCCTCTTCGTGTGTTCTCGCCGGGCAATCGTTCTTTTCTCTTCGGAAACCACCCGAGCGATCTCAAGCGCCCCCTGGAGCTCACCTTCGACCTTGATCGGAAAGGTACACACCTGAACGACCTCTTCGACGACGCCGATCCGCTGCCGGCGCTCCATTTCCGCCGGCACTCCTCGCTGCAGCGTCATCCAAAGACAGCTTTGCCGACTGGTCGCGGCTTCGACAGCCTCCTCGTAGGCGGAACCAATACATGTTTCACCGTAGACTCGGAGCGCCTCAGCATTCGCCTCTCGGATCCTCCCATCGGGATCCACGACGATCACGAGAGAAGTCACGGATTCAAACAGCGAGCGAAAATCACCCATACGGCGCTGAAGCTCGGCGGTGGAATCCTCTAGTCGCTGATCGAAGGTATCTCGCAAATAGACCAGCTCGCGCCGCAGCTTGTGAAATGCATGGGCTGCTTCCTTTGCCTCACGCGGGCCTCTCATGGAAACCCCGTCACCCAAACGCCCTCGAGCAGCCAGCGAGGCGATCCAGGCAAGCCGAGAAAAGGGGCGAGCCAGTCGGCGAGAGACTCCGAACGAGACGGCGATCAACCCAACAGCAAGCACGACTGCGAACATCTGTGCCGCGCGGAGTCTAGCCTGAACGTCTGCGAAAACCTGGTCTTCCGGGGCCACCACCAAGATCCCCGTCGCATCCTCAGTTGAGGGTAAAAATACCGCGGCTCCCAAACCAACGGTGCGGGACACAAACGTTCCCTGCACCCTTGTGTTCTGCAGGGGAGGTAGCTCGTAGGGCATCGCGGCTACGTTGTGGTAGAGGGCCGTATCCTCTGGAGATTCAGAACTGCCAAAGACCTTGCCCGAGGAATCGATGAGATAGACAAGCGGACTCGATGGCTGCGAACGCGGGATGGAAATCGCGTAGACGCCGCAAAGCAAGGGGGAAGCCTCCAGCATCGGATTGATGGCGCGGACCACCACGAGGACCGGCACCTCATCCACGCGCGCTAGTTCTTCGGATCCCTTCTTGCGCCCATCGCATGCGGTAGCGAAACCACGCTGCGCTCGAAGCGCTGCCTCTGAAACAGCCCCAGTCTCAGGGCGCGCTGCTGACCGCGTGAGTGAACTCCCTAAAGACACCGAGGCGCGGGCTGAAGGGGATGCGTCTGCCTTCGGAATTGGCTCATCCCCAGAAAAGCGCTGGGCAACCCCTTGCGCATCCAGGACGACGAGCGAACGCAGCCCGTCTGCAGCCTTCACAGCTGCCCCAAGCCACCGGGGCGAAAAGACGCGCGCGGAATCATCACCCGTAGATGGGTCATCCGCCAGACTCCCGGCCTCATAGACGGTCGACGCCACGGAAAGCACCGAATGAACCTCACCATAGGCGCGTCTCTGTCCCTCCACCTCGGACAGGGTGCGCCCAGCCAAGAGCCACAGCGGCGCATAGGCATCACGCTCGAAGGGTGCCGCAAAAAGTGAGACACTCGAAGCCCCCGCCACACCCAGCAAAGCGATCACCGCCATCGATGCGAACAGCTGCACCACGAGCTTTACCCCTCCCAACTTGGGAGGGTCGTGATCGGCAGGAGTCATGTTCTCGTCATGCGCCAAGAGCGATCTTGCCCCGAAAGCGATTGTCTCCAGAATCCCGCAGGCTGAACAGAAATTGGGTCGGTCGGTAGCGTAATTGACGTTGCCTGTCGGGCAGAGAACATTCGCGAGGACAGCGCACTCGGGGGGCTAACGCCAGGCATTGCGATGAATGTATCGCTCGATGGCGAGCGATAGCGCGAAGGTCGACCCCCCTTCAAAAGCCAACCCCCATAGGCAGTCCCCTGCAGATCGGGCCACCCGGGCCTGCATCTCTATCGGTTCAGGAACGATACCTATACCTATATGGACGCCTTCTCCCAATTCGAGGTCGCCATTTCCCTGAATTTGCACGCCGCAGATCGAGAGATCGACCATATGGTACAGTCGCTCCACATCACCCAATCTTCTCAGCGCCGCAGGTCCACACACCACGATTCGCGGATACTCGCGACGGTCGTGGATGAGGTGAACGACGGCATTCGAACCACCGAACATACAGCTATCCTTCACGCCGTCCTAGCGTCCAAGCGGCACTTCCTTGCGCCGCACAACAATGCAGTCGGACTAGAGAGCAGTAATCTTTAGATCAGAACTCAGCCCAAGGGTTCTTGCCGCCGGTGTTGACGAGGCTCCTGTCGACCTTACGTTCTTCTGAGACGCACACCGAGAAGGATGATGCATGGGCGACGCGCACCTTGAAATAGACTGGCCTATAGGCTTTTTGCCATTGAGGGTTGGAGTGGCACTTCCGGGCAACATCACGACCATCCCGATAGGTCGCGAGCGCTCGGTTACCCTCGCAAACTCGCTGAGTTCCGGGGACATTCTGGGAATCGGTATTCAAAAGGACAGCAAGGTCGACGATCCATCGCTCGCGGATCTACACGAAACGGCTGTTCTAGCTCGGGTCAAAGAGGTCGTTCAACGGGGTCGACGCGGCGTACTCCTTACAGCGGAAACCCTGCAGCGTTTTCATCCCACCTCACTCGTTCAAAGTGCACCTTTTTGGAAAGTGCACGGAACGCTCATCGAATCCTCGAATGCAGAAACCGAGGAGGCAAAAGCGCTCGCGGAAAGTTTGAAGAACCGAGTCAAGCAGCTCACGCCCAATGAAGACGCACTCAAGCGCAACCTCGAGAAGACCAGGCATCCAGGTGCGGTGGCGGATAAAATCACTTCAGGTCTCGCGCTCAGTGCGGAAGACAAACTCCCGATCCTCTTGGAACTCGACGTGGAAGAGCGACTCCGCAAGGTCGTCGACCTGCTTGCGAAAGCCAAAACGCGAGCCGAACTGAAAGAGCGGGTCGATTCAGAGGTGCGACGTGAGCTGACCCAGTCTCAGAAGGAGGCGATGCTCCGGCAGCAGCTCAGAGCGATCCAAAAGGAACTCGGCGACGAAGAACCCACCGATGAATTAGATTCACTGAATGACCGTCTACAGAGGGCTGAGCTCTCTGAGGACCTGCGCAAATCGGTGGATAGGGAGTTCAAACGACTCAGGGGAATGCCGGCTGGACACGCGGAAGCCGGCGTCATCCGAAATTACTTAGAGCTGATCGCAGACCTACCTTGGCAGGCACGGGCGGAAGCGAGATTTGACCTCGAGGAGGTCTCTGCCCGGCTTGAAGCGGATCATCACGGCCTCGATTCGGTCAAACGGCGGATTTTGGAGCACATGGCGGTGCTCAAGTTGGGGGGAGAAGCGCGAGGAACGATCCTCTGCCTCTCCGGGCCTCCAGGCGTCGGCAAGACCTCTCTCGCGCAGTCTGTCGCTGAGGCAACCGGCCGACCACTCCAGCGGATAAGCCTGGGAGGCGTACGGGACGAGGCGGAAATACGCGGACATCGCCGAACCTACGTGGGGTCGCTGCCTGGCCGGATACTCGCCGCGCTGAGGAAGTCCAAGGTGAAAAACCCGGTCATCGTTCTCGATGAAATCGACAAGCTCGGCAGAGACTTTCGTGGAGATCCGGAGTCCGCACTATTGGAGGCCCTTGACCCCGAACAAAACGCAAACTTCACAGACCACTACCTGGAGCACCCTTTCGACCTGTCCGAAGTCATGTTCCTGGCGACAGCCAACGAGCTCTCCAGGCTGTCCACTCCTCTGAGAGATCGGCTCGAGATCATCGAAATCTCCGGGTACACCACCCAGGAGAAGGTGGCGATAGCTCAAGACTTTTTGATCGAAAAACAACTTCTTCGTCACGGCCTTGATGCACGCGCCCTCAGCATCGGTGAGTCGATGATCGGTACGATCGTGCGGGACTACACCAGAGAGGCCGGCGTTCGTCAGCTAAGCAGAGAGGTTGCCAAGATCTGCCGCGCTATCGCACTGAGCGTGGCTCGGGGAACAAAGAAGGAAGGCGCTGTGACCCTCGACGAAGCGCGTCTTCGTGAAACCCTCGGCCGCCCCAAGTTTCTCGATGACCGAGCAGAGTCAACATTCGTGCCGGGAATCGCATCTGGTCTTGCCTGGACTCCGGTCGGTGGCGAGGTGCTCTATGTCGAGACCACACGTATGAAAGGTACGGGTAAGGTCGAGATCACAGGCCAGCTAGGTGAGGTGATGCGCGAATCCGCACGCGCCGCACTGGCCTATCTTCGAACCCATGCGCGCTCACTCGGTGTAGATCCCTCGGTCTTCGAGGAGAGCGACCTCCACATCCATGTACCTGCAGGAGCGGTGCCGAAAGACGGACCGTCTGCCGGAGTCACCATGTTCACCGCGCTGGCCTCACTGTTCAGCGGACGACGCTCGAGGAGCGATACGGCGATGACTGGCGAGGCCACATTGCGAGGGCGCGTGCTGCCGGTGGGAGGCATCAAGGAGAAGGTTCTGGCGGCGCATCGAGCTGGTTTCGAGAGGGTAATCCTGCCGGCTAGAAATGAGGCTGATCTCGAAGAGGTTCCGGGTTCGGTTCAGACGGATATTGAAGTTATTTTCGCCTCGGACATGCACGAAGTGTTGAATGCCGCCTTGGAGACCGATCGAGTGGAACAAGATGCGGCGTTCGAAACGCGAACTTCTCCGAACGCTGATACAAAATATCCCAGAGGCGAAACGGATCACCGGAGTCGAAACTAGGTCGACCAAAAAATCCACTCAGCCAAACAAAAAGCCCGAAGGAGCTTCGATGCTCTTCCGGGCTTTCTTATGCCTATGAGGGCAACTAGATTGTTGAGCAGATGGCTACGACCACGACCTGCTCGGCAGTAGCGCTTACTCGTCCTCGTCGTGCTTGTCCTCGTCGTCGTCGTGCTCGTCCTCGTCGTCGTCGTGATGATGCTCTACCCCGTCGATAGCGCACTCTCCTTCACCCTGGAAGTGTCCCTGGGTCTTGAGTTGCGCTTGTACATAGTCCCACATGTTTTCTAGGGGCTGGATTGGGGAGCCTCCCAAAGCGTAGACTGCCGGGTCCAGCTCTGCGAGATCGGACGGTGCAAGGTTGCGGAGCTCTTGCTCCTCGACGGTGCCGTCCACGTTGAGGTCTGAGTCTGCCAACCATTGCGCCAGTCGCGTCACGCCGCTCTCGTCACCCTCAGGAAATCCATTGAAAAAGATGTGATCCCCATGTATCGACGCGGCTACCGTTCGCGGCGTTCCCTCGGTGACCGAAACGCCAGGAACCTCATCGATCTCGCAAGGCCCGTAGACCGTGTCGACCGGAACCGCGAGCTCGAACTCCACCGAGGCGTTGTCGTAACAGGCGTCTCCATCCGGCCCCACATTGCCGTTGGGGGTTTGATTTGTGGTGGTGCTCGCCTCCGGAGGACAGGACTCGCCGCCAGTCTGCGTAAGCGTTCCTCGAATCAGGTAGCTGAGATCCTCGTCGACCATGCGGTTGTAGTCTTCCTTGGAAACGCTGGGGTCTTGGATCGCATCGGCGGTCGCGGCTTCGACGGCATAGCCAAATTCCCATCGTCCGACGCGAAGGTCGTTCAGATCCCAGAGCGCGATTCCATTCGCCGGAACGTCCGTTAAGTCGATCACAAAGACGTCGTGGGCATCTGCGGTGGTGGACTCGTTGTTCGAAAAGGTCATCGCGACATCCCCGACCGAAATGATGAACGAGTCAAATCTGACGTTCCATCCGTCCTGAATCTGTTCTCCTTCGGTCCCTGCATCCAAGCCCGACAGAATCGTGTCTTCCGACTCCAAAAGGACGCTCACCGAACCCGTTGAATCATCGTCGCTACAACCCGCTACCGTGAATGCGGCTACTCCTATGAGGGCCAGCAAGGCTATTCTTCTGTTCGTCATCATCTCTCCGACAAAAAATACATCCAAGCACGCCCGACTCGGGACTCTGTCCCAGCGATCTCAGAAGACCGACCGGGGATCCTTGGACTGGGCGCGACGCTCTAGCAGTGGCTGTCTAAAATGCAATCAAGTTGCGTCTAGAGCGGTTCGTCATCTGCTAATTCCCGGCAGATCGACCAGCAGCCTTGGGCCATGGGGCCCAACCGAAACCGAGCGGGCCGGAAACGGAGATGGTTGACAGAAATAATTTAACAATTCAACATTCGATGAATCGTTTAAAGGAGACCTGCAGTGACAAAAACAATTCACGAAGGCGAGCATGACCACGTCCACGGTCCGAACTGCGGACACCAGGCAGTGATCCATGAGGGACACATCGACTACCTGCATGATGGCCATTTACATCATCCGTGTGATGGACATGTCGAGGAGCATCACTTCGCGGTATCCGAAGCAAATCCAGATATCTGCACGCCAAATCACAGCTGTGGCCAACACGATGCGGATCATGTCCACGGGCCTGGATGCGGTCATCCGGCTGTTCCTCACGGAGACCACATCGACTACCTGGTGGACGGTCATCTGCATCACCCCCACGGCGATCACTGCGACGATCACGGACCTGTGCAGCTAGCGTAGCGTTCTGCTGGGCTTATCCCGGCTCTTGCCGAACCGGGTGCCGCCTTCAACTGCGCTGCGCAGGGCCTAAGAGACGATAACTGTGAAGCCTGCCGTCGTTCATCGCAGTGTTTTCGGGTAACCACGTCTTCGGGTGGCCACGTCTTCGGGTAGCCACGTCTTCGGGTAGCCACCCGTCTTGGTTGTCAATCTCGGCAGGGCGCCGTGGTCAATCGCATGCGAGTTGAAAGAACCAAACAGCGCAGGGGACGTCGAGGCCGGGATCCGAAAAATCTTCGAAAGTGAAGACCACGTACCCTTCCGCCTCAAGATTCGGCACGTAATCCAGCGGGGCGGCCACTGCGCTTTGTTCACCTGGAGCGCACAAGAGCGCGGTGTCGTCGCTTTTCACTTGAGAGTCGGAGCATCCGATAGCGCGATCTTGGAAAAAATTAACGCAGTTGGTTCCCGGCGTGTACACCGCTCCGAGGACCTCTTGACATCCCGAGCGGCAGCTCAGATTGGGCAACGCACCATCCGGGGTGGGATCGCACTGCTCGGAGACTTGCCCAGAATCTACAGCCGCGTCTCCTGCATCCTGACCGGAAGCCGCGTCTCCTGCATCCTGGCCGGAAGCCGCGTCCGCCGAATTACCTGCATCCGAAAGCGTTTCGTTTTCTATCGACGAACCCGAACTATTCGCGCAGCCGCTTACCCAAAGCACCAAGACCAGTGAACCGATGCAACACCAGAAACCTGGGTCTACGGCAGATCGATCATCGCGCTCAGTATTCGAGCGTAAGGAAGTCCAAGTCATCGGAGCCACTACTTTCAGCGAGAGCCACTACGTTTAAAATATGAATCAAATTGTGTACGCCGTGCGTAAGTGTGCAAGGCGACACTCCACTTCACTATTTTGAAATGATTCGATTGGCCCGGAACTGACTGCGGGCAGCAATACTGCCAAGCGCCCAGCAAGTCTGGAGGTCAGTCAAATTCGCCTATGCGCAGGGAGGCTACGGCATCTGGCAGGCGCCCCTTGCGGTGCCTCTTCCATCCGCTACGCACTCGACGTGCGAAAAACGCAGCTTCCTGCGGGACCTCCCCTACCCTCGTTGTTTCAGCTCTACCGCTGGGTCAAATCGCCTACGGAGTTCTTTAGGAGCTGCGGCGAGCAGTTCGGCTCCGGTTTCACCATAAGGCTCCCGGGACTCCCGCCCTTCGTATTCTTCTACCGGCCCGAAGAGGTGCGCTGGATCGCCACGGCGCCAAAGGACCAGGCTCTTGGAGGGGCGGTCAACGCCTTCTTAGAGCCCATTGTTGGTCAGGACTCTCTCTTATTGCTGGAGGGAACACCCCACGCTTCGCGGCGACACGCCTTGATGAAACCACTTCGAGCCGAAAGCATGAGTGCCTATCGAAACGCCATCAGCTCGATAACCAAGCGAGTGCTCGAGAAGGTGCCCGAAGGAAAGCCAACATCTGGTATTGAGATCACGCGAAACATTACGTTTGAAGTGATCCTAAACGTCATTTTTGGTCTGGACTCGGGACACCTACACGACCTCGTATCCCATCTGGGTCAAGAGGTCATGAAGACGCTGGGAACACCCTGGCTGCTGTTTCCGATGTTCCAACGCAACCTTGGCGCATGGTCTCCTTGGGGCAGGTTCTGCAGGCAAAGGGACAGACTTCATGCAGCCCTAAGTGAGGTCATCCAAGCGAGGAGGCGCGATCGCCGAACTCTGGATCACGAACGCCCAGACATCCTCTCCCAACTGCTGACGGCAACCGACGAGGACGGACATCTACTCTCCGACGAAAGCATACGATCAGAGCTCATCACCATGCTCCTTGCCGGGCACGAAACCACCGCGCATGCGCTCAGCTGGGCGCTTCTCGAGCTCGCCAAACACCAAGATATGCAGGAAAGAGCGCGTGTTTCAGTCAAGTCGTCTGAGAACAGCTCGTTGGATGATGCCTCAAGCGATTTCAGTGACGACTCGAGCGACGATGCCTACATCGACGCGTTGGTGCGAGAGACCCTGCGCATGCATCCGGTAGTCGCGGGCGTCGGCCGCAAGCTTGTCCGACCTACCACGATTGCAACCACCGAATTGCCGGCAGGAGCCGTGGCCGTTGCCAGCGTCTACCTGGTGCAACACGACGCCGCGCACTGGAGTGATCCCTATAGGTTTCGCCCCGACCGATTTCTGAAGCGTAAGCCGCCCCCCTACGCGTGGATCCCGTTCGGTTTGGGTGGACGCAGATGCATCGGAATGTCGCTCGCCTTATTTGAGATGCGGGTAGTTATCGAGAGTATTTTGGCTGAAAGGAAGATTCTTGCTGTGGAGGGCTATGAGCCTAGGACGGTACGTTCGAGCGTCGCCCTATCCGCCTCTGGTGGGGCGCCAATTCTTCTGACGAGACGTAGCTAAAACCGACTGCGAACGTGCTCGAAGCTCGAGGGCGATGTGGGGGGGGCCCACATCTAGACAGTCGCACCGAATTGGATTGGAGGCGCTCTCTCCGCAAAACCTTGAGAGCCTGGAGTCAACGCCTAAAAGAGAGGACGATACGGGAGAGACCGATGGGCGGAGCTCCGATCGCTTGGCCTGAAACAGCCAGCGCCGCGCAGTGAGCCGATACCGCATTGGGCGCCGCATCAGAGAGGCTGGGGGGAAGCGATCGTGCCTCGGATACCCGACCGTCGGAGGTGAGCACAAGCTCGAGCCGTGTCTCCTGCCCCGTTCCGGTCAAGCAGGGGTACACCAGACCCTCGAGTTGGGTTCGCGCCTGGGCAAGATACCTGCGACGAACGTCCTCGGCAGGCTCCGGGCGAACGATCTCTGATTCGGCTGGAACCGCTGGAGCACCGTTTCCCGAGGATGGATGCAACAGTGCGTCGATGGGAGCGCTCTCGGTATCCAGAGGCGTTGCCCGAGCCGAAAGCTCAGCCGGTCTACGAACACCCCAATAGTAAAATGCGCTGCCTACGAGTGAGGCGAGCAACACAAACCCAAGGAGCATCCAGAATGCCTCCTGTCCATGGGCCCAGCTGCCTGGTCGAACCTTGGCTGGAGATTCCCACTGCCAAGTCCCGAGACTCTTTGCGGGATCGACGGGAGGTAAGCTCTGTGTCCAGTCCTCTGATGGCCCTCGCCAATCTGGACTGGGTGTTCGCCACGCTCGATGCTCTACGTCGCTTCCGTGACCAAAAGCCTTAGAATCCCTAACGAATACTGAGTTTGAAGCTTGTGAAGCACCCTGAGTCGAGTTCAGCTTCAACCTCGAATCGACCCGCAGCATGGTCTTGGCCAGGGTGTCTTGCGAACACTGGCTAGATAGGGATGCTTGGCGCAGAGGCTCATCTCGCGAGGATATTTGGGGCGAGCGTATGTGGCGCCGAGATGGATTTTGGGAGGGCCGGGTAGTTCTAGCTTCGTCTGCGCTCACACCCTCGGGACGCGCTCGGCCGGAAAAAGACAAAACGTCCTGCCGAACCGCCTGGTTCATCCCCTGGACCGGATTTTTAATCGACTCTTGAAGACTGTTTCTCGAAAAAAAAAGCGTGGGCGCTGCCTCGCTCATCTCTTCAGAACCGGACGGAATGTCTAGCCCCCCTCGAACGGATTGAGAATCCCGGGCCTCAACCTGCTTTGGAGGGCTCAGCGGGATTCCGCAGTGATGGCAAAATCTTGCATCTGCTGGAGAATTCTTGCCGCAGTTGGGGCAGAGCATGAAACGAAGCATAGATCGAAATGGCCATTTGGTCCGCCGGACGCTGGCTTGAGAGCGTGAATCTACAAATGCAGCCCATCTATAAATGCAGCCAGAGCCTCACGCGCTCGATCAGAAACATGGGTGCACCAAGCAAGGCTGAACGCACGCGGCACCAGCGCAAAATTCATGCCGTAAAAGGAACGTTTCACCCCTCGATCGCGTGACGCACCATCCAGCGGATCGACTTGAGCACCCGCGGTTCCGGCAATTCGTCATGCAGGGTGAGCGCCTCCCACGTCGTAAAGCTCATCGCGATCTGGCTGGCCGTGGTGCGTTCGCGACGCTCGACCCCTTTAAACTTCGACAGTTCAGGAGCAAAAACCAACGCAACCTGTTTACGAAGGACCTCTCGCATCTCCTGCAGCTTGACTCGAATATCCTCGACGGTGAACTCCATAGAGTGCGCCACGTGGAGCACGTCTACGATCTCAGCGTAAACGGAAATCCGCTCTTTGGTGAGCGTGTTGATTCTTTTCTCAAGGGGCAGATCGATCGAGGCTGCGGTCTCGAGCATCGGCTCTATTCGAGCGAATTGGAGCTCGAGCGCTCGCCCGCGGAGGGCATCCACATCTTTGTAGTGATGAAACACCAGTCTGAGTGAAACTCCTGCCTCTTCGGCGATCTCCGCTGCTGTCGGCCGTGGATTCCCTGCTCGGATCAGATCGAGTGCAGCATTGGCTACAGCGGCGCGGGAGCGTTCTGCCCTCAAGTTACGTCCATCTTTACGTTCGGTTTTTGTCATCTTTTGAACTCTATCGGGGAGGTAGTGTCTTAGCAAAGTTGCTTGCACAATGTTAGAAAAGAAATGTCTTCGAAGGGGACGTTGAAACGAGTACCTGGCATTGAAATCCAGGAAGCGTTTAGAGTGTGCCCATGCTTGAGCCAGATCTCAATATTGATGAGTTTTTTCCTCCGGAAAGACGAATATGCGAGGGATTTGTTCTGAGGTGCTGGCGCCCGGGAGACGGTCCTCTATTGCAGGATGCAAGCAACGCGTCCTATTTGCACCTGAAGCGCTTCATGCACTGGGCACGTCCCGACCAGACGACTCTCGAGAATGAAAAACTGGTGCGTATGTTCCGAGCTCACTTCTTGTTGTCGGAGGATTTTGCGCTGGGTGTGTTCTCGCCTGACGAAAGACGTGTTCTCGGCGGCACGGGATTTCACCTGAGCAAGCGACCCATCTCGAAACGCAGTGCTGAAATTGGCATGTGGATAAGAAGTAGCGGCGCGGGCTTGGGCCTTGGAACCCGAGTGCTGCGCGAAATGCTTGCTTGGGGGTTCACTCAATGGCCTTGGATGCGTCTCAGCTGGCGCGCGAGCGAAAACAATCTCGCCAGTCGACGTACCGCCGAAAAGGCGGGGATGCTTCAAGAAGGTGTTTTTCAGTGCGACGACTACGATGCCGAGGGAAACCGATGCTCTACGGTGGTCTACGGACTGACCCGGGAGCAATGGATGAGTTCGGGCGATGGAGTATGTGAGATCAAGACCGAGAGCCTTGGAGATTAGGCGTGCACGAGAACCTTGGCCGCCAAGGGGCGACGTAGTTCGTGCAACTTCCGAAACCAAGTCCTACTAAGAACTCTGGTTTTTGGATTTCTCAGCTACACTCCTGCTGCGTATGCGTTCGTTTTGTTTCGCGACCCCCTTCGTACTCGCTCTGTGCTCGGCACTATCAGGTGCAAGAGCACAATTTGACGACGAATTTGACGATCCGGATGAGGGTTCCTACAGCCGTCCCGCACGCGACGCGACCGACGAGTTCACGGACGACGAGTTCACGGACGACGAGTTCACGGATGACGAGTTCACGGACGACGAGTTCACGGATGACGAGTTCACGGACGACGAGTTCATCGCTCCAGCACAGTCCGATGTCCCTGACGGGGAACATCAACCGGCCGAGCTGTCGGCAGAACCATCTCCCGAGGACGATCGGTTTTTTGAAGAAGACCAGCTAGGAGGAGATCAAGAGGACGGCAACCAAGCCGCAACGGATGAAGTTGAACGCTCCGATTTAGCATCTCAGGAGTCAACTAACGGCACCGAGAGGTCTGAGCTTTCTTCTGCACGGCAGCGGGAACTCTTTCGAGCGCACGGCAGCTGGTGGGGTCCGGTAGGTGGATTTCGCGTTGTAGATGCAGGGAGCGGAGAACCGGGCTCATTCCGGCTGCAGCTGGCGACCCAATTTTTCGGAAAAAGGGACTTTCTCGCTTCCGGCGATCAACACGGTCATATCGCAGGAGCGGCATCGCTCAGCTACACCGTCCACCGCAACGTCGAGACCTGGATCACCGTTGCTGGTTTTGCCAACTCAAATGATGTGGGTGATCCCGACCTGATCATGGCCCTCGGGGACACTTCCCTGGGCGTGAAAGCTTTTTTCCAGCCCGCCGATTTGTGGACCGTAGGTGGGGATTTAAGCTTCCGTTTTCTCAGCCCTGTATCCGGAGTCGGTACGGCTTTCGACACGGTGAATATAGGAATCCGGGCCAACCTGAGCGCAGACCTCCGTAAAGCGAAATCTACAATCCCTCTGATCGCCCGTTTTAATCTCCAATATTTGTTCGATCAGTCTGAGAACCTGGTCGATTCTACCGAGCGCAATCGTTACGCCGCGCTCGCTGATCCACTACCTACCGCGGCGGAAACTCGAAACTTGATCACGGCGCTGGAGCGGTTTGGCAATGAGGTCAATCGAACCGACTTTGTCAATCTCGGCCTGGGCTTTGAGGCTCCACTCCGCGTGGCCACCGACTTCTACGTTCATCCCATTTTGGAATGGACCTTGGGGGTACCCGTGAATCGACAAGACTACACCTGCGCTATCATCGATGGCGACGCAGATCGCTGCTTGGAGCAGGTCGGGTTTTCCGCGTTTCCCCAGGACCTTACGGTAGGAGTCCGGGTGCTGCCACCGATCGAGGGATTGGCGACGTTCTTCGGACTTGACATCGGACTCACAGGAACCCGTCAGGACCAGTTCGTCCGCGAACTCTCCCCGAATTCACCGTATATGATTCTGCTTGGAGCCTCTTACGCCTACAAGGTGAGGCCAGCACCTGCTGCCCCTGTCGAATACGTCGATGTCACCCGTGAAGTGGAAGTTCCTGCGGAAGCTCCTCCTCGCGGGCGCATTCGCGGGATCGCCGTCGTTGGCGCCTCAGGGGCACCCGTTGCAGGCACGCGAATCCGCTTCCCAGGGCGAGATAGGACGCCGCTGTCCGTAGACGACGCCGGCAGATTCGTGACGTACCTCTTTGAACCCGGTGAAGAGATCTCCATGTTCGCCGACCACCCGAACTACCATGGTGCCACCTGCACCGCGATGATGCCCGAGGACGGAAGCGACACCGAGGTCCGATGTGAACTGGAGGAGCAGCTGGTCGTAGTCGAAGACACCGAAGTTCAACTCTTTCAGCAGATCAAATTCGCCTTCGACTCGGACGAGATTCTCTCCGATAGCTTCGGATTGATGCGGCAGATAGCCGACGTGCTTCAGCAGAACCCAGAACTGTCAGAGGTAGAGATTCAAGGGCATACGGACAACGTAGGCAACCGCCGCTACAATCTCGAACTTTCCGAGAGACGCGCGCAGTCCGTGCGCGATTGGTTGGTCAACGCCGGAATAGAACAGCAGCGGCTTACCGCAAACGGCTATGGTATGGAGCGACCTATCGCGGCGGGATCTTCTCCGGAAGCCCGAGCTCAGAATCGGCGGGTTCAATTCCTGATCTTGGTGCAGAACAACTGACAGAGGCGTGTCTGAGAGGACAGCTCAGGGTCCGTCTACCCATCCGCCTGACCAAACGACTGCAGGAAACCAGAATGGTTGACTGTTTCGACATCGATGACTTGCCGATCCGAGACCTGGATTATAACTGGTACTATCGGAGCTGATTTGAACGCGCTGCTGTACATTGGAATCCTTTTGCTGGTTGGGTTCGTTCTCTGGCGAAATCGAGTCGGAACCGCAGGACGCCCTAACGTGATGAGCTTCGGTAGGAGTCGAGGAAAGTGGCTTCAGGACGATGAAGTTTCCACGACCTTCGAAGATGTGGCCGGTATCGAAGAATCAAAGCAGGAACTCCAGGAGATCGTCAGCTATCTCAAGACCCCAGAGAAGTACCAAAGGATCGGCGCACGCATTCCAAAAGGCGTTCTGCTCGTCGGTCCGCCCGGCACGGGAAAAACGCTCCTTGCTCGAGCGGTGGCCGGAGAAGCGGGAGTTCCTTTTATTTCCATCAGCGGTTCCGAATTTGTCGAAATGTTCGTAGGAGTCGGGGCAGCCCGCGTGCGAGACCTCTTCGAGCAGGCGAGACGCACCTCTCCGTGTATCGTATTCATCGACGAGCTCGACGCGCTTGGGCGTTCGCGAGGCAACGCGGCTGGATTCGGAAGTCACGAAGAGCGCGAGCAAACGCTGAATCAACTTCTCGTCGAGATGGACGGATTCACCCCGAACGATTCGATCATCCTGATCTCAGCCACAAACCGGCCTGAGATCCTCGATGCCGCGCTGCTCCGGCCCGGACGTTTTGATCGTCAGGTAACGGTAGAACGTCCCGACCGTGACGGTCGCGAGGCGATCTTAAAGGTTCACATTCGAGATGTAAAAACCGCCGACGACGTCGACTTGAACACGATTGCTAAAAGAACACCGGGTTTTTCGGGAGCTGACCTCGCCAATCTGGTCAACGAGGCTGCGCTTCTTTCGGCGAGAGACGAGCTCGAAAAGGTCTCAATGCACTCGTTTTCAGAAGCGGTTGACCGAATCATTGCCGGTCTCAAAAAGAAAAATCAGCACTACAGCGATGAGGAAAAACGACGGGTAGCATATCACGAGGTGGGACACGCACTGGCCGGCACCCTAGCGGGCAGTTCAGATGTGATTCACAAGATCTCGATCGTTCCGCGAACAAATGGAATCGGCGGGTTCTCCATGCAGGTTCCGGAGCGAGACGAAATACTACTCACACGTAAAAAAATTCGCGCAAAGCTGGTGGGTGTGCTTGGTGGTCGAGCGGCGGAAGAAGTCGTGTTTGGAGAGCCTTCGACGGGCGCCGGAAACGACTTACAAAAAGCGACCGAAATCGCCCGAGCGATGGTGGTCGAATACGGCATGAGCGACAAGGTAGGCCCGATCGCGGTCACGCCCAGACAACATTCCTTTTTAGATCAGGGTCGTGGGATGTCGGTACGTCGTGAGGTTGGAGAAGCGCTGGCCGACACGATCGACAGTGAGGTTCGAAGAATCGTCGATACTGCGCTGAAGACCGCGAAAGAATTGCTTACGAGCAACCGTCGCTTTCTCGACGAGATCACCGAAAAGCTCTTTGAAAAAGAGGTACTCGAGGGTGATGAGCTCGATCAGCTTCTTGGCGACGTCTTGCGTTTGACAAAAAGCACGACTCAGGAGGATGCCGCGCGCGGCTGGCATACGTCTGCCGATTGGTTCGATGCAGAGGCGCTTTCACTATCGGCCGGAGAAGAGCCCGCGGGCGGCGAAGAGTTGAAAAGCGATCCGGCACTGGATGTCGACCCGCCCAAGTACGGTGCGGAACCGAAGTAGATGGTCTGCCATGGGTTCATCGAACGCGCAGCCCCTCGCGCGAGAACTACTGCGCGACAGGCGTCAAGAGCTGTTCCGGTCACTTCCGGGTGCTCTGTGTGAACCCGGCGCCAGTCACTCCAGGCCATCCAAGGGTATCGACCTCCTTGAGCCAAGACAGCCCAGGCGGCTGCTCGATCACCGCCGTCGACCTCTGAGGGATCACGCACATACCAACGTTCCAGCGAGACCAGGGAGCCGCGATCGCTCATCTTGAAAAGCACCGAGGATTCTTCTGCAGCTTTGAGGACCATGCACATCGCAAACCTCCTGCCGTGATTGAATGTTTGCTGGATAAAACATCGACCTTGGGCACGTGTCAACACTGCAACATCGACTTGTGTCCAAAAAACTGCACTAGAGTTCTCTAATACGTCACATGTAGTCGCATCATGTTCGATTTTTATCGAAACATGGAAATTGCCTCATCACTCTTGGTCATGATCGCTGGTGTCTCTTCGTGATAATCCAAAATCCAGTTCGACTACGCATCATCGGTAGAGAGAAAGACTTCATGCACTTCTAAGACGTTTGGACCGGCAAACATCTCTTTGGGAGGTCGATTGCGATGCGCTTCGGCAAAAGCTTCGCTTTGGGTCCAAGCTTCAAAATCCTCAAAACGTCGCCACCAGGTCTTCACCTCATAGGCTCCCTGACGCTCGTCGTCGGGTACAAATCGCCCCGCTTCGTGGCTGAATTTCATGGGACGAGGACGGTGAACCTCGTTGCGGACAAAGCCTGGGGCCTGGTCAACCAGATGCACTCTACGACGAAAGCGGTCTTCAAAATCACTCTCAAAACCTTCAGCCACGGGGATTCGATTGGTCACGACGATCATACCCTGCTCCTTTCTATTTCAGACAAAGTTCAAAATCTTGGGAAGCTTTGGATTAGAAAACCCTTTCTGCCACGAATGCTTCTCCCCACTCCATACTGGATACCAAGAAATCACCCTGGAGCGCGAACCGACCTTCAAACGTTTGCCCAGCAGAAAAGGGTCCGGCAGATCGTTGAAGTTCAACTCGATATCGATTCCGTGCGATATCGATCCACAGCTCGACGTCTTGGAATCCCAAATACGTATTGGAGAGAGGGTACTGACACTTGTAGAAGCACTCCTTGGCGGAAAATATCAACTTAGCCAGCCAGTATTCGTCCCGTGTTCTTACGAACTTCCGTTCCTTAGGGGTGCACACTTTGGCGACAATCGAAGCGTCCAAGGCCGCAATCGGTTCCACATCGACACCCAAACTACGGCAGTGCAGCCGTCGCGCTACCGCCGAAGCGGCCAAGCGATCGGTGTGTGTGATCGAACCAACGACTCCGCTGGGCCACAAAGGAGAGCGATCTTTGGCGTTTAAGATCGGCGCTTCCGGTAGGCCCAACCGAACAAGCCCACGCCTTGCACATATGCGGGCAGCCGCATACTCGCGTCGACGTTTCGGGACCGCGTTCGCGATCGCAGAGGCCTCCACCGGGTAGACCTCAGTACCGTCGTAGTCGACGGGGTCCTCAAACTCGAGTGCGACGCAACTCGTAAAAAGAGCGCTTAGAGACACTGCGATATTCGAGTAAGCACCGGCAACTCAACCCCCAACTGAGCGCCCTGCTCGAGTGCACGACGAAGACGCTCAGGAGCACTGCGACCACGGCATCGATGCTCTGGGTCCCGCTCAAATGCTTCCCACATACATTCGAGCGCCAAAGCTGCATCCAGCGCCTCAGTGCATCTCCGTTGCTGCAGCGCCAAGACCTCTGCTGCTACGTCCTCTGCCAGGGTTCGATGCGCGTGCAGCAAACCCGAAACGGTACCTTCCACCATGATTCCCGCGATATTTGAGGTAAGGATGTAGAGATTTTTCGCTACGAGCGCTCCGACCAGTCCGTCGTGGGATTCTTGCGCGATCACTTCAATGCCGATCGAACAAAGCACCTTTTTGACGACGCCCGCCTGAGCGCCAAAGACCTTGGTGGGTACGATCTGACGAAGTCCGGTATTGCTTTTCTTTTCGAACCAAACGACCGCGACGGTGGGACTGAGTTGATGGCGCTCCCACCTGTGGGGGAGGAGCTCATTTTGCAGCAGCACGAGGCGATCCCGAATAGCTGCAGGGATGCTCGAGAGCACGTCATCCAGCGCATCTTCGCTCACGGACAAGACGACTACCGAGGGCTTCGCGGCCTCGTCATCTTCCCACCTGGAGGCGAGTTCACTGAGGCACGAACCTCGATTCACCGGATGGACGGACTGGCCGATTCGCAACAGTCCATGAGCAAAAACGGCCCCCATTTGACCCAATCCGACAACGACAGCCTCTTGCATCATTGACGGTCTAGCGCCTCTGTGCTTCTGCAGCCCGCTAAAACTGGGCAAAACGTGGGAACTTCCAACTACGTCTCACGGGTTTTCGGCAAGCCAGTCACCGTAACCTTTTACGAGAGCCTTGTAGAACAGCGTGCCGACGATCCGAGATCCCGGAGCGGTAAGATGGCCCAGATCGGCGGTGACCAGTCGAGGCTGGTGCCGATACCAACGCCTCATGGTGCCCGCCCCCCCGATCGCTTCATAGGTGTTGAAAAAAGCGCATCCCGCAGTCCGAGCTGCCTCTCTCTGAGCGTCAACCAAATCGGGAACCCGATCGCGAGTCCGAATCCTGCCGTGATTCCGGACCCCTTTGTCCAGCACACTCATCACGATGCAGGACAGATCTGCGCGCGCCCTGCGAAAGCGCTCGAGGATGGTGGCATAGCGCCGAACGTATTCGTCGCGTTCGTAAGGCACGCTCGTACTTACGGCATCGTTCGCCCCCATCCAGAACACGAGCAGATCGGAGCCCCGCTGACGTACCTGCTCGGCGATGTGGTCGCTATCGAAGTTGAGCAATACGCGGGTAAAGGCACCGATGAGCATCAGACCATCGACGACAACTCCGGGACCGTCGCCCTCCATCACGACCCCATAAAGCTTGAGACGCCCTTCATCGACCCCGATTTTAAGAGTGTGGCTCCCCCCGGGAACGGGAATCTCTAGGGTGCGATCCTCAACCTCTGAGGCAGCCGTCGAGAGCGTGCGAGGCTCACGTCCTTCCACGGTGGCCACAAGGGAGCCGCCTTCGGGATAAGCCTGATAAAAGAGAATAAAGCGGGATACGGATCGATTGAGTTCACCATCGGCATCGGCTGTCCCAAACGAGGCTCGAGAACCGATACCGGCGTTGCGTGCGAGCACACCACCCAAACCGTAGCGGCCATTTTGCTCGGTGCCCCGATTGACTACCGAAGTACGCCAAGAGCGGTGACTCCACGACACATCTTGGTGCACCTGGTATTGCCACCCAGGAGCAATCGGGATCCATCCTTTGCCGCCGTCGCCAAAAGCTCGGTTGAATTGTTCACGCAGAACGTGCGTCACCCGATCGGCGCCGTTCGTCGAAGTGCCGTAGAAGCTTAGCCGTGCCAGCGCCCCAGGCTCTTGTGCGTGAACTTTGTGAAGTGCTCCGTAGAAGTGCCTCATCACTCCGTCTGGATCTTCAATATCCTGGGTAAGCCCTTCGTACTCCGACGGCGAAAGTTTCAATATGGAGACCTCCGTCGTAGGGGGCTCTTGTGCTCTAGATACTTGGACGTTCTGAAGAGGAGACGGCAGCGGCGCCTCGGAAAGCAGCGCCTCATCACTTTGTCCGGACACCGTCGAAGCGCCTATAGCGCCTCCAATGGATGATCCCGCTCGAGGCGTAGGCCAGAGCTCGATAAGCCCCGCAAAGGGAATCGGGTCCCCGGGAGCCCAAACCTGAAAACGCTCCAAACCTGGAGTCAAATAAGGAACGGACGCGCTCAAGGCGGCAAATGCGACCACATACGCAAGCCGATACACACCGGCGGGATGATCGTCGATCGGTTGTTCTAAGGCAGGGTCCACGGATACTTCAGCGGCCACGGTTCATTGATTTTGTAGAAACCCAAACTTCAAGGCAATCGCTCCGCAAGGCTCAACCCTTTTCAGTCCCAAAAAAGGTGCGCCCAGGCCAACCGAGGCGTTGTGCCTTAAAACTGAAAGTACACAAAGGGAGCTGCCTGTTCTGACCCCACGTAAAGCAACAAGGCTGCGATCGCCGTGACCACCGCAGCCTGAGCGAATGCGGGCAGGGACACAAAAAAACTTTGCACCTTTGGAACCCAAAGACGTGGGGTGAAGTGGACCACCGAGACCGCGATAAAGACCGTCCATACCCATCCATCGACCCGCATCGACGCGCCGGAAAAGGCGAACATCTGCTCATAGACTTCCATCATTCGTTCCACATTCGGTGAGCGGAATATCGGCCAGTGAATAACGAAGAAATGAACACTCACGAGCATCGAGAGCCATTTCTTCCAACCACGAAACGGCTCTTTCGAAGTTCTCAGGCTCCGGTAGAGCCGGTTGAGCGTAACCCCCGTCGCATGCCAGATACCGAAGAGGACAAAGGTCCAGCCCGCCCCGTGCCACACACCGATGAGCACAAAGGAAAAGAACAGGTTGGCATAGCTGCGTAGAGGCGAAATGCGTGAGCCTCCGAGGGGTATGTAGATGTAGTCCTGAACCCAACGACTCAGGGTCATGTGCCAGCATCGCCAGAATTCGATTGGACCCGTCGTTTGAAAAGGACGGTCGAAATTTCGAGGTAGCTCAAAATCGAACAGCCGGGCAGATCCTCGAGCGATATCCGTATATCCGGAGAAATCTCCGTATAGCTGCCAGGTGTATGCATAGACCGCAAACCAGACTTCAGCCGAGCTGAACGTGCCTGGATTTTCGAAAACGCGATCGATGAGGCGAATCGCTAGAAAATCCGCGACGAGCACCTTCTTCATCATTCCGCAAAGGATCAGGAACAGACCTTCACCAACCTGATGGGTGCGCAGCCGAGGATCCTTGTCGAACTGAGGCAGAAACTCCGAAGCACGCACGATCGGACCCGCAACCAGCTGCGGAAAGAAGGCGACAAAGGTGGCGAACTCTAAGAAGCTCCGGGTGGGTTTCAGCGTTCCTCGGTATACGTCGATCGAATAGCTGAGGGTTTGGAACGTGTAGAAACTGATGCCCACGGGGAGCACGAGATGTAGGTAGGTCGGTTCGAGGGCGAAACCGAATAGAGACGCCGTTTCGACGAATGCTCCAACCGCAAAGTCGGCGTACTTGAAAAGCCCGAGCAGTCCCAAGTTGAGCGTCAGGCTGATCGCGAGGAGTGCCTTGCGCTGCCATGGCCGCTCGCTCTTGTAGATTTGGATCGCTACGCAGTAGTCGACCGCTGTCGAACCGACGATCAGAACGAGAAAGCTCGCGTTCCACGACATGTAGAACACGTAACTCGAGAGCAGAAGCATGACGGTCCGCAGTAGGCGATAGCGAACCAGACCCCAAAAAGCCGAACAAGTGAGGACGAGAAACAGAACATATTCGAAGCTGTTGAACAGCATCTGCGATCGCCGTCCGTAGCAGGTCCCCGCTGCGGCGGCCACCACGGCTTGCAGGGATCACACGCGCTCGAACGCACTCAAAACGGGGTGAGTCATCGACTCGATACGCCCGAGTATTTTGCATAAATAACACAAAATACCAGCCGTTTAGCATTTCACTTGGGTCTGAACCACGAGTATGATTGCATAATTCCAATGAGGACGGCTGCCGTCTGGCTTATGGCGGTATTCGCCCAGTTGGCATCGCCGAATGCGACTTCGGCTGTGCCGGGCCCCGATACGGTGGCGGTCCTCGCCAACGCGGCCCTCGCCGACAGTATTGCGCTCGCGGAGTTCTATGCGGAATCGCGACAAATCCCGAGCCGACACGTCTGCCCCCTACTCCTGCCTGAATCGAGCGACCTACCGGCAGAGGACTTCTGGACGAAGCTCTTTGAACCTCTTCAAGGGTGTCTTAGGGGAATCGAGCAGCGGATCGAAGCGATTGTCCTTGTTCGCGGGGTGCCGCTGCGGTTGATCGCGGTGGGGAACCGGGCCGTATCCCTCGCATCGGCGCTCAGTGTCTCGAGATCTGTCACCACAGAGAACGGAAGCTCTTTACTGCTTGAGGAGCCCGGGTACCAGACCGCTTGCGGCAAAAAAACTTGCTACGCCGCTCGATTCCTCAATCCATTTCGCTTCGGAACCTTCGCCCCAGACTGGAGCATCGAGGAGGAAGGCGTTCGGTGGCGACCCTGGATCGTGACCATGCTTCACGGTCGGAGCTATGAGGAGGCAGCGTTGCTGGTAGTCAACGCAAAGAATGCCGAGTCCTCTCCTCTGCCGAGCACGCAGGTCCTCTTCATGGACGGTCGCGATCCACCTCGAAGCGTACTGGACTTTGAAACGGAGGAGGTTTTGCAGTCGCTGCGTGAGATCGGACCTCATTCGGTCGAAAGGGTCTCCTTCGATCGAGACCTTGGCGGGCGACGCTTGACCGGATTCTTCACCGGCAGTTCGGTGCTTGAGGACACCATTGAGGGAAATCGATTTTGGTCTGGAGCGCTGGTCGACAACCTGACTAGTTACGGCGCTGTACCCGGCAACTTCGCGAAAGATTCGCAAACTCAGGTGTCGATCGCCCGATGGGTGGCACAAGGCGTCGGCGGGGTCCACGGGACCGTTGCGGAACCGCTAAACAACGTGTTTCCGTCGCGCCACCTGATCGTCGACTACGTCCTAGGCAGCACCCTTGCGGAAGCCTACTATCGAAGGCTGCCCTACACCTACTGGATGAATTTGGTGCTCGGGGACCCGATGTTGGCTCCCTACGCGCATCGACCTCGCGTCGAGATAAGCGGGATCAAAAACGGCGCGAAGATCACGCAGGCGACTACGATTCGTGTCCAAAGCGAAGATCCACTGCACCGAGGAACACCAGAGCTAAGCCTCTACCTCGACGGGACGAAGATCGCGCATCAAAAGGGCCACCGATTGGATCTCTGCCTTGCACCCCGAACGCATGGGCGAAACGTGCAGCTGTTGGCGGTAGCTCAAGCGGCCGCCGATCCGATTGGCGATCGTCCGTTTCGGCCAAAAGGTTGGGCGGAGCTGCGCCTGGATACCGAGCAGGTCTACGGAAGCTGCGACGCGGCGGTGGGTCCGCCGGCATTCGATGGTCCGCAACCGACGCAAGTACAGGGCTGCTCCACTGCGAAAGGAGCTAGCTTCAAGTTCACGCTAGAATTGAGTTTCTTCGTTCTGTTTGCGTTTTTGCGCAGGCGCTCCCAGCATGCGTAGCTGCCCAAGGGGCAATCGATGCACTCGTCGCACGGGCCTTGCTCATCGACCTGCTAGAGGCGACCGTAGGTCTCGATCGTCTCATAGGACGCACGCAGCCGCCTGCGCAGGATGTTGTCCGCGGTCGATTCGATGGCCTCGTTCAGCTTTGGAAGTGCGGAGACCCCGTGCAGTTCAAGCATGGCGCGGGTCGCGAACTTATGGCTTCGTCGACGCTGAGCGGCCGTGATCAAATCGCGCAGCATGCGTGGATCTCGGGCCAACACGCCACCGCTACGTCGAGCGGCCTGCAGATAGCGTCCCACCGCGTCCATATACCAACGGCGATTCATAAACGCTCGAGCCAAAAGAAAACTGAGTCGCGGGTCTGCGTTCGAAGCCTCCGCACGCAGGACAAGTGGCGCCATTTCATGACGATCGGGACGGTGCCCCTGCTCGATTCGCTTCGCAAAAGCTTGAACTCTGGGTCCAAGATCGCTGACGGGTAGCAACTCCAGTTCCGCCGGATCATCTCCACTCTCGACAGCTTCAGTCTCAAGAGAGACCTCAGTGGCGGCAGGCTCGATGCGCTTCGAACCATCCGCTCCAGCCGGGAATTCACCTGCTCGAGATTCCCTTGCCGACAGCGCCTCGAGCGGCTTTGACTCCGAGGCAAACTGCGTCCCAGCACCTACGCGGGTGGGCGTCGCACCAAAGAGCGCTACCCCAAGGAACAGCAGCAGAAAAACGCCCCCTACAAACGAAAACCACAGAAACGTTCGGGACGAACTCTTGATGGACCCAGGTGTTCGGAGCTCCGGCACGTCGCTGCCCGAGCCAATCGCGGAGGAGGCTTCGAGCGCCGAGACCTCAGAGGACCTGATGGGCGAAATTCCATCGAAACCGGATGAGTCCCCAGTCGCCGGCGAAGCGCGGGACGGTGCAGCGCGGGACGGTGCAGCTCGGGCTGGTTCACCACCGGGCGATTGGGCATGACTCAAGGTTAGCGCTCGACGCATGTCGGCGATCGTCTGGAAACGGCTTTCGATCTCGGGTGCCATCGCGTGAGAGATCAGGTGTTGGATGCCGGGTGAGCGATGCAGAGCAGCATCCCCGAACGCGCCGGAGGGTGGACGTCCGATGAGCATGAAGTGCAGCAGCGCCCCGATGGAGTAGAGATCGCTTCTGTGATCTACAGGGGCTGCAGGCACCTCGAGCTCTGGGGGCAAGAATCGATTTGCACTGGAACCTAAACCTTGAGGTCGGAACCTGAGCGCCGCGCCGGACGAGGCTCTGATGCACGCATCCCTCAGCAGTTGCCCCATCCCGAAGCCCATCATTTTCGTCGATATGTGCCCGCGCCTGTCGATGAGGAGCACGTCAGAAGCGGACAGGTTCCAATGATGCAGGCCCGCGTCGAGAGCGGCTTCCAGCGTTTCAAGCATGTGCCCCGCGAGCTCTAGGGCGAGTTCCGGAGCCAGCGGAGATTCTCCCACCGACTCCCAAAGAGTGCGGGCAGAATGTTCCCATTCTAGCTCAAAATAGGCTACTCCCTGGTGAACACCGAAATCGCTGATCGTCAACGCGCCCGGATGTTCGAAGGATCGCGCATCTGAGATGAGCTGAGAAAAGTGCTCAAGAAGGTCTGAGTGCTCTTCTAGGTCGATGGGCAACACTCCGACGGCTCGACGTCCCTGCTGCCCATCTACTCGAAACATGGGTATGCGACCGCTCCACGGTAGAGACGCGCGCACCACGTAGCGACCGGCAAAAAGATCGGCAATGAAATCGAGGGTGGGCTCGGGCAGCGACCTCAGGGATACATCGGTCATCTCATCCACCAAGCCCGAAGGATACGCACGCCGTCTCGATGCCTCAAAACACGCAACACTGTTGGAGGTTCAACCCGCATGACCTGTCCATACGGCGTAAAGCCAAACGGCTTTGAGGCTCTGTACGCTCCTGAGACGAAGACGTGGTGCAGCAATTGCGCTAGCTACGCGCCCATCGTCAGAAGTACCGCGACGAAGGCAGGGGAAGTTCGGACTGGGCTCCGCCTTGGGCTAGAGAGCTTTTCTCGATCGACGCGGCGGCGCGTGACATTTTGTCCGCAGGAGAGGAACCCCATGACCGAACCCCCGGAAACGACCGTGTTGGTCGTCGACGATGAGGATCACAACCTCACTTCGCTGACAAAGATATTCGAGCGAGAACACATGCGCGTGAAAACCGCATCCGGAGGGAAACACGCTCTCGAGATGTGCCGCCAACATCACGTACAGGTCGTTCTTACCGATTTGATGATGCCGGGAATGAGCGGGATCGACTTGATCCGCGCGTTGGCCAGGGTGAATCCCGATGCCGAGGTAGTGGTGATGACGGCTTACGGCACGATCGAGATGGCGGTCGAAGCGATGCGCGAAGGGGCCTACGACTTTGTCGAGAAACCTCTAAAACGCATGCAAATCGTAAAAACTGTGAGGAAAGCTGCGGAAAAGCAGGCATTGATCCTTGAAAATCGCACGCTCAAAAGAGAAATCTCGGCCCTGAGGACCCGAAAAATCGTGGGTTCGTCCCCAGCCCTACGCAACGCCCTCGAGCTCGCGACTCAAGCCGCGCCGTCTTCCGCAACGGTTCTCGTGCTGGGCGAAAGCGGAACCGGCAAAGAGCTGCTCGCCCGCTACATCCACGAGCATAGTGGACGCCAAGGGGCGTTTGTCGGCGTCAATCTTGCCGCGCTCCCGGAGACCATCGTCGAGGCGGAACTCTTCGGGCATGAAAAAGGTGCTTTTACGGGAGCTTCAGTGCGACGCGACGGCCGAATCACGCAAGCCGCTGGGGGAACGCTCTTTCTCGACGAGATCGGCGATCTATCACCTCAAGTTCAAGTTAAGCTGCTTCGCGTACTCCAGGAGGGTGAGTTTGAGCCGCTCGGAGGTCGCACGATGCGTGCCGACTTTCGACTGGTGGCCGCGACGAACCGAGACTTGAAGCAAGCGGTCGCCGAGGGAGACTTCCGAGAGGATCTCTACTACCGACTCAACGTCATCGCGATCACCAGTCCAAACCTGGCAGCGCGCCGCGAAGACATCCCACTGCTGGTGGACCACTTTCTCAACGTCTACTGCGCCAAAAATGGGCGGCCGCGCCTAGAGATATCCACCGGAGCCCTTCGAAAGCTCTCCGAGTACAGTTGGCCGGGCAACGTACGCGAACTGGAAAACGTCATCGAAAGGGCGGTCGTTTTGAGTAAAAATCACACGCTCGGGCTTGAAGACCTACCGGAGCATATCGCGCAAACCCAACCGGGATCCGATGAACTGCGCTTCTCGATCGGCACGCCACTTGCCGTGGTGGAGCGCCGAATCATCGACGCAACCCTCGTCCACACGCGGGGAGACAAACAACTCGCAAGTCAGCTGCTGGGTATCTCTGCGAGAACGATCTATCGCAAACTCGGCGCGGAACCCGAACGAACTTGACGAACCCCTTCGCTCAGAAGTCCCAACCAACCGAACCTCCGGCGGTGAGAGATCCGATCCTGAATAACGCCGCAGACAAAATGTCAGAACATGAGCGATTTGATCTATACGGATGCCACGATGTCATTATCGGAACGGCAAATTCAAACGTCCGCCGCGCACGTGGGGCAGCAGTCAGCCCCCTGTTTTGACTGAGAAAGACCGCACAGACGAGGAGCGCACCGGGAAGGTATGGGCTTTGCAAGCGTCAAATGACATCGACGCGCAAAACACCAACCAAAGCGGGAATACGGAAGCACTTGCCAGGAGCCAAGCAGCGCAGGATTGCCATGGCGATCCTCATCGGGACTTTGACGCTGACCGCGTTCTTTTCGGCTCAGGGAGCCTCAGTGCTGGTCGGCCACTGGTCGATCCCGATCGAAAACACCCCTTCGATCGAGAGGTCACGAACTGAGACGAACTTGGTTTCGGCAGGACGGGCGCCGAGAGATCCCTGGCCGATTCTCGAGCGCAATATCTTTGATTCCGAAACAGGCCCGATACTCAAAAACCCTCCGGTGGATCCGGATCTGGACGCGGACACCGAGACAGCCGAGACCGAACTGGAAGCGGATAAACCTCTTTTGCCGTGTGCCACCGAGGTGCGTTTGGTGGGCTCGGTACGCTATCCCGGGCGTCCGGATCTTTCCTTCGCATCGATCGCCGGGTCCTCGGGCACAGCGCTTTTGTACCGAACCGGCATGGAAATCGACGGGAACGAACTGCTCGATATCTTTTCGACCCATGTGGTGCTGCGGCCAGGCCGTGATACGCCATGCCTCGCGCTGATGTTCGATACCGAGAGCAAAGCGACACCAAATGGAGGCCGAACCACCCCGCGGGAAGATCGCCCCGTTCGGGTCTCACCGAGTCGACGTCGTCAGGGAGCGATCAGCGACGAAGAACTGGAATCAGGCATCAGCCGGGTCAGCGATTCGCAGTTCAATGTCACCCGGAGCCTCCTCGACAAGATCCTAGAAAATCAGGCAGACCTGATTCGAACTGCCCGAATCATTCCGCATGAAGAAAACGGACGTGTGATAGGAGTCAAGCTCTATGGGATTCGGCGCAACAGCCTCTTGGGACGCTTGGGACTCCAAAATGGCGACATGATGCGCACCATCAATGGTTTTGACATGTCACAACCGGACAGCGCGCTTGAAGCCTATTCCCGACTTCGGAACGCGGACAACTTGTCCGTCGCGCTCATACGACGGGGCAACCCCATGACCGTGGATTACAACATCCGATGAGCCAACAATCCTCTCTCGATCGAAAAGGTCGACCCTCGCTGAAGTTCGAAACACGATCTTGCTGTCGCCTTTCCGACCGACGACGCGAGCTACCAAACATCACTACGATCGGGTTTCGAGGAGTCGTCGCGTGAAGATTCAGTTCGCAGTGCCGCTACTCTTCGTGTCCGCCCTCATCATGTTCCTGGGACTCTCTTACGCAAGCGCCCAATCGGGAGATCAGGAGGGAGTGCGGCCTGCACGCCGAAGCTCGGTCCCGGCAGTGCGACCTAGCTTGAAGCAAAAGCTCAAAGGCAGACAGAACAAGCTGCCCACCATCGAAGCGCCCCCACGCAAAGGTGCTCCGCAGGGCGGGCCACGAACACAGGGCGGGCCACGAACACAGGGCAGGCCACAAAACCGTGGGGCCCAAGAACCCGCCTCCGACGTAGATATTTCCCAATTTGAAACCGGCGTAGACTATCGACCGAGCTCGCCACGCGCGCTTGTCACGTTTAATCTAGAAGATGCCGATCTGCCCGATCTAGTACGATTGATTTCCAACATCACCGGCAAGCGGTTCATCCTCCCTGGGAAAGCCCGCTCGATAAAAGCCACGGTATTTGCGCCAACGAAAGTCACCACCGCGGAGGCCTACCGAGCGTTCTTAGAAATTTTAGAAATTCACGGCATGACCGTTGTACCCGCCGGGCGCTACCTAAAGATCGTCGAAACAGGGGGCGCTGAAAACCAACCCTTGCCGACCTACACCGATGGCGGAACAACCCCCACCGAGGCCCGCTACATCACACGGATGATACGGCTCGAAAACGTTTCTGCTGAAGACAGCGTGCAACTTCTCTCTCGCTTCAAAACGAGCGCAGGCAACATCACCGCGTACGCCCCTACGAATTCGCTATTTGTTACAGATACCGGAACCAACATTCGTCGCATGATGCGCATTATCGACGCGATCGATATTCCAAGCGCAGGCGAAAACGTTTGGGTTGAGCCGATTCACTACGCCACAGCAGAGGATATTGCCTCGAGACTGCAAGAGATATTCAATGTCGGCGGCGAAGGCACTCCATCGGGCGCAGCATCGAGGTCGAGTCGGCCACAGACCAAACGACCGACCAAACGCGGCAACGCCGCCTCTCCGTCCCCAGGCAGCATCGGCGATCGTCCGAATGCCAACCGCATTACCAAGATTCTCGCCGATGAGCGGACCAATTCCTTGATCCTGATGGCGACCGAACGAGCCTATCTTCGGATCATCCAAATGATTCGCGTTCTGGATATTCCGATCGAGGGCGGCGGGAGCGTGCATGTCCACTACATTCAAAATGGCGACGCAACCGAGATTGCAGGCACCTTGCAGAGCCTTATCGGTGGCCAACAGCGAGCACAAGGAGGACGGTCGCGACCAAACCAGCCGAATCGAGGATCAACCCCGGGAGCTGCGCGCACGAGCGGAACTTCGACCGCCGCCAACTTCAGCTCTGACATCGCGATCACCGCCCACGAGCCGAGCAACGCACTGGTGATTACGGCTTCCCAATATGAATACGCCGCACTTCGGGCGGTTATCGATGAGCTCGACGCACCGCAGCGGCAGGTCTTTATCGAAGCGGTCATCATGGAAGTCGGGGTCAACCGATCTCGTGACTTTGGTTTTTCATGGCATACCGGTATCGCCGACGTCCCGTCCGATGGCTCGCTTTCGGTCGTCGGCTTCCAAACGAGCAATTCTCTCACGTTTCCGGCCAACGAATCTCTTCTCACGGGCCTAGCCGTCGGTGCACGCGGCCCTGAGATCACGGAAGCGCAGCAGCTGATCGGAATCTCGGTGCCTGCGTTCGGCGTGGTTCTCAACGCCATCGCCAATAGCGGTGACGTCAACGTGCTGTCCACGCCGCATCTTACGGTCATGGACAACACTCAAGCAGAACTTACGGTTGGACAGAATATTCCGCTCCAAACATCCGGCGTCACCGGTGGAGGTCTTGGCAGCCTCAATGCGCTGGGAGCTCTTGGCGGAACTGCCACAAACGACGCAACTTCGGGTCTCGCAGGTCTCTCGGGCCTCGCGGGCTCTCTTGGAGGGGCACTGCCGCGTCAGGATGTAGGAACCACGTTGCGCCTCACGCCTCACATCAACGAGGACGATCATATCCGAATGGAGATCGAACAAGAGATCTCAGAAGCCGGCACTCCCTCCGGCCCTTTCGACGCGATCGCGATCAATCGACGAACCGCCAAAACCCAAGTCGTAGTCAAAGATCAGCAGACCGTCGTGATCGGAGGGCTGATGCGGGAACGCCTCTCGACGACCGAGACCAAAGTACCGATTCTAGGTGACATACCGCTGCTTGGCGCCCTCTTTCGATCGAGCAGCCGCACTCGAGAAAAAGTCAACCTGATGCTCTTTCTCACGCCCTACATCATTCGGGACCAGTCGGACTTGCAAGCCGTCTTCGAGCGTAAAATGCATGAGCGGCAGGAATTCATCGATCGGTACTTCGTATTCGGAGACGAGGACTACAAGCCCCCTACGGACTGGAGCCGGACTCGAGGACTCGTCTCCGAAATGGTCAACGAGGTACAAGACATCCTTCACGAACGGCAGATACTGCAAGACACGGCAGCTCAGCCGGTTCCAGAGCACATTCCTCGGGGCCCCATCGGAATTTACACATCAGACGAGATAACCCGTGCATCGCACACAGATCTCGTGATCGAACCAGCTTCCGGCAACAGCGTTCCAGCAGTGTCCGCGGAGGCGGCGCGCGAAGATGCGGAGGAATAACGGGCCGTGCAGCAGCGATTCGTCGGCGAGATCTTGGTGAGGCACGGAGCCTTGCCGCCAGAACGTTTGGAGGAGGCTCTTTCTACCGCTGATGAACGAGGCGTCGCTCTAGCCGACGTGTTGATCGCCACCCATACGTGCGATCCGGAGGAGCTCGTCCGAGCGCTGGCCCAGGAGGTCAAGATGGACTTCCAGGCGAAGATCGCAACCGAGAACATCCCGGAGGAACTGGTGGAGTCGGTGCCGATCAACTTTGCCCGACAGCACCGCGTCTTGCCCATCGGAGAAGACGCAGAGTGCGTCCATGTCGCGATCGCCAACCCTCTCGACTCGGTTCCCTTAGACGATATGCGGGCCCTTTTGAGCCGGAGGATTCGTCCGATCGCGGTACCTGCAGAAGCGGTCGACGACGCGATCAACCGCGTCTACGAGCGTAAGGATGAAACGGCGCTCGCCGAGGCAAAGGAAGAGGAGCAGGACGAACTTCAAGATCTCATCGACATGACCGACGAGGCTCCGGTCATTCGCTGGGTCAACAATCTATTTTACAACGCCGTGCGAGAACGAGCTTCAGACATCCATATCGAACCCACCGAACGGGAAGTGATCGTTCGAACACGAATCGACGGCAGACTCGTCCCTCGAAAAACCGCTCACCGAGGTTTTCTTCCCTCCATTGTCAGCCGCGTCAAAATCGAGGCAGGCTTAAATATCGCCGAAAAGCGGCTTCCGCAGGATGGTCGCATTACCAAGAAGATCGCGGGTCGACTGGTCGATATCCGGGTATCGACGATACCGACGGCCAAGGGCGAGCGAGTCGTGATGCGCCTTCTCGATAAGGAACAGGTGCTCTTGGATCTGCCCACGCTGGGCTTCTCGGTAGCACAGCTCGAGTTCATGGCGGATCTGATCCATCGCCCGAACGGCATCATTTTGGTCACTGGACCCACCGGATCTGGCAAAACCACCACGCTCTATGCCTGTCTGAATAAGATCAATACGCCCGAAAAAAACATATTAACGGTCGAAGATCCGGTCGAGTATGAACTCCCCGGCATTGGGCAAATGCAGGTCAATTCGAAGATCGGCCTCAGCTTTGCATCCGGATTACGTTCCTTCTTACGCCAGGATCCGGACGTGATCCTCGTGGGTGAGATTCGAGACCAGGAAACTGCTGATATCGCCATTCACGCTTCACTTACCGGTCATCTCGTATTTTCTACCCTTCATACAAATGACGCGCCGGGTGCAGTAACCCGACTGGTCGAGATGGGCATTCAACCCTTCTTGATCTCGTCTTCAGTCTTGGCGGTCTTGGCCCAGCGCTTGGTACGCAAGCTATGCAAGTACTGCAAAGAACCCTACCGCCCTAGTGGTGAAGACTTCCGCGAGCTCGGCATCTCTGACTTCGATACGTTCTTCGATCAGCACGGCCGGGTGATCGAGGAAACCGCAGCGAGGGAACTGCCAGAGTTCACCCCGCTCGAGGAAGCAGACGCCGGCCCTATCGGGTCAGTGTCCTCGAAGCCTTCAACGGAACGAGGAAAGCCGCATCCATCGCTCAAACCTAACGGAGCAAACGGAACCAGCGCCCTCCATTGGATGGACGGCAGACCTGCATTTTATCGACCGAAGGGCTGCGAGCACTGTGGTCATACAGGCTACCGCGGGCGTCTCGGCATCTTTGAGTTGATGCGTATCGATGAGCCTATCCGGCGCGCAATTCTAAACAACAGCGATGCAGCGACCATCCAGCGGATCTCGGTGGAGCGAGGCATGCGCATACTGCGAGACGATGGAGCACGCCAAGTGATGGGAGGCGTCACATCACTTGAAGAGGTACTGGCGGCAACCCAAGCCGGAGAAGTAGATTAAGTGGCTGTCTTTCGGTGGCAAGGGATCAACGCGAAGGGGAAGACCGTCAAGGGAGTGCGGGATGCTGACAGCCCAAAGGCTCTCAAACTGAACCTCAAGCGCGAAGGGGTCTTGGTGACCCAGCTGCTCGAAGAGTCGGAGGCGCAGAAACGAAACGCGCGCGACATCGATATCGGCAAGTTGTTTCGACGGGTCTCCTCCACCGAATTGGCACTCACGACCAGACAGCTTGCGACGCTGCTTGCATCCGGAATTCCACTTGTTGAAGCACTCACTGCACTGACCGATCAACTTGAGACTCCCGAACTCAAAAGCGCATTTACTCAGACTCGCGATAAGGTAAACGAGGGAACCAGCTTCGCCGACGCGCTGCGATCGCATCCTTCGATCTTCGAAGATCTCTACGTGAATATGGTGGCCGCGGGAGAGGCGTCAGGAATGCTCGAGGTGGTCCTTGGTCGTCTGGCCGACTTTCTAGAGTCTCAGGCCAAACTGAGAACCAAGGTATCTGGAGCGATCGCATATCCGATGTTCATGGCTGTGATGAGCTTCTTTGTCATCCTGGTGATGATGACCGTCGTCGTACCAAAGGTCACCGCGATCTTTGCGGACTTCGAGCAAGCCCTTCCCTGGTACACCACGCTTCTCATCTTCACAAGTGAGGTGCTCACCGGATGGTGGTGGCTCCTCCTACTGCTCACCGTCCTTGGCTTCATGGGCTTTCGAAGGTGGAAGAAAACTGAAAAGGGGCGAAGCACTTGGGATCGCTTTGTGCTGGGCATCCCTTTATTTGGGCGACTCATACTGATGGTCGCGATGACTCGCTTTGCGCGGACCCTATCCACGCTTTTGGCCAGCGGCGTTCCGGTACTCGCAGCGATGGAGATCACCCGAAATGTACTCGGAAACACCGAACTCATGAGTGTGGTGGAAGACGCCCGAGCCAGCGTGCGTGAAGGTGAGAGTATCGCAAAACCCCTGCGCCAAAGCGGGCGCTTTCCGCCGATCGTGACGCATATGATCGCGATCGGCGAGCGGTCTGGTCAACTTGAACAGATGCTGGAACACATCGCCAGCGCCTACGATCAGCAGATCGATGCTCGAGTCGGCGCGATGACCTCTTTGCTCGAACCCCTCCTCATCGTGGTGATGGGAGGCATCTCCGGCGGAATCGCGTTTGCGATCTTAATGCCCCTTCTTCAAATCAATCAGTTTGTGACCCAATAACGGTGCGGACAGTCAAAAAATCAGGAAAAAGACCTGGAATCTTCCTGCCTTGGGAAAGAAGAATCCCGCAGTGGAGTGGACTGCTCGGAGGCTCTAGGTGGAAGATCCTGTTGATCGTCCTACTGAGCTCCAGCCTTGCCTGGTTCTTGTATGGTTCCGCAGTCCGGAGAGCGAGAATCCGAGCCAGTCAAACCGCCATCGCCGAACTCCGCAAAGCTGTCGAGGAGTTTCGCTCAGACCACGATCGATGTCCTGAGCGAGAGACGGAGCTCATCAGGCCACCTCGATCTTCGATGCGCTACCTGAGGGAGATTCCCAAAGACGGTTGGAATCGCAGTCTCTATCTTCGATGCCCCTCTCTCATCGACCCAGATCGCATCGATGTGGTTTCGTCAGGACTTAGCGGTTCGTTCTTTGTGGATGACAATATTCAATGAACATATTCCCGATTCACTATTCATGATCCTGGCAACGGCATCATCGGAAGCAAGTAGTTGCGGCGATGCAATCCATGCGATCTGAGGGAGGAAACGATGCAATTATTGGACTCTAATGCAGTGGACGCAAAGCAGGTATCACCAACCCAAATGAAGATAGAACTGAATACGCCGCGCCCTTGGGCCACTCGAAAACGTGATCGTCAGGAGGGGATGACCTTGGTGGAGATCATGATCGTTGTGATCATCATGGCGCTCATGGCCACCGCGGTCGGCGTGGCCGTGCTCCCACAGCTGGAGTCGGCCCGTCGAAGCAGCTCCCGAACGGACGCGAGTGCACTGCAGGGGGCCGTGACCATCTATATCGCTCAGAACGCAAGAGCAGGATGCCCGACCGTCGAGGACTTGATCGAAAGCGGACTACTCGACCGATCGAAACGTACCACCGACGCTTGGGACAATGACTTTCGTATCGAATGCAACGGACTCAATGTCGAAGTAGTCTCGAATGGACCGGACGGCGTACCTAGCGAGGACGACGTCTATGGTTCCGAGCGAGGCGAGGAGGGCTGAAATCGAAATCGCTGCAGAGACGCATTCGCGATCCTTCAAAAGCGATTCACAACGTGTGCATGGAGTCACCCTGATCGAGATCTTGGTCGTGATCCTACTGCTCAGTCTGGCGGTCAGCGGCAGCGCCCTCGGCCTAGGCGCATTGACACGTTCCAGCTTACGCAAGTCGTGCTTTACCGTGGTGGCCGCTGCGCGCTTTGCCTATGCGCGGGCCGTCACTCAAGGCAAGACGATTCGTATCGTGCTGGACTTCGAGACGCAGAACATTTCGATTGAAGAAGCCGAGGGCCACGTCGTTTTAGCACGTAGCGACGACGAAATCCGGCAAGAGCTCGATGAGGACGAGGAGGATCTCGCCGCCGTAGATCCTTGGGCCGTTGCAGAAGCTCGTCTGGAGGAAGCCTTCACGCCCAGCTTCGGAGCATCCCCGTTCCAGCCCATGCGCGGTCCCTCCGGCGAGGTTCTGAAACGCTACAAACCTCGCGCAATCGGAGACCATATCCGCTTTGCACGCCTGATTACCCCCCACGAAATAGAACCTCGTGAGTACGGCAAGGGTTCGATCTACTTCTTTCCTCAAGGCCGTACGGAGCGAGCGATCGTGCAGCTCTCCGATCGGGGCGGCAGCATCTTCTCGATCGAGATCCACCCCCTGACGGGCAGGGGTACCGTCTACCCGTATGCGTTCGAACCCGAAGCCCTGATCGATTCCGCGGCGCTGGAAGACCCGGGATAATGCACAAAGCGATTCTGAGTCATCAGCTCGGCTCTGTAGCGCCGGCACCGGCCAAACCACACGCGGTCCACGCAGGATTCACGCTCGTGGAAGTCATGGTGTCGGTAGCGATTCTAGCCATCGCACTGGTCGCGATATTCTCGAGTGAAGCGGGTGCCATCAAGGCCGCTGGGATTGCCAAACACACCTCCACCGCAACGCTACTTGCTCGATGCAAAATGGCGGAAATCGAGGAGCAAATCTCCACGGAAGGCTTGCCTGCGATCGACGATTCAGATTCGGACATCTGCTGTGAGGGAGCCGAAATCGAGGGTTTTACGTGTGACTGGTCTATCGAACGCATCATTTTGCCGGACAGTCTCGGAGTAGAGGACGAAGGCGGGTCGGACGGTGAGGAGCTACTGAGTGGATCGGGCTTCACCGATGTGGCGAGCAACCCCCAGGAGGCCGCCACCGCTGCATTTTCGGCGGTCGGAAGTGGAGGATTTGCTCAGATCGCTATGGATTTTGCGTTTCCTCTGCTCAAGCCCAGTATCGAGGAGCAAGTGCGCCGCGTCACGGTCGAGGTGAAGTGGAACGAGGGCAAACGTGAACGCTCTTTTGAGGTCGTGCAGTTCGCGGTTTCCGAGGTCACCACGACTTCGCAAACCGGGATCCCTCAAGAGACCACGACCGCACCAGAGGAAGTAAGCGGGAGCGCCGAGTGAGGTGGTACAGAGCCAACAGCCGGACGGGGCTTTTGACAAAAAAGGGTCGGAGTCCGCTTAGGCCCCAACGCAAAACGAAGGCGCTCACCCTGATCGAAGCACTGATCGCGATTTCAATTCTGAGTATCGTAGCCACTATGGTTTGGAGCGGATTCTCGCAGACCACTCGCAACAAAAGGATCGTGGAGCGCAGCATCGATCGGCAGCACGTGATCGCTTCAGCCCTAGAACGTATGGCAAGGGAGCTGTCGATGGCGTTTGTGTCCGTACACTTGAACGACAACCCTACCCTGCAGACCGTTCGGACCGCATTCGTCGGAACCGATCGCGGCGCAAGAGACCGGATCGATTTCACCTCTTTTTCGCACCAGAGGCTCTACCGCAACGCGCATGAGTCAGAGCAGAATGAACTCAGCTACTTTGTGATGCGACATCCAGAAGACACCTCGCAAAACATACTTGCGCGCAGAGAGCAAAATAGAATCGACGAAGACCCAGAGCGTGGCGGCAGAGTCGAACTACTTGTCGAAGGCGTGGAGTCATTAGAGCTTAGCTATTTCGATCCTCTTTCCAACCTTTGGGTCAACTCCTGGGACACGACTCAAACCACGGGTCAACCCAACCGACTACCCGCGCAGGTCAAGATTCTACTCACCGTCACCGAGCCGACCGCCCGTGAAGATCGCGAACGGACCCGGACTTATGGAACTCGAGCTGTTCTACCGATGGTGCACGCCTTAAATCACGCGGTGTATCAATGAGAAAGCCCGGTCAAAGACACCGCGCTGTTCCGCTGCGCGCTCAAGTTCGTCGCCGGAAGCGAAGAGCCTCTGCACATCAACGTCGGCAGGGCGTCGCTCTGATCATCGCCCTTACCGCCATCGCGATCCTCTCGGTACTGTTGGCCGAAATGCATGAACATACCAGCACGGCGCATGCAGTCTCAGTCGCACAAAAAGAACGCCTGCAGGCCGAGTACATGGCAAAAAGCGCGCTCAACCTGAACCGCATGCTGATCGCTCAAACCGACAACATCACCACGGTCGCCCGCCCTCTGTACCGTGCGCTGCTGGGCAGAGATCCACCTCGGCTGCCGGTCTGGGAGCTATCCAACGAGATCCTGGCGCCGTTTTGTCGTCCATTTGAGGCCGGCAGTTTCTCCAATATCGAAGGCATGGACAATCTACCTGGTGAGTGCGAGATTCAGTCGTTCGCCGAAAACAGCAAGATCAATATAAACGATCCGCTTTTTCTGGATGGAGATCTCGCCCGCCGCTCGATCGCAATGCAGGTCTTTGCCACGATCGGTGGCTATCAGGCACCCAGCCCTTACGACCCGCTTTTTGAGCGCCGCGATGGAGATGGCCAATTCACCAGTCGCCTCGATGTGGTTTCCGCCATGATCGACTGGTGGGATTCCGATACCGAGCGCACCTCTTTTGACCCGGGGGCCTCAACCGTCAGCTCCATCGGCAGAGAGGACGATGTCTATTTGGGACTAGACGACCCCTATTCGATCAAGAACGCACCGTTTGATTCTCTCGGGGAACTGCGGCTCGTGAGGGGAATCAGCGACGACTTCTGGGCCACCTTTATTGAGCCCGATCCTTCGAACCCACGCTCCCGGTCGTTCACGATTTACGGTTCTGGCTCGGTCAACGTCAACGAGGCGCCGCCCAGCGTGCTTTTGGCACGCGTATGTTCCTTCATCACCGACCAGCCCTTGTGTAGCGATCCGCTTGAGTCAGCAAAATTTGTGACGCTTCTCGAACAAGTGCGGGTCATGATCCCGATACCTCTCTTTTCTGGCCCTGATTTCTTGACGTTCTTGCAGGGACAAGGCAGCGAACAGGAGCTTTATCCGATGCTCCGCTCTTTTTTGGGAGAAGACCATCCATTGCTCTTTACCCCGATCGAACTCACCAGCGAGCAGCGACGTGAGATTCAAGACTCACTTGTGGCAGATGCACGTATTATCTGGGTTCGCTCCATCGGAAAAGCTGGGTGTCGACCCAATGCGGAGGACCCCGAAGGCCCCAAGGACTGCCGCACCACAGTGGAGCTAAACAGCGTCATCAACGTCGATCCGAGATGGAATCCGCCACCGCCCAATGCTGGACGTGTTCCCACCTTAGGGGTCTTTCATTACTACAGGATGGAGTGATCAGGGCCATGGCACGCATCGTCGGACTCGACATTCAACACGCTATCGTCCGCGCAACCCATATGCGAACGACCCTTCGCCGAAGTGACGTCGTCGCCTACGTCGAGGTTGCGGTGGAGTCACTTGAAGATCCAGCAAGCGCCACGGAACATCTGCATACGGCCATTCATCAGGCGATCTATCTTGCGGATAGACCTGCAGAGCAGGTGCATATAGCGATCGACGGAGACGAGGTATCGCTACGTCAGATAGAGTTGCCGGTGGGTGCCGTAAAACGGATTTCAGAGGTGCTTCCTTTCGAGCTGGAGTCGGTGATTCCCTTCGATATCGCCGAAACCATCATCGACCACCAGATCACGAGCCAAAGTGAAACCATGCTTTCGCTGGTGGCGTGTGCGGCACCTCGCACAAAAATCGCCAAACACCTAGGCGCGTTGAGTGACGTTCAGGTTCAGCCGGCTTCGATGCGGGTGGGACCGCTTTGTCTCGAAGCCTTGACCTCGGTGATCCCGGAACTCTCCTCCGAAGGCCCCTCGGTCTTGATGGATATACGAGAGCACTCCTCGGACATTTGCATCGTCAACAAGGGAACTACTGAGTTTGCTAGAACCGCATCCGCAGGATTTGTTGCGGTCGACGGAGGCAACGCTGCAGAGCTTGAGCAGGCGCTCTACCGAACTTTCGCACGCTATCGAGCCGAGGGTAAGGAGGCTCCCGTGCAGGCATACCTCGGGGGAACACTGGCCACCGATTCCAAATGGTGTGCCTGGCTCAGCGAGTTGCTGGGATGTCCTACCGCACCGCTACCGGCACCGGTCCCCGAGGACGAGTCTGCCGAACTGGGACCGAGAGCGATGCGCTCACTCGCTCTCGCGGCGGGCGCCACCGACAAGCGGAAGCGCGTCAATCTACTTCAGGGAGAGTTCACGCCTCAGAGGACCCTCAGCAACGTCCGGCAACATACCAAGCTCCTCATCGGTTGCTCGATCGCCATCGCGCTCTCCTTTCTCTTCTCGACGTTCGCCCGCTGGGTGGCGCTCGACACCGAACGAGACGCACTTCAGGCGCAGCTCGCACAAACAACCGAACATCTCTTCGGCCGCGGAGTAAAAAGCGCTGCCCAAGCCCGTGATCTACTTGCTGGCGGACTACAAAACCCCGACCCTCTGCCGAAGTTCGATGCGTTCGATACGATCTCGGTCGTTTCGTCGAGCCTACCCGCGGAGGCGACCCACGATGTTCGGCGACTCACGGTAGATGTGGGAGACGAGGACGGCGAAGGGGAGCTGGATCTACAAGGAACGCTCGACGGGGTTGAAGCGTTCGACAAGCTCACTACGGGACTGCAAGAGCACGAGTGTTTTCAGAATGTAGAGCAGGGCCGCACGACGCCCGCAGCCGAAGACCGAGTCAACTACCAAATCTCGGCGATCGTTCGCTGCATGGACCCCTCCAGCTCGGCGGAAGGAGACCACCGTGACCGCTGATCTCATCGCATCGATGCGCTCTGCCTACGAGAATCTGAACGACCGCGAACAGAAACTGGTCGGTTTGCTGGGAGCGGTGGCCCTAGCGCTCCTCGTCATGCTTCCAGTGCTCCTCGTACTTCGATCGATGGGTCAGCTGGAGGAGGAAAACCGGCAGCTCGCCTCTGTATTGCGAGACCTCGATCGGTCGCGAACCCATCTTGAAGCGCAGCAGGCACGGGCAGAGGCCTCCAAGCAACGATATGCACAGAGCGCCCCCGCTCTGAGACAGCTGGTGGCGACGCTGGGCGAAGAGGTCGGTCTTCAAGTGCGGGAAACCACACCTCAGCCAGAGCGAGTTTCCGGTGGGTTTAAGAGAAGACATCTGCGGGTCAGCCTCCCCCGCGTTGGCCTCCGCCCCTCGATAGAGCTCATGGCCCACATCGACAACAGCGCATATCCAGTAGCGCTCAAACGGATACAGATCGAACACTTCCGGAGCGGAGATAGCTACAATATGCAACTCGACGTGATCAGCTACGAGCATGCCGCGGATACCGCCGAAAGCCGGAATCGATGAACTCGATAAAACCGTGGCCGCCCGGAAGAAAGAAAGCCCTCGCGTGGACGGGCTACATCTCCTTTTTTATCTCGATCTTTCTACTGTTCTTCTATTGGACTTTTCCTTGGAACCGAATTCGCGATTACCTAGTTCAGGAGTTCGAACGCTCCGCAAACCAACGAGCCGACGGTCGCGGCAGGCACCTTGAGATAGACAGCCTACGCCCTTATTGGCTCAGCGGAGTCCAGCTTGAGGGGGTTCGAGTGATCGAGCCGTCCGAGATGGACGCGGACTCCACATATGCGCTCGCGATCGATAGCGTAGTGGCGCAAATATCGCTTCTCAGGCTCCTCATCGGCACTCAAAAGCTGGACTTCAAACTAGAGCTGGCTGGCGGCACATTCGAAGGCTCGTTGACCAAATCGGGGCGCCATATCTCTGCATCCGTGGATATCGAGGACCTGAACCTCCGGCAGGTGGGCATCATCGAGAACTATGTGGGACTTCCCGTAGGAGGTCGATTGACCGGAGCCCTGACACTCGAGGTACCGGAAGTCACTGCCGAGGCAACCGGCAGCGCCGAATTCGCGATAAAAGACGCCAGTATCGAGGGCGGCAAGCTCAAAATTGCCGCCGTTCCCATGCTTCGCAACGGACTGACCGTGGAGCGTCTTTCTTTGGGTGAACTCGCACTTAATATGAATATTTCTGAGGGTAAAGCCACCATCGAGGAACTGAAGGCTGATGGAGAGGATGCACGCATCGCCGGCTCAGGAACCGTGCGACTGTTGTCTCCCTTGAAGCGCTCACGACTCGATATCCTCCTCAGACTGGAGTTTCTCGAAGCCTATCGGAAACGAAACGAAGTGACCGAGCGTCTCTTTTTGGTTCTCGACAACGTGCCCCAACTTCGTCCGGCAAGGACCCGTGACGAGGCGCTGCAGTTTCGGCTGGGGGGCTCAGTGGCCGGCGGCGTTCGAATGGTTCCTGCCGGAGGAGCACTCGCACCCGGCAGTTCGGGATAGGTGCTCTGAAATACTAACCAATTCGAAAAGAGAGCAGAAGACGTCTGGGCAGCCCCTGGGAACAGCTTGCCAAAGCACAGGTTCCGATTTACGCCGCGTTCATGGCCGTCAGGATTTTGTACTACCCCAACTGTAGTTCCTGTAAGAAGGCGCTTCGATGGCTAGATCAGCACGGCGTGGGTTATGAGTCGATCCATATCCAGCAAGAACCTCCTTCTAAGTCGCAACTGAAGCGCTACTGGCAGAACTCCGGGCTGCCTTTGCGCAAGATGTTCAATACCTCTGGCAAGGCATACCGAGAGGGAGGATGGTCCTCAAAACTAAACTCCGTTTCAGACGATGAAGCACTAGAGGCGCTGGCCGAAGATGGAATGCTGATCAAGCGACCCATCCTAGAGAGCGGAACAAACGTCGTCGTGGGATTTAAGCCTTCGGAGTACGGCGCAGTCTTTGGAGTTGACGATGAAACATAGACTCCAAAAAACCCAATGCGATGCAGTACATCAGTTTGGTAACGCAGCCAGGTACTGACGCGTACTTGTACAAGGAATGTCTTCGCTGACCATGACAGAACCGAACACCGACGACGAGTTGGATCCGGAAACAATACTCGGAAACGCCACCGGTACCGAAATACATAACGATGATGCAGCAGCCACGTCGCTGCCCGTGCGCTCCGGAGACACTTCATCTGACGTGAGTCGTCGGGACCCGCTCGCGCAGTACATGACCGAAGTTCAACGTTATGAGCTGTTGAAACCCGAGGAAGAACACGAGCTGGCGGTACACTACGTAGAAACGGGAAACGTGAAAACCGCGCATCGGCTGGTCACCGCAAACCTGCGGTTGGTGGTCAAAATCGCCTACGACTATCGGCGGGCGTATCGGAACATCCTCGACCTCGTCCAAGAGGGCAACATCGGATTGATGCAGGCTGTGCGAAAGTATGATCCCTATAAGGGGGTAAAGCTCTCCAGCTATGCGGCTTGGTGGATTCGCGCCTACATTCTGAGATTTATCCTGAACAACCACCGACTCGTGAAAGTTGGAACCACGCAAGCCCAACGAAAACTCTTTTTTAATCTCAAGAAAGAGCAGGCTCGCCTGGCTGCGATGGGGATCGAGGCGACTCCTGAAAAAATCGCTGAAAATCTCAACGTGCCGACCAAAGACGTGGTTTCGATGGATCGACGCCTTTCCGCCGGTGAGCTCTCACTCGATGCACCTGTTGGAAACAACGAGGGGCGCCAAGTCTCTCGAGTAGAACTGCTTCCCGGCGGCATGGGCGCCATCGACGAAATCATCGCCGACGAGGAAATCCACGATCGACTCACCGAGAAGATCCATGAGTTCGGCGCACTTCTCAAAGGAAAAGAACAAGCGATTTTTGAAAAACGCCTTCTTTCGGAAGATCCACAAACACTACAGCAGCTCGGAGACGGGTTCGGAGTGAGCCGCGAAAGAGTGCGACAGATCGAAAAACGACTGATCCAAAAACTACGCGACTACCTCGACTCAGAACTCGGTTCGCACATCCTCGATGTCTACGAGAACCCGTGAACCGACGAGAAGCAGGGGGAGTGCGGGATGGGAAGGGACGACTTTTCATCGTGGCCACTCCGATAGGAAATCTCGAAGACATCACCCTTCGCGCACTGCGGGTGCTCGGCCAAGTTGATGCGATCCTTGCTGAAGATACGCGCAGAACGCGAACGCTCAGTCAGTATCATCAGATCAAGACACCTTTAAGGGCGTTTCATGCCCACAGCAGCTCACACAGCGCTCAGGGAATCCTTGAAGAACTGAAAGCCGGAGCGCAGCTCGCGTTGGTCAGCGACGCAGGAACGCCACTGATCAGCGACCCGGGTGCACATCTGGTGTCGTCAGCTCGAGAGAGCGGAATCATCGTGGAGGCAATACCCGGAGTGAGCGCCGTAACCGCTGCGATCAGCGTTGCGGGGGTTCGGGTCGATCGGTTCAGATTCCTCGGTTTTCTACCGCGAAAGGGAGGGGAACGCGCTCAGTTCCTCGAAACGATTCGGCTCGACTCGGCAGCATCGGTCTTTTTTGAATCTCCAAGACGCGTCCGCCCAACGCTCCTTGAGCTTGCAGAAATTCTGGGTGACCGTCCGGTCGCGCTGTGCCGTGAACTCACCAAAGCCTTCGAGGAGATCCTCTCGGGAAGCGCTCGGGAGCTGTGCGAAAAGCTGCCGCAGCGGCTTCGGGGTGAGGTCACCATCGTGGTTTCCGCAAAAAGCGTGGATTCTAGCGTTCCAAAAGCCGACGTTTCGGAGCTGATTCAGCAACTGCAAGAGACACCCACTAAGCAAGCAGCACAAATGCTCTCTGGCGCCGCGGGAATCCCGCAAAGCGACGCTTACAAACTTCTGATCGAGGCAAAGAACGGTCTGTCACCAGCGAACACGTCAGATACTCAGAGCGCTCTCGACGAAGGGTAGGCGGCAGAGACCTCGTGACAGACTTCTACTCCAGCGCCCAGCTGCAGGAGATTCGACTCAGGGAGCGTCTACCTAAACGCTGAATTGTTGTTTGATCTCTTGCAGCTCTTTCGAGGTGAGGCGGAGCCTTTGAGAAAGCACTCCGAGAAAGCTCCACAGCAGCTTCACGGCGAGGTCATGATGGTTCCGCACCAGGTCAAAAAACGCGGCTCGGCGGATACACAGCAGTTTGGAATCGGTACGGCTGGTCACGCTGGCACTACGACTCGACTTATCGAGTAGCGCCATTTCGCCAAAATGTTGACCGCTGCCAAAATTGGCAATGGTCGTTTCGCCGGCATGCACCCGAACCTCTCCTTCGAGAATGATAAACAGCGCATCGCCCTCCTCTCCCTCGCGCATAATGGACGCTCCTGCGTCAAAGGTGCAGACCGAGGTGCTGTTGAGTACCCGGACCAACTCTTGGTAGTTGAGTAAGCGAAACAGCGGCATCTGGTGCAGGAGTTCGATTTTTAGGTGAACCTCGCGGGCCAACCGATCGATACCGGTTTCGACCGCGGGAATATGCACGACGATCGCCGTAATGTTGTCGCGACCTCCGCGGCTGTTCGCGAGATCGATCAGATGCCGTGCGAGATCCTCATGAGCGCAATCCTCGAAGAGTGTCGATAGTTCACCGTCTTGGAGGTAACCGCTCAGGCCGTCGGAGCACAGCAAGAAACTATCCCCCGCGAGTACGTCGAAGTCGAACACATCCACTTCGACGTTTTCATAGACCCCAACCGCACGAGTCACCGCATTTTTGTAATGGATTTTCTCGATTTGAGCTCGGGTGAGGCGACCTCTCTTCAGCAGCTCGTTGATCAAAGAATGATCTTCGGTCAGCTGATGGGTCGAACCTTGTCGATGTAGGTAAATCCGCGAATCACCGACGTGCGCGATGAATCCGCGATTGGCAACGATAAGGAGTGCCTCTACCGTGGTCCCCATACCCCGTTTTGTTTCGTCGCGTACCCCTTGTTCGTACAGGGCAGTGCATGCGCGCTGCACGCTGGACTCGAGGAGTCGGAGCACTTCGATTCGACTCGTGCGCTCGCTACCCTCCGCATAGTCTCTGAGCATGGACGCCTCCGCAGCGAGCACATCACGTATGATTCGGGACGCCATCGAGCTAGCCACCTCACCCGCCGCGTGCCCGCCCATGCCATCTGCGCAAATAAATAGGCGGAGGTCTTCGTCGATGAGGAGGCTGTCTTCGTTGTGATCGCGCTCCCGCCCAACATCGGAGAGTGACCAAAAATTTAGGGCTTTAATGGAAGACAACTCCGAGGCCTCGGTCGATTCTTACTATGATAAAAGAATCAGCGTCAACGCCAGCTCCAGATTTACTCGCTACTCAGAAAATTCAGAGTATTTCGCCAGATTTGAAGCACGGGCATTGGCTGCTGGGGAGCGAGGTCCGTCGACCGGGAGCCGCAGAATCAGAGCGGTGAACTTCTCATGGCGGTACCAGAGGTCACCTCCGTGTTCTACGACCAGTGCCCGGGCCAAACCCAAGCCCAAATCCACTCCTCCAACGCTTTGGGGTGCCGGCCGTTTACGCTCGTCAAATGCCGCACTAATCCTTCGCCGAGCCTGAGGTCCAACCACCCCGTTCGGATCGGTAATCTCAATGTGGAGCGAAGGTGCTGCAACGGACTCGCCGTCATCGGAAGACGGGCTAGATAGCGACGCTTGAATCCTCAATTGCCCTCGCTGCACGCCACGAAGCGTGTGCACGAGCACTGAAGTGAGGGCTTGAACAATGCGTCCTCCATCCACGCGCACTGGGGGGAGCCCTGCAGAGACCTCTGTATCTACCGAAACATCTTGCCCAACCGCGCCGAGTGCTCGATTCACGGCTTCGGTCAGGAGTTCGATCGGCGGCACCCACTGACGATGCAGCTCCAGGCGCCCTGCCTCCAATCGGGCCGAGTCCAAAATATCGGTCACAAGCCGAAGCAGATCATCACCGCTTTCTCGAATCATGTGCACGCTTTCGAGTTGCTGCGCGTTTAGTGGTCCGTCGGTTTGCCGCGCAAGAATCTCGGCGAAACCTCGAATAGAGTTGAGCGGACTTCTCAGATCGTGACTCATATACGCTAGGAATCTACTCTTGAGTCTCTGCGCCTCTTCTACCGCACTGCGCGCGCGCAGCTCTTCCCGCTGAAGCATTCCGTACTTATCGACCAGTTCCTGAATCCCGTCGGAGAGTTCAGCAGCGGCACGGGTTCGAAAAGGATGCGTTGAAGGACCGGCTCGACGCCCGGCTAAGCCGCTACCGAGAAGTACCGCCATCCTAGCGCTCAGTCTTCGCACATCGTCAGCAATAAGCTGTCCAAGGCGCCTTGCAAATAGAGCCGTCAGGGTGAGCAGTACGACGAAAGAAAAGGAGATGCCGAGAAGGGCCATCGGCTTCACTTCTGACATTGAGTTGTGAGCCGCGAGCATGGCGACGAAGGAAAGCAGCATGCTGACCAGCAGCAGGAGCCCCCGCCTCAGGGTGCCGCCCGCCAAGCGAGTTCGGAACTTGATCGGCACGTCCATTGGATCGAGCCGATCAAGCCAAACCCAAAGAGCGCGCCTCCAGAGAAGCAAAAGCGGATAGAGAAACGCCAAACAGATCGACGTCGCGTGTAGCAAAACGCCAAATCCCAAACGCTCGTCGAATCGTCCAAACTGTGCCAACCGAAGAAACTCGAGGACCAAGACCGTACCGACCATCACGCCGGCCGAAGCCATCATTGTCGCGGGCGCCTCAAAGGTATCTCGGACCGCCGCGATCGAGGGTGGAGGTGTCTCCTGAAGGTGGGAACGCGAAAGGACTCTCTGAAGCCCACGGTAAAGCGGCACGGCAAGAGACATCGCCCACACGCCGCCAACGCCGACACCGACCAGTAACGCGGAGAACAGCACGGCTGCAAGGCGACCGATCGAACCTAGATTCGCCCAAGAACAGCCGACAAACAAAAGAGCGGTGAGGGTGAACCAGCAGCTCGCGATGCCGCCCAGGACCGCTGCGATTCCGACGAGGCGAAGCCACATCCCCTGAGGAGTAGGTAGCGATGGGGCCGTCAACGCTCAGCCTCCACCAGAAGCCTGCTCGGTCCAACCCAAGCCGCGGAATGCCTGGAGTGAGTCCTACCGGCGAGGACCTCAAAATCAGCGGTCGTCATGCGTCGACATCTCGATCAAATCGGCTTCAAACTCAGCGATACCCCGCCAAATCGGTAGCGAAAAAGAAAATGTGGAACCCACTCCGATCCGACTCTCCACCCGAACCTGGCCGCCATGCAGCTCGACAAGCTGCTTGGTGATCGCGAGCCCTAGGCCGGTCCCTCGGTGTCTGCGGGACTCTCCTCGAACCTGGCCAAATTCTTGAAATATAAGCGGGATCTCCTCCGGCGCGATACCTACGCCCGTATCCTGAACCTCTACCAGGACCCAGGACCTATCCGGTCGAGCCCTGAGCACGATCGAGCCCTCCGGGGTGAACTTCAGAGCATTCGAAGTGAGATTGCTGAGGATTTGTCGAAGTCGGGTGGGATCGGCATCCACGTCCGGAAGACCGGGGAAGCGATCGATCGTCAGGGTACGCTGCTTTTCACCGCGTTGCGCCGCGAACAACGCCACGGTTTCGTCAAGCATCGGTCCGAGAGGTACCCTCTGCCGAACGAGCTCCAATCGGCCAGAGGTCGCAGCCGAGAGATCGAGAACGTCGTTGAACAGCGAGATAAGGTGCACACCAGCGGTTTTGACGATCTGGAGATCTTCGCGTTGCCCTTCGCTGATCGGTCCGTCGATCTCGTTGAGGAGCACATCGGCAAACCCCAAGATCGCGTTGAGCGGCGTGCGAAGTTCGTGACTCAGTGCGGTCAGGAAATCGGCTTTATACCGATCGGCTTCCTCGGCTCGCTGCAGTGCCTCTCGCTCTCGAGCCAGTCCTTCGATGAACCGGGTGCGGAGAGATTCAAGTTGCTGGGCCAGTTCGCCAAGCTCATCCATGCTGCGAAGGGGGACCGGTTCCTTTCGCCCACCTCTCGCCATCGCCCGGACCGCATCCGCCATGGCCCCGAGATCCATTTCGACACTTCGACTACCTAGATAGGCCAAACCCGACGCCATCAGGATCTCAAGCACTACGAAAACGACGAGAAGAACCAAGCCACTCGAAGTTCGGACGCTGGCCACTAAAGTTGCACACGCCAGCAAAATAGACGCGGCTATCGTTCCCGCAGTGCAGACGAGCAAGGCACTATGTTTGGACAAATGAATCCCGGAACGCATTGAATCCTAACCGGCGTACTGCGTATGCACCCCTTCGCTCAGACTATCCTATTCAACGCCGGACAGGCCGAATCCATACGGTTCGCCTACCGATTCCCAAAGCGCAGAGGACCAGTGCGATGGGAATCCAAATCGTTCGATGCGCGGCCCAAACGGCTTCAGTCGATCCTGAGGCGGCGCACAGAGATTCAAAGTAATTTCCGTCGATCGGATCAAAGCAGGCGGACTCCGTCTCGACTACGTTGCCTACCCCGTCTACCGCCTGAATCGCGACACAAATGGGCTCCGTCGCTTCCAATCGATCGATCACGAACCCGACCGAAAGAAGACCTGGAGTCGCAAAGTTCGCGAGCGTCGCGCGCAGTACCGGAGCCTCGAGCAGGGGTCCTCGAGTCTGATAGATAAAGTAGCCGATGCTGCCCAAAGGACCGTCGTCAACGGCAGGTGGAAAACTGACATCGATCCGGTAGCCCCCCGCCGGCGCTTCACAGGTTGGTCCGATCCGACTCGAGCGAGTGCTGTCTATGCCGAAGACCTGAGGAGGCGAGCGATCGAGTTGGTCGCCAGTGCGAAACGCGAAGTTGAGCGCACCTTCCGAACCAAACGCGGTGCCTTCGTAGTCGGAATTTGGAAAGAGCAGTTGATCCGGTACAAAAAAGAGGGTCCGACCTCCGGCTAGGTCAAACGTTCCCGAAACGCGTTCGAGCACTCCGTCTAGATTTCGAAACAACTCGAGACTGTCCTCCGGGCTTATCTCAGTGACGAAAAAATAGTCTTCGCTGAATTCAACGCGTACCACCGCGTCCAGCGTGACCGCCCGAGCGCCAACCGCTGGAATCACCTGCTGCGGTTCGAAACGCTTGGGCTCAGAAAAGCAGTCTTCGACTTGAGCGAGCGTCGCGTTTGGAACGCCGCAGATCGAGAGAAATAGGCCAACCGAAGAGACGGCGGGAAGCGATAGAAAAGAGCCAACTAGGTTCGACAGAGGCTCGCTTTGCTGGGCCCTACGATTTGAGTGTGATCGTTGAGGCCTCATGATCGCTCTAGCTTCGCAGTATACAGAGACTCACGCCAACCCTCGGTCCAAAAGCAAGCTGGCATGGCCTAGACCGAGCAAAAGGAGCGGAGCACCGCAAACGCTCTGCTGCTTCGCATGCTACGAGGCAGGCAGGTAAGGATTTGTGCCAAACACTCCAAAAAACAGAAACGATGACACAGGCAACGACGCGGAAGTGCCTGAGCGGCCAGAGGTGCCCGCTCAGCCGGAAGCCGAACAGCAGATCACCGATCGGCATCACGCGACGCGATCCAGCTGGATCGTACCCTTACTGCTCATCGCGCTTACGTTTGCGTCCACGCTCTTCGTCGGAGCGCAGATGGTGCTGGAGCGTCCTCCCGAATCGACGCTAGAACTGCTGCAGGGCTGGGTGTTTTCGGTTCCACTGATGGCCATTTTGATGAGCCACGAGTTCGGTCACTACTTCGCGGGTCGCTACCATCGCATCGATTTATCGCTACCCTACTTCATTCCGGTGCCCTTCTTTTTGCTCGGCACCATGGGAGCGGTCATCCGCATGCGCGGAGCGATTCGTTCACGAGCCGCACTCCTCGACGTAGGAGCCGCTGGCCCCCTCGCGGGATTACTGGTCGCCCTCCCTGTCGTGATCTGGGGTATCGATCAGTCCGAGGTTCGCGCCCTGAGCGGGACGGTCGGGCCGATGGAGACGTACCTTATCGAGGGTCACTCGATGATCTATGCAGGACTGATTTACTGGCTCAAGGGTCCGATTCCAGCGGGTCACGATATCTGGCTCACCCCAACCGCACTCGCTGGCTGGGCAGGCCTCCTGGTCACGATGATCAATCTCGTACCGGTAGGTCAGCTCGACGGGGGGCATATCGCCTACGCACTCTTTGGCGAAGTGCAGAACCGATACTCAAGCTACACACGACGGTTCTTGGTACTGCTGGGTCTTGGCGTGGGGATGTTCTTCGCGCTGCAAGACGAGAGCGGCACTCTTGACGGCTGGTTGGCGAGCTTTAGTGCAGGGTTTCATTGGATATTCTGGGCAGGTCTGCTTTGGATCATGGCGCGCTTCTCAGGATCGGAACACCCTCCCACGCGGGACGAGCCACTCGACCGAACGCGGAGGGGGTTCGCTTGGCTCTGCCTCGTTCTATTCGTCTTGCTATTCATGCCGAGCTGGATCCGGATTGGCACATGGGAGGCGATCGCCGAATTTTAGGCGTCATGCACCGGCCGGACTAAGTTGAATGCGGTGTGGCCATGGTCCAAAGCGCTTGCCGTAGCGGCCTTATCCGTTCTGACGTTCGCGCCCACCACCGCTCGAGCCTGGACCGAAGCCGAAGTACGCACCGTGAAGGCCCATGTCGAGATAGAGCCGGACGGAGTCGCCACGGTCAGCATGTCTCTATTGGTGCGGGTCCGCCGAGGTTGGCTCGATGGTCTGGAAATCGCCGGTCTAGACCCCGATCTCAGACTCGACACCCGCAAACCGCTGTCCGTGGTCTCCCGAGACGGCATGCACAAGTTCCGTCCGACTGTGCTCACGAGATCCGACGGTCGCGTGAGCCTCAGCTTCGATCGACATCGGTCTCCTAGAAAAGGAGTGTACCTCGTTCGATTTCAGTACCGAGCAAACCTGGTCAGCAACGGAAACCTATGGATGGAAGACAAGGGTACAGTGCACATGCGGTGGTCGTTTCCGGGGTGGAAAGCAGGACTCGATACCGTGGTCGTGACGATGACTGCACCTTTTGGCACCGAGGAGGTATCTAGAGGCGACAGCGAACGACGAATTGAGCCGCGCCGCTACCTCGCAGGTGCGCGCACGATGCTGCGATGGGAGCGTGCACATCTGCCTCGCACGTTGGCTTGGCCCTTCGAACTGAACATGCCGGACACGGAGGTGATCGACTGGCCTGAGGAGGCTGCCGCACGGCAGCTTGGATCAAACACAACGTCTGCCGCAGCGGACCGCGAGAGGAGACAGAAGCGCGATACCAGCGACAACAATCACGATCGATCGCCGATCAGCCCCTTCGTCGCTGCCGCCCTGATCGCAGGCATCGCGCTCATCAAACAGCTGCTCTTTTGGGTCGCCTGTACGCAACGAAAAGCACAAGCCCGACCCGTGCTGCCGCTACCTTCGAACCTGCTGCGATCCGTTGCAATTATCGCGGCAGGAATCGGAGCGGGTTTTTTATGGATAGAACTGCCGCTCGAATCGCTCGCCCTGCTGCTGTGTGTCGTCGGTCTATCGTTACAGCGCACCGCAAAGACAGCGCAAACGACGCGGCACGGCCAATGGGTCGCGGCCCCTCGCTCACTACGTTCGCAACACCGATGGCTCGAATGCTCCTTGGAGATGTTCTCGTTTTGGTCACCTGCCGGATGGTTTTTGATTCTAGGCTTCCTGTGGTTGGTCCAAGAGACGATGCACCATGACGGTGGGTCATCCTATACCGCGATCGTTTCTCCTCTTGAGGCCTTGATTTTGCTGGCTCCGGTGATGGCAACAGGCACAAACCATCAACTGCCCTCATCGAATGCGCAGAAACTACGGCGAGTTCTCGCAGTCGCCGAAAGGCTCTGCGTACCGATCACCAGCCTCACGCCGAAGTTCTGTCTACTACCGGTCGTTCATCGTACGTCAGAGGGCAACATCCAGGAGACTCGACTCCAGATTCATCTAGTCTCCGCAGTAAGCGGGCTAATTCGTTGCGACGTGGCCTACGGCGACCGTACTGGTCCCGGCGGCTACATCAGGCGAAGCGTGCTCGTCCTCACGACACTCAAAAACTCAGAGGCGGACTTAGCCGTCGAAAACCTCGTGACTTGCGGCAAATTCAATACGACTCAAGCCACGGCGTCCCGAGTGACACCTGCCCACAACTCAATGCACCACAGCGCGTGGATTTTGCTCTTCGATAAGGAGCGCATGTCCTCGCTACTCGAGATCCTGCAGTGCCTCACATCCAATAAGAAACAGGAAACCGAACGAGGCGACGTCGATGGGAACCGTGAGCTACGCATCGCTTCACGGAGGTCAGACGGCAGAGGCGTTCACTTGGGCGTGGTCACTCTGGATCGCAGTGAGGTTCGAATCTGATCGATGCGCTTGATTTCTCGATACACTTCGTCTTCGTCGAACTCAAATTGCTCTACGATCGCTTCGTGAACGATATCGTAGAGCCAGTTGCCTCCGTCCGTATCGTGCACACACTGACCCGGAGTATGACCCTGATGCTGCAACTTGGGCAGGTCGTCGACGGCTTTGTCTACCAGCGTTAGGAGCTCACCGAGATACTCGCGCGCAGACTCCATATGGTCTTCGAGTCCCGAGAACAGCTCGGGAGAGCTCTCTCGATGGGCACTCATGGCTTCGGCATCGCTCACACAAAGCCGTTCCAGTACCAGCTTGATCACCAGAACATCATCCACGTAGGCGAGGATGCCCCGCATACCTGGAATGGCATTGCTTGCAACCAGCACATGAAGCAGGGCGCCTGCGGCAAAAACGCGCCCTTGGTCGGCTACCTCAGGGTCATCCACAACACGCAGCATTGCCTTCATTTGTTGTGGGAGTGAGACAATGGCTTCACCTACCCAATCCGTAAACCTATCAGCAGACATCAGTAAAAAATTTCGCGCGGGGCTAGTTTGTTCGAGAAAGGACGTACTCTAGTCGGGTATGAGTTCTTGTCCATCGGGGCATGCCACTTCAACATCGGTCGGGCCATCCACAGTGCTAATTATTTTGAATTCGACCCGCCTGTTGCGCTCCCAAGCCCGTCTATTGTGACCCATATCCACAGGGCATCGTTCCCCATATCCGGCACTTCGCAAACGATTTCGAGGAACGCCTAGCTGAACCAAGGCTTCGAGCACGGCAGCGGCGCGACCGCGGGTAAGGCGGAGGTTGTATGCATCTGATGATCGTTCGTCCGCATGTCCTTGGATCTCGATCAAGGTAATCTGAGGGTTACCGATGAATGTTGCGGCAACCGCATCGAGCAGCGAACTGCTTCGATTCTGAATCACTGCACTGTTTGTCTCAAAGTACACTCTCTCTAAGATGACGATTTGGTTCTCCTCGATCACAACGGTACCGCGGTCGGGACAACCGTCGGCATCTTCAAAGCCGTTGTAGGTTTCCGGCTCGCTGGGACAAGCGTCATCGGCATCGAGCACTCGATCGCCGTCGTTGTCGGCGTCGGGACAACCGTCCTCGTCCTCGAAACCGTCGTAGTCCTCCGGCATGTCGGGGCATAAGTCATCGGCGTCTGGAATGCCGTCTTGATCGTTGTCTGGCTCGGGACAGCCGTCTCCATCTTCAAAACCGTCAAAATCTTCGGGATTATCGGGGCATAGGTCGTCGGCATCTAGAATGCCGTCTCCATCTCGGTCGCCACCATCACTGTCGGGACAACCGTCTTCGTCAGAAACTCCGTCAAAGTCTTCAGGAATCAGTGGACATTCATCGTCTAAGTCGAGGATGCCGTCTTGATCGTTGTCTGGCTCGGGACAGCCGTCTTCATCTTCAAAACCGTCAAAATCTTCGGGATTATCGGGGCACCGGTCGATATCGTCTCGATAACCATCACCATCGCGATCTCCGATAGATGGCTCGAAAACGATCCCGACAACGCCCCGATAGTCGGCCGTCTGTATCCCGTCGATCGGAATGCCTACGCCTCCACCGAGGAACAAGAAGCTGTTTTGCTGGACGAACACCTTAAGTCCGGCAAGTGCTTCCATCGAGGTTCCACCCCGCGCACCGATTTCGGTGGCGATCTGTGTCCCGTAGGTTTCCAGCACGAGTTCCAAAGGTCTGGCCACCCGGAAACTAGCGCCCATGCCAAAGGTCAGAAGGTCGTCGTAGGTTATCGGATCCCCCGTCTGAACCAACTCCGCCACGGTCGCGCTCGTGCCCGTCGGTTCGGTTCGTCCGTGAAAGGGGAATCGCTCAGGACCGTCCTCGGTATTGAATCGATATCCGAGGTTGAGTCCGATGCGAACGCGCCGCACGGGAAGCCATTCCAGCGCCATCATCGGCCACAGCGCAAAACCATCGCCTACGAACTCCGAAGGGGAACCGGTGGGAAGCTCGACATGCACAATGGCTGCGAGACCGACCGGATCTCGCTCCGACCGGGCAAGGCGCCATTTTGCATGCAACGTAACGTTACCGATCCCTTGATAGTCGATTCCGCTGGGGCTGTCGCTGTCGTTGTAGAACCCTGGAATTTCGACTGCAGGCCCGCCCGCAAAGACCACCGGAAGTTGCGCACCAACGACAAGGTGATTGAACAATCCGAAATTGAAGTGGAGCGTGCCGGTGAACATCTGTTCGACAAGGCGGTCCACGCGATCTGCATCTGCGCGCAGCGTGCCGTCTTCGTCTTCGAATCCCTCGAAGGGGATCAGCCCGAATCCGGCGTCGAGCATCAGGCCAAAGCTGAAATCCTTGTGACCGATAATGTCCGTACCGTTGACCGAGAAGTGCCCTTTAGAATCGATGGCGGGTCGAAACAGATGGGCATCCATTCCGCCACGAGCAAGGGCGCCTGACTGCGCATGAGCAGGGAAACCCCAGGCCAAAAATCCAGCCCCGATCACAAGCAAAGCGAGCCAGACGAAAGCCCGCTCGAAACAGCCAACACACCGAAAGGAGCTCGTCCTCGATTCCACAGCTGACCGGAATCGAGCGATCTGACCGGCTCGACTCTCGCGCACCTTTGTGCATGTGCTGATTGTTTCCAATGGGTTCCGCCGCGACATGGGTCATTTAACCCGCCATTTTTTCAGCTGTCAACGGATGGAGCCTGCGGTGTTCGGGCGAAGCGAGGGACGCTTCAGTTTCGCAAGCGTTCAAGGATACCTCGGTACTGAGTCGCCGTATCCGTCCTTGGGTAGAGGCTCAAGTATCGCTGCATCGCCTGACGCATTCGTTGGGTATCTCCCACTTGCCGGTAGGTTGCTACCAGCAGCGCCAACTCACTTGCACCTGTGCGGCCCTTTAGCGTGCGTATGACGCACTGATGATCGCTTCGAAGCAAGCAGGAGCGAGCTCGCTCCATTGCGGATTCGTCGGAACGCGCTGAGATTTGCGGAACGGCTGGACTGTTGGGAGGCGGATCCCGGAATTCGGCCTGACGCGCGAGTACGCCGACTTCACGCCTGGCGCGGCGTTCCCACAGCTGAGCCTGCACCCGATCGCCCTCCGTCACCGAGCCCGAAAAGGACGCATCTGCGGTGAGCACGCTCTGAGCTTCTCTTCTTAGAGCAAGCCAACTCCGGCTCGCCCGCACTTGACGTCCACGCCGCATGTGACGCTGCGCATAATCGCCGGCGAGGGCAAGGCTCTTCGGATGCTGACGCAGAGCGCTGTCTTCGGGAATACCGAGCATCGTTGCAAAGGCAGCGTCGATATCGGTTCGAGCCAAGTCTAGGGCCCGATCAAAAACTCGATGGGCGCGAACCCGACTTTGGCATTCCAGCGCTCCACGGTCGTCGGCTGCGATTGCCAAAGCTTCCGCAGCTGCATCCTCCGCTACATCCAGCTCGGAGGCATCGAGCGCCTCTGAACAGCGTGACCTCAGGATGCTTAGTGCCTGGTGCGTCTCGGGCGATCGAGATTCTCGTCTCGGCACCTGCTTGGACGGGTGGCTTTTCGCAGAGTCACTCCTCGATGGAGTCGAGTCGGACCGCGACACCTCCCGCTGAACCGATCCGCCTCCTTCTGATGTCCGGTCCGACTGCAGCGGCTCCTCGATCGGTCTCGAGGTTGGTGGGGATCCGCCACTGCCGAGCGCCGCGATCGCAGCGCTGACGGTCAGGGCTACCAAGAGAATACCCGCAGCCACGAATAGCGGTACCCGAGACGCATCGTCGTACTCCGACTCGCTCAGCTGCGCCAAGCTCGACGGATCGAGTACGTAGGATTCATCTTCTCCGACGAACCGCATTCGAACTTGCCCCAACTCTAGAACGTCTCCCGACCTCAGATCGCACACGGAAACGTCGCGGCCGTTGTGACGGATTCCATTGGCGCTACCGAGGTCTTCGATCTTGAATCGGTCCCCTTCACGAGTGATCTGGGCGTGCTCTCGGGAAATGGAGCGGTGGTTCACCCAGATGTCCAGGTCTTCCGCCCGGCCCACTCTGCTGGAACCCTCTGAGATCGCAAACTCTGCTCCGGGCGCCGGCTGAGTGAGCATCACCAACCTAGGCGGCGCCAAGGGTGCGTCCGAAACAGCGATCCCCACTCCGACCTCCTCGGACGACTCGAGCTGTAGGGCGAGCAGGTAGTCGCCGATTGCAATCGTGTCGCCAGACTTGAGCGCCAACTCGCTCTCCATGCGACGACCGTTAACTCGAACCCCGTTGTACGACCTGAGATCGTGCACCACGAAGGACGCACCGTCCCGCTGCAGGAGCGCATGCCTGCGGGAGACGTTCCTCTCGGTAAGACGGATGATATTTCCCTCTTTTCGTCCGATGGTGATCTCATCTCGGACAAGCGGGACCACCGTCGTCTTCCCTTCGTCGTCGGAAATGACGAGCTTATACATCTTGCCTTCGTCGCTCCGAATGGTTCACCGTCATCCGCCGAAACTGCATCGCACCCGCCGAGCTGTTCATGTCCATTGCAGCGGTGTTCCCTCGTCCACCCTAAACTATTTTGAGGCCTACTCTGTTCGCTACAGGTCACCGGCCGAGACCCAACACGTTAGCCTAAGAAAGAAGGGCACCGCCACAAGTTGCGGCCGACCTTCTTTTTCTCACTGTACCTCGCCAGTTGCTTCGAGAGATTAACATGATTTGCTCGAACCTCAGCTAGGATATTATTCAGAAAATCCTTCTACGACTGAAAAACCATCGTGCCGTGAGAGGGTCTTACTATTTTGCGTCGGGAAATTCCGGTAGCCGGGCTTTGCAAACTGTGTCGCGTTCCGCTTTGCAGGGTCGGAGGACTCGTGAAGAGCACGTATCGCGCTTCACCGTAGCTCTAGGCGGCAGGTTGATGAACTAGAGGTTTGAGCCAGAGGTTTGAGCCAGAGGTTTGAGCCAGAGGTTTGAGAGAGTGCAGGCCCTTCGATTAAAACCGCTCTGCTTAGTTTTTCTGGTCGCTACCGCTGAAGTCAGCTGCGGTCCACCTCCAGCGGGCGGCATTCACGCACGTCTGTCGTGGTCAGAGGCGGCGGGCCTACGCGTTGTCGAAGTACCCGCAGGGCCTTCGGCTTCGGCTGGACTGCGCCCAGGAGATCGTGTGTTGGCCATCGATCACAGGCCGGTTCGTAATCTCGTGCTGGAAGAGGCAATCGAAAGACTCCGTGGCCCGGTCGGCACGCAGGTCAAGCTTCAGGTCCAGCAGGGCACAGAACCCTCTCGTGACCTCATCATCGAACGTGTTCCCTATCGAGGATCCGTCTCTCCTTAGAGTGTAAGTAAGGCAGACCTCGTGCCTCACACCCGATGTGCGAGGCCGATAGCAAGCGGGATTCAACGATCTATGCTACGCGGCGGGCGATATCGGAGGGAGGCGCGGATTGCGAACGCTTGGGGTGATCGGAGGCAGCGGCCTCTATAAGATGGAGGGACTAGCAGACGTCAAGGAGCACCGTCTCGAAACGCCATTTGGAGTCCCGTCCGACGCGATCCTATCCGGCATACTTCTCGACGAACTGCCCGAGTCCTCGAATCAGACGCGGCTTCTGTTTTTACCTAGACACGGCCGTTTTCACGATATCCCTCCTCATCAAGTGAACTACCGCGCCAATATTTGGGCGCTAAAAAAGCTGGGTGCCGGACAGGTCGTCAGCGTTTCTGCGGTGGGCTCGATGAAAGAATCGATCGCGCCAGGAGATCTCGTATTTGTCGATCAGTTCATCGACCGGACCCGCTCCCGCCCCAACACGTTTTTCGAAGATGCAGGCGTTGTCGCTCACGTGGAATTTGCTCAGCCTGTGGATGAGGCGCTTTCGGACTGCCTCTATCGCGCGGCGGTCAAGTCCGGTGTTCGAGCGCATCGAGGCGGCACCTACGTCTGTATCGAAGGCCCTCAGTTTTCTACCCGTGCCGAAAGCGACCTTTTTCGTAGCTGGGGTGTCGACGTCATCGGGATGACCAACCTACCTGAAGCACGCCTCGCTCGGGAAGCAGAGCTCCCCTATGCAACGATGGCGCTCGCGACAGACTACGATTGCTGGCATGCCGACCACGGCTCAGTCTCGGTCGAAGCAGTACTCGAACTGATCCGGAGCAATGTCAAGACTGCCCAGGCCGTACTAAAACATGCGCTCTCGACGCTCCCAGATCCGAGCAAGAGCCCAGCTTCATTCGCGCTGCGGCATGCAGTCCTCACGTCCCCAAATCAATTCAGTCAAGAGGCCTGGGATAAGCTCGGACTTCTCCTCGAAAAACACATCAGCAAGCCGGGTACAGCATGAGCATCTTAGTCGTCGGATCCGTCGCGTTCGACACCATTCACAACCACCTTGGAACCCATCCGAAAGTACTCGGTGGGTCTGCAACCTATGCCTCCTTGGCGGCTGCGCCCTATGCGCCTACGCAGCTTGTGGGGGTCGTTGGCAGGGATTTTCCAGAAGACGCTATCGAATTGATGCGGCGCAAACGCATTGGCCTCGATGGACTGGAGGTTGCCGACGGGAAGACGTTTCACTGGGAGGGTCGCTATACCGACGATCTGACCTCTCGAGTCTCCATTTCAACCGAGCTAAACGTCTTTGCCGACTTTGAACCCAAGGTCCCAAAAGAAGCTCGGAGTGTTCCCTACGTACTGCTCGGCAACATTCACCCGACCCTGCAAATGCAGGTGCTAGACCAACTCGACTCTCCCAAGCTCGTCATCGCCGACACGATGAATTTCTGGATCGAAGGGACGCCCAACGAACTCGCGGAGATGCTGAAACGAATCGATGTTTTGGTGATCAATGAGGACGAAGCCCGACAGCTTTCAGGCCTATACAACATCGTCAAGGCGGCAGAAAAGCTGCGCGCCGCCGGTCCTTCTACCGTGATCATCAAGCGCGGCGAATACGGTGCGCTCTTGTTCCGGGCGAGCGAGTTGTTTCATGCCCCGGCACTGCCTCTGCGCGAGGTGCAGGATCCCACGGGGGCAGGCGATACCTTTGCCGGTGCTTTTCTAGGCTTTGTGGCGAGCAGGGACGCGACCGATGAAGAGACGCTACGTCAGGCGGTGGTGCATGGTTCCGCGGTGGCTTCGTATTGCGTCGAAGGAATGAGTGTTTCCGGTCTTGTCGACATAAAGAAACAAGACATCGAGACGAGAGTGGATCTCTTTCGACGTCTCATTCATATACCGACGAATCCTGTCCACTGATGGGGCAGTGATTGACGCACTGCGTAGTTGTATGACTGCGCAGCTATGCGACTGCGTAGTTGTATGACTGCGCAGCTATGCGACTGAGCACTTTAAGAAAGACGGGTATTCAATGAACACGAGGCAGTATCTCTGGGTCGCATGCATGACGAGCATCACGATACTCAGTGCATGTGGCGATGATTCGAGCAGCGCAGCGGATTCTTCGATCGAGAATCCGGATGCGGGAGCCTCAAGCGACGAGCTAAGAGCTTGTCCCGCAGACGCTCCGGACAGAGATTTCATGTCCGAGCCCTGCTGCTACCGCAAATCCAATGCCGACGATCCCAGCGAAGCAGAGCTGCGACTCGCGTTTCTTCGACCCACCGCGCCCACCACCTTGGCGAACAACACCCTTGTCGAGGCTCTCTTGAGTGCAGCATTCGATGAGGAGCGCTTCAACTGGCTCGTCCGTATCAGCGGCATCACCGGCGAGGGCGGCGAGGTGGCGGTGACCACCGGCTTCGGGAGGCGGAGCGGCTCTGGAGCAGATGTTTCCTTTGCCTTCGTAGACGGCGACGCACCGGCAGCAGATGGCGACCCGAACCGGTGGAATCCACTGTCCACCACGGGAACGCTCACGGTTGTCGACGGCGACGAGTCCAACCTGGCCTTGGGGCCGGTGGTCGATACGATCACCCTTCCGATCGTGGAGATCGACAGCGACGAGGTTTCTCTCGAACTCCCGCTTGCGTCTTTGGAGCTCACAAACATGGCGCTCACCGAAAACCGAAGCTGCGTCGGCGAGCGAACCGATCCGACCTACACTCCGGTGGCTTCGCTGGTGGGTTATCTACCCGTGGAGGACACCAAAAACGCAAACATCGACCTGGGAACCGTTCAATCTTCGGTGTGCAAAATCTTGGCGGGAATCGCGGTTTCGAGCGATGAAGACTGCAACACCCGCGATCAAACAAAGTGGTCCGTCCCACCAGACTCCAGCTGCACTGGGACCGGGTGTAATTTTGGAGACTGCACCCCTGCAGACTGCAACGCCTGGCTTCTCACCGGCGAGTTTGCCGCTCAAGGCGTAGAGGTGACCGGCAACGAGGCGACCGGCGACCAGTAGTCACGGCGCTTTGATTCACGGCGCTTCGTTTGGATGGCGTTACGCCGTGCGGTCAATGAAGCCATGCGATCGATGAAAGAGCCCACCCCACCGGTGGGCTCTGCCGCTTAAGCGAACCACACCGAGAAAGCGCAAGTCCAGGGAACGAAGCCGCTCGACTTCCCAGCAGCGGCCTTTGGTTGCTGCAGGTCATAGCGGGCTCTGAAGATACAAGCGGGCTCTGAAGATACAAAGCCGATAAGAAAAGGGTCTTACTCCGAAAAAACACTTGCAATCTTGATAGAGCGATGCAACGCGTCATTTCTTTCGCCTTGTCCACAGCTCTGGCGCAGCGTAGGTTGCCTGGTCCCGTCGCGCTGAGGCCCCTTTCGCCTTAGACGATCGTGCTTCAGGAGGATGTTAATGCGCTCGCAACTCGGCTTACGCAGAGACTGCCGCTATTTAATAATTTCATTTCTGGTTCTGGCATGTGGCGGAGATTTCTTTGCCGACTGCGAAGGATGCACGATCGAGCCTATCGCCGAGGGCTTCCCCGAGAACTACCGCATTCCCCGGGCAGCTCAGGTGCGCATCAGCGGTCAAGGACTGGACTACCTCGCCGATCAAATAGACGCCTTGGTACCGCTGCTCTTCCCGGACGGGCTCGAGTTCGACATCCCGAACGTCGTGGCATTCGTATCCTCCACGAGAGCTGAAGCTTGCCCAGACAACGATTGCACCGCGACCGTCTCTGTGAGCGGATTCGACATCCGCACCCCATCTTCTATCGATGGGGGTCGTCCACTCCAGTCGAATCAAATCGAGCTTGGACTCTTCGTTGAACTCACTACGGAGCTACCGATCAATCTCCAGGGCTTTTCTTGCAACGCCGACTGCGCAGTCGAGATCGACACCACCCGTAACGATCGGGACTACATCCGAATCGACGCCATCGTTACCCTTGAAGAGATCAACCGGAGCCCTAGGCGAGGATTTACTCAAGTCGTTATCGAGGGAGATTCAATTCAAATCAACGCGGCTGGAGGTTTCGAAACCGCCGATATTTCGTTCAATAGCTGCAGCGGCAGTTGTTCTAGCATACTCAACTCCCTCCGCGACACGATCGAAAGCGCGATATACAATGTATTTACAACGCAAGTCGAAGAAATCCTACCGTCAGCGCTTGAAGAACTCTTTTGCACGCTGCGAGGAGAAACAGGATGCCCACCAGGAACCCACGCCATACCGGACGAGAGTCCCGAATCAACCTGTCGGTATCTCAACTCTCCCGCTTCTGATTGTGTCCCTCCTCTGCTCGGAGTGGAGGGCCAGGGTGACTTTGGCAGTCTTTTACTCGGTGGCTTCGCCTCAGGAGTGCATGCACCGCTGAAGTTTATCGTCGCGGTCGGGGGTGACGCGATGACACTCAACGACGGCATTACTCTTGAGCTGGACAGTGGATTCCTCAGCACGGATAGGACCTATACGTCGCACCCGGGACGAAGTACGTGCGTCCCGGCAAAACCCCCACCCTATCTACCTTGGGTGCCTTCAGCCCAGTTTCTCAGTCGCAATTTTCACCCCTACACCGGAGTGACCCATCATATTGGCCTGGGACTCTCGGAGCAGTTCCTCAATTACATCGGATGGAGCCTTTTTGATTCTGGATTCCTATGCCTCGCAGCAGGCACCCCTCTCAGCCAGCTGCTGACGACTGGACTGGTTTCAGCCCTCACCCCGTCTCTCAGCAAGGTAACCTTTCCTGAAAGCAACAACCCGCTTTCCGTAGCCGTTCGCCCTCAAGAGCCGCTGGTGTTCGAAGTGGGTCGAGGAGACGAGACGGACCCACTGCTCAACGTCATCCTCAACGACCTCATTCTCGATTTCTACGTGTGGAGTAAGGAGCGCTACGTGCGTTTCATGACCTACAAAACCGATATCGAAGTGCCCCTAGATCTGGTTTCTGGGCCAGGCGGGATCGAGCTTGCGATCCTCGAGCTGAGAGTTGGGAACTCCGTAGTCTCAAACACGACGCTAATCGATGAATCCCCCGACTCGATAGCGGGCCTGGTCGATACTGTATTGCTCTCTTTTTACACCGAAATCGTTGGCGAACTCGCACCGATCGCGGTGCCCTCCGTCCTTGGCTTTGATCTGGAAATCCCGATGAGTGGCGGATTTGCCGGAGTCTCTGATGGTGGCGATGAGTTTTTAGCGATCTATCTCGATGTGGCTTTGGCCGAGACCCAGGCGCTGCGGAGTCCTCTCGAGACCGAGATCGAGCTGCAAGAACTTTCGATCGACCCGATGGCGCTTCGAATGGACACGTGGGGTCAGGGAGGACCTCCCGAGGCAAAAGTGCGGCTCTCCGCAAAGCTGCCAAACACGAGTGAGCCAAACGCATCGCTTCCAGTGGAGTATCGAGTGCGCATCGACGGGCTCCCCTGGTCGGACTGGAGTCCATCAAACGAAGTGGTCCTACGAGACCCCGCACTCCTCTTGCAGGCCAAACACCTGGTAGAAGCGCAAGCACGCATCGCAGGAGAGCCCAGCACCGCAGATCAGACCCCTGCTCAAGCAGAGCTCATCATAGATATTTTGCCGCCAGAGGTCCGATTGGTCGAAAACTCCGAGGGAATCCACGTCGAGGCAAACGATATCGTCTCTAACAGTCAGGAGCTCTCAGTACGCTGGCGACCCAATCTCAAGTCAGCAGGAGACGAGGAGCACTGGACGCCGTGGCGTCCGCTCGCTGAGGCCAACGAGCCTCCGTTGAGCCTGGGTTCAACCGTTGAAGTGCAGGTTCGAGACGAATCTGGAAACGTTGGCGTAGCTCGGTCGAGCTTGATTCGCGGTGCCAACCTCAGCACTGCCGGGTGCGAATGCTCGATCGCAACAAACCCCGGTATGGATGCGGGACCCGGTGGAGGTCTGGTCGGAGTTCGCTCTTGGTTTTCCACCCTGCTCTTTTCACTTTTGGGCTTTTGGCTCCATCGCACTCGCCGGAGTATCCGAGGTGCGATACCAACCCGGGCGACACCAACCGAGGTCCATCACCTTGCGGTACCACGTCGCAAAACCATCAAAGCCGCAAAACCCGGTCGGCAAGACGGCTCAGCTACCAAGTCGATATCGACAGCGGGGCTCATTGTCGGAGTGGGGCTCATCTTCGGAGTCGGGCTGGGCGGCCTAGGCCTAGCCGGATGCGGGGAGGGGTTGAGCGGTGGCGCCTCCGATGCAGGAACCGATGCAGAACAAGCCCCGGCTCCGGTTCAGCTTTGTGGCAATCGCGAATGCATTCTTTCGTCACCACGCGGAGAAGTGTGCTGCCAGTCGATGGAAATGTGCGTGGAATACAACGTCAACGATTTCTGCGAGGCCGGCTTCCAGTGCGCGAATGTCAACTATCTTGTAGCCAACGATGATTGTCAGGTTCTCTGCACGAGCTGTATTCCATCACCTGCTCTGCAGGAAGGACAGCTCGCCACCTATCTCGACTCCGTCTTGCTGGATGACGGCAACTTAGTGCTGAGCGGATACAGTCCGGGCGCACCTGGCGGAGGACGTTACGGAGATCTTGTGGTGGGCGTTTGGAACGCATCCAACTATCGAGCGGACTGGCAGATCATTGACGGTGCACCTGGCGAACCCATCGAGGCAGACCCTTCTGGTTGGCGCGGAGGAGTTAGGGCCGAAGGTAACGATGTGGGACGGTTCTCATCCATCGTTGCTGCCGAATCAAACCTGGGCGTGGCCTACTACGATCGCACCCACACCGCGCTCAAGTTTGCTGCCCGCATAGGCGACAACTGGAACATCCAGACGGTTACCGACACCGGAGACAGCGGAGCGTACGCAGAATTGCTTCTCACCGCGACTGGCGAAGCGATCATTGCGTTTCACGTGGTGGAGCCACCTTCTCAACTACCCGGAAGGCCTGTTTCCTACACTAGAGTTGCGACGGGCAGCTCTGGTCTCTCCAGCACGGAATGGAGCTTCGAGGACGTACACTCGGCTGCCTTCGACTGCCGTCCTCGGTACTGCGAGTCGGGAACTTGCGTCGCCTCTGGAGTGTGCGCCAACGAAACGACCGATTGCTCAGAACCATGCGAAGAGGGCAGTCTCTGCGTCGCAGGCACGTGTGAGGTTGCCCTGCCTGATCCCTATATCGAAGACCTCCCCCAAGCTACGGGCCTCTACAACGCGATGGCGCCGGTAAACGTCGGCACCGTGGCACTCGTGTTTTACGATCGCAGCACCGGTGATTTGCGGGGCGCTTCGAGAAACAGCGCTGGTTGGAGTGCGCCTTTTCTTATCGACGGGATTGAACGAAACGATCCCTTTGTGGGGGACTCAGGCCTCTCTGCGTCCTTGACAGTCGATCCATCCGGTACCTGGCACGTAAGCTGGGTAGATGGAGGCGAAGAATCTCTTCGCTACACTACCGTGAGAAACGGAGTGGTTGATCCGCCGCAGACGGTCGATGAGGGATCCACGACCCCCGAGGGCGTTCGACACTTCGATGGCCGGCACATCGTAGGTGACAGCAGCTCGATCGCGGTGACCCTCTCAGGTGAGGTGCGGATCACCTATCAAGATGCAACCGCGGGCCGCACTATGTTGGCGCGCTTGCCGCCGAACGGACAGAACTGGCTGATCGAGATCCTCGATGGTGCCGGTCATACAGGCTACTGGACTTCTCAGATCGTTTGGCGCAACACCTCGGTGATCAGCTATTTCTGGCGAGGTCTCACCCCGAACCTGGAGAGCAGCGGGGTGAGGGTGATCAACTACAACTGAACGCGCGCTGGACCGCAAAGACGTACTGGATCGAGAAGACGTGTTGAGCGTTAATTAAGCAGCTTCGAAGTCCGCCTAATCTTTTTGCTGAAACCCGTTTCGCTGGAATCTAAGTCCGTACTGGAATCCTCGTCGCTGGTTCCTATGACATCGGGAGTCTTGTTTCCTGCCCCCCAAATGTCCTCCCAACCCGCACGATAGCGGGGGGATGAAACCCTTGAAGGCCCCTTCGTTCTCGGGGGCAGCATGGTCGATTGATCCGAGGCTCCGCTGGATGCCGAGCTCGAAGAGGGAAGCGCTGTTTCTTCGATCACATCGCAAACGAGAGGATTGGATTCACGTGGCTTCAACCGGAGTAGTTCACCACCGAGTACAGGAACTCCGTGCTCTAAAGGACGCATCGTACCCAAGGAGAGCTCGGTATCTTTTTGTCTCAGTATCTTGAGCGCTCCATCGTCGGTTTGCCCGTGTATGAGGACCACATCATTGGAAGCCGAAGAATCGGAATCACCGGGAGCTTGAGATCCGGAGCCGTCTTGATCCGCGTATTCCTTCGCGATGGACGAGCCCTGGTCGTCTGAACTCTTTGCCATAAGACACAGTCTAATGCCTCTGGTCCCGAAGGCGAGCCGCGACAGCTTTCAGCCCATTTACATTCCCCAAAAGCTCGGTGATCACGAGGGCTCCAGGTGCTCAAGCGCCGTTAAGTACGGAGTCAGGATTCGGGGAAATCCAGAAAAAAGGTGGCCGCGAACATCAACTCCCAATCGGGCAACCCGACGTCATCTCCTCCGATATTGACGTAAAAATGGGTCATCACATCCCCGATGGTCTTGTCTCCATCTGCGATCGTGTAGCCACCAAAGCCTCCGAGCGCGAGTACAGCATCATCGAAATCAACGAACAAAAGAGCGGACCGCGGTCCGATAAACCCGTGTTCCGACAGACTTATCGGCATCGCGATAGGTAGATTTAGATTGACCAAGGTATCGTCGAAAAACACGAACTCCAGCTCTGCTCCCGCATCCACTCGGAGCATTGGAGAAATACGAACCTGTAGCGGCGCTCCAACCTCAAATCCGAAGTCGGTTTGGGTCGGCAGCTGCATGGCAAAATGAATCGCCAGCTCCGTATCCCCCTCCTCCAGAACTCTGTAGCGACCATACAACTGCATATCGCCAAAGTCCGTATCGGGCGCCAGGAGCACCGGAAGCAACAACGCCCCTGCTTCAAACTCGTCGAAGACCCCGTACGACACTCCGAGAGACGTCCACGCAGCGGTATCGTCTGTACGAGCGCCAGGCGGGCCGGAGCGATCTTCAAAACGCTGGATACGTAGACCCCTGGTATGATTAAGGTAACCCACATCCGCCTGGGCAAAATCTATGGGTGCGTAGTCGATGCGAAGGGTCCGCTGAGGCAGCGTGAGGTGTCGTTCGGCGTAGCGAACCGGTTGCTCTCGACTTCCGACAGAAATGGCGAGCTTCACATCAGGCTCAGGCTGGGGCTCCGCAGCGGGGGCCACCGCGACGTATCCTTCTTGAGCCAGGGCCTGAATGCCCGAACACAAGCAAAAAAAGAAGGCGAAAAATCGAATTAGCTGAGTTTCGAAGTTCATTTTAGATGCACTGATCGACCATGGTTTGGGTCTCAGGTCAACTTCTCGCCGCCGCCGCACCGAAGCATCCGGAATCCCAAACGCTTCTGTGGTTTCCGAAATTGCTGGGCGTGTGTACCATCGTCGAGTGGCCTACAAGGTACTGATCGTCGAAGACAGCTCGTCAATGAGAGCTTTTGCAAGGGCTACCCTCGAGTCCAACGGCGATATCGTCGTCGAAGAGGCCTCCAACGGTTTCGAAGCCCTACGCGTTTTGTCTCAGAACCACTTCGACGCCGTACTGCTCGATATCAATATGCCCGACATCAACGGTCTCGAGCTGATCTCCTTCATGCGAAAGAGCCAAGTCCATCGGCAGACCCCGGTAGTGATCGTCAGCACAGAGGCGGCTGAAAAGGACCGTAACCGGGCGATTTCTCTTGGGGCCGACGAGTATCTTGAAAAGCCGCTTGAGCCGGAGCGACTGCTCACAGTCGTTTATGGCTGGGTAAAGAAGAATGAGTGAACCTGGCGAAGGGGTTCGCGAGGAGTTTCTCGCAGAAGCGCAAGAAATCGTCGAATCGCTTTCGCGCGATCTTCTCTTGCTCGACCAGGGGCAAAAGGAAAACCGGGTCGAACCAGACTTGGTCAACGAAGTCTTTCGAGGTGTCCACACTCTGAAGGGCATCGCCGGGATGTTCGGATACCACCAGGTAGGGGCTATCGCGCATGCCCTTGAAGATCTGCTCGACGACCTGAGACTCGGCCGAGTTGATCTCACCCCCGATGTGCTGGACGTGCTTTTTCAGGGAGTAGAGAATTTCTACCGCTTACTTGCAGAAACCAAAAAATCAAATGAACCCGCAGAAGTCAACCTGGAGGAGTTTGCACAGTCGATCGAACGGGTCTCGTCTCCGCAAAGAGACCCAAACGACCCCCTAGAACACTATGAGCTCGACCCGAACGTTTTATCGGTGCTCACCGAGTATGAAGAGCATCGGCTGCGTACAAACGTATCCAAAGGAATACCGCTTTACCGTCTGCGGGTCCGTTTTGAGTTGGCCGTTATCGACTCCTCCCTAGAAGATCTCAAGCAGCGGGCAAAACCTATCGCAGAGATCATTACCTACCTCCCTAGTATGGGGGGAGGAATCGACGAAACCATCGATCTAGACGTCCTCTTCGCAAGCAGTGCATCCATTGACGAGCTAAAAGATACGTTTGGAGACAAGGGCGTTCAGCTCCTTCCGATTGAAAAGAACGAAGATGCACCCGTAGCGACGCCAGCAGCACCTAGTCGTGTCGCGCCAGACCCTCGTTCCGAGACGCCCGTCTCAGCGATGCCCTCGGCTCCGCGCTACCAGACCTCGATCCCGCCCGTACCGATCGCACCTTCAGAGGTTCACTCCTTCTCGGAGGAGCACATCCAGCTCAGTCACGTATCGGGCAACGAAACCTCACTGCGGTCCGTTGCAAACACGGTTCGCGTCGATATCTCAAAGCTCGACTATTTGATGAATGTGGTGGGCGAGCTGGCGATCGTTCGCAGTGCCGTCACGAAGGTGGGAGAGCGGTTGCGTGGCCACCTCGAGATGCGTCAGCTCGCCATGGAACTCCACCGGGTGAATCGCGGATTTGAGCGAAGGCTGGAGGAATTACAGGCCGGCATTCTCGACGTTCGTATGGTGCCCCTAGGCCAGGTATTCGATAAACTTGCACGCATCGTGAGACAGGTTGCCCGCGAGCATGAAAAGAAAGTCAAACTCGTAGTCACCGGTTCTGAAACCGAAGTCGACAAGCTGATCGTGGAAGAGCTTAGCGACCCGCTCATGCACATCATTCGAAATGCAATCGATCACGGAATCGAATCACCCAAGGTTCGTGAACTTTCAGAAAAGCCGCCCGTTGGCACTCTTGCACTGAACGCGTTTCAAAAGGGCAATCACGTTCTTATTGAAGTCGAAGACGACGGTGCGGGCATGAACCCAGAAGCTCTATTGAGATCCGCAGTGGCGAAAGGCGTGGTCACAGAGGAAACGGGAGAAGAAATGAGCCGAGATGAGATATTTGGACTCATCTTTGCCCCTGGATTTAGTACCCGAGCTTCGATCACCGAGACGAGCGGCAGGGGCGTCGGCATGGACGTCGTGAAGACCAATATCGGCCGACTTGGAGGCATCATCGACGTCGAGAGCGAACTGGGAACAGGCACCAAGTTTACGATCACCCTGCCGATCACTTTAGCGATCATCAGTGCGCTGTTGACCCGAGTCTCTGAACGCACGTTCGCGATTCCACTTACCAGCGTTCAAGAAGCGATTGCGCTGGATCCGGAGTCGATACGGTTGGTCCAGGGGCGAGAGGTGATCACGCTGCGAGGCGCGACCCTTCCTCTTTGCCGGCTCGACCAGCTATTCGGTCTTGAGCGCAAGGAGCGTTGGGCGAAGAGGTTTGTGGTGGTCTCCTCTCTCGGAACTCGACGCGTCGGTTTCGTGGTCGATTCCTTGGAGGGCCAACAGGACATCGTGATCAAATCCTTGGGTCAGAGCCTTTCCGACGTGCGAGGTTTTGCCGGGGCTACCGACCTTGGCGACCAACGAGTTGCACTGGTGCTAGATGCTCCTGGATTGCTGGAAGAGGTGCTCTCTCCTGTCGAATTTTCAGCCGCATTGGAAGCGACCTTATGAGCGACACAACCTCCGACCATCATCCGAACCTGCCCGTCCATCTGGCAGCATCGGCCGAGGAAAGCGAAACTTCTCAGGGTCAACGCCAGGAATTTCTCGGACTTGGACTTGCGGAAGCAAGCTACGCGCTGCCTCTCTCCAGCATTCGGGAGATCGTCAAGCACACGCCCACTACAGCGGTCCCTCGAGCACCTTCTCACATACTCGGAATCATCTCCGTTCGAGGTCGAATCACCACCGTTATCGACCTGCGCAAACGACTCAAGCTACCGGCCCCGGCCGCGACTCACTCGACCCGCATACTCTTGGTAGACAACGGGCACGGTGAAGTACTGGGGCTACTCGTCGATAGAGTGCTTTCAGTTTATCGTCTGCACGAAGAAGAAATCGAATACTCAGCTGCCGTAAGTGGCGAGTTGGCAGACTACGTCACCGGGATCGGCAGGCCGTCGACGACCCGAGGCTACAGCGATAGGCGGAACGCTCAGTCAAACCTCGATGAGGAGGAACTCCTTATTCTCCTCGACCCGACTCCTCTGCTGAAACGGTGAACGCTATGGATGTGGAACCCAGCAGGAAGCGTGCGGATCGCTCTAAAAATCTCGTGGGATTCAGAATCGACGGCGTTCGATATGCGGTGCGAATCCTCAGAGTACGTGAAATTATCAATCCTTTAGAAATCGTTCCTGTTCCGTATGCACCGGAGGTGATTTTAGGAGTGTCTGACCACCGCGGCGAGGTCGTACCGGTCCTAGACATGCGCCGGAGGCTGGGGTTGGACGCTTCGAAAAGAACACACAAAACAAAGTGGCTAATCGTTCAGTCGCAGGAGCGAGCGGTCTGCCTAGTCGTAGACTCGGTCACCGACGTATTCGGAGCAGAGCCAAGTGGGAGACGAGAGGTTCCTCGTTGGAACGAATCCACCTCCAGCCGAGGGATAGAAGCGGTGTATGCACATCAAGGCTCTCTCGTATTCGTTATCGATGTAGACCAGGTCGTCGAACCTACCGCGACGCTGGACCTTGCCGAAATCGCTCACCGAGCAAATCGGGAGCGCGACGATTCGACAACCATCCGCGAACAAGGGCGTATTGAATGAACTCTATTGGCGTCCCAGCAGCACTACAAAGTGCGGACCCTGAAACAAGACGCAGAATGGTTGCCGCCATTACGGACGTGGATCCAGAGCAAGCCCTAAACGTGATCTTGATTGCACTCGGCGACGTGGATTGGCGAGTGCGTAAAGAAGCGATCCGGGTGGCAACCGAAAGCTCGAAGCGCGGTGGCCTCGTCGCTCGACTAGTCGAATCTGTCGTTCAGGGCGAGAACGTAGCTTTGCGTAACGCGGCCATCGAAGTGTTGGGAAATCTGGGCGCTCAATCGACGGCGGCGCTGCTCGAGACTCTGGAGAAGAATCGTAGTACGTCGCGAAAGTTCATCATCAACGCCATTGGATTCACCGCGGATCCAGCAGCGGTGCCCCAGCTGCGCGAGGTCGCGTCTACGGAGGACGCGAACGAAGTTGCAGCAGCCATCGACGCTCTCGCCCTAATCGGAGGTCACGAGGCTGAAGATGCACTGCGCCGCTGCCTCGACAAAGACAGCGCCTATCTCCGGATGGCAGCCCTAAGTGGATTGGCCAAGTTGGGAGCAAGAGTGCCGTGGCAAGAGGTGTCTCCGCTGCTGAAAGACCCGATAACCAAGCGGGTTGCCCTCGAGATTCTGGGTCGAACCGAGCACCAGGAAGCGGTGCCGGAGTTGGTGCAGGCACTCGACGACCCATCGGTACACAGTTGTGGCGCAGCGGCGGTGGCTCTGGCTCAACTGTACGCCAAATCGAGCTTAAGCCCATGCATCCGGCAGTCTCTCGGGAGCCTGCACCCCAGCGCTCGATTGCGACTCCAGAACATCGTCAACTCTGCGACGGAGCCCTTTCGAGCTCATGCAGCCGCACGAGTCCTGCTGATTTCGAGGGACAAAGATGTTCTTCCTGCCTTGCTTTCCTTGGCTGCGCGAGACGCCCTTCCCAGTGAAACACTGTCTGAACTTCGCGCCTGGGGTCCAGACCTTTTGAATCCTCTGCTGAACGCGACCCACAAATCCTCCGGCAACGCCCAGGGAGTGGGCTTGGAGTTGGCAGCAGAATTGGCGATGGATTGGAAAGAAGAGCACATCCCGATTCCCACAGACTCAATCGGCGAACTTTTGAGCGCTCTTCGAGCAGGAGTGGCGTCCACCACGTACCCGGTGACCCTTGGCGCACTTCGCGGACTTGCCTGGTGGGCGGACTCGTCCGACGCAAATCGAATTTCAGAACTGGCAGACTCTTCCGACCCCGAGATTCAAAGGGCGTGCGCTACCCTCCTGCGCTCACTCGCTTCGAGTGAGCCCCAGTCGGTCGAATACGCTCTTGATAGGTTTCACAGTTCTGGACGCTCTTTTCCTTCGGTCGTTGCGGAACTTGGAGGAGAGCGCGCCTACGACATACTTTCCGCGGCCTTGGCGTCTGCAAACCCGAATACTCGGCGAGAAGCCGTTCACGGCCTTGCGGTGCTTGCCGACGACCGAAGTGCAGAGGCAATAGCCTTGGCGCTGACGGATGAAGATATTGAGGTGCAAGTTTCTGCATCAGTCGCGCTCTCCCGGTTTCCGAACGGTGAGGGCAGAGCTGTCGCAACCGATGCACTCTTGGCCACGCTTCCGTCGGAACATCCCGCTGTTCAAGCTGCAGCTGCAAGAGCTCTTGGCACGCTAGGAGATGTCAGGGCCATCAAGCCGCTCAAGTCTCTTGTAGGAAGTACCAGCCCGGGCGTCGCCCTGGCCGCTCTCGATGGATTGCACCGTATGGAGGCTCAGGGACTCACAGAAGTACTCGAAAAAGCACTCCGACACGCAGACAACGAAGTGGTCAAGCAGGCGCTCCACATCACATTCCAACTTCAGCCACCAAGAACACTCGAAACCTTTCTGGGGGCATTAGAGCACCGCGCGTGGGACGTCCGGATGCACGCAGCGCGTTTTCTCGGTCGGGTATCGGACGTTGCCGCAACAGATGCACTGCGCCGACGAAGGTCAGAGGAAACCGACGAACTCGTTCGCTCCGCGATTGAAGACGCACTGCGATCAAGAGGGGGGCTCTGAGTTTTGTCGCGGATCTACGACCGAGGGCCACCGCTAGGTTACGAGGATTTCCGCCTTATCCGGGATTTGATAAGCGACTTCTGCGGGATCAGCTTCGGTGACGATGCTTGCTACCTCGTCGAGCGTCGACTGCGAGAACGTCTTTCCGCGCTGTCTATAACGGACTTCACCGAGTACTATCGCTATCTGCGTTATGAGGTCGACGCACGAGCCGAACTTGAGCGAGCTGTCGATATCCTCACGACCAATGAAACCTATTTTTTCCGCGAAGACTATCAGCTACGCGCCTTTGAAAAAGAACTGCTCCCGAGCATCCATGAACAATGCTCCCGAGAGTCGAATCGGCGATTGGCGCTTTGGAGCGCAGGATGCTCGACCGGTGAGGAGGTCTACACTCTGGCGATGATCGTTGCTGATTCTGAGCTGTTCGAAGGTTGGGACGTCCGTATTTTTGGCAACGACATCAGCCGACGAGTTCTCAACGTCGCCCGCCAGGCCCGCTACGGCCCTGGTAGCTTTCGCGCCATGCCGAAGCGTTTTGACCGATGGCTTATCGAGGAGGCGGATGGGAAGAGATCCGTGCATCCGCGCATTCGATCGATGTGTCATTTTGGCCACCTAAACCTGATGGACGTCAATCGAGCGGCTATCGTCGGACAGGTTCACGCCATCTTTTGCAGAAATGTACTGATCTATTTCGATTCAGACTCTCGAAAAAAAGTGATCGAGAGCTTCTACGAGCGGCTGGTGCGGGGGGGATGCCTTCTTCTCGGGCATAGCGAGTCTCTCCTCAATTTTTCGACATCTTTTGAGTTGCTGCATCTCAGTAGCGACCTCGTGTACCGCAAGCCATCACACTCGCGAAGCGACGACCCTCTTCACAACGGCAAAAACGCACAGTACAAAAGGGTCGAGACAACCAGCGGAGGCAGAACGAAGTGAAGTCAATCCGTACACTGGTCGTCGACGACTCTGCTTTCAACCGCCGCGCCATCGCACAGGCCCTGGCCAACGTTCAAGGCGTCGAGGTAGTAGGTAGAGCAAGTGATGGTGATGAAGCGCTCCGACTGGTTTCTGAGCTCACGCCTGACCTCATCACGTTGGACCTTGAGATGCCTAGAATGGATGGGTTCACCTTCCTGCGGCTACTGATGGCACGACGCCCTACCCCGGTAATCGTAGTCTCCGGCTATTCCACCAAAGAAAAGGTGTTCCGAGCGCTCGAGTTAGGAGCGATCGATTTCGTCGCCAAACCAGAGCGTTCGGCGTCTACCAAACTTGGTGGTGTCATCAAGCAACTCACCGAAAAGGTCCGGCTCGTGCGGCATCTTTCCCCAGCCGGACTCTTACGCGAAACATCTGAGTCCCCGCAGGTCCACGAGCAAAGGAGCTCTAGAAGACCGGTCAGCAACGAAGTTCCCTCGAAAATAATTCTCATCGCCTCGTCCACAGGTGGTCCTTCGGCCCTGCTGGAGCTGTTCTCTAAGATCGGTTCAGACTCGACCTGCGCTGCAGTCATCGCACAGCACATGCCGGAACGCTTTACCCGCACCTTCGCAGACCGACTGGATCGACTGGGAGGTATGCACTTTGAAGAAGCGAAGGACGGGGCACCGCTGGTCGCCGGAGCCGCGTACGTGTGTCCGGGGGGCCACTGCGTGGAGGTTGAGGAGAAGTACGGCCGATTTGTCGTACGCGTCGTCACTCCTGAGGAGTGCGATCGATATGTACCCTCGGCCGACCGTCTCTTCGCGAGCGGCGCTCGGGTGCTCGGTGCGCGAATCGTCGCGGTCGTGCTCACCGGAATGGGAGACGACGGCGCACAAGGGGTGAGTCTGGTCAAGGCAGCAGGCGGTCAGGTGTTGGCGGAGTCCCCTGACACCGCGGTGATCTATGGAATGCCGGGTTCTGCATTCCGCACTGGAGCTGTCGACGAAAGTTTGCCCCTTCCCAAGCTTGCAAGCACGCTCGCGGCGATCTCCTCAAAGTAGATCGCTCGCTCGAACATAGACATGCAGAAAAACCCGCACTGATGAGTCTCGCTGGGTTACCCTTTTAAGGAATGACGGATTCGGATGAAGGGGAGCGGGCGAGCGACGCACCGGTAGACCTTCTGGCAGAGCGTGAACAGTTTGTGCGCACGTTCCTGCGAAAGGGTGTTGAACTTACCGAGGAGCTCCTTCGGGAGAACCAAGAACTACGCGACGAACTTATCCGAGCCCGTGATCATAGCGCTCAACTGCTCACTCAGGTCCGGAGCGATGAGGCCATGCGCGAACTCCTTCAAACGATCGAACGACTGGAGGGTGAAAAGCGCCAGTTGTTGAGTCGTTCTGAGCAGCTTGAGGCCAGTCGCGCTCATCGCGACCACCGAGCGGATTCGATTGAGCGAGAACTGAATGATCTGGCCAACCTTTACGTTGCAAGCCATCAGCTACACACCAGCTTGTCGGTGCGTCGCGTGATACGTCACCTGCATGACACCCTCGGGCAGCTTGTAGGCGCAGAAAAATTTGTGATCTACGCAGTAGATCCGGAAGAGAGCCAAATCATACCCATCGGCTGGGATGGCTTCGCCAACGAAGAGGTTCTACCGGTCGCCCTAGGCACCGGCCCGATCGGCGAGTCATGCCTGACCGGGGTCTCCCGCATACGTTCGAGTGCGGACATGAGCCCGGAGGGCGACGAGGATCCGCTGGCCGTTGTGCCTTTACTCGCCGATGGACGCCCGGTGGGAGCCATCGCGATCTGGCGACTTCTCGAACAAAAAAGTGGATGGGCAAAGGTAGATGAGGAACTGTTCAGCCTGCTGGGCGCTCAAGCAGGTATGGCGCTCATCGCAGCGAACCTCTACAGCCGCACCCATGGTCCCTTAACCGCCCTCGCGGGCATTGCAGAGAAGCTCTGAGATGTCCGAGCCCAACAAATCATGTCTGGTGGTCGAGGATTCTGCGATGATGCGTCAGCTATTGGTGTTTGCACTCCATCGCATCAAGGACTTGGAAGTTACCGAGGCTGAAGACGGGGTCGACGGTCTAAAGAAACTTGCCGAAAACCGCTACGATTTAATCATCACCGACATCAATATGCCGATCATGGACGGCCTGAAGTTGGTAAAGCGCATTCGGAGCGACGACAACTACAAGGATGTTCCGGTGGTCGTCATCACGACAGAGGGTTCCCAAGAAGATCGTGACCGGGCGATGTCTCTTGGTGCAAACGAATACATCACCAAGCCGATTCAAGCGCCGAAGGTGATCGCAACGGTGAGGCAGCTTTTAGGGATGGTGTCTGAGAGCACCTCTCCGTAACTTCGGCAGTTCCACCTTGACTGCATGGGTCCAGCCCTGAAGCGGCCCCCCTTCCCGTAGATGCATCGATATTGGTGACGACGGGCGCGGGAGTTGGAGACAGCGGGCACTGCGGCTGCTACATCCGAGGGGTGACTCAGATCAAGGTCTGCGGAGTGCGGTCAGTAGCATGCGCGCAGCTCTGCGCATCCATGGGAGTCGACTCCATCGGGATCAATTTCTGGCAGCACTCTAAGCGGTACTGCGACGCGGAGCGGGCATCGGAGATCGTGGCGGCCATCGGGTCAAAAGTCGAGACAGTGGGCATCTTTGTCGATGCTGGCGTCGATGAAATCCAAAATCTACTAAGAGTTACCGGTATCGAGTTTGCGCAGCTGCACGGCGATGAACCTCCTGAGCAACTGAAGGCGTTACTGCCCAAAGCTTACAAGGCCCTCCGAGTCAAAGGCCTCGAAACCCTGCAGGAAGTGCAGAGGTTTGCCGGAGCGCAGATTCTGCTGGACGCTTATGCTCCTCAGGGCCCCGGCGGTACGGGTTGCACCTTTGACTGGTCGATCGCAGGTGGGATCGGCAGAGAGAAAAATATGGCCAAGAAGATCACGATCGCGGGTGGTCTGAACCCGGAGAACGTGGCTGAAGCCATTCGCGTCGCCCGACCCCATCGGGTCGACGTGGCGAGCGGAGTGGAGTCGACCCCAGGGCAGAAAGACCCTAAGGCTCTGCAGCGGTTCATTACGGCAGTGCGCGAAGCAGACCGTGATCATCGTTCAATAAGACCATGATAAAATCTGAACACATACCCAGTTCCTCGGGACGATTTGGAATATTCGGAGGCCAGTACGTTGCGGAAACACTGATGCCCGCCCTGACCGAACTAGAGCAGTCTTGGCTGGCCGTGCGGGAAGATCCGGGGTTTCAGAATGACTTACAGGCTTTGCTGCGAGACTTCGTCGGAAGACCTACGCCTCTGTATCGAGCGGCCCGCCTCTCCGAACAGCTAGGGGTCCATATATGGCTCAAACGGGAGGATCTCTGCCACACCGGTGCGCATAAGGTGAACAACACTTTGGGCCAGGTTCTGCTTGCAAAACGGATGGGCAAGAAACGCGTGATAGCTGAAACCGGTGCCGGCCAACACGGGGTCGCTACAGCTACCGCATGCGCGCTTCTGAATTTGCCGTGTGCGGTCTTCATGGGGGCTGAAGACGTACGTCGTCAAATGCCCAACGTGCACCGCATGGAGCTGATGGGCGCCGAGGTAATCGCAGTCGAATCGGGGTCACGCACCTTGAAGGATGCGATGAATGAGGCGCTAAGGCATTGGGTGACCCACGTGGAAACCACCGCCTACTGCGTAGGCTCTGTGGCCGGCCCTCATCCCTACCCGTCACTCGTCAAGGACTTCCAATCCGTCATCGGACATGAGGCGAGAAAGCAAATCATGGCACAGGCAAATTGTCTTCCGAGCGCGGTGATCGCCTGCGTGGGCGGTGGAAGCAATGCCATGGGGATCTTTGCTGGTTTTCTGGACGATAAAGAGGTGGAACTCGTAGGCGTTGAAGCCGCCGGATGCGGCATCGAAACCGGCAAACATGCAGCTCCCCTTTCAGCAGGAACGGTGGGTGTTTTGCATGGTGCGCGCAGTTACGTCCTCCAAAACGAAGACGGTCAGATCGAAGAGGCACATTCGGTGAGCGCTGGACTCGACTATCCAGGAGTAGGGCCCGAACACGCCCATCTTCGCGACTCGGGACGCGCCAAGTACGTTGCGGTCACCGACCAAGAGGCTCTGGATGCGTTTCAACACCTCTGCAGAATGGAGGGAATCCTTGCGGCGCTGGAAACCAGCCATGCGTTTGCCTATCTTGAGAACGCCAAGCGGGAATACGGGCCAGGTTCCCATCTCCTCGTCTGTTGCTCGGGCCGCGGCGACAAAGACCTCGACAACGTTCGGAAGCAGCTCAAGGCGACAGAACCGCCGGCCGCAGGAACGCACTGATGGGAAGACTTGCATCCGTATTCGAACGCACTCGTTCCGAAGGCAGAGCTGCACTGATCACCTATCTTTGCGCGGGTGATCCCGACTTGGAGCAAACCATCGATCGGGTAGTCGCCGCAGGGGACGCCGGAGCCGATATCGTCGAGCTAGGCATTCCCTTCAGCGATCCCACAGCCGACGGCATCGCCATTCAGCAGGCCAGTGAACGGGCACTGGCCTCGGGTACCACAGTGAAAAAAATACTCGATGCCGTGGTGGAGATCAGAAAGCGAACCTCGATCCCGATCATGCTGTTTGGCTACTACAACCCCATCCTTGCCTTCGGAGAAGAGCGCCTTGCCCGAGAGGCGGCCTCAGCAGGCGTTGACGGAGTATTGGTCGTCGATTTGCCGCCAGAAGAGGCCGAACTTCTGCGAGGTTTTCTCGTAGATCAGCATCTCGACCTGGTTCCACTCGTCGCTCCGACAAGCACAGACGCCCGCATCGATGCAGCAACCAAGATCGCTACGTCGTTCCTTTACTGCGTCTCGGTCACGGGAGTTACCGGCAGCCAAAATGCAGACCTTTCTCAAGCAGCCGAGCGGGCATCCATGCTCCAAAAACGCACCGGCAAACCCGTCGCTGTGGGTTTCGGTGTCAAGGATGCTGCAGACGCGCGTGCTCTTTCGGAGCGAGGCATCGATGGTGTGGTTGTCGGAAGTGCCATCGTCCGTGCAGGACACGAGGCGCGTTCGTCGAAAGACGGCGTCAAAGCGATTGCAAAGCTGATCGGTTCACTCCGCGTTGGGGTCGACCCAACTGTCCAGCTATCGTAGTTCGCCCCACTGCCGCAGCGCACTCCTTATGACTGTTGCAGCCTACACGTGACTGTTGCAGCCTACACGTGACTGTTGCAGCCTACACGTGACTGTTGCAGCTACGCATCGCCGTCCACATTCGGACAGCGGGCGAGGCCGATCGTGGCAGAGTCTGCGATAGCAGATCGCAGATCGTCGTCAGGAATCCGCGCCAGGATCCGGGCAAGTTCCTCAGGAAGATCGCTCAGAGGTGTTGTCACGCTCGACTTACGGAGCGGAGGGTCGTTCGCGTTGGTCAACGAAGGGAGAGGTCCAACTCGGAAGCGTATCCCACGTAGATCGAGGCGTTTGTCATGCTGACGTAGACCTACGAGAATTTGATCCCGCATGTACTCTAGTTCACTCGCCCAGGACGACGTCGAGGTGTGGATGATCAAGATGCCCCGGCGCAGTCGAATAGGGCGGGCATTTTTGACGATCCTCGGCGGCATCTTTCGATGCCACCAACCAAATACGCTCAGGGTTCGCGCTTCTTCTTCAGACGGATAGATCGCAGAAAGTAGATCACCAATAGGACGTAGGATGCTTTTGCGGCGACGAGTACCCATCAAACCAATCCGGCAAGTACCCGGCAGTTCGGCCCAGATCTGTTGAAGTGACAGAGAAAGCTACATCGAAGCCTTGTAAAGCGCATGCATATCCTCCTCGGTACAGTTTCTCGGGTTGGTTCGGTGGCACGCATCGTCAAGGGCGAGTTTGGCGAGTCGAGGCAGTTGATCTTCTTCCACGTCCGCCGCAGACAAGCCGTCAGGCAGGCCTACCTTTCTCCGAAGCAAACGGATGGCTCCCGCACACTCAAACGCCAAGGTATCAGAATCATCACCCTTAACCCCGAGAATGCGCGCGACGTGCGCGACGCGATCCTGAATGGTTCCCCGATTGAAATCCATCACGGCCGGAAGACACAAGGCGTTGGCAAGACCGTGATGCAATCCGAGCTCTGCACTCAATGGATTCGCCAAGGAATGGCATGCGCCCAGTCCCTTTTGGAACGCGACGGCACCCATCATCGACGCTTTCATCATTTCACTTCGTGCAGCTAGATCGGAGCCCTGATCGACGGCTCGCTCGAGATTCTCTGAGGCCAACTGAATACCCGATAGGGCGATCGCATCGGCCATCGGATGGTCTCCTCGGGCGCAGTACGCTTCAATGCAGTGCGTCAGCGCGTCGAAGCCGGTCGCAGCGGTCGTTACCGGAGGCATGCTCACTGTGAGTTCCGGGTCGAGAATCGCAAGGTCGGCAAGAAGCCTTGAACTATGCACCACCGTCTTACGGTTGGTCTCTTCGATGGTGACGACCGCACTCCTGCCGACTTCACTGCCGGTTCCTGCAGTGGTGGGTACCGCGATCAGGGGTGGGATCTCTAACACGATCTTCGATGCCCCCCCTTTTGCTTCGTCGTATTCCGACAGGGGATCGGAATGATTCGCCAAAAGACATACAAGCTTACCGACATCCAGCGGACTTCCGCCGCCGACGGCAAGGACGAGATCGGACTGGGAGTCGGTGTAGGCTTGGCCTGCCCTCAACGCCTCTTGCTCGGTCGGATTCGACGAAACTTCATCGAACACTGCAAACCCCAAACCGGCAGCCTGAAGAGACGCATGTACCCGCTCCAGCAAGCCTGCGTTGACCACACCTTTATCCGATATGATCATGACATGCTTCGCTCCTAAGGCCTTGGCCTCTGGACCAATTTCGTCAATGGAACCGGCACCAAAGAGAACGCGTGTGGGAAAACTCCATACGGTAGCCATGCGTCTTCCTCTCCTACTTCGTGGACGCGTTACCCGAAACCATACGCGCTACAGACTCCCTCGGCGAGATTTCACCGTCAAGCGTCTCTGCCACAGTCTCGGCGACCGTCCACTTCATCCCCAAACGACGTCCGTATACCGCAACGCGGCGAGCGAGGTTCACCGCTTCGACGTGAGTTTGGGTTTTCTTGAGTGCATCGGCCAGAGGCTCTCCGCTAGCCAGCAGAGCGCCTAGGCGTGCCTCAGGCCGCTCGTGTTCCAGAATTGCTGCCAATAAATCGCCCATACCCGCAAGGCCTGCAAACGTATCCGGGCTTCCGCCACGAGCCTTGGCAAGCTCTTGAGCCTCGGCCATGCCTCGCGTCAAGACCGCCGAAATCGCACTGGGAGAAGTTTGCAACTCACGTGCCGCCCCGCCAACCAGGGCCATCAGGCCCACCATTGCACTGGCAAATTCAACACCGATCACATCGCTGGTGTCGTAGACGCGAATAGACGCGTGACAAAGTGCCGCCGAAACGGATTCCGCAACCTCCACGAACCGCGTTCCTACCACACCCGCGCAAGGAGTCCCCTCGGATAGCGACTCTGCACTCAGGGGGCCTGCGAGCACGCCAACGCGCCGGCACGGTGTATTGGCCCGAAGGACCTCGGTGAGTGTGCTGAGCTCCTCACCTACAAGTCCACGGCTGACGTGCACTAGGAAATGGCTTCCATCGAGATGTCTTCCAAGCGCTCGTGCAAGTGGACAAACGAATGAAGAGGGCACAGCGATGAAGATGAGCTCAAAGCGGCTTACGCTTTCTAATTCATGGATGGAGTGGACTTGAAATCCCGAATTTGTCGGGGTCGAGCGACTGAAAAGCGTTACCGGACCGGCTCCTCGTTCCACCGCTTTCGCCAGAGCCTGACCGAACGCTCCGCCGCCGAGAACTGCAACACTCATCGACGCATCTCTGTCGAACAGATCACCTCGGCCGCTCGAGCATAGCTTCGTGGAGCCACCCGGGTGGCAAAGGGCGCCAGACGATTCTGATAGTAGAGGAGCAATGAGGGTTCTTCGGCCGATATCTCGGCGCCAAGATCGACGGCGGCTGGGCATCGATGGTAGCCCTGGAGAAGGTTCAGGGCGCGCTCGAGGATGTGCGCTGGAGGCTCATCACGAACGAACTCGCTCAAACGAAGCGCTCCTTCTTCTTCTAAACTCTTGAGGGCGTCACGCAGCACCCCGAGTTCTTCGATGGCTTCAGTCCTCGCCATCGTCACCTCTCCCCGAACGCGGAGGCGAGCAAAGAGGTCCAGACCTTCCGTATGACGCACCAGTTTGCGGTACAGGGTATGGGCCACCAGATGTGTGGCCATAAGCACTGTCTCTTTGGTGTACGTCCGAACCAACACATCGCCGAGATCGTGAGTGTATGCTGCATCACGATCTCGATCGATCCGAGGCCGACCCTGACTCGTCACATAGCTACCCGGGTTCATACGGCTTCCGCTCGGGCTCAGTGAGGCCCCACTGTCGTCAACCACATTGCCGAAGGGATCGATGGGGGTTCCAAAACGGACGACGCAAGCTCCCGGCGAGTCCGCCAGCTTCCGGAAAAAAGCAAACCAGCGTTCCGCTCGGGAAAACTCGTCATCTTCAATGATATAGCGACTTTGTCCTTCTTCGGTGAGCCAGTCTGCGATCAAGGTCTCCGCCTCAAGCACCAGTTCGTAGTTAATGGTAGTGGGCACGAAGAATACCTTTCGATCGACCCCTCGCACCTGATTCCGGCTGAACGCCTCGACGGCAGACCCCAAAAAGCCCAGCTTGAGACGGTTTTCAACGGCGCCCGAGCGGCTTCGCGTTCCTCCTGGAAAAAACAAAGAGTGATAACCGCGCTCGACAAGCACCCCACTGTAGGTCTTGAGCACGTTCTTGTAGAGAGACGCTTCAATACGTCGATCCACCCGGTACGCTCCCAGATTGTGCATGAAAAAGCTGAGTATCGGATTACTAAATAGATTCTTGCCGGCTCCGTAGACCACCGGGGGCAAACCCGAGCGATGCAGGGCATAGGCGAGGGCAACCGAGTCGAGGTTGGAACAGTGGGTAGGAACGTAGACCAGAGTACCCTTCTCACCGAGTTTCTGAAGAATCTCGAGATCTCCCTCAATGCTTAAAAGGGCATCGAGGGACTCCGTGCCGTGTCGCCCAAGCGCCGTTGGAACACGCGAGGGCTTCATCAGACTGGGAAGGAGATGGGGCACGATCTGGCAAACAAAGTGGTAGACGCGCATGTCGAAGTTTCCCGCGATGTCCTCGACCATGAGGGTTGTCTCTGCCCGGAGCAGCTTGACTTTTTCTTCATCGGTCATGCGGGCGATACGGTGGAGCAACCTGCGATAGCGACTGAGCGGCTGACGAGATCGTTCATCGTTTTGAAGAGCGAGCCTTCGAATCTCTCGGAGTGCGGTGTCGTTCAGCACGAGTTCGAGGTTCGAGGTTTCTTCACTTTGAGTCGTCGTCACCCGCTCGATGACGTCTCGAGTGATGTCTTTGCGCTCTGAGTTGAACCAAAAGATCGCAGGATCATTCGGATTGGGAACATACGGCCGGAGTCGAGGTAGTCGGATGGGTCGTTCGGTTAGATGCCGAAACATCGCAAGCAGTCTCCTTCATTTCTATGTTGCCGCTCGAACCAACCCGGGGCGTCCGAACCGGCCTCCTTTACCCGGATCGCGCCTGCTCTGCTGCCGACATCATGTCTGTCGCAGCGGCCCGAGTGCGGTCGGTGACCGTAACACCACCCAGCATTCTCGCAATTTCCTCCTGCCGTTCGCCTTCGGTCAGCCGGACGATCGTACTGCGGGTCCTGCCATCGCAGACCTCTTTGTGAACTCGGAAGTGGGCATCAGCGTATACCGCGATCTGCGCCAGGTGGGTGATGCATAGCACCTGTCGATGGCGCGCGACCTCGGCAAGCTTTCGCCCAAGCACCTCGGCCACCGCACCGCCGACCCCGGAATCGACCTCATCGAAGACGTAAAGGCCTCCGGGTCCCACGTTGCCCAAAACCCGCTTGATGGCGAGCATCGCCCTCGACAGCTCGCCCCCGCTGGCGACGTTCCGCAAAGGGCGCGCCTTCTCACCTTTGTTGGGCGCGATCAAAAACTCGACGCGATCGGTTCCGGTCTCGCTTAGGCGCATCCCCTCGATTTCGAGACCGGTACCTCTGCGCTCATCCTGAGAGGCAACCTCCACCACAACTTCCGCATCTCCCATGCCGAGGGTGCGGAGTTCCACACTGATCGCGTCCCCCAGCCGGCCGGCAGCCTCCATCCTGCGTGTACGCAACGCCTGAGCGCATACGCTGGCGCTTTTTTCTGCGAGCCCGAGAGCCTCGCGCGCGGCGTCAATTCGCGCATCATAGTGTTCAAGGGACGCGAGCTCCTCAGCGGCTTGCTCGCGCTTTGCCAGAACCTGACCAAGGCTCCCGCCGTATTTACGCTGCATCCGCTTGAGTCGGGCCATACGTTCTTCGACAGTGTCGAGACGAGCAGGGTCGAAGGTGATCTCGCGCGCGTAGCTACCAAGGTCGCGGGCGGCTTCCTGCAGCTGAGTCTGAGAATCGGTCAGCGTGGACACTACTGGTTCAAGCTGAGGGTCCAAGGTACTCAGCTCGCTCAGTTCGTTGACAATGCGTCCGAGGGTACCGCAGATGGAGCGATCGGCCGCGTAAAGCGCCTCCTCCGCGCTGGCTGCAGCGGTCGCCAATCGCTCTGCATGACGAAGCTTCTGTCGCTCCGTCTCGAGCGCCAATAGCTCGCCTTCGACCGGCTTCAGCTCGTCGATTTCCATGAGCTGAAAGCGCAGCAAATCCTCCCGCTCGAGGCGATTGTGGGCCGCTGCTTGCAAATCCCGAAGCTCGGTGGTCGCCCGAGACAGTTGCGTGTACGCGTGGCGCATCGCGCTTAATTCCTTGTCGACCGCTCCGAACGCATCGAGATAACCCAGATGCGTACTGGCATCGACCAGGGTGTGTGCCTGATGCTGAGAAGAGATATCTGCTAGCCCAGGCGCGAGCTCAACGAGCTGACCGGCGGCACTTAGGCGATCATTGAGATACGCCCGCGTTCTGCCAGATTCGCGCAAGATCCGGCGTACGATGAGCTCGTCATCGCAGTCTACCCCTGCGTCCGCGAGCTTCGTCTTTAGCGTTGCGTCCTCTCCGATTTCGAAAAGCGCTTCGACGAGTGCATGATCCTCCCCGGTACGCACCACCTCCGACCGACCCTTAGCGCCGAGAACAAGCTGCAGCGCCGCGACCAAGATAGATTTGCCAGCGCCAGTTTCACCGGTGACCACATTCAAGCCAGTTTCGAGTTCGACTTCTAGTCGGTCGATAATCGCGAAGTTCTTGATGTGAAGTAGTCGAAGCATGAAGTCTCCGCTTAGCATCTCTCAGGGGCGAAGCTCCAGTGACTCGATCGAAACGCCAAGTACCGCAGGACACGGCAAGGCAGAGGCGGAGTGCGGTCTGGCGCAGGTCATCGCGTTGGGCTAGGAGCTCGGTCAGAACAAGCACGCTCAACACGAGTGAAGTGTGCTGTAACTGTTGGATAACGCGATGAAATCTGCAAGCGAACTACGCACTTCGTTCCTCGAATTCTTCGCAGCGCGAGACCATACGATCGTGCCTTCCGCCTCTCTACTGACCCTGAACGACCCATCGCTGATGTTTGTCAACGCGGGGATGGTCCCCTTCAAAGATGCGTTCACCGGTCGGGAGAAACGGAGCTACGTGCGCGCCACGAGCTCGCAAAAGTGCATGCGCATCAGCGGCAAGCACAACGACCTAGAAAACGTGGGCGTGACTCCTAGGCACCACACCTTTTTTGAAATGCTCGGCAACTTTTCGCTCGGAGACTATTTCAAGAGGGAAGCGATCGACTACGCCTGGGAGCTGCTCACCAAGGTTTGGGGTCTCGACCCAGAGCGCATGGTGATCACGGTGTTCGGGGGTGAGAAGGATCTTCCGGCAGATGAGGAAGCCGCGGCCCTGTGGGCAGACGCCACCGGATTTTCGAGCGAGCGGATCATCCGATGTGGGGCCAAGGACAACTTCTGGCAGATGGGGCCGGTCGGCCCTTGTGGGCCATGTGCTGAGGTGCACTACGCACTGGGGATAGACAAGCCGGATCCGCGTAGTTTCTTCGACCTAGAGCAGAGCGAAGACGGGCGGGGGTGGTTCGAGCTTTGGAATAACGTCTTCATGCAGTTCGAACGCACGGAAGATGGACGCCTATTGGATCTGCCGGCTCCTTCTATCGACACGGGTATGGGGCTCGAGCGTGTCTGTGTGGTCAAGCAGGAAATCCTTTCCAACTACGATACGGACCTGCTTCGCCCTATCGTCGATCGCGCAGCGGAACTTAGCGGAACGCGCTACCGGCAAAGCAGTGCTCCTGACGACGTCAGCATGCGTGTGATCGCAGATCACGCACGAACGACGGCCTTTCTCATCGCGGAAGGGATCACGCCCGATCGCGACGATCGCAACTATGTACTCCGGCGGGTCATGCGTCGGGCCATTCGACACGGGCACCGACTTGGGATTCAACAACCTTTCCTGCATGACTGCGTGGAACTGGTGGTCGATTTGATGGGCGAGGCCTATCCCGAACTGCTCGAGCGAAGAGCACTGATCGCGACGACGACCCAACACGAGGAGGAGCTCTTTCGGCGCACCCTGAAACGTGGCCTCTCGCTACTGCAGGAAAACGAGGCGTGGGAAACCGATGGAGACCGCAGGGTGTTGCCCGGACACGTCGCCTTCAAACTCTACGATACCTTTGGATTCCCTCTAGATCTGCAACGGGTACTGGGAGAGGAGCAGGGATTCAGCATCGACGAATCTAGATTTGATTTGGAACTCCAGGCGCAGAGAGATCGAAGCCGCGGCTCGAAGGTAGGCGATGAGTCCGTTTCAGAGGTGTACTTTCAGCTGCACGAGCAGTTCGGCAGTACACGGTTCGTCGGTTACGAATCCGAGTCGGCCGAGGGCACCGTGCTGGCACTGGTGGCCGCGGGGACCGTTGTCGCGGGATTGGGCACAGGAGAAGCAGGCGAGGTGCTCGTCGACACCACCCCTTTTTATGCGGAGCAAGGCGGTCAAGAAGGAGACCGCGGCGTACTCCAGATGGACGGGGCCCAATTCCAGGTCGAAGATACGGTGCAGCCCCGATCGGGCTGCTTCGTGCACCGCGGCAGGGTGATCTCGGGCACATTGGACACCGGGGCAAAAGTCACGTTGTCGGTCGATCCGTCCCTGCGCATGGCAACACGGCGCAACCACAGCGCAACCCACTTACTCCATTGGGCGCTACGGGAAACCCTTGGACCAGCCGCAACACAGCAAGGCTCTTTGGTGGGTCCGAATCGTTTGCGATTTGACTACAGCGGAACTCGGCCGCTTTCTCAGGAGGAAATTCTAGAAATCGAAGACCGAGTCAATCAGGCCGTGTTTGCAAACACCCCGGTGACCACAGAGGTCTTGCCTCTCGACGAAGCCAAGGCCAGAGGCGCGCTGGGAATTTTCGAAGAAAAGTATGGGGCTGTGGTGCGCATGCTCCGCATCGGGCCAAGCCTCGAGCTCTGTGGCGGTACGCACGCGTTTCGCACGGGAGACATCGGGCTTTTCAAGATTCTGAGCGAATCCGGAGTCGCTGCAGGGGTACGGCGGATCGAAGCGTCAACCGGATGGAACACCGTGAAGCGCTGCCGTGAACTCGAAAGGGTTCTCGAACAGGTTGCCGTCAAACTGAAGACCCCTTCAGATAAGCTTCCAGAGCGCGTGCAGCGCCTGATGGAACAGACGCGAGAATCTTCTGCCGAAGTGGAGCGACTGAAGCGCCAGCTCGTACAGGGAGATGCGATCGACCTCACCAAGCAGGCGCGAAGCATCGACGGCGTAAAGCGATTGGGAGCGATCGTCGATGTGGGGGACGCAAAGGCGCTTCGAGAGATGGCAGAACATCTACGCGATCGATTGGCTCCTGCCGCCGTGCTCTTGGGCTCGAAGAGCAAAGATGGAACCAAAGCACTACTTGCATGCTCAGTGAGCAAAGAAGTCATAAAAGAGCTGCGAGCAGGGGACCTCGTTCGAGAGGCAGCACGCATCGTTGGTGGAGGCGGCGGTGGGCGCCCAGATTTTGCTCAAGCAGGCGGCTCAAAACCCGAATGCCTACCAGCAGCGGTAGCTTTTATATATGGCCTTACCACTGAAGGCTCAGCGACAGAAAGCTAGACCGCGACAGAAAGCTAGACCGTCTCAGTCACTATCCGACGCTCGATCCATAACGAGCGCTCGCACTCGGTTCTGGCTGAGGCACCGTCAGGTTTGGATTGGTCGGAAGCCCTGTAGGAGCGCCAAAAAAGAGATGAACCGCTCCGTCTTCTGTTTCGACAGTCGTCGTTCCGGGCGCACCGACCGCAATATCGGAGTATCCATCGCCGTTGTAGTCCGACCTCATCTCCAGGGCTTCTCCGATATCTTCATCGGAAGACACCGGGAACGGGATTCGGTGCGATCCCTCAGAACCTGAACCCCAACCTTCGACTTCATCGCTGAGAAAGAAGAAGACTCTTTGCGTGTCTGACGGATCCGTAACGACGAGCAGGTCGGAGCGCCCATCACCGTTGTAGTCTCCTCCGGTTCGACAGCGATAGCCAAAGCGGGACTGGTTTCTCGTAGTATCTGAGGTGACCGTAGAATCCGGCAGGGCAGACACCCCGTTGCGGCTACCTCGGAAGACGTAGGCAGCACCTAGGTTGATACCGTCTATATCTGCGTCCGCAGCCGCAACGAGTAGATCGGAGAATCCATCGCCGTTTTCGTCCGGTGCGATTCCGACGCAACCCGAGAAATCGCCGCCTTGGCCCTCTGATCGAGGCACTGCACTCACTACCGCTTCCGAGGTCGTGTCCCCCAGATGAAGCCGGCTGAAGATCGACACCGTGCCTTCGCCGCCGTCGGCTCCCTCAAGAGCGCTCGGTGCCCCCACCGCGAGATCCACAAAGCCGTCTCCGTTGAGGTCTCCCCCGCCATCGATCGCGCCCCCAAATTCGTCGGTCCGCTCCTGACCCGCAAAGCCTCGATCGAGCACAAAGCTCGGGCTGCTCGAAAGTCCCTCTGCACCTCCGGCGTACACGAACACCCGACCCTGTTCCACTTTGGTCCGGAACACCACCGGCTCACCCACAGCAAGGTCGGCATAGCCATCGCCATCCAAGTCTCCTGAGGCCAGCGCGTACCCGTAAAGCCCATCGGTCACCCCCAGCTCTGCCGACAACGTCAGCGATGGTGCGCTTGGCAACCCTGCGCTCGACCCGTAGTACACGTATACCTGGCCCTCATCCGTGGACGCCTGGTCCGCAAAAGGCGACCCCACCACCAGATCCACAAATCCATCGGCATTGTAGTCGCCCCGCGCTTCGAGTCGCTCGCCAAAACCGTCTCCCGCAGCGCTGCCCGACAAACTCAAACGTTGATACGTCCCTGCCGACGGCCCACTCGGGCCTCCCGCGTGAACGTAGGTGGCTCCTTGACCCGTTACTACATCGCTCTCGTCCGGGGCTCCCGCGATCAGTTCCGAGTAGCCGTCTCCGTTCAAATCTCCCCCAACGCGACCTACGTCCACATAGTGAACCGCACTGTACGCTCCGCACACCACACCCACGCACGCGCGCACTCGGAGATAATAACGTCGTCCAACCGGAACCTCCTCGGACACCGGCAGGTCCAACTCGGGTTGGTAGAACGTCTCCGTCGTCTGTGCCGACACCTCAGGCGAGGGAAAACTGCACCCAGCAAACTCTGGCCCGCAGCTGTCGTCGATCTGAACCTGATACACCACTTCCTGCGATACCGGCTCCCAGCGAAGTGAAGGCCGCAAAGTTGCCGTTTCGGCATGCAGGCTCCCCGTACGGTACCCGTTCCATGGGAACACCACCAAAGGCGTGTCGATCGCCTCTTCGACTACGGTTGGCTGGCATCCTAGTGAATCCGCGCAGAACTCTCCCTCCGCACACGCATCGTCCTGCGCAAAGAGCAAGCATACCCCTTCCGAACACTCCGCCGTCTGACACGATGCCGTCACCGTGCACCCGTCGTCCGAGACACACTCCGGGGTGAACTCCTCACACGCCTCCTGCGTCCCGTCGATGCAGTCCGGGCTCACGCACTGGCCTCCCAAACACGCCTCCGCCGATGGGTTGCCGCTCTCCAACGGACATTCGACGCCTACGCAGCTCCGCGTCAGCACCAGGCGGATCCGCGCATCGATCTCGTTGGACACGACATAGGTCCTGGTAAGCACCTGCTGACCATTCAGCATCAGCCGCGCCACCAAACTTCTCCGCGACGAGCGCTCCAGCTTGGAGAACTGGCCCACCACAAAGCCAATCTGAAAATCACTCGAGGAGTCTACCGAAACCCCCTGGTCAGGTTCTTCGCCCTCCTCTGGAAGGCTCAACTCCACCGCATCGAACTCTACGCTCGGGACGAGGTCGGTGACTACCTCCACTACCAGCTCTACCGAGGAAGTGGTTTCTGAGCAGCTGCCCAGCCAGCCAAAAGCCGCAGCCAACAGCGAGCATAGTAGGGAATATTGTTTCCAGTAATGATGCACAAAATACAGATAACATGAATCGCGCCTCAAGTCTCACTCGTCGTCGACCCCCACAAACCCTCGAGACCCTCGCCGCACTTAAGCCGCCTCGAACGCGCAGTCCAAGCATCTGATACCGCAGATACCCTCATGTGGGAGGTTCCTGTGTCCCTCATCGAGATGAGTTGAGGTAGGTGCAGGATGTCTTCATTGCGGATTGTAGGAGCGCCATTCCGATCGGCAGATGGAACATCTGAATGCACCTTTTGATCTTGGCGCTGTCACCAAACTCTTTATCGAGACATCGACTTCCAGTACAGTGGGTACAAAGTATTTTTCTGTGCGCACTGGAACTCGAATACTCATTGTAGACGACGAGCCGCTTTTCCGACGGAGCCTCGGTGACGCGCTCATCGACCGGATTACGAATGTGGCCGTGATGTCTGCCACAAACGGCAGAGAAGCATTGAAAATTCTCGAAAGCACGAGAGTGAACTTGGTTATCTCCGACGTGCGCATGCCGGAGATGGACGGCATTGAATTCCTTGCAGCGCTTACGAAGACGGCGTTCTGGTGCCCGGTTATCTTGGTTACCGCTCATGGGAACGAAAAACTTCGCTGCCGTGCCGAAGATCTCGGTGCGGTGGGCTTGTTCGAAAAACCTGTCGATTTTGAAGTATTGTTCACCGCAATAGAACGATCCCTACATGATGATATTGCCGGATCACTGCAGGGAATTAGCCTTGCAGGCCTAACGCAACTTGTGGCGATGGAGCGAAAGTCCTGCACTCTACGTATCAAGAGTCAAGAAGGCGAAGGCGTGCTTGGCTTTTCAGACGGCACCTTAGCCGACGCTAGTTTTGAAAACCTGCGTGGTGAAGAGGCTGCAAGATTTATATTTCGATGCACCGATCCGCTGGTAAGCGTACTGCCTACGCCTCCGGGGGAGTGGACCATCGGCCGTCCACTCGAGCATGTACTGCTCGAATCGGCTCGAATGCGGGATGAAGAAACCCGAAAAATGGTGGCGCTGCCAGACGAAGCGTCAGAGAGAATGTCCGACCACAAGTCGCATGTTGAGATCGAGGCTGTATCCGGTGCAAAATTAGCAGCACAAGAGGAGATAGGAATGTCAAATATTTCGGAAAGTTTGAATACCGCCATGGAGATGGAGGGCGCAGTCGCTGTCGCGCTCGTAGACTGGGAGTCAGGACTCACACTTGGAACTGCCGGAGGCGGTGAACACTTCGATATCAATGTCGCGGCCAGCGGGAACACTCAGGTCGTGCGCGCCAAGATGGAAGTCATGAAAACACTCGGCGTCAAGGGAGCCATCGAAGACATTCTCATTACCCTTGAGGAGCAATATCATCTCATCCGACCACTTGCGAAGTCCGGTGCTCTTTTTCTCTATCTCTCGATCGACAAGAAACGCGGAAATCTTGGTCTCGCTCGGCATAAGCTCAAGCAGATTGAGAAAGATCTCAAGGTCTGAACTCATACTCTCAACCGCGCATGGCCGAACTCCGTAAACGGTAAATGTGGTGACGGCCTCCATCGAAGACAGGATCAAGATCAGTATCCTGGACCATCTGTTGGAGGCCGTGATCCTCACCGACAACGAGATCGAAGCTCCCGGTCCACACATCCTCTACGTCAACTCCGCGTTTGAGGACCTTACAGGCTACTCCAGCGATGAGGTAGTCGGGCGCTCCCCAAGGTTTTTACAGGGTCCACGCACCGACAAAAAATTACTGGCCACGCTGAGGCAGTGTCTCAAAAAGGCTCTGCCTTTTGATGGAGAGACCTATAATTATCGTAAAGACGGCAGTGAGTACATGGTGCGCTGGTACGTCGTCCCTCTACTCGATGCCTCAGGCAGACCGACCCATTTCTTGGGGGTGCAAAGAGACGCCACGCGCGAGTACCGCTTGCGAACTGAGGCGCAGCGACTGTCGGGAGCCGTGCATCAACTTGAGGAAGCGGTGGCGATTTTTTCGTCAGATGGCCAACTGCTGCGCACCAACAGCTCGTTTAATCGATTGACCTTTGGTGGTACGTCACTGAAAGAGGCACTGAAGCTCACTTCGCGCTCGAATCCATCTATTCGCTCATTGCTCGAATCGATCCGAGACAGGGTTTGCTGGCAAGGCAATCTGGACCTGCCCAGCGCCAACTCCGACACCCCTGCATTGAGCCTTCAGTGCACCTCTTCACCGATGCACGCGCCCGACGGCAGGCTGGAGTTTGTGTTCGTAGCTCGAGACCGGACAGAACAAAAAAGGGTGGAGCGTGTATCCGCCGCACTCAATATGACCGACAACGTAGGCTATGTATTTGCGGGGATCCGGCACGAGCTGGGCAATCCGGTCAATTCCATCAAAGCTGCGCTCACCGTCCTGCGCAATCGGGTCGAAACCATCCACCGAGATGACTTGAGGGATTATCTCGACGATTTACTTATCGAAACGAGAACGATGGAGTTTCTCCTCAAGGCGCTTAAGGGCTACTCAAGTCTCGATTCGGTTGAGATTTCTGATGTGGAATTGCCTCTCTTTCTGAATCGATTTGCTCGCTTGATCCGACCCGACCTAAACGCACGTCGCGTTCACCTGCAACTAAGTATCGAGCCAGACTCTATCGCAAAAGCGGACGCCAGGGCGCTGCATCAGGTACTGCTCAATCTAACTACCAACGCCCTCGATGCCCTGGAGGGCTCAGCGGTGCGCAATCTCCATCTGGAAGCGTCCAAGAAGGGAAAGACGGTCGAGCTGACGGTACGCGACACCGGCAGAGGTATTCCGGAAGAGCGGAAAAACCGACTCTTTCAGCCTTTTTATAGCACCAAGACTCACGGAACGGGACTTGGGCTGGTCATCGTTCAGCGACTATTGGCTCGGATGAAAGGTACGATCGATGTGTCCAGCGAGTTGGGCGTAGGCACCACGTTCCGGATAGGGCTGGATTCGGCGAGCTAATCGGAGGCGGACTCAAATGATCCATAGCCGGGTTCTATATCAGCCGCTGGGGAGTTCTGTGGAACCTGTAGTCTACAGAGACACGTCGTATCGAAGCCCGGTCGAATGGCGCAGTGTGACTGCCTTCCGCGTTTGATCCAGAATACATTATTGTTGGACTAAAACAGCTTCACGGTATATTGTTTGCAAGCTGGGTAACGCACTGGAGGTGTTATGGCTTTGGAGGGAGTACGCGCATTCAAGGCGGCGAGTAGCGCGCTGGGTTTAATCTCTGTCGTTTTGGGTGCGTCCTGCTCAAACGACAGCGCCTCGGAATTTGCCGTTAGCCAAGATGCGAGCTTTGCGGCGAATCCGTTGGATTCTGGAGCAGGGTTTGCTCCAGATGCCGCTGAGGACCCTGGCATCAACGTTGACGCGGGCGCAGTCGTTGATTCCGGCACTGTCGTCGACTCGGGCACAGTCGTTGACTCGGGTACGGGTGCAGATTCCGGCGCAGTCGTTGATTCCGGCACTGTCGTCGACTCGGGCACAGTCGTTGACTCGGGTACCGGCACAGATTCCGGCGCAGTCGTTGATTCCGGCACTGTCGCCGACTCAGGCACGGGCACAGATTCCGGCGCAGTCGTCGACTCGGGCACGGGCACAGATTCCGGCACTGTCGTCGACTCGGGCACAGGCACAGATTCCGGCACTGTCGTCGACTCGGGCACAGGCACAGATTCCGGGGCTGTCGTCGACTCCGGTACCGAAGATCCGTTGACCACAGAGTTGAATGCACTCTGCGACGCAGGAGAGCCGTGGGGCGAGAACATCTTTGTGGAAACCGACGGTTGGATCGTCGCCGAGGTCGAAGACGGTCACTACACCGGAGGAAACGATAGGTGGCGATTCTTTGATACGCCTGCCGCGGGCAATGAGAGTGACACCCATAGCTTTTCGGGAGCTGGTTACTACGAGTGGGTCAGCACTTCGGGGCTCCCACAAGGCGGCACGATCGTCAACAAGGATATCGTGTTCTTCGACATCTATATTCAGACGCCGGGCGTCTACCTGGTCGCCATCCGCGGGCTCATCAATGCCGGCAACAACAACTCAGAGCACAACGACGCTTGGCTCAGCGTCCGTGGCCCTGGTGACTATTATGCGTTCCGGACCATTCAGGGTGCAGACCGCTTTGCCTATCCTGAAGAAGACACTCCGGCCGGAGCTCGCGGGTTTTTCAAGGCCTACACCAAGATCACGGACCGTTGGGGCTATGAGTCCAAAACCGTCGATTTCGGCGACTACCGCATCTACAAGGAGTTTACCGAACCCGGACTTTTTGACGTTCGGATCGCAGGGCGATCGGGATTCTTTGCCATAGATCAGATCGTTTTGACTCGAGATCCAGATTGGAACGCCAATCGACTGAGCAACAGACAGGCGCCACTCAATCAAACGGACACGCAAATGATCCATCGCTGCAACTAGCACTTATTTTTGAAAATAAACCACGCCAGAGACTCTGCAAGCGCAGCATAACTCTGCGGAGTCTCTGTCACTATTGTACTAGAACGTCGCCAACTATATAGTTGTACCTTGAGTGATTTATGAGGAAAACGATGGTACAGAGAACGGCATGTGTGTTTGAGTTACTAAGGAGCACTCAACGCCCACAGAGCGCGCATGTAACGGAGTGCGTTCTAAATCTCGATCGACGAAGAGTTCAGGCAAGGGGTTGGCCAAACTCGGCAGCGCTCGCTGTAACTGCGGTTTGTGCTGCGCTTATAGGAGCCTGCACAGACGAAAGCGCTGTTGCACTTTCCGGGAGTCAAGACGCAAGTTTCACCGATCTTCCGGTGGATTCCGGAACCACAACTGGTGCTGACGCCGATCAGACTGTCGACTCAGGCGTGATGACTGACGCGGATACCGCACTCGATTCCGGAGCAGTTCTCGACTCAGGCGTTACTGAAGATTCCGGCGCTCCGCCTGTTGACTCCGGTAGCGACGTTGACTCCGGTAGCGACGTTGACTCCGGTAGCGACGTTGACTCCGGTAGCGACGTTGACTCCGGTAGCGACGTTGACTCCGGTAGCGACGTTGACTCCGGTAGCGACGTT
>JBCCEA010000012.1:0-103545 GCA_039030515.1 Myxococcota bacterium | reverse complement strand
TTACCTCCGATGCTCGTCGCTCAACGTACCTTAAGTACGCTCGTCCTCCTCGGCCCAGCGCGTATCGATGGGTTTGAACGCCTAGCGCCCCGGAAGCACAGGAGCGCAGGAGTAGTTTGGCTACTTCAAGCTCCGAGCATGGGAGGAAAGCAGGCGTTCAGGCCTAGCGAGGCGTGCTGGGGGGGGCGCTTGCTGTTTGGACCAACCTAGACCCGCTGGGGGGTGGTGAGTGAGTCGGCCCAAACAGCTGCTTTCGTCCCATGCTCATCGCTCAACGTACTCAGACTACGCCTTCACGTCTGCGCGTGCGGGGGCTACAGTTTTGCCCGGCCCATGAGGGTATCCGCTAGACCGCGATAGTGCTCTGCGCCTCGGCTCTGCGGTGCGTACTCAAAGATGTCTTTGCCGATATTCTGAGCCTTGACCAAACTCGTATTGATGCCGATCCGCGGCTCAAGCAGGAGTTCTCCATAGCGCTCCTCTAAACTCGAGAGCACTTGTTGATTCATCGATGCGGTGCGGCCGTCGTAGCGGGTGACGACGATGCCAAGCAGGTCCAGGTTCGGGTTGAGTCGCCTTGCGATCTCCTGGCACTGACCCATCAACCCGTCCACTCCACGGAGAGAAAGTGTCGATAGATCGCAGGGAACGAGGAGCCAGTTGCATGCCACAAGCGCGTTGGCGGTGAGGTTGCCCATATTGGGGGGACAGTCGATCAGCACCACGTCGAAGTGCGTGCGGGTCACCTCCAGCGCGTCCTTGAGGATCATCTCTTTGCCGATGCGGGTTCCGATAAGGTTCTCGGCCTCCGCGAGTTTGGCGTCGGAACGGGTTACGTGCAGCCCTTCGATCTTTGTAGACGTAGCCCCTTCGAGGATCTGTAAGGGAGGTTCTGCGGTCAGAATTTGGCTCAGTAGACGACCACGAGCGTCGGCTTCGCCTGCGTTCACCTGTGCAAGCAGGGAGGTCTCGACATGACCCTGGGGATCGAGATCGACCAGCAAGGTTTTTTTGCCATGAAATCGAGCGAGCGCCGCACCCAAGTTCACGGTGGTGGTCGACTTACCAACGCCCCCCTTCAAGGAGCTCACCGCGATCACCGTGCCGCGACGACCGCCGTCGGCGTGCGGGCTCGCTCCATTTTTGACGATACGCTTGATGCCCTGACGAAAGAAGTTCTTCATGAACCACCCTCCAAGCCGGAGTCTCCTCAGTCGATAGGCGGGCGTCAAGCGGTCCCTCGCCTATTCAGGGCATCATCGGCAGCTGAATCTAGTTACAGATCGATTGCAAGCACTCCGCTTTGGCCCATCGCACAGAATGCTCGATCGTCAGTTGCTTGAAGTGACTGACAACTCCAGCCCGGCATCTCGTGTGCCTCTACCGTCGGTGTGCTTCCTTCTGCGGTGACGACGTGAAGCACGTTCGAGTCGGTCAAGAACGCGCGACTCGAGCGCGCCGCAAGCTGCGGCCAACTGAACCAAGAATTGGCTGCCTCACTGAGAAAGACCGGATCCAGCTCCTGAATCTCGTGACCCTCGTTAATGCGGTAGGAGTGAATGTAGCGATCGATTGGAGTCGGCTCTGTCCAATCGTAGGGCGCGGCGTCGTCAGCGATGGTGAACACGTGACCTTCGGAGACTGCAACGTGCCGTGAGATACGAGCGCCGTCCAAATCTACTCGAGACACGAGCTCCGCGGTTGTGTCCCCTACCCGAAGCGTATTGAGCAGTCGATGATAGATATGGCATGCCCCGTCGACGATCGTGGCGCGAGAGCCCCGCCACGTGCACTGATCCCAATCGCTGTTTTTCACCACGACCGGAGCTGCGTCTTCGATGGTGACCGCCAGGTCTTTTGCATCATCGTAGTATGCGAGCTGACCTGGGATGTTGACTTCGTCCAAAAGCTGAGGCTGCTGCGGGTCGCTTACATCCAGTCGGTCTAGGTAGTAGCGGACTCTGGCGCCCGTATCGTCTACCGGGACCGCATGACTGCTTGCCACCACGGACCCGGAGACGAAGACGTTTGTCGACCGAGCACCCGGATACCACCACCCCCAGGCCATATCGACTCCGCTTCCGATCGGGCCGTGGCCCCAACCGGCGGAGGCCAGCTCTGCGGGAACTTCGAAGTTGGTGGCGAACGTCGGGGCTCCTGGTTCGTTTAGCGAGTACACATCGTAGCTGTGCCGTCGGTTGGCTTCGCCAGACTTGGAGTAGCGCTCCTCAACCCGCGCGACCAGCAGCGCATCTCCCGCTACCAGGATTTCACCGAAGTATCCCCAGCGACTCTCGGAGCGGCTAACCGCGATCGGATCGACAGCCACAGAGCCCGCGATCGAAATCGATGATGGGTTTCGATAGTCGACGATATAGAGCGTCAGCTCACTGCGCGATCCGGATTCACTCCACTGCTCTCGGTAGTGGGGTACGTAGGCAAAGCCGCTGTCGCCATGGAGATATACGGCGCTACCCCAACGACTGTATTCGTTGCAGCCATCTTGAGAAGGACCGGCCTCGCTGAGATCGAGCTCGGAAATCGAGGCGGCCGTAGCGGATGAGGGCTCGACAAGGTCGACGATTGCACGTCCTGTCCACCAATCGTTGCCGAAGCGAAGAAGATGTGCGCCGACCACGTGGAGAGAAGAAATATTGCGAGCGATATCGAGCGTATCGAGGTTTTTGGGTGCATCTCGGTCCGCGAGGTCAAATCCACCAATCGTTGCCGAAGCGAAGAAGATGTGCGCCGACCACGTGGAGAGAAGAAATATTGCGAGCGATATCGAGCGTATCGAGGTTTTTGGGTGCATCTCGGTCCGCGAGGTCAAAGCTTGTGATCGCGTTGTCTGACACGCCCAAGAGGGTGCCCTCGCGGTAGATGGAACGCCTCGCCGTACCGATTTGCGGTGCAACTCCGCGAAGCTGAAGATCGTCGTCGATGACGTCGATGATTTGAATGCCGCTCGCAAACTCCCAATGACAGCTGGCTTCGTCCCGATCGCTGCCGGCAAAGGGAACGAAGATCAGACCTTCGTCGAGCATTAGATTGAATGCCTTGTGAATTCGGTCTTGATCCTCGACCGCCCAGGCCCACGAACCTCCGAAGACCACGCGATCGAGTAAGGTCGGCGTATCCATATCCGAAACATCGAATACCGAGACAGTCATCCCCCGACCTTCCTCGGCGGCGTCATATCCAAGCCCGTAGAGCCGATCGCCACGGGGTTCCATGTGGTAGATCCATCCGGGAATCTCGAGCTCTCCGCGCTGCACCGGCGCCGCATGATCGGAAAGGTCGATCGTGAACAGCGGATCTGTTCTCTCGAACGTGATCGCGTAGGCCCGAGTTCCGTCAAAGCGAACGGAGCGTAGGTCTTCGGGTCGAGGGAGCGTCATTTCCAGGCGCCCCAAAGGCGTCAACGTTGCCGAGTTCTCGATCATGAAGGTTTCCACGATCGGTGGCGTTCCGCTGTTCCAGCCCCCTGATTGGCTGATTACCCGAAAATACCCATCGAATTCGTCCATTTGCCACCGATTCTCGATGTGGCCAGCGATCGATACTTCGGCGCCAAGGGCCATCTCTCCGTTTGGGTTTGAGATGCCTACAACCTGGATGGTGCTCCCATCGGTCGAGCCCCAAGCTGGACCTCCGACGTAGATGCGTTCGCTTGTGACGGCGATGCTTCGCCCCCCGAAGGAGCCGTCGCCTGCGTCAAAGCTGAGCTGATCGATCGATGAAAGTGCGCTGGGGTTTGCGAGATCAAAGGAGCTCACGCGCGTGCTGGCCCCGGCATCGCAATACCAACACCAACCGTTTTGAAAGGTGACCAGGTAGAGAATATCGCCGACAAGTCTCGAGTCGGAGATCACGCCGCCCACTTGCTCGTCTCCTAGGAGCGTGATCTCCGCCGGATTGGAAACGTCGAGTGCCTGCACCCGAGCGCTGCTCTCCCAGTTGTAGGCGCCGGCAGCTTCGTCGTACGCGTAAGTGTAGAATCCATTGAAAAGCAGGTACGCCACGCCCCCCTCAAGATACATCTCAAAGGGAACAGCTGAACTGCGGTAGGTTCCCTCCACGCGTAGTGCGCTCGGGTTTGAGATGTCGACAATCGTCAAGCCCGAATAGCTCGAGAGCGCGTAGAGGCGGTCGCCGTCGATCTGAATGATGTCGGCTTCGCTGATCGCCCGCTCAGCGGGACTCGTGTCGCTGCTCTCGGCTCCCGTAGGCGCAGCCGAGTCATCCCCACGGTCCAGTCGGGTGTCGGTGACGCCCCCTGCAATGTAGGAGATGAATCCATCCGCCTCAGAGCGGGCCTCACTCCCATCGCTGCAAGCGGAGACGACAAATAAAACCGATGACGCAAAGAATAAAAACGTTAGATCGAGTGAAGGTCTTAAGCGCATGTCGAGTGCGTGAGCAACATATGTGCCGCTGTGACTAAGCCCTGAAACCGCAGGTAAACATGGGAGGTTGATACCTCGCTCGGAGGAGATCGACGTCCGCTTCTAGGCGCAACCGACTCGCGCTTTGGCACACCCTGGCACGAGTTTGGGTTCTCAGGGTTGGCGAACCGGAGTGTGCTCAATGCCGGTGCCGCGCAGAGCCGTCCGAAGCGAACCGAATCCTCGCCACGTCCGTTTTGCCGTCCATTTCGTCCCGTGCTGTCCGCTGTTTGGGCATCGCCAAAACAAAGGAACGACGGCTGGCTCCAACCACACGTCTCCTGAGCGGCTTCTATTGGGCACGCTCAGGTGAGCGGGCCGGGATTTGCTTCAGTCGAGAAACAGTCTAGAGAAGCGCTGTCGTGGCACAAACAGATCACTTGGTTCGGCGAGGTTTGCTGCTGGCGCTCCTAGGCGCCATGGGCGGAGGAGCGTTCGTTGTGCCGTGGAAGCTCGCCTCGCAGCACGGCAGCAAAGAGTCGATGGTGCTGGTGATGGTCACCGTAGCAGCGACGGTTAACACAATCTTTTCGCTTGCGGCGCGGCTTTGGGGCAACCGCGCAGACAAAGCCGAAACCAAGCGCCACAGTGCGAAGCTTCATTGGACACTTACCGCGGTGTTTGCGGTGTGTTCGATCGCGGGGAACGTGGGGAGTGCGGCGTCGGTCGGTGCGCTTTCGCCTCCGCTCGTCAGCGTGTTGCTCCGCATCGAAGTGATCGTCATCGCGATCTTGGCTTGGATCTTCATCGGAGAGCGCGTTCGGCCCGCTTTTTGGATCGGTTGCCTCATCGCAGGATGCGGCGTCGTCCTGACCCAGCGTTTGGACGACGGGTCGAGCCTGCGACTGGAAGGAGTGGCGTATGGGGTGCTGGCGGCCACGTCCTTTGCGAGCATGAACGTGCTGACCCGTAAGTATATCAAGCGCATCGCCCCCTCCAGGCTCAATGCGGATCGGCTTTGGCTCTGCATCCCCTTGCTGCTTGCTATGAAGGGATTCCAACTGCCGTCAGATCTCTCCCTGCCCCTCGTCGGATATGCGGCGCTTGCTGCGCTCGTCGGACCGCTGGGCTCTAGGCTGCCGTTCATGTTTTCTGCGGCCTACCTCGAGGCGCGTTACACCGCGCTTGTCGCCATGAGCAGTCCGGTTTGGGCGCTCTTGTTCTCTTGGGTGTTCCTCGGAACCTGGCCTACCCGGGGAGAGCTTTTCGGCGGTCTCGTTATCTTGGCAGGCGTGAGTGTGCCGCTGATCTCCGAGGTTGGCGGTCTGCGTACGTTCGTGATGCGTCGCCAACGAAAGTCGTCGACCCGAGTTTGAACACTCCGACCGCCCCGGGGAACGCAAGATTGACGATGTCGACGTTCAACTACTGAGTTGCGAGTCATAGAGAAAGCCGGTTGATCAGGTCGAGAGCGGCTGTAGGGGGAGGGTGCCCGGGATATCGAGTAGGGTGCTTTATCATGCAGCCCCGTCCAGCGGTGTGCATCGACGGAGGAAGGACAACATCTATGCGAATTGCGATCATCGGTGGAACGGGCAAGGAGGGGAAGGGTCTTGCTCTCCGCTGGGCTCGGGCTGGTCATTCCGTGGTGATCGGTTCGCGCGATGCAGGTCGCGCGCAGCAGCGGGCGCTAGAGCTGAGTCAAGAATATCGGGTCGTACTCCAAGGGAGCAGTAACGATGCGATACTCCCGGCGGCGGAGGTCGTGGTGCTCGCCGTGCCCTACACGGCCCATCGTGAGACTCTGTCACGCTTTGGCGAATCACTTGCCGGCAAGATTCTCATCGACATCACCGTTCCTCTGGTTCCTCCAACGATCGGCGAGGTTCGTCTCCCGCCGGGCACCTCAGCCGCGCTCGAGGGAAGGGCGCTGGCTCCGAAGGCTCGCTACGTGGCCACGCTGCACCACGTCAGCTCCGCGCATCTTTCTGCGGTCGAACGCGACATTGGCGGTGATGTGTTGCTCTGCTCTGATGACGAGGAGGCGAAGGACGTAGTTCTCCCACTCCTCGAGGATTTGGGCGTTCGGGCGTTTGACGCCGGTCCACTCTGCAACGCCATCGCTCTTGAATCGCTCACGCCGGTTCTGATCTATTTGAACGAACGCTACCAGTGCGGCGGCACCGGCGTTCGCATCACGGGTCTGCCTTCAGGCAACGCCGCTTAACCTCTGAATCCGACTTTGTATCAAGTTGTAGGAAGCTGAATGGGGATGGTCCCCTGCGGAGTACCGCCCACAGATCGGATCAGCAAATCTTGGCCCTCTCAAAGGGGCTGGCGTTTCAGAGCGAGCGCGACCTATGAGAGAACGTTGATCAAACCCATTTGGATAAGCCACAAATAGACCGCGACCCGAAGAATCCGGAGCAGCGAAACAAGGATGAACTGCGCGTAGGGCACACCGAGCGCGCCACTGGCCCAACACATCACCGAGTAGGGCAAAGGTGTGACTGCGGCCACCGCGAGCGCCTGCAAACCGTAACGGTGCATCAGCGCTTCGGCGTCGATAGCACGTCGGTCCGTAACCCTGCGATACCAGGCAGTCCGTCTTAGTTGGCGTCCGAGAAGCCATCCCAAGCTTCCGCCTACCAAACTTCCGGTGCTTGCCGCTCCCACCACAGCTTCAAAAGGCATGCCGCCCGCCAGAGCAAATGCCATGAACGCGTCTTGCGGTATCGGTACCGTGAGCGCGTCCGGTATGAGGAACCCAAAGAACACACCCAAGGCTCCAAAGGAGCGGACGAACCAGTTGCCGACCGTCAGAAAGTCTTCACGAAAGATCACGCTCAACGACACCAGGGTTACGACGAGTAATGTGGTAAGCGCGAAAAAGCGGACCAGGAGTTGGCGAAGGTCGATCGATGGCCTCTCAGGTGTGGCCTGGACTCGAGAATCTTCAGCCAGAGCTTGAGAGTCCTCAGTCAGCGTAGGCCTCCCTCAGTGTCTGACTTGGAGCCGAGAGGCTGTGACCGCAAAAAGAGCCGCGGCGGGAAACGAGGGGTTTGCGGAAGTCGGCCGATTTGGCGAGCTCCGCTCGGTTGACAAGGCAACTTAGATTCATACCCAGATCCACTAGCGGATACAGGCATCTGAGGCGCGACGGCTTGGGAATCGACACGGGAAGCGTCTAATCTTTTCGAACAAATACTCAAAAGCGTCGTTTCCTAGACCGCTGGTTGTGGTCTCACGCTCCTCCTTGAGTAGGCCGAGGTAGATCGCCTATTGCGGACTCAAAATGTCGCGTATTGCCACGTACCTATCACGGGTTGCGCCGATACGCTCGAACGGTTCTCGACAAAAAGGGCGCCCTTTCGCTTGGCGAACGCATGAACGCGCCTCGCGACGGACCGAAGCCGTTTTTTGATCGCTTTTTCCGGCGCGTTTGCTGAAATCTTTAACTTCTTTTCGATCAAATTGTCGCAGTGTGCGCGAGAAGCGGTTCGACGATCGAGCAGGCGTGCGTCACCCTGTATCTTATTCAAGCAGCACACATCGAGTCTCTTGGCCGACTCAGCCGGCCTAGCGTCAGTGACAACGTAGGGTCTGAACGGCGGTAGACTGTGGTCGTCTGAGTTCGAGTTCGAACGCATCGGATGCTTTGGAGTGGATGGCATTGATGAAAGCCATGATCAAAGTCGGTTACGGATGCAACGAGCACTGCACGTTCTGTCACACGCTCGAGCTGCGCTCCATCGATGCGGAGGCAGCTGAAGTGTCGCGGAAGATTCGTAGGGCCAAAGAGCTTGGTCATACGATGGTGGTGCTTTCAGGAGGGGAGCCGACCATCCGATCTGAACTGATGCACTGGGCCGCTGAGGTTGCCGCGCTGAAGATGGATTTTGGATTGATCACGAATGGTCGACTGTTGAGCTACCCAGAAGTGGTCGATCGATTGCAGTCTTTGGGCCTCAAGTATGTTTATCTCTCACTACACGGGGGATCGGCGCGGGTACACAATCGCCTGGTTCGGGCTGATGCGTTTGAGCAGTCCTGTGGTGCACTTTCGGTACTCGCCGGTCGGCCTATCGACGTGACGGTCAACTGTGTGGTGACTCGGCAGAATGTCGATCACCTTCGCGAGTTGGTGGATTTGGTGATGCCCTATGAGCGCATCCGTTTGAAGTTTTCGATGGTAGAGCCAAAGGGTGGTGGAGAACTTCTGTTTCGTGCACTCACTCCCGATGTCTTCGATGCCGCAGCGCGCGTGCGCGATGCGATCGAGTACGGTGAATCGAAATACGATTCGGAGGGCCGGTTGGTTCACGGCGCGTTTCCGCTTTGTCATCTCAAGGGGCTTGAAGACCGCTACGACGACCTAAAGACCCACGGCTTCCGGAGCATGGTAGAGGTAGGCGAATCGGATTTTTTTCCGGTAGACGATCGCAATAAGGCCCATCTCCCCCAGTGTGAGGGCTGCGTCCATCAGGGTGGTTGTCCCGGGTTGTATCGCGGATACATCGAGCTTCGCGCCGGCGGAGAGCGTCTCGTGCCGAGTCTCGAGCGCCCCCGGAGCAATTCGTTTAACTACCGCTTTCAGCGATTCGCCGAATGGGGTGAGGTCGACTGCCCGCTGCGCGACGGAGCGCTTGGGATTTCGCCCTGGGATCGTGGACGCGACTTGCTCGTCGAACATCGGGGGCGCGTTGCGCTCTTTCGAGCGGATACGCGTGACTTCAGCGATGCGGAGATCGAACGAACGAAGCTACAAAGAGGCCAAGTATACCTCGACGTTTCTCGTAAGGCGGCGGTCGATGATTTTGCGGCAGACCTTCGAAAGCTCGATCGATCTCCGCGCTGTGAAGGTTGCGTCCATCAGACAGAGTGCTCTGGGCTATGGGTTCCGCGGGCCGTTGACGTGTTTGGGCCATCAGATGAAGACGTGGCCCGTCGAATCCGAACGCTTCGCGGCGACGTGCTCGATTTAGGATTCGGAGAGGGTCGCTACGCGGAGGCGTTTGGTGCCTCGGCCGCCGCTGCACAGCTTTGCTATACCGGAATCGATCCGGACGAAGACTTGGTGGAGCGCCAAAGGAAGGCCTGGCCGTGGGCCCATCTCGTTGCGGGCACTGCTGAAGCATGGTTTCGGCAACGAGAAACATCCTCTCAACCCTTTGACCATATCCTCATTTTGAGAAGCTGGAATCACCTTCAAGATCCCGCCTTTGTCATTGCCGCCTGTGCGCATTGTTTACGCGACGGTGGTTCGCTTGCGATCGTAGACAATGTCGCCTTCGGACTGGCGCGAAGCCGATCTCAAACCGATAGAGCGGAATCTAGTGCCGCAGGTTTGGAGCATTTCCGCAACGACGGTGCGGCCGAGGTGAAGGCACTGCTCGCCCGACACCCACAGTTCGAACTCGTCGAGGAGTCGCCGGTGAATCTCCTTGGCAGCAACCAATGGATGCTGTGGTACCGCCGGCGAGGTGAGCAGAAGATGGCCTCGAAGCTGTCGTAGATGGCTCGGGTTGACGGGAGCAGTCCTTTCCATCTAAGGAGTTAACGTGAGTGCACATGCGTCTCAGGCGGTCGGCGGTTTGCCCGCTGGTCTAGTCCAGCTTCAAGAGCTTCACGGCGCGCAGGGGATCGCATTGGAGATCCAAACCGAGCTCTTCCCGCTCGATGCGATATTTGGAGCTTCCTTTACTTTTATCGACCGAGCGTTTGTATTTCTGGACCGCCCAAAGGAAACGAGCGTGCGGGTCCATCTGACGCTGAAGAATGCGGCGTCCGCGCCCGAACTGAACGCCCTACGATCTCTCGTCGGAGAGTTTGCCAACGAGTTGATGGCCTGTGCCTTCAGACTTCGGATTACCGAGGAAAATCGAGCTACGCTTGAATCGATTACCATGCAGGCGATCGCTGGCGCGATGGGCCCACCGACACTCGACGAACTTGAAGACTTTGACTTTTCGGAAGAGCCTTTCGAAGACCCTCTCGGGATCGCGATGAGTTGGGAAGAGAAGTACGCCAAGAAATCAAAGGAAGAACCGTCGTGAGCGTACGAATTCGTTTTCGTCGCGATCTCTATCCCGGCGCGTGCGTAGACGAGGCGCTCCAGGTGTACGCACCCTACGTCGCGACTACCCGCAAGGAGTCTCCTGATTACTGGGAGGTGTGTCTCTTCGAGCAAGATGGAGACGAAGATGGGCCTCCTTCCAAAAAGGAACGACGCGTTGCTGGAGAGGTCTCCAATTTTGCCCTGGGATTGACCATTCGAGCCCGAAGCCGGGGGATGTCCGATGAACTGAACGCGTCAGACTCCGAGGGCCTGCGGTGACTAGTCCACGCTTGCCGAGCGGCGCCACCACAAAGCACGCTGCGTTTTTCCGTTTTCGGCAAATCGGGGAACGCGTGCTGCTGACCGGAATCGACGGAGGCTGGATTCTGCTCGAATCCGACGAGTTCGAGGCCTTTACTCGAGGAGAGTTGGAAGAAGGCAGCTCGCTTTTTGAGCGGCTCCGGGCCAAGAATTTTCTGCGTGACCATGTTGACGTACCGGCGGCGGCGGCGTCTATTCGTCGGCGCAAGAGATTTATTCATTCCGGACCAAACCTTCACGTTCTAGTTCTTACTCTGCGCTGCAACGAAACTTGCGCCTATTGCCACGCCTCAAGGGCAAATATGGATGCGGTACAGACCGATATGACGGCTGAGGTTGCAGAAAAAACCGTGGATTTCCTGCTGCAGACCACCAATCCCTACGTGACCATCGAGTTTCAGGGCGGCGAACCTCTCGTCAACTGGGAGGTCCTCAAGCACGTGGTGCACTACGCTCTAGATAAGAGTCGCCGTCTCGGTAAAGAGCTTGAGTTCACAATGGTCAGCAATCTCGCATTGATGACCGAAGAGAAGCTGTCTTGGCTGCTCGAACATCGAGTACAAATCTGCACGAGTATCGACGGGCCGCAGGATATCCATGACAAGCAGCGGAAGCTTGCGGGCGGTTCCTCTCACGAAGTAGCATCTGGCTGGATCAGGCGTATCAACGAGAAGTACTCGGAACTAAACCTCGATCCCACACTGTACCATGTGGAGGCGCTGGTCACGACCACGCGACCTCTACTGAGCCGCTGGAAAGATTTGGTCGATACGTACGTCGACTTGGGATGTAGGGCTCTCTTTTTGAGACCTCTCGATCCCTTCGGCTGGGCATCTCGAACCGCCCATCTATTCGAATACCCAAGGTCTGAGTATCTCGAGTTTTATCGCTCTGCGGTCGACTACATGATCGAGTTGAATCTGCAAGGAGTGGAGATCCTCGAGCGCTATGCCGCGATCTTCCTGACCAAGATCTTGTCGGGTGAAGATCCCAACTTTTTGGATATCCGCAGCCCGTCGGGCGCGGGAATAGGGCAACTCGCTTACAACTACGACGGTCGAATCTTTACTTGTGACGAAGGGCGCATGCTGCACCACAGCGGAGACGATACGTTTGCTCTCGGTAATGTTTCGACCTCCTCTTATCGGGAAGTCGTAGGTCACGAGACGGTGCGCGCGGTGGTCATCGCCTCGCAGTTGGAAGGGCAGCCGGATTGCGTCAACTGCGTCTACGTTCCTTACTGCGGCATACCTCCCGTTCATAGCTACAAGACTCAAGGGACGTTGTTTGGACGGATGCGAGAGAGCACGCTCTGCCAGGTACATAAGGGGATTCAGGACTACCTATTTGAGAAGCTAGGTGACTCTGATGCCGAGACCCTGGCTGTATTGGAGCGATGGACGACCAATCGATCTCGCGACCATTTTCTTCATCCTGCTGAGACGAATCCGAGCTCCTCGTAGATCGCGAGTTGCTTGCAGACACTGCGCAGTGAAGGAGCGCTCGAAGATTTTCCGGAGCAGTTTCCTGACTAACCTGCTAGCTTATCTTTGTAGTCAGAGGCGCTGACGTGCGCTGGCTCGTTCGAACCAACGGACTCCATTTATTTTGTGAGTGAATGCCTATGGCTGAGAAAGAGAAATCGACCGAAGAAGAAGAGCTACCGACCTTTCAAAAGGGTGCTGGAGTTTCTTTGAGTCCTGATCAGCAGGAAATCTCTGACCGGGCCCTGGCCAATGCAGACGAACATGGAGGACTTGCTCCTTTCGATGCTCAAAGGGGCGCCCAGCACTGCAGCCACGGTTCCCACGGCAGCCACGGTTCCCACGGCAGCCACGGTTCCCACGGCAGCCACGGTTCCCACGGCAGCCACGGTTCCCACGGTAGCCACGGTTCCCACGGCAGCCACGGTTCCCACGGTAGTCATGGAAGCTGGTAGGTCCTGACCGACGTTCTGCAGGACGCTTCTTCTCAGCAAACCTCCATCAAACCTGAGAGGGAGGACTCGCCCCGGAATCGGATGAAGTCGCGGCAGGAGCGAGTTCACGTACTGACCGGAGCCGTGTGCAACAACAACTGCCTGTTCTGTATGGAGGAGGATAGAGACGCCCGATACGAAACGAATTCTCAGACCGACGACTCGACGGTGCGTTGGATCCTCGAGAATAAGGCGGGCGCAGAAGAAATCTGCTTTACCAGTGGAGAGCCGACGCTGAATCGGAGGCTGCCCGTATGGGCCAGCTGGGCTAAGGGAGCAGGCATAGCCAATATCAGCGTGATGACAAACGCCCGAATGCTCAGTCAACGGCGTTACGCGCAAATGCTGGTTAAGTCCGGCATCAATCGATTTTACGTCAGCATTCATGGTCATGAGTCGCGGCTTCACGACAGCCTTGTCCGAACTCCAGGTGCGTTCGAACAGACGACGAATGGAATACGCAACATCGCCTCGCTAAAACGTTTTGGACTACAGCTGCATACCAGCACCGTAGTGACCAAGCGCAACTTGCCGCATTTAGCCTCGATCTACGTCTTCTTGCGCGACTTGGGAGTGGATCAGGTGGTGTTCAACGTGATGCAGGCCAATGGTCGCGCCAATACGCATTTTGAAAAAATCTTCCCACGCTATACTGAGATCGCAAAAGAAGCAGCTGTATTCCTCAACGCTTTCCCCGATGCGATGGCGTTTTTTGTCGATATTCCGCTTTGTACTACGGAGGGTTTGCCTGATTTCAACCGTGGGTTCGTCGAGAGCTATACCCATTTTGAGTCTGTCTCTGGAGGGCACGACATAGCGCTTCTGACCGAGATAGACCCCCAAAGTCAATGCGGTCCCGATAGCGATCTTGTTCAATTAAGACGCAGCGATCTCGATGATGCTCTGAGAAAAAAGAGGGCGGAATGTGCCGAGTGCAAATATGATTCAGTCTGTGAAGGAGTGTGGAGTAACTACCTGAGCCGACACGGCTGGGAGGAGTTTGTTCCGGTACCGGTTTGAAAGGTTCCGGAACCGCTGGCGCTTCGCTCAGAGTTCTTCTGGTTGATGTTCCTCAGTCCAATTCAGGACGACCTTACCGCAAAGGCCGGATTTCATAATGTGAAAGCCGTCTGCGTAATCAGAGATCGGTAGCTCATGGGTGAGTATCGGTGAGATGTCGAGTCCGCTCTGAAGCATACTCAGCATCTTATACCAGGTCTCAAACATTTCCCGACCGTAGATCCCTTTCAAGGTGAGTCCTTTGAACACGACCTGATTCCAGTCGATCGTAGTTTCAGACGGAGGAATGCCCAGTATCGCCAGTCTCCCGCCATGGTTTAGATTGTCGAGGGTATCCCGGAGCCCATGGGGATTGCCGCTCATCTCCAATCCGACGTCGAAGCCCTCGCTCATCCCGATGGATGCCTGAGCGTCGGCTATCGATTCATGGCGTACGTCGATGGCCATCGTGGCGCCCATTTTTGTGGCCAACTCAAGTCGATACGGATTGATGTCGGTGATCACGACGTTTCGGGCTCCCACATGTCTGCAGATGGCCACGGCCATCAAACCGATGGGCCCGGCGCCAGTGATGAGCACGTCCTCCCCAACGAGATCGAACGAAAGCGCTGCGTGGGTTGCATTGCCCAATGGGTCCAGGATGGAAGCGATGGAATCGGGAATGCTCGGGGGGATCTTAAACGCATTGACGGCTGGCAGGCACAGATACTCCGCAAAGGCTCCCGTGCGATTCACTCCGATCCCTACCGTGTTTCTGCATAGATGACGGCGTCCTGCGCGACAGTTGCGACAGTACCCGCAAGTAACGTGACCTTCGCCAGAGACCCTTTGGCCCACCTCAAAACCTTGAACATGGCTTCCGACAGCGACGACATCTCCCACGAACTCATGGCCCGTGATCATAGGGACTGGAATGGTTTTTTGAGCCCAGTCATCCCAGTTGAAGATGTGGATGTCCGTTCCGCAAATCGCTGTTTTTCTTATGCGGATGAGTAAATCGTTCGGTCCTGGGCTTGGAACCTCTTCTTCCGAAAGCCAAATGCCCTCACGGGGATGACTCTTGACTAGGGCTTTCATCAAAGCACACCCATCTGTCTACCGATATTGGTAAAGGCGTCGATAGCTCGGGTGATTTGAGCCGATTCGTGAGCCGCCGATATTTGTACTCGGATGCGCGCCTGGCCTTTGGGCACGACGGGATAGCTGAAACCTGTCACGTAAATTCCCATTTCAAGCAATGCAGAAGCCATACGCGCTGCAACCTTCGCATCGCCGAGCATGACTGGAATGATCGGGTGGTCGGCCCCCGAGAGTTGAAACCCGGCGGCTTCCATGCCGCTGCGGAAATGAGCAGCGTTGACTTTCAACCGGTCGCGCAGGCAGGAGTCTCCCTCGATTAGGTCAAGAGCCGTAATCGAGGTCTTTGCGATCACGGGCGCCAAGGTGTTGCTGAATAAGTAGGGCCGCGACCGCTGTCGGAGCCATTCGATCACCTCATGGCGTCCGCTGGTGTAACCTCCCGAAGCCCCACCGAGTGCTTTGCCGAGGGTTCCAGTGATGATGTCGACCCGATCCATCACCGCGCAGTACTCGTGTGTGCCGCGCCCGTCTTCTCCCATAAAACCAACCGCATGGCTGTCATCCACCATAACCAGGGCACCATACTCGCTTGCTAGGTCGCAAATCGATTTGAGGTCGGCGAGAACGCCGTCCATGGAAAACACCCCGTCTGTCGCGATGAGCTTCACTCGAGCGCCTTTGGCTTCCTCCAATTTGGACCGCAGATCGACCATGTTGCTGCTTTCGAATCGGTAGCGCTGCGCCTTGCAAAGCCGAATACCGTCGATGATCGATGCGTGGTTGAGCGCATCACTGATCACGGCGTCTTCCCGGCCCAGCAGCGTTTCGAAAAGCCCCCCATTGGCGTCGAAGCAAGAAGAGTAGAGAATCGTATCTTCAGTGCCGAGGAATCGGCTGATCCGCGCCTCGAGCTCTTTATGCACGCTTTGAGTCCCGCAGATGAACCGTACTGAGCTCATGCCAAATCCGAACTCGTCGAGCGCTCTTTTTGCGCTTTCGATCAGGGCGGGGTGATTGGACAACCCGAGGTAGTTGTTTGCGCAGAAATTGAGTACTTCCTGCCCGCCCTGTACTCGGATCGCTGACTGCTGTGGCGACTCGATGACTCGTTCGTCCTTGAAGAGGCCTGAGTCTCGAAGGTCTTGGGTTTCGCTACGTAGGTGGTGCAGAAACGTACGGTCCATCGATCAATCCCGAAACAAGAAGTGTACTGAGAACCCATACCACGCGCGTCGCGTTCATGCTCGTTGCGGTCCAAATCGTACGGTTGCCGCCGTCTGATGCGCGTCGTCCCCGGCCTCCCTGGTGACCGAGAGCCGCGGGTGACTAAGAGCCGCGGGTGACCAAGATCCGCGGGACCACCCTAGGCGGCTCTGCAGATTTGCCGCCGTACCTAGTACGGGTTGCCCAAGACTCGTCCAGGTTTGGTGCCGCAGCTAGTGCGGTTTGTTCGGTGCTTGTTCAGGTTTTTGTCGTAATGAGCACCGCAAGCCCATCGCATAACGGAAGGCACGACCAGATTGTTCCTTGGCCCACTAGTCTTTTTTTTCTTTCGGACTCACTTCGCGGACGACAGGCAGAGCTAGTCGTACCTCGCGCCCTTTTTCTTCAGCGTTCGGATCTGTTTCGGAGGGCTCTAACTCGAACAGAGCACCCCATCCTGTTGGGGGGGTGCTCATCGTACCCATCTGCTTCTCCGAACTTGTCGACTCGAACGCGTTGTCTGAAGGCGGTAGACGTTGAGGTCGCAGTTCTCCATCGCCAAAACGGGCCATGTAGCGAGGGTCAAGACCGCTGCAGCGGCTCCGAAGAGAACACCGGCTGCATTTCGTTGCAAAGCGAGTGGGGCCAGCTGCGGCCTCTGTCGCGATGCGGACATACGGGCCGAGAAGGCAATGCGGAACGCCCGTGATCGACGCTTTCAGACTTCTGGACTCTGCCTTGGCAACAGCGTGAAGCATGTACGGAACGGCAATCGAGAGCGTAGGTACAATTCGAGCAAAATTGATGCGAGCTCGCCCAATGACCTGAGGCCAAACGAGATGCCATGCCTTCACTTCAGCTCCTGCCAGGGGAGCCGGTAAGAGGGCGAGCTCACGATAGTTGGAACGAGTGATTACGGTGTTTACAGATGCAGGTATCGCCAAGCGACGTGCGGTAGAAAGCAGATGAAAAGCATAGTCAGAGCTCTGTTTTCGTCCAGTGAGGTAGGCCTGGCAGTCTGTGTTCATCGAGTGAATCGAAACCTGTACTTCGGTCATCCCTGCGTCGCGAAGGGCGATGAGCTTTGCCCTTTGAACGTCATTTTGATCAGAACATGGCTCTTCCGCGTTTTCAAATGAGCCATTCGATTGGATCGCGATCCGGCGAAAATCGAGTCGATATGCCTCGCGCACGCATTCGAGCAGATATGGCGACAAAGTTGGCTCGCCTCCGGAGAGCGTCACCACATCTGTATGTTGACGAAGTTCGGCGAGTTGCTCCATCAAGCCCTTTGGCTGACTCGATTCCTCTGATTTTTTTTCACTAATGCCGCAGAACATACAGGCCTGGGTACAGTGATACGTCAGACGGATAGGAGTATGGACGTTGGAGGGCGTTTCTTTCACACTATGCAGCAATCTTCGTATAGAGGGTCGAACGTACCTCTGTCGAACCGAAAGGCGCGAGCACGCAATGTCTCTGCTTGATATCGTCTTGGGATACGATTGCAATCTCTGGTGCGATTACTGCACGATTACAAAAGAGATGCGCGAGCGAGCCCTCACCGCGCGTCAGGTGGTCCATGCGATGAGGCAGGCCAGACGTGAAGGCTACGAGCGGGTGGCCCTGACCGGTGGCGAGCCCTCGATACGGTCCGATCTACTACCGCTGATTCGGGAAGCAAGAAAGCTCGGTTTCTGCGACATCAAGCTGCAAACTAACGGGCTATTGCTTGCGGAGGCTGCGAATGTGGCGCGCCTGGTCGAGGCTGGCGTGACTCGATTTCACGTTTCGATTCACACGCACCGACCTACGGAGTACGAGCGGTTGGTTCGACGCGAAGGCACGTTTCCCCTACTGGTCCAAGCTCTAGAAAATCTAGTTCAGATGAAAGCTTCGTGTGCATCGACTCGACTAGAGTGCGTTGCAGAAGTGATTCTTAAAGAAGATACTTATCGACATCTGCCCGAAGCACTCGCCTGGATTCACTCCTTCGGCATGCGAGAGGCCTGGCTTTGGTTTGTCTCCCTAACCGACGGAAACCGGCACAACCTAGAATCTTTGCCTAAAATGATCGACGTCATTCCCTTTGTCGAGACAGCACTGAAGCAGGTGCCCGAAATCAAGATTCGTTCACTTCACCTGCCTATTTGCCTATTGGGGCCGTCCTTGCAGCATATTCACCTAAATCCCGCCGAGGAGGGGGTACGGGTGCTTTCGCCTGATGGCATGTTCGATCTAAGCGACGCCAAGTTGACTCCAAATACACACACCCAAGTGTGTGAGGAATGTGATGATCGCAGGCGCTGTCCCGGGATGCGTCGTGATTATTTGGATGTATTCGGGGATGTAGAAATCGCCTCGGCTAAAGGTGAATCGCCATCGGTTGGCGCTCGCCGGCTCCAAGTGCTGCCGGTCCCGTAGACTTCGCGCTCTGCTAGTATTCTGGGCGTTGTCGATCTTTGCGACTCTAGATTCGTACAGCCACCTAACGCTGTCGGTCAGGTATCGCCGTTTCGTCCGGCCGTCTCAATAGAGAATCTTTGGTCACGATCCATTCAGGTTCCGGTACGTCTTCAAGCTCGTAGAACCCGCCGCAAAAGCAAGCGTGTGGACAGCGCGCACAGACATCTTTTTTCGTTCGACGTTCCGCCAGATACTTCGATAGATTGACGGACTCATTGTTCACAAAGAGCATATGCCGTGAGAGCTTACTCAGATCACCCTCTACATACTGCTCATAACCTGGCATAAAACAAAACGGCAGATTGATGACCTGCAACTTCATTCGCTCATGCCAGACATCGATGAGTCTCATGGTTTCCGCTGCGGCGCCATCCATATCGGGAGCCAACTCCTTTGTGGCGCGTCCGAATGGAGTAAGAAACTGAACGTTGAGCCATCGAAGACCGAGTTTCCAACTCAGTTCAGCAACCTCTTGCATTTTTGTGTAGTTGTGTTTTGTCAGGGTGATATTCATTCCCATATCTACCTCTGGCGGGCTGAGTGAGACGCAGTTTTGTATCCCTTCACAGGTCTGATCGAAGGCCTCGGCTACGCCCACATGGTGTGCATGGGTCCGACGATCATGGCCGTGCACGCTGAAGAGTAAGCTTGTAATGCCCGACTCTACGAGCTTTTGGGCGTAGGACTCGTATGCGCAAAGACGACCATTCGTCGTAACGTGGATTCGTCGGTATCCGATCCGCTTTGCATAGCGAATCAGCGGGACGAGTTCAGGGTTGAGGGAGGGTTCACCCCCGTCGAAATCCACCATGTCTACGCCCATTTGGCGGTAGTGCTCTAGAAACTCTCTCTGGCGGGTAGGATGTCCGTCGATTTGGGTTCGGGTGCCCACTGCGCAAAAATTACAATGATTATTGCACATGTAGGTCACATTCATGATCAGTTTTTTTGCGCCACTACTTTCACGAAGTCGCTTTTGAAAGGTGTCCAGAAAAGCGTGCAGCGTTTCTGTGGACAGCTGATCGCTGCTCAACGGGTTCTTCTGGAAATGAGGCCCCCAATCACGTTCTGGATGGAGTTCTAGTTTATTGGCTATTCGAATCTTAGCGAGTCTGGTTCCCGGTAGAGGTGTTGCAAATTGAACTGCGGGATACGCTCGGAACCGATCCCACAAGTCTAGGGCATAGTTGAGTGTCTCATTGACCTCCGCTCCAGTTTCGCCTGGAAGCCCAATGATGTAGTGGATCATGAGCGGCACTCCCGCTCGGTAGGCATGTTCGGCAGCTTGATCGATGGCCCGAAGATCGAGTTGTTTGTCCACCACGTCCTCAAGCACCCTTTTTGAGGCACTTTCCGCACTGACACTCGCGAAATAGGTTCTGCCACGCATGCGTGCGAAGTGTTTCGGTTTCAGATAGTCGGCTCTAAAGCCGTTCGGCACATCGAAGCGAACGTCAAGCGATTCGATAAGCTCGAGCACGCTGTCAAAGTGTCGGGGGTGCACATTGATAAGTTCGTCTAGGATCGCGAATCGCTTCGCCCCGTGCACCTCCACCAGCTCCGACAAGTACTGGGAGAGCCGCTCTCTAGAGTATCGCCTTTGCGTTTTTGGTTCCCCAGCTCGCCTATCGGGGTTGCTGCTGCAGTGAACACAGCGGAAGGGACAACCCCGAGTGGTGACCAGAGGAAGCGTTCTTCCTCCGACCGGATAAGCCCAACTTGAGCGGCCGAGTGCTCGATCGACTCGGGAATGAAAGCTGTCGAGTGCGTCGAGATCCACCAGATCCCAAGCCGGATTTGGCAGCATATCGAGGGTGGGTTGCTCGCCGTGAAAAACGCCCTGAGGTCGCTTACCAGAAAGGACCTCCGTGAGCCGCTTCATCGTGGTCCGTTCAGCTTCATATTTGATCCAAATATCTGCTTCCGGGTAGGCCTTACGGAGATCATCGCTCTCGATGTAGTGCTGTCCAGACTGGTACGCATCGACCAGCCACAGCATCGACGTTTTCTTTTTCAAGCCTTCGATAAGCGTCCCAAGCGTGTCGTCGCGTCCAGGGGGACGGTGAAATGGAGACACTGCGATGATGGTGACGTCAGCGCTTGGAGATGCCCGCACCACTTCTTCAACCGGTGCCCCAAGATGCCAGCGTCCGTCACCGCGCCGTTCAATATTTGAGTTTCTGAGATCAAAACTATGAACGAGCGTGAACTCAATCTCCGGGCTCTGGCGGATGCACGCGGCCAGTTGCACGGTTCCCAGATCGCTCCAGTACGGATAATCGATGAAATCTGGTGCGAGGCTGGTCGGAGGGTGGATGAGCAAGACACGCATAGGAGCAGGCACTCGAGCAGCATAGCGCTGTGGTTGCACGTCGGCGAATCGCAGTGCGTTTGTTCTGAACTTGTTCCGGAATTCTCCAGCGATATCGCCGGCCAGTCGCGCCTGATATCGCCGCGATGATGAACGCGATGAGCGAGAAAGGAGCGCGCGTCGTCACCGAGCAGCTCGATGTCTTCGCCCCCCCGACGGCCCCTGCGTCGGATGAACTCAGTCCATCTGGGTATGTCGGCTCGAAGGAGGCAGTTCTGCCGCCATTCTGCGGAATCGAATGCGCGTCAATTTCGTCGTCGCCGGTCCCAAACGCTGACGATGGTTCTTCGCGCACGGCGATGAACGAGCGCCGTCCCGCATCGAGTCGCTGATCGACGACGTGGCTTAGGTTCACTTTCGGTGGGGAGAGCGTTGCGCTTTTGGAGCGCTCTCGTATTTCATCGAGTCGCGCATATAGATGTGCTCCAGGGCACGCAGTTGAGGAGGAAGCCACATCGCGATGGCCCAAGAGGGTCTCGATAGTGACTTCGAAAGCGTAGTGCTCTGAAAGATGACGAATCAGTCCAACTGCGGCGTCCAGCATGGGTTTGCTCGGAATATTGGGAGTCCAGTCGCTGCAACCTTCAATTTGAAAGCATCCCATCAGAGCGATACCGATGTTTTCAAGGTTGTTGCCCTCAACGTGAGCGCCTAGGTCGTCTACTGGACGCCCTGCCCAGATCACTCCATCCAGAGAGATCATAAAATGGTAGCCGATATCGCACCACTGCAAGACGTCCTGATGATAAGCCTGCATGGCCCTCAAGCGCGACTCTGGGGGGTCTGCGGTTGGCGTTGCCGTGTGATGGATCGTGATTCGAGACTTGAGCGTATCCTCGGTACCGCATCGAGCGGCGCGGGCGTTCCATGAATCTCTCGGACGAACGCCCAAGTTGATGAGGTCTTGTCGCAAAGGGAGCTGCAGCCTCTCCAGTTCTTCGGGTTCCTTCCGGTCGTGCGTGCGCCGATGGCTGCTGACCCGGATGTACGCCATGTCGGTTTCCGGCTGCAGACCGAACTGAAACCTTTTCGCCGGTGTGGCCAGGTCGATTTTGGCCACACCGAGCTGACCATCGAAGAATTTAGTTTTGGCTGCACGCCATGGTCCAAACCTTCCATTTTGAAATGCCCGCACGTAAATCGACTGGGCGTTTGGTAGGCTGTCGTTTGATAGGCTGTGGGGCGTGTTACCAAGGATGAATGGAAATCTGTTTCTTGTCGTGAACTGGAAACCGAGTCGGTCGGTTAGGGCCGTCGTCCAGGCAGGAGAGATCAGCAGTTCGCTCTCGGAGTCAGAAACGCCATGAAACTCCGTTCTCTCAAAGAGCCGCGTCGCTGAAGATAGCGCGTCGATTTCTACCTCCACGCTTGAGCGTTCGCCTACGCTGCAGCTTGCTGATCCCGCCAGCGACGACATGCCCACTAGTGCGGACACGCCAACAGTCCACAGTCTGTATTTTCTACGCTGCAGTGTTTCCCCTCACCCTGAGCGAACGATTTCAAATTGGACTACGTAGACCCGCTACTCGATGCCCCCTTTTTTCTGAGCTTTGATTCCGGGCAACATCTACGATTTTCGCTATGCTTGAACTATGGAACAAGCCGACCCGGCAAGGCAGAACGCTCCTCAGGATCCGGCCGTGAAGCCGAGCACTGCCGAAGCGCACGAGGCGGCAGCGCATCAAAAGCGGAACTGGGTGCGTCTGACCTATGCCTGCAACGATCGCTGCATTTTCTGCCTGGATTCCGACAGTCATGACGGTGAGATGCGTGATGTCGCTGATGTGAAGCGACAAATCCTCGATGGTCGACGAAAGGGTGCGGAGCGACTGATTCTCAGCGGAGGAGAACCGACGATTCATCCGCACTTCGTTGATTTTGTGCGTTTGGGCCGATTGGCAGGCTACGAAAAAGTACAAACCGTTACCAATGGGAGAATGTTCCGATATCGACCTTTTTTGAGTCGGTGTTTGGATGCAGGTTTGTCGGAAATCACTTTCTCTATTCACGGACCAAATGCGAAGATCCACGATGCACTGGTCGGGGTAAAAGGGGCTTTTGATGAAGAGGTGCGTGGTCTTGAAAATGCGCTCTCAGACGGACGCCCCATAGTCAATATAGATGTTGTCGTGAATCGAGCTAACGTTCGCTATCTCGCCGATATTATAGATAAGTTCGTGAGGATGGGCGTTCGAGAGTACGATTTGCTTCAAATCATCCCTTTCGGGAGAGCGTTTCGCGAGGGTAAGGATACGCTCTTTTACGATCTCGACGAAGCTAAAGACGCTCTCTTTCGAGCTTTTTCTTATGCACGTCTTCCGGACATGCACCTTTGGCTGAACCGATTCCCGCCTGCACATTGCGAGGGTTTCGAAGATTTGATTCAGGACCCCTACAAGCTCAATGATGAAGTACGCGGTCGACGACAGGAGTTCGACCGACTCTTTGACTTTGGCGAACTTCTAGACTGTAGACAGCCAGCACGCTGTCGCTATTGCTATCTAGAGCCTCTTTGCGACACGTTGGAGCAAACCTTAAATCGACTGTCAGACTCTGACTTTGAAGGTCTCCGAGTCGACGTAGATTGGGAGGTCGCCGATCATCAAGCGTTCGGGGGAGACCCGGCAAGTGAGAGGAGGGCTCGACGTCAGAGCTCCGAGCAGGAATACCGAGCGGCCGTCGGTTCATTTCCTCCCGCAACCGCTTTGGTTTCTAAGGATGAGGTCTCGATCACTGATGCAGCGTTGTTCTCCAATGCGGGCTCGGCTCTTTCGACCAGCAGTGTGAGCCTCGGCGCGTCCGATGCTCAAGAGGGTCGCCGGCGCCTTCGTGTCTTGTCCGGACAGCCTAGTCCCGTTTCCTATCAAACCCCGGAGGCTCTTGCCCAGTCCCCCTCGGTAACGCAGCTTCATGTGGTCGCCAAAGACATGATGGATGCACGATCTGCCATGCGCCGATTTCCCAGTCTGGCTAACGTCTCCCTGGAGCTCGGCTCTTATGAAGGCCTTGAGGATCTGCTCGAGGGGGAAGTGCTGGATGGAAAAAGGCTCACACGCGTACTCGCTCGCCACCCCGAGCAAGCCGAGCGACTGCTCGCGCTAGACGCGTCGTTTGAAGTGGTTGTTTTACTGCTGAAGGCAACTGAAGCTTGGCTGTTGGCTCCAGAACGGACGGCCACTCGTTTAGCAATTCAGCAGCCGACTTGGGAGCGATCCACAGACTCTCGGGCCTTCGACGTGGAGTTACCAGAGTTTTTCGCCAAGTTTCGACTCGATGTCCCACGATTTGGAATACCGAGATGCATTGGTGGACAGGCGCCCACACTCGAGTCGAAATTTCTCGACCTAAGTATGCTTCGCCCTGATGGACGTCCCGAGATATTTCGTTTCACAAAACGCTATATCGACTCCCACTACTTCACGAAACCATTGCGATGCACCTCTTGCGTAGAAAATTCCAGCTGCCGCGGTTTACACATCAGCTACGTCCGAACGCGTGGCTTTGGATGTGTAGAACCGATACTTGAATCTAATTTGAGCGAATAAAACGTGTGCAGAGATGCGGAAGTTCTCACGCACATTCTACACACGCCTTGCAGAGGCAACACCCGAAAGAGGTGGGCATGTCTACGCTTTTAGGAATCGTAGATACCGTTGCTCACCTCCAGCACGAATGGCTCGCAGGTGACAAAATCGCTCGTCGGTTGGGGATTGCGGATTACTTCGATGTAGAACGTAGTGGTAAACGAAGGATTCGTGGCGCAAAGGGGAACGTCGGCAACCAAGTTAACATTGGGATCTGCGTTGTGTTCAATCGGAGTTGGATTGGGTCGCTCATCGCAAGCGAATTCCCCGTCCTCCGGATTTGGGTCGTAGCAGATGCAGGGTGCATGGCCGCTGCCGGCTTCGCTTAGGTCAACCCGATGACTGAACCGAGTGAGGGAATCTAGATTCGGACATTCGTCGATCGTGGAGTCAGGTGAGCGGTCTAGGCAGCTTTCTGCGTGGACCCTAAATCGGTATTGGTCTCCGGGGTTCTCTGCGAAACGAACGTCAAAGTGATACCCGTTGTTGTAGATAAACACACCGAGCGAAGGCGGAGTGCGATCGGTACTCAGCTCATTGGGCCCATCTACGGCTTCCACCTCGTACCAGATGGAGCGGCCGCTGATGATGGTTCCGCTGGTAAGAGTCGGATCGACGGTTTCACCGGACGTTCCGCTTTCAGTGATGATGCCCAAATTGATGGCGTCCGTGCACGCTGCTCCAGTACCTAGTTCGGGAAGTTCTCGGCACTCGCAGCCATCGTCGAAAGTCGAATCGAGATCGTATCGACCCTCGGGACATCCACATTCTCCAAGCGTGCATGCCCATCCATCGGACTGTGAAGCTTCCGTGCAGCACTCGCCGAGACCGGTCCCCTGACCACAAAGCTGCGCCGCACCTCCTTCGTCGATCCGCCCGTCACAGTCTTCGTCCACAACATTGCAAGACTCAAGTGCACCTGGATTTATTTCGAAGTTGTTTTCGTCGCAGTCTTCGAAGGCATTGTAACCGTCACCATCGACATCTCGATCAGGTGCAACGCAGAATCCGCTGCGGCATAAATTGCCGTCGTTGCAGTCTGCGCCGGTTGCACATGGTTCATCCGGAACGCAGGAGCCGGCCACACACTGACTGAAGCCCTCGCACACGACATTGGCGCAAGGATCAGAGATATTGCCGTCTCCAGAATCGCTTGAGATTCCCCCGTCGCCTGGTGCTCCGGAGTCGGTTGGATCAATTTCTGAACTCCCAGAGGCGCAGGCGGCTAGCCAGACGCAACAAACGAATAAATAAATGCGAATCAAAGTCATTCAGGATAGCAAACGAATCCGGCCCAAGACGTGGATCCGCGATCTCAGATGCACGTTTGTCGTATACTGCACGTTTTTGTTCGCAAAAAGATCTGTTCATGAGCCTGATCGCGATGTGGCGGGTCGACAAGTGCATCCAGTCGATTTCGGCGACTGCTGTGCTGCGGCAGTTGGCGTTACTCCTGCCGAGTACTCCAAGGAAGCCATTTGCAAGCGGCACTGATGAAGTACCTTAAATTTAGGGGCGCATGTGCTTCAGAAGAGTCTTCTTTCGATACCGTCCGTTCATTCTGAACGCCGCTTTGAGTATCTATCTGCCGGATGATCGCTTCGTACGTCTTTTCAAAAGACAGGTCGATTCTGTGGATGCTTCGCTCGACCATGTCATGGAAACGCTCTTCCACTAGTGAGACGCTCAAATCCACAATTCGTTGTTCATCTGTAACGAAGCGACAAGCTACATCAGCGCCGGGCGACTGAGCACCTACTCCAGGATCGAGAGGTAACGATCCAGAAGGGCGCTGTTTGAGTAACGATTCGAGTTGTTCGACGCGCTGTTCGAGGGCTTCGATGCGAGATTCGTTTACGAGTGAAACGCTACCACTGAAAGTCGTTGTTTGGGTGCTCATTTGCCAGAGCTCGAGAGCTCCCACGGAGTGCGGCCTGTGCTGCGACCCGGGCGCGCTCCAAGGTCTGAATACGTTCGCGGAGCCTTTGATTCGTGATCCGTGCGTCAGAGAGCGCTCCCTCCAGGGACTGGACCCGTGCCTCGGCGCGCGACTTGGCACGCGCTGCATCATCCCGCGACCTGCGAAGCCGAGAAGTTTCGTCCTGAGCAGAAGTAAGCTGTTTTGTCAGCTTGTCGCTTTGTTCTCGCAGGGCTCTAGACTCGGTTTCGAGCGCCTGAGCCCGAGTCAAGGTCTGCGCAAGCGAGTTCTCAATCGTATGCAAGGCAGATTGAGCATCCTGTAGTTGTCCCTCTCGGGAGGCTAGTTCTGCCGAGATCGACGTGAGCTCTTTTTGCTTTTCCAAGAGATCTGCGCGCGAGCGCTCCAGTTCTGAGCGTCTTTGAGCTGACTCTAGAGCCCGACGATGCAGGTCGTGTCGTGTCGTATCAAGCTGCTCCTCCTTCAGCTCCAGTTGCGAGGCCAGTTGTTGACGGGTTTGGAGGCTTCGGTGGTGCTCGTCTACGAGGCTTCGAACGTCTTTTTTCAGAGTTCTCTCCCGAGCCTCAGACCTCATTAGATTCTCACGCAGATCAAGCGCCTCGCGTTTTTGGATCTCGGCTCGGTGGTGAAGCGCAAAAGCACCGGTGCCCGCCATGGAGCCAATGCAGAGCATGAGAGGTGCAAGCCATCGAAGTGTAGCTCTTCGGCGTGCCCGTTGCTCCTCCGGCTCGGTAAGTACTCGCAGTTCTGTAGCAAACTCACGCGCTGTGGGACGTTCTTCCTCGGCAGTCGAAAGCCACCTTTGAAAAGAGCCGTTTAGATAACGTAGGGAACGCTGTTGAGGTAGCGCTCGCTCACCTTTTGCCCGTCTTTGGATGAAGTCATCAACCTGACCTTCGAGTATTTCTTCTTGCGCTTCAGGTTCCAGTGCGTTGCGTAGACAGAGCGCGAGTGAAAACACATCGGCTTTGAGGGTCACCGCGGATGTCGCCTCGCCCTCAGTGAATTGGGCTGCGACCTCCGGAGCAAAGTAGATAGGGGTTCCGGCGACCACCATCTCGGCTTCGCGGGCGGCGACGCCGAAATCGATCAACACCGGAAGTAAGCCATCCGTATCTGGGCGACCCAGTTCCTCCTCGCCTTCAGCGCCGTCGATTCTCGTTAGAATTACGTTTTCGGGTTTGATGTCTTGATGACGAATGCCCGCCGCATGCATCGCACCGAGTGCGTGGGCCAACTTCTCGAAGATGGGGCGCGCTTCACGTCTTGTGAGCGGAGCTCGTGTAATGCGCTCTTCAAGAGTCTCTCCCTCATACCAAGGCATCACGAACCAAAGTCGTCCGTCGTGCCACCCGTGGTCCTTAAACTGCACCACGGACGGGTGAAACACCGAAGCTAGATGTCTCAGCTCACGGAGTGCCCGCTGCTCCGACTCGCTTGATCTCGCGGAGTCGCGCAGCATCTTTAAGGCCACCACATGACCCGGTACATCTCGATCATGAGCACGAAAAACATCGCCAAAGGCTCCTTGTCCGACTTGCTCGACGATCGCGTAGCGTCCCGCCACAACGTCGCCAGACTCCAAAGCGGCCCCTGAAACGCTGGGAAAAGTAGGGATCAGGCCTGGGAGTTCGACGGTCCAAAGCGATGCAAAGACTCTGCGAAGAATGGGCTCGGCGCCCACGATACGTTTGGCTTTGGCTCCAGCTAGCGTGAGTAGATCTAGGGCTGAGTCCACGGTTTGCTCGAGAACGTGGGCTATTTCAGTGGCGGAAAGTTCGTAGACGTGCCGCAAGAGCAGGGCCTCGAGTTCCAGCTCGGTGAGTGCCTTGATGAGCTCATTGCGAATCTGCTGATCGCTGTTCGGTGTCCTTACTCGTTCTGTATTGGGAGTCCGTTTCTCGAACAGCGGATGTTCGAATCCGCATTCTGCCGAATTCGGCCCACTCGCTCCGAGCTTATTCGCGATGGATCGCGCGGTAAAAAAAAGACGCGCTCTCGCTCCCGGTGGGGCGAGAAGTTCAGTGCACCCCGCGCTGCGAGCCGACTGGATCAGCTGGCTCATCGCCTGGTTTGCTGTGTCTCCGTCGTGCAGCTTTAGAAACAAATAGGCGTGCAATGAAGATCGATGCTGATCGTAGGCGTTGCTTTTCACCAGCTCAAAAACCGCGTCTTCATCGCGTGTGTGTTTCGCCATGGATCGAATTGCGAGTTCGAATGCAGTGGTCGCACGAGGGTGGAATGCATCAGCAGATGTTGGCTTTTGCCTCACCTGTAAAGCCTAGATCTCTAGCATTCGATCATGCCAGTTTGTGACTCGACAATCCGCTCGGACCGGGCTCACGAAGCGACTCGGTCTGCCTGTACATTCAGTCCATCCAACCAAACAACGGGCACAAGATACGGACCGCAGAAAAAACGACAATAATCGCGACGATATTCAACATAAAGCCCCTCTTGATCATCGTAGTCAGCTGTACCCGACCCGAGCCGAATACCACCGCGTTCGGACCCGTAGCTATCGGCATCATGAACGCGCAGCTTGCTGCTAGGCCCACGGCGATAGAAGGCGCTACCGGCGATACACCGATATCCTGAGCGACTGCGATGACCAAGGGAACCAGCATGTTGCTGGCCGCGGTATTGGAACACGCTTCAGTGAACACTACGGTAAACACCACGACGAGAGCAGTCAGCGTCCACACATCTGAGACTCCGGTGGCGGATACAAAACGGCTCCCCAGTTTCGCAGCTAAACCCGTTTCCATTATCTGAGTACCAAGCGCAATTCCGCCCCCGAAAAGCATGATGATGCCCCAATCGATTCGGATTGCATCGTTCCACGGCAGGACCCGCTCTCCACGCTCATCTCTAAGAAAAAAAAGGATAGCCGACGCGAATAGCGCGATGCTCCCGCTCGGAACTACGCGAACCAGATAGGTGCCGATCGGGAGGTGCATGGCTTTGAGTAGGGAGGGAACGATCCAACCCAAAATGGCCAAGATGAAGGCGATGGCGGTGCATTGCTCCCCCTTGCTCCACTTCGCTCGACTCGACTCTTTCGGCAAAGATGCTCTTTGAGCCAGGTTCGTATCCCGACCGCCTATAGCGACCGGATATACGCATACTGCGAGAATCACGGCTGTGGGTAGACCGATCATGAGCCATTCGATGAAACCGAAGTCGATTCCGGTGCTCTGCAATAGTCGAGCGGTAATCGCGTTTGGAGGACTTCCAATGAGGGTGCCCATGCCTCCGATAGAGCATGTGTAGGCCATGGCGAGAAGACGCTGGGAAAGCGCCCTTGGGTCGGAGTGCGGATCCGCTCGGTTCGAATCGAAGAGTTTGAGTAAGATCGGGACCAAGATCGCGGCAGCGGCCGTGTTGCTAATCCACATCGACAAAAGCAGTCCGGCGCACATCAAAGCAGCCTGACAGCGCCATGGCTCACCGCGCACGAGTCGCACAAGTGCGTAGGCTAGGCGACTATCAAGTCCATGGCGGTTCATCGCGCGTGCGAGAAAGAAGCCACCGACAAAAAGAAACAGCAGTGGGTCGGCGTAGGGGGCATATGCCGATTTTGCATCTGTAATCCCCGTCGCGACGAGCGCCGGTGCGATCAGCAGCGAGGTGACTTCGATCGGCAGAATCTCGGTGATCCAAGCAACGACGACGGTCGCAAAAATAGCGAGTAGACACGCCGCCCTTGAGTCCAAATCTAGTGGTGCAAAAAACGCCACGAGACCAGCGAGCGGCGTGAGCACGATGCCTGTCCATCGGCGGGGTGAGAATTCGCGTCGCGTGGAGTCCTTGCCGGAAGAGCGCTCGATCGGTTCCTGAGATCCCATGCGCGAATCATTCTCAGCGCTGTGGGCTCAAATAATACGGAACTTTGCTCTGGGAAAACGAATCTGGCGCTCCTCAAACGAAAGCAGTGAAGTCACGTCCACGCATCCAGGGGCTCGAGACTCGATACGTTTCAGCACTTCGGCCAGAAACATCACCGCGAGTCCACTGGACTCACGAGTGGGTTGGGCTCCGTTGCCCCCATTCGCCAGAAAAAGCCGGAACATCTTAGTTTGGGCGATACCCTGAATCCCTGAGCTGGGCTCGCCCATTCGGTCGGTTCGAAACCGTAAAGCGTCTACTTGAGCGCGGGCGCCACTCCGATGCACCAAGACAATCGGCACTGCTCCGTAGTGAAGCGGATGGACTCGTTCGACGAACCAGTCTCTCAGAGGCAACCCTTGGGGCAGTGCCTCAGGAGAGATGGGCCAGTGTTTGCGGTTGTCTGGAAGCTGGCTTTCGCTCGAAGTGTCGGCGGCTAAGGCATCTGCGGTTGAACGATCCGATCCGTGGTCATGCCCGCTCGGAGCAGAACGGGCGTCGAGTACAGAGCCCATTACTGCAGGCGAGTTCGATGCGGAAGCGGATCCGACGAATCGCAGAGGTGCCGAAACTATCCAGGTTCCAGCGGCGGCCGCACCGGCCACGTGCAGAAATGACCTTCTGGACGAAGTTCCGGCATCTCTATCGACGTTCCGCTTGTTTGAAGATAGACGTATTCGAGAATGCTTCCGTCTTTCAGAACGCTTCGGTTTCGTCACGGCTGGCACCTCTGCAGTCCTCTGGCACTAGACACGGAACCTCTTGATTCGGAATCTCTCAAATAGTGAGTACCCGAGTCTGCAAAGTTGACTGGTTGGTCTGTCGATTTTTCGGAGATAGACTGACGCATAAATCGTAATGGAAAACCGGACTAATGACTTTGCAAAGCAACTATGTGCTCGCCGCCCGATGAACTGGTTTAGAGTAGTGTTGCAACGTTTTTCTTAGTTCAACACTACGTGCGAAAAGAACCACCGTAAGGCCTACAATGCTATCTTTTGGGATATAAGCGCAAAGAATGGCTTTTTCGCTCATGCTCACTCAAAAGAGTTCGAATGTAACCAGATGCGCGAGTTGCCTTACTTCACTCACTATGGCCGGGATCGTGGGTGAGTCAAGTCCCGTTTGAACCACAGATCCGTGTAGAGACTGCCACAGTGATAGCGTGAGAGATGCCTCTAAGTGTGGTGGTTTCCGGATCTTTTGCTCGTGGCCCATAATTTGTAAGGCAACCCTGTTGGTGCAAACCTGCAGAGGCTGTTCTGATGACACAAAGCCAACTTCCAACCGCGTCTATTCGTCATGCGACTCGATACCTGGTCTTGTTTCCTAATAAGACAGTTGGTTTGCTGGCGATGCGTCTGTCACTCGTTTTGAGCCTTGCCTTGGTTTCGGGATGCGATCGAGAAGACGAAGAGTTCGTTCCCGTTCCCAGAGATCAGGAGTCCAGCGGTCAAGAGTTAAGCGACCAAGCTTCGGATCGCTCTCCGGTTTCGCCGTCGGTCGAGCCGCCCCGCGCTCAGCCTCGCCATCCAGTGCCCGTCTACGCTGACGGAGAAGTCGTTCGTGAAGTGGATGTTTCACGAGCAGAGGACGAGGGGCTGCTGGTGGTAGATCTAGGAGAAGTTTGGACTCCCTATCTTTTTTCGGAGCAGGATCACCGTGGCTCGGAGCGAATGCCCAATCGCTATCGCGAAACCTACTTGGCACTGTCTCGGGCAGCGTTTCCAGATGATCATCACGGTGCACGGGCTCGTCGCGACAAGTATCTGGAGCTCTACGGGATACCTCCAACGCTGAAGGTGCTGCGAGAACGCATGCAGCAGGCCGGAGCGCTCGGTTGCGTCGCTCAAGATGATCTGGATGTACTCGGAAACTTTGAGGGCTTTTTGGCCTATCGCAGCTCTGCCGAAGCAGAACGGACCGCGCGCCGCTTTTCCGATCTCGAGAGCCAAGTCGCCGAGATTCTACGCGAGGCAGGGGTAGCGGAACCGTCCGACCTCACACTTGAGGATCTGAGCAGCAGCGATCGGCAACGGATGGATCGCTATTTTGAAGAGTCCCCCGCGGCTTTTGCGGTTCGGGCGGCACAACGACGTCTGGAATGCGAAGGTTTTTTTGAAGGTAAAGGCCGCTACACTGCAGGGGCCTTCGACTGGGCAACCCATGAGGCGCTTGCCGAGTTTGAGCGGCGTCACCGGGTCTATGGGTGGGGGTTTCTGGGAGGAGAAACGCTTTCGATGCTGCGCCTCAATCCGCTTGAAGCAGAGCGTGAAGCCGTACTCCGTGTCCTGGTCGAACGGGCAATTCATGCAGCTGGCGTGATCGAAGATGGCAGCGTGCGCACTGAGGGAGGACTGATGCCTCAGTACCTGGACCGAGGTGGCCAGACGCGGGAAGTTCGAGATCTCGCATCCGAACTGCGGGCGATACTCGTGCGTTCGTTTGGTATTGAAAGTGTAGAGGAAACCCGCGCCTTTTTGGAGGAAATTGGGCCGCTAGAAGCTGGGGAACACCGCCTGGTGGCCGTCTCTGCGCTGGAGCTGCCAGACTACTACTCGGGAAATATGGATCTGCGAGTGGAGATCGATCGTGGAGACGTTTGGTACGAGTTTCCCTATGACGAGGAGGGAAACAAGCGCATCCAAGCGACGAGCCGCCGGCCTCGGACCAGAGTTTTTGTGTACTACCTGAATCAGAGAATTCCTATCGCTGAGTTTGGAACGACCATCGGTGGATGGAGGACCGAGCTCGTTGAAGGTACCGAGATGTGGCGATACAAAAACTCTCCCGTGGGCGAGCGGGTGTGGCATCAGATTGTGGCCGCTCCGGTCTGGTTTCCGCCAGCTTCGACGCCTCCACTTGCGTTGCTCACGCGCCGGCGCGACCGGTATGAAGTCAACTACCACGAAACCGGCCCCTCCTATGCTTCAGCGTACGGGCTTGTCGCGGCCTACCATCGCCTCTTTTATCGAGACGATGAGGGGAAGATACAGATCGGTCGTGATGAAGGAATTCGCATTCACGGATCCGTGGACTACATGAGCATCATGCGAAGGCACTCTCACGGGTGTCATCGCCTACACAATCATATCGCCGTGCGGCTGATGTCCTTTGTTTTGGCGCATCGCCCCCATGAGCGTCGCGGTCAGCAGCATGTCGCGTACAGCCTACCTTTGGAGGTGGAGGGAACAAGCTACTCGTTGGATCTCGAAGAAGGCGGCTACGTCTTTCACTTGAATGAGCCTATCCCAGTGGAAGTGATCCCTGGTCGCATTCGGGGTCGTCAGAGCAAGCCGATAGAACATGCGGTTCCCAAGTTCGACAAGGAGATAGCCGCGTACCGGATGCCCGATGGAACCCAAGTTGCTGTCGATCGATACGGGGGGATTTCTCAGTTGGCCGTCGCATCCGATGAAGATGTCTTTTCCGGTACTGTAGAAGACGCGATCGCTCGAGCGATTGCGGATGCTGCTGGAGAGGAATCGTTGATTCCAACGCCGACCATCGTGCTCGCGCCCACGACGGATCCGGTGGAGGAAACCGCCTCGGCTCCATCGACCACCACCGAAAGCCCGGAATCGGACTGATGAATGCTTCGGTTCAAGCCTTGAGCGGACGCACTCTGCGGACTCGTCGCGAGCTCTGCGCATCAGCGGTCCCGTAAGAAACGGTTCCGAGTGCGCCAGACGAGACCTATCGGCCGACTGCGACGATTTGGCTGAAGGACGGCACTAGCTCACTTACGGATTGGACCAGCGCGAGCGCACCGCCAGATTGGATGTTGAGCCACGCGAGAGCGTTTCTCCGCGTGCGGTATCGAAAGCGGCCGCGTACCCCGGAACTGTCCTGGCCGCGGCGCTTGTATCGATGGCGTACAGTCAAAGGGCGCCAATCAGTACCGGTTTCAGGTGGAGACCACAGCTCAGACGTGTAGAAAAAGCCTCTACTTGATGCCTCGAGGTAGTTCACTGCCGAGCCACCAGCCGATCGCGACCGCAGCGGTGAACACGAGGATGAACAGCCACCCCGAGCTCGACGAACGCCGGCGCCATGGAACCTGCACCTGTCGAACGGTCCCCTGGTCCGCGTCCACCAGCAGAATTCCTGATACATCATAGGCGAGTGCGTACTCTAGGATTTGGCGGCGCGTGCTGCGGTGTCCGATGTGCGGTGCGTCTTTGCCGGTCTTGATCTCTGCCACAAAAGATTGGCGCCCCCGTTTCACGAGAAGATCTGCACGAACCGTAAAGTTCTGAACCTTCCCATCCACTTCCAGACTGTAGGTATGTACGGGCTGCCGTCGGGTGATTTGGTAGCCCTCAAGGACCAGCATACGCTCTGCGCATCGTTCACCTTTACTCGCTCTGCGCTTCATGCGCCTCAAGTGCCACGTTCGGCGCAATCGATGGATCACGCTTTGCGCGTATACTCCGAGGCCAAAGACTGCTCCTGCAGTTACGAGCCACCATATTTCGGAGTTGTTCATCGAAACGATGGAGTCCACCGAGCCTTTATCCGTCAAAAAAACGGTTGGCTACGCAGTCGACGCACGCTGATCTCATAAATCCGGGAAAACAAGAAACTCAGAGGTTCTGAGGGCGATAAGTTCTCATGGAACACCGAGATTCATGTCCTTTGCATCTACGCCCCGGGGACGCGCGCTGGGGCAATGAGCTCTGGCCAACCGGTCTTTCCGCACTGCGGCGTCCTCCGCGTGAACTTCGTGTCCTCGGATCCATCGCTGATTCACTCGGACAGCGACGCGTAGCCATCGTCGGGACTAGGCGGGCCGATGTATCGGCATTGGACTTTGCGGAATCCCTGTCGCGCGACCTGGCCTCCCTCGATGCATGCGTCGTTTCGGGAGGCGCATTGGGAATCGATGCTGCGGCGCATCGCGGCGCTCTTTCTGCCGGTGGTGCGACATGGGCGGTGCTTCCGACCGGTTTTGCTCCTTGTTACCCGGCTCAAAATCAAGCTTTGTTTCGGCGTATCCAAACTAGCGGCGCCTTGATCTCCGAGCTCGAAGACGGTGCGGTTCCGAGGCCGTCTCGATTTATCGAACGCAACCGTCTTATCGCTGCCTTTTCGCATGCGTTGGTCGTAGTACAGGCGCCTTTGCGTTCGGGGGCGCTTTCTACCGCCCGAGTTGCGATGCGTCTTGGGGTGCCCGTACTGGCGGTTCCCGCATCTCCATGGGATCCGCGCGGCGCGGGAGGGTTGGCTCTGCTTGGCAAAGGAGCAAAACCCTGCCTGGGCCCTCGATCGATCACCGACACGTTCACAGAACCTCTACCTCAAAACGGTCCTCAACTCGATTTGAATTCGATCTCTCGCTTGGAGCCTGACGAGTTCAGCGGCTCTACGGATCTTGAGTCATCACTGGACGCATCGCTCCCGGCGGAAGATCGCGAGGTGCTTCTGGCCTGTGTGGGGCGGTCGATCAGTGCAGAGGAGCTGTCCCTAGAGCTTACAAAGCCGATTCACCACGTGCAGCGAGTACTGCTTGCCCTCATGCTTCGAGAGCTGCTGGTCGAAGAGTCTCCGGGGCATTTTCGCTCGGTAAAGAGGTCAAAATAGATTTTATGGATACGGTTTCTCCCGATTTTACGATTGTTGGTGCTGGTCTCGCCGGAACGGAATGCGCTTTTCAGCTTGCCGAGCGAGGGCTCCGCGTTCGACTGCTCGAGCAAAAGCCGGAGCGACGCACATCGGCGCAGCAGAGTGACTCTCTTGCGGAGCTAGTCTGCTCGAACTCCTTTCGGGGAGCGGACTTGGGCAATGCAGTGGGACTCCTGAAGGAGGAAATGAGGCGAAGTGGATCGCTCATTATGACGGTTGGAGACGATACACGTGTCCCGGCAGGAGGGGCGTTCGCGGTGGATCGGGAGAAATTCTCTCAGGAAGTCACCCGTCGCATTCAGAGCCATCCACTTATCGAACTCCAGTCGGTACAGGTCACTGCCATGCCAAAAGATCGCCCGTTGATCTTAGCGACCGGACCACTTACTGGGGACGGTCTGGCGGAGGACCTAGCTCGTTTGGTCGGCAGACAGCATCTCGCCTATTACGACGCCATTGCGCCGGTGGTCAGCGCTGAGTCCATCGATTTTACTCGAGCCTTCCGCGCTTCTCGATATGACAAGGGAGGCGACGACGCGTACGTGAACTGCCCTTTCGACAAGGACGAATACGAGGCCTTCGTGAGCGCGATCCTCTCAGCGGATCAGGTGCGCCCGAAAGAATTTGAAAGCGAGCGCTACTTTGAAGGGTGTTTGCCCATCGAGGTCCTCGCTCGCCGAGGCCCCAAGACTCTGGCGTTCGGCTGCATGAAACCCGTCGGTCTGACCGATCCGCGAACGGGAAGGCGCCCTTACGCGGTACTTCAGCTACGTCCCGAGGATCATCCGGCCACGGCCTACAACTTGGTCGGATGCCAAACGCGTATGACCTGGCCTGAGCAAAGACGCGTATTCCACATGGTCCCCGGTCTAGCGAATGCTGAGTTCCAGCGCCTCGGTAGTATTCACCGCAATACGTTCCTCAACGCTCCAGAAGTGCTCAATGACGATCTTTCCCTGCGGGCCCAAGACAAGGTGTACATCGCTGGGCAGCTTGCGGGTGTTGAGGGTTATGTCGAGAGTGCGGCTTGTGGTCTGGTTTTGGGCATCGAACTTGCGTGCGCTCAAGCGGGATTGCCTCATTCGGCCTGCCGTCCTCCGCCCGAGACGGCTCTCGGTGCTCTGGTACATCACCATCTGCGTCGCGTTGTGAGAGACTTTCAACCATCCAACGTCGTATTCAGTATGTTCCCGGCGGTGGAAGATCCTCGACTCAAGAAGCGTGAACGTCGGCAGTGGATGGCGAAGCGCGCGCTCGCTGCTCTCGAGGATTGGCTTGTAAAGCTAAGAGAATTTGAGGGTGTTCGAACCGCAAACCGAAAAACCTATCCGATCATTTCTGGAGTTTCCTCTCCCACTGGAGTTTCCTGTGTCCCCAGTGGGTGATCGTTTCTAGTGGATTGTTTGGCCGAGCAGGTCGAGGCTTTTTTGGGGTACATGCGTTTCGAAAGGCGCGCTTCCCCGGCCACCGTCTCGGCCTACAGTTTCGAACTGCGGGCCCTGCAGGACTTTGCGACGCAGGATCTCTCGGTGTCGGATGCCCGCTCTTTGCAGACTCGTGATCTACGAGACTTTCTCGCGTCAAGGGTCGATCGACAGCCGGCCACGACCGCGCGTAGCATCTCGGCACTACGCGCTTTTTTTCGTTTCCTAATGCTGCGCGGACTGGTCGAAGCGAGTCCGGCCGCGAAGCTGAAGCGTCCTCGGGCGAGCGACAAGCTTCCTCTGTACCTTTCGGTCGAGCAGGCTTGCGAGGTGACCGAAGCTCCCTCGAAAGACACGCGGCGGGCTTCAAACCTTGCGCTTCGAGATCGCGCTCTTCTCGAGGTGCTTTACGGATGCGGACTTCGAGTTTCGGAGCTTACCGGGCTCACGCTTGGCAGTTGTCAGATCGATCAGGCGCAACTCAGAGTTGTGGGAAAAGGGGATCGGGAACGCATCGTCCCTCTGGGAGGATGTGCCGTCGACGCGCTGCGGAATTACCTAGCGATACGCTCCACCCTCGTGCACCCGAAAACAGGTGGTCAGCATGAGGAGGCCGTATTTCTCGGCCGGCACGGAACTCCGCTCTCGGTTCGACAGGTTCAAAATATCGTTCAGCGCTACGGAGTGCAGGGCAGTGGAGAAACCGAACTGCATCCGCATGCACTGCGTCATTCTTGCGCGACCCATCTGCTCGATGCAGGAGCGGATCTACGCACGGTTCAGAGCTTGTTAGGACACGCTCGGCTTTCGACGACGCAGCGGTATACCCATGTGACGCTCGATCGACTCTCTGAGGCGTATACCCGAGCACATCCGCTCGCTACCAGAACGCCTGCCGCTGCCACCCCACCGGCGGCATCGCCTGGAGCACAAGGAGCGCTCGAGCAGCGGGAGGGGGAGGTACTCATCGCGTCAGAGTGTGCGTCCGAGAGCGAGCCCTACGCGCAAGACGAGTCCCGGCTGGAATAACGTGGACACCGCGAACGCGAGGCGAGACCTTCGGGGATGGGGTTGACATCCCGTAAACGTCTTCTTAGCTTGCGAGGCTCGTGCCTTTCAATCTCGATACGAACCCGTATTCAGTCCATGAATCGCAGCCACGCTTCCGCTCCACCACGGTGGTTGCTGTGCGGCGAGAGGGTCGGGCCGCTATGGCGGGAGATGGCCAGGTTTCTCTCGGCCAAACGATCATGAAGGCTCAAGCGCGCAAGGTTCGGCCTATCGCTGAGGGGAGGGTCCTCGCGGGATTTGCAGGAGCAAGCGCGGATGCCTTCACTCTCCTGGACAGATTTGAAGCAAAGCTGAAAGAGCACCGCTACACGCTTACTCGGGCTGCGGTCGAACTCGCGAAAGACTGGCGGACCGACCGCTACCTGCGCAGGCTCGAAGCGATGCTTTTGGTGATGGACGCAGAGCATACCTTACTGCTCAGCGGCACTGGTGATGTGATCGAACCAGACGAAGGTATCGTGGCGATCGGTTCGGGAGGAAGTTACGCGCTCTCTGCAGGTAGGGCGCTTATTCGACACACGAAGCTATCTGCCGGTGAAGTAGCGAGGGAATCCCTTCGAATCGCGTCCGAGGTATGTATCTACACGAACGGTGAGATCGTTCTGGAGGAGCTCGAAGCGTGAGCGTAGCAGGCAGTTTCACTCCCCGTGAAATCGTGAGCGAGTTAGATCGCTACATCGTGGGGCAACAAAAGGCCAAGCGAGCGGTGGCGGTAGCACTCCGCAATCGTTGGCGTCGGCAACAAGTTTCCGAAGACTTGCGAGACGAGATATCTCCAAAAAATATCATCATGATCGGGCCTACCGGATGCGGCAAGACCGAGATCGCCCGCCGCCTTGCAAAGCTGGCCAAGGCGCCCTTCGTGAAGGTAGAAGCCAGTAAGTTCACTGAAGTGGGCTATGTCGGCAGAGATGTCGAATCCATTATTCGGGATTTGCTCGAACATGCCGTGCACTTGGTGAGACAAGAGGAAGTGGCACGAGTACGCGCTAAAGCCAAAGACGAAGCCGAGGAGCGACTCGTAGAGCTTCTTGTAGAAAAGCGTGCTCCGACACCGAAGAAGTCGACCCTGTCGACCAGCGGTCCGCAGATGATCGGACCCTTTGTGCTTGGCGCAGCCCCAACCGCTGAAAAGCCGGCTCCGGATGCTCGCAGCGCCGATCCCATTCGCCGCGAACTTCGTCAGGGTCTGCTTGAAGATGAAGAAATCGAGATTGACGTCCAGGACCAAGGAAATCCGTTCATGACCGTGTTCGGTGCTCACGGTCCTGAAGAGATGACCCTGAATCTCAGAGATATGCTCGGGCAAGCTCAGAGCCAAAGGAATCTGAGAAAACTAAAAGTTTCTGAGGCTCGGCCGATTCTGGAGGAACAGGAAGCCCATAAACTTGTCGATTCGGATGCAGTGCATCGGGAAGCCATACAGAGATCCGAGCAGAGCGGTATCGTATTTCTGGATGAAATCGATAAGGTGGCTCGGCGCTCGCAGGCAGGATCGGGTCCGGATATCTCCCGAGAAGGCGTTCAGCGAGATTTACTGCCCATCGTGGAAGGCTCGACCGTCAGCACCAAGTACGGTTCGGTCAAGACGGATCACATCCTCTTTATCGCGGCTGGTGCGTTTCACGTGACCGATGTGTCTGACTTAATCCCAGAACTTCAGGGTCGCTTTCCTATTCGAGTCGAGCTTGAATCGCTTAGTCGTGATGACCTGTGCCGAATTCTGACAGAACCGAAAAACTCGCTTACGCGTCAGTACAGCGCGTTGCTTGCAACAGAAGAACTCGACATCCAGTTCACTCCAGATGGGATTCAATCCATCGCAGGCTATGCAGCGGAGGCGAACGAACGAGCGGAGCATATCGGAGCCCGCCGTCTTCATACGATTATGGAAGCTTTACTGGAAGAACTGAGTTTTGCCGCGCCGGAGCGTTCTGGCAATACGGTCGTCGTCGACTCCGCATACGTCGATAGAACGCTCAAGCCCATCGTGGACAATTCAGAACTACAGCGTTTCATTCTCTAGTCCGCATGTCCGTAGCTCCCGCGACTACGCAGACTGCCTAGGCCCGCTCCATTCGAAGAGTTCAGGAATTGGTGAGCTCGGTGCCTACACCCTCGTCAGTGAAGATCTCGAGAAGCATCGCATGCTGGTTGCGACCGTCGATAATGTGGGCCTTTTGAACCCCACGCTGTACTGCATTGAGAGCGCATCGAACTTTTGGAATCATTCCCCCGGCGATCACGCCTTTCTCCTCGAGTTCTCTTGCTCCTCTCGCATTCAGAGAGCTAACGACTGTTCCATCTGCATCTTTCACTCCCTCGATGTCGGTCATCAAGACCAGTTTTTTTGCCCGCAGTGCCTCCGCGATTCGACCAGCCACAGTGTCTGCGTTGACGTTGAGCGAGCGACCGGCATCATCTACCGCTACCGGAGCGATTACAGGAATGAAGCCGCCTTCGACGAGTCGTTGAACGACATCGGGATGAACTTCGACGATTCTGCCCACCCGACCGGGATCAAGTTCCTGACCACTTCGGGTTCGCATGGATTTGATCTTCTCAGCACGCAGAAAGCGGTCGTCGCGCCCGGTCAGTCCCACGGACCGACCCCCATGCCGCCCGATGAGCGACACGATCTCTTGATTTACACTTCCGCCCAGCACCATCTCGACGACCTCCATGGTCGCCTCGTCTGTGATTCTCAAACCGTCGAGCCGTTGCGAAGCGACTCCGATCGACTCGAGTTTGCGGTCGATTTGTGGTCCACCGCCATGTACGACGACCGGATTGAGCCCTACGTACTTCATCAGCACGATATCCCGAGCAAAGCCATCGCGAAGGTCTTCGTCTATCATCGCGTGGCCGCCGTACTTGATGACGACGATCTTGCCCTGAAACTGACGAATATAAGGCACAGCCTCATGTAAAATGCGTGCCTTTTGTACAAGTGCCTCCATCGCCCGAGCGAGTTAGCACACTCGTCTCCAGCCGTCCGGCCTTCGCCTCCGCAATAGCTTGGTTTTATCCTACGAGGATCGAGTGGTAGGTCCGCTCCTGGCTAGCCTCGCTCTGTTGTCTAGGCATGCTAAGACTTTAGGATGACTTCCAACGAGGAACTCCGACTGCAAGCAGAACACACCTCGATGCGCAATTACCGCCCGGCGCCTATGGTTCTCACGCGCGGAGAAGGACGCCACGTTTGGGATGTCGAAGGAACCCGCTTTTTAGACCTGACGGGAGGCATCGCGGTGCTCTCCGTGGGACATGCTCATCCTCGCCTTGCCCGGGACATTGCGAAGCAGAGTGCCCGGCTCGTTCACACTTCAAATTTATTTTACAATGACCGCGCAATCGAACTGAGTCGTCGAATCGTAGCCAAAACCGGCTTTAGCCGAGTGTATTTCGGCAATAGCGGTACCGAAGCGAACGAAGCGCTGATGAAGCTGAGTCGTCGTTGGCATTGGGAGCGCGGCCATCAAGAGCGGGTGGAGTTTGTGGCGACCCACCGTAGTTTTCATGGACGAAGCATGGGAGCCCTCAGCGTCACAGGGCAGTCCAAGTATCATCTTGGCATGGAGCCTCTGCTGCCTGGAGTGCGCTTTGTGGAGTACGACGATATCGAAGCCATGCGGCAGGTGGTGGGTGAACGTACCGCTGCCGTCATCGTTGAGCCGATTCAGGCCGAGGGAGGCGTGCGCGTCCCCGAGAACGCGTATTTGGTCGCACTACGCCAATTGTGCGACGAGCGAGGTGCCCTGTTGATGTTCGATGAGGTACAAACCGGATACGGACGCACCGGGCGTTTCCTCTGTCGCGAGCATAGCGGAGTGATGCCAGATGCGTGTTCGCTGGCCAAGGGCATCGCCGGCGGATTTCCTCTCTCCGCGATGGCCGTGACCTTGAAGGTTGAGGGGGGTCTGCCTCCGGGCAGTCACGCGAGTACGTTCGGAGGGAATCCCCTAGCCTGTGCCGCTGGTTTGGCCGTACTTGATATCTTTGAGGAAGAAGATTTGGTCGAGCGCTCTGAAGTACAGGGACGCTACCTTGGCCAGCACTTAAATCGACTCGTCGATAAGTCGGATGTGTTTGTCGATGCGCGAGGACGGGGTCTCCTTCGGGGGTTAGAGCTGGCCGATGGAATCGATCCCGCTGGCATGATCGCAGCACTCCGAAAGCGAAGGGTTCTGCTCACGCTCGCGGGAGGCAACGTCCTACGTTTCGTTCCTGCACTGAACGTGACCCGAGAAGAGCTCGACGAAGGGCTCGCCGCGATCGAAGACATTCTGCTCGATCCGCCACTGCTTCAAGGGACGTCCTCATGATTCGTCATTTTTACTCGCTTTTCGATCTGGGCTCGGCAGAGCTTGCTCACGTTCTCGATCGAGCCGATCGATTCAAGTCGGCTCGGGGCACTCCCGATCATCCTCAGCCGCTCTCCGGCAAGACCGTCGTGATTCTTCTCGAAAAGACTTCGACACGTACCCGCGTCTCTTTCGAGGTGGGCATTCGGGAACTCGGTGGACATCCTCTGGTGTTGCTCGCGAAGGACACTCAGCTTGGACGAGGTGAACCGCTGGAAGACACGGCCCGCATGCTCGGAGGCTACGCTCACGCCGTAGTCTACCGGACCTTCGCCCACGATCGACTGCGGCGTCTGTCTGATGCTGCTCAGATTCCCGTCATCAATGGTCTGACCGACGACTTTCACCCCTGTCAGCTCGTTGCCGACTTACAGACGGTTCGCGAACACTTTGGGCAGCTGAAGGGACTCCGAGTGGCGTGGATCGGTGACGGCAACAACATGGCACACTCTTGGGTCAACGCGGCCAAGCTGGCGGAGTTTGAACTGGTGCTGAGCTGCCCTGAGGGGTTTGAACCCAACCTGCAAGTACTCCGTTCAGTTGGCAACGATATGCCTGTCCGAATCGTGCGCGATCCGCTTGAGGCAGCGCGAGGTGCCCACGTCGTCACGACCGATGTGTGGGCGTCGATGGGACAAGAAGAAGAGGCTAGCGCGAGGCAGGAGGCTTTTCTCGGGTTTTGCGTAGATGGTGAGGTGATGTCTCGTGCCGAAAAAAACGCCATCTTCCTACATTGCCTACCAGCCCATCGAGGTGAAGAGGTGTCCTCTTCTGTGATCGACGGTCCAAGTTCCCGGGTCTGGGACGAGGCTGAAAACCGCCTGCATGCACAAAAAGCGCTGATGGAATGGTGTGTTCCGAGCGTCGCTGCGCCTGATGCGGATCGAGCGTAGGCATGAGAGGCCGGCGGCTCACTAGCCTACAAATAGGGTTGGGACCCGTCGGACCCTCCGCAAGTTAATCGAGCCAGACGATCCGTTCGGGCGAGGTCTTTATCTATAACAAGGAACGCTTGGAACCGTGTTACTGTCCTTGAAATACCCGCTGAATTGGTGACAAGTGCGTATCGAAGAGTTCCGCGGTTGGCTGAGGGCGCGGACATCAAGAGCATGCCTTTAGGCCCTCAAGAAGGGTTTGTCCTTTCTTGCATCGATGGCGTGCTTTCGATTCGCGATATCGCTGAGGTTGTTTCACTTCCACCAGCTAAAGTCTTGTCTACGGTGCAGCAGATGGTCGATCACGGTGCGGTCGAGTGGAAAGGGTTCAGCAGGCCTCCCGTCCTCGAACAAGGATCGCGTGCTCGTGCTGTCGTTCCCCCCAACTCCCGCTCGATGCGTGCCGGTCCGTCTGTGGTGCCTCCTCGTTCAGATGAGGGAGGCGTTTGCTCTCCAAAAAAACCTGACGAGGATTCGAAACGTAAGGCTGCCTGGGGGCCGGTGCAGACGAAGCCTCTGCCCCTAGGGGCGTCGCTGACTTTATACGATCCCTCTGAGCTCGAGGAAGAGGTGGATCTCGCTTTGGAGCGGCGTCGGCAGGTGCTCGATACGTACTACCGACTAGGTGAACTAAGCCATTATCAGCTACTGGATGTGTCCAAGGATGCAGACAAAAAGACCATCCGCTCTGCCTACTTTGCGCTCTCTAAGGTATTTCATCCGGATACGCTTTTCGGCAAGGAGCTCGGTTCATACAAACCGAAGATGGAAGCGGTATTCAAGCAGCTTACCGAAGCCTACGAGGTGCTCGGCAAAAAAAAGAAGCGTGCAGAATACGATGCCTACCTAGGTCTGAAGGAACAGACCGAAGCGGTGTCCAGTGTCATGAGGCAAGGAGAGCAACGGGCCGAAAAGTTGCGACGGGAAGTTGTCGAAGCAGCGAAGCTACCTGAGGACAAAACACAAAGGGCACCCTCGAGTTCTCCAACATCCAAGGACGCCGACGCTCGGTCCCTTAAAAAGGACAGTGAAGTTTCTGCCGCGCCCGGAAGCAGTGAGCGACCGAACAGCACCGGTACGTTTTCCGTGCCGGTCGATACCTCGAAGTCGCGGGAGCAAGAGCGAGACTCTGAGTCGCGGGATTCTGGCCGAAATGCCCGTCGAACGGCGGTCCGCGAGCGCATGCGCCTCATGCACGCAAAACGTTTGGCTCGCAATGTTGGCAGAGGGTTGGGTTCCAGTGCGCCGCCCTCGGATGCCGCGAGATCCTCATCCAAGATACCTCCCCCAAAGCCTGCGGAGCCCGAGACGATCCTGCGGCACTTAGCCAAGAGCCTAAAGAACTCGGCTTCTGTGACCGGTGGGCACAGTCGGGTCGATCGCTATCTCAGGCAGGCCAAGCATGCAGAATCGGAAAACGATTTGCTGAGCGCCTCCAACGCCCTGCGACTTGCCCTAGCGGTCGATGAAGGTCGTGACGACGTTCGAATGGAATACGAGCGCGTTTATCGAGGGCTGCTCAACGACCTTTCAGCCACTTACGAAAAGCAAGCCAAATACGAGGAGCAGCATAGGATGTGGAGCGCTGCGGCTCTCTCTTGGGCCCGAGTTGCAGAGGGCAAACCCGACGAATTCGAGCCTAGCGTGCGCGCCGCTCATGCGCTTCTGATGGCGAAGGGGGATATCAAAAAGGCCGTCAAGTTTGCCCAGCACGCCGTAGAACTTAAGCCGGACTCGTTTCGCGCGCGCCGTATACTAGGACAGCTATTCTTAGCGGCGGACATGAAACTAAATGCTCGAAGAGAGCTGGAAAAAGCCGTGAAGCTGGACCCTGACGACGAGATGGTCAAGAATCTTCTGAGAGAGGCCAGCCAGTAGCGTTCAGGTGCGGGAGCTGGAGAGGGACCGAATGGATAAGGTAATCGGGATCGACCTCGGAACCTTCAACTCATGCGTCGCAGTAGTTGAAGGGGGAACACCAGTAGTTATCGCCAATCGCGGGGGTTACAAGGTTACGCCTTCGATGGTTGCGGTGACGGAGGCAGGTAAGCGATTGGTGGGCCATATCGCTAAAAGGCAGGCCGTTACCAATGCTGAAAATACCGTGTACGCAGCAAAGCGTCTCATAGGGCGAAAATGGGACTCACCCCAGGTGAAAAACGCTATCGCCACCTGCCCCTATCGTATCGTCGAAGGACCTCACGGGGACGTGCGGGTACAGCTGCGCGAAAAGATGTATTCGATACCCGAAACCAGCGCGATGATCTTGCAGGAAATGAAGATGATCGCGGAAGACTACCTCGGCCATGAGGTCACCAGAGCCGTGGTCACCGTACCTGCCTATTTCAACGACAACCAGCGCCAAGCGACGAAAGATGCCGGTGCTATTGCGGGCCTCGATGTAATTCGCATCATCAATGAACCGACGGCAGCGGCCCTTGCCTACGGTTTCGGTAAACAAATCGATCGCACCGTCGCAGTTTATGATCTGGGCGGAGGTACCTTCGATATCTCGATTCTCGAAATATCCTCTACCGGAGTGTTCAAGGTCGTTAGCACTGCTGGTGACACATTTCTGGGTGGGGAAGACTTTGATCAGCGGATCATCGATTGGCTCGTGCATGGATTTCAGGAGGAATACCAAATCGATTTGCGTCAAGACCGTATGGCGCTTCAGCGGCTTAAGGATGCGGCTGAGAAAGCAAAATGTGAGCTTTCCGGGGTGGTAGAGACCGAGGTCAATCTCCCCTTCATTATTTCGAGTGCCCGGAACGAGGCTTTGCACTTACAGCGCTTGCTCACCCGGGCTCAACTTGAGGAACTGACCGACGACTTGATCAAACGAACCGCCCAAATATGTGAAATGACTCTTGACGAGGCTGGACTGGAAAAAGACGAGATCGAAGATGTAATCCTAGTTGGAGGCATGACCCGTATGCCCAAGATACAGCGGGTGGTCTCGAGCTTCTTCGAACGTGAGCCTTGTAAGGGAGTCCATCCGGACGAAGTCGTAGGCCTTGGCGCTTCGATTCAGGGGGCTGCGCTTATCGACGACAGTCCAGAAATGGACATGGTCCTGCTTGACGTAACCCCGCACACCCTCGGCATTATGGTCGTTGGCGGATATTTCGAAGAGCTCATCCCACAAAACACCACGGTTCCAACCTCAAGATCCAAAATATTCACCACGGTTCGTGCGGATCAGACTGCGGTCAAGATCCTCGTTCTGCAGGGAGAGTCGCGCCGGGCCGAAGAAAATGAGCTTTTGGGCGAATTCATCCTGACCGGTCTGCGTCGTGCCGGTGCTGGAGAGGTGGAGGTCGAGGTCACCTTTGAGATCAATGCAGACGGCATCGTCAGTGTGCACGCGAAGGACCTCGATACCGGTAAGGAGCAGTCGATCACGGTGACAGCCTCTAGCGGACTGACTGATGATGAGCTTGAACAAATGATGAGCGAAGCTCGAGACTATGCGGTAGCTCGCCGTATAGATGAAGAGTCAGAGCAAACCAGGCAGGCTGCTGAAACCCTGATCGCTGACATTGAGAAACTGTTTCCCGAAGTTGAGTCGGTAGTCGCAGGCAGCGACTTCGGACGCGATGCTCTAGAAAAGGCACGAAACGTGGTCCAAAGGGCCAGAGATCTCATCGATCAGAACGATACCCATGCGCTCAAGGAGCAGATCGACGCACTGTCTCGAACACAGCGCATGTTCAAAGGCGTGGTCGGCAAGGCGAGTTAGCTCGCAGCGACCGATGCATGATAAGGGGCCCATCGAGACGCTATGCGGATGTGATCCAGGGAACACGATATTTGAGCTGCTTTGAACCGAGCAATAGTTGATACTCTAAAGTAACGTGCCCAGCGATGAGGAGACGATCGAGGGCGAGCCACGCGACCGGGAAGATTTGGACTCCGATCCAAAACCCCGCCTCACCTTGAGCTTCCAAGGTCCACCCCTTGTATTGCCGGAGGAATCGTCTCACGCCCCTGCGATCCTGCCCGAGATTCCTCCTTGGAGACCTCCATCCAAGGAGTCGATCGGAACAAGGGATGCGTGGTCCTCAGCTAAAGAACCCGATGGGCAAGCGGCATCGGAAGGTATTGCCGAAGAGGATGAGCCCGACGGAGATACGCGTTTATCTTCGCACGCCGTCGATCGGCCATCCCAGGATTGGCGGAACTCGGATTCCAATCATGCGATCGAACTTGTCGATAGAAACAGACCCTCATCTCCCGGCTTGGATCTTCGTTCGGAGATGGCTGAAAAATTTGCCCTTGGTGACTTCACCGGCTCGCTACGGGCTGCTGAGCTGCTTCTCGGTGTCGATAGCGAGGATGCGCAAGCGCTTCATCACGCGAACAGCAGCCGGATCCATCTCGAACAGCTCTATGTCGCTCGCCTGGGTCGCCTTTCTTGGATACCCCGAGTGTGCGTCCCGGATTCGGAAGTGCGCTGGTTGGGCCTCGATCACCGAGCCGGTTTTCTGATGAGTCGCATCGATGGCCTTATATCGCTCGAGCAGCTTCTCGAACTCAGCGGTATGGAACGTCTTGAAGCGCTAAAAATGCTCTGCGAGCTCTGTGACAACTCGGCTATCGAACTTCGAGAGCCTCTCAAAACATAAGAGCACTCCACATCAGCACCTGACCAACTATCGCCGCGCTGTACTAAATCGAACGACCGAGGCGGTTTGGTTTGCGTTAGCGAACGAGGGGACTAAGGCATCCTCTATGGCTCAAAATTTCCGCAAAGTAGTCCTTGCCTACAGTGGAGGACTCGATACCTCGGTGATCCTCGCCTGGCTGCGAGAGACGTACAATGTTGAAGTCGTCGGTTTTTGTGCAGATGTAGGGCAGAAAGAAGACCTCAGCGATGTCGAGGGCAAGGCCCTGCGCACCGGAGCGACGCATTGCTTTGTGGAGGACCTCACCGAGGAGTTTGCTCGTGATTTCTGTTTTCCCATGCTCCGAGCCAACGCGATTTACGAGGGAGAGTACTTGCTCGGAACCTCCATAGCCCGTCCGGTTATCGCCAAGGCTATGATGGACGTAGCCCATCGAGTGGGAGCAGACGCCATCGCTCATGGCGCGACCGGTAAAGGAAACGATCAAGTGCGTTTCGAGCTCTGCGCGATGGGAATCGATCCGCGGGTCAAGGTGATCGCGCCGTGGCGAGAGTGGTCTCTTCGCTCGCGCACGGACTGCATCGAGTATGCAAAAGCGCATGGAATCGATGTAGAGGCGAGCGCGGAGAAACCTTATTCCGTAGACGAAAATCTATTTCACATCAGCTATGAGGGAGGAATTCTAGAGGATCCCTGGGTAGCGCCGAATGCGGAGATGTTCCGCTGGACCACAGACCCCAAGGACGCCCCGAACGAGCCCGAGTTCGTTACGATAGAGTACAGCTCCGGAAATCCGGTCGCAGTCGATGGTGAGGCCCTGTCTCCCGCAGAGATCATCCGCAGGCTTAACGAGTTAGGCTCCCGACATGGCGTCGGTCGTATCGATATTGTTGAAAACCGTTTCGTCGGTATGAAGTCTCGAGGCGTGTACGAAACTCCCGGCGGAACCATCTTGCAGCGGGCACATAGAGCGCTTGAGTCGATCACCATGGACCGCGAGGTGATGCGGATCCGGGACTCGCTGATCCCTGAGTACGCCTCTATGGTGTACCGAGGATTCTGGTTCTCGCCGGAACGTGAGATGTTGCAGGCATTGATGGACCATGCTCAATCTCACGTTACCGGCAAGGTTCGGCTTCAGCTGTACAAGGGATCGATGCAGGTTTGTGGTCGCTCCAGTGAACAGTCACTGTACGCATCAGAGTTCGCTACCTTCGAGGAGGACGATGTGTATGACCAGTCGGATGCTACCGGATTTATTCGGCTTAATGCCCTGCGTCTGCGAATCGGCGCACGACTTCGCTCGAAGGCGCAACCTGAGTAAGAACCGGCATCCGATGTTCTGAAGCCGTTTTCAACTCAAGGTGCAGGCGGTACAAGACCCTGGTGAGATTCGAACGCACAAGGTAGCTTGCAGCTCGGAGCCTACGTAGCTAACCTGAAGACACACCGCGTTGGACGATCCAAGCATAGGTCATTTCGCTGTCATCGCTGGCGGCATCTTTGTCGGAGCGATTCTCGCTGCGCTCGATAGCGGTCTCAAGGCTTTCGGTGAAGCGAGACTTCGAGCTCTATCAGAAGGTTCCCCCGGAGCATCGATGGCCAACGCCGCAAGACGCGTGCTCGCGATGCAGGAGCAGATCGAGGCTCGGTACCATGCCGGACGGATCACAGCACTCGCATTGGCCTCCGCAACGACGATGTGGGTCTGGCGAGACGACACGCTACCGGAAGCCATCGCTGCGGTACTCCTTGTAGCGCTGGGTTACGGGCTTGCCTCTACGACCCTGGCTACCGTAGCTCGTCGGCGTGCGTCTCGGATCGCGCTAAGATTGAGCCACTGGTTGCGGCCGTTGGAACTGATGTTCGCACCGCTTGCGCTCCCCTCGATATGGATGCACCGATGGGTTCGACACACCGTTCCTCCCGTTGAAGAGCCCGAGAACGTCAGGGTCACGGAGCTGGCAGTCGAGCAAGTGATCGAAGAAGGGGAGGAAAACGGCTCCATAGGCGTTCAAGATGCGGAACTGCTCCGCAGCATTTTGGAGTTCAAGAAAACATATGCTCGAGAAGTGATGGTTCCTCGCACTCAAACGGTCGCGATAGCCATCAATACTCCTGTGGACAAGGTTCTGGAGCTGATCGTCAAGTCAGGACACAGTCGATACCCTGTATACCGGGACCGGATCGATCGTATTGAAGGCGTGCTCTATGCCAAAGACCTATTCCAGGTAGTGGGCCAGTCCGATTGGGACGATGTTCGACTAGAGCACCTGGTACGCAGGCCGGTCTATTTTACCCCTGAGAACCGCAAGATCGGCATGTTGCTCCGTGAGATGCAGAGCGATGGCGTTCATTTGGCGATCGTGGTCGACGAGTTTGGTGGGGTTAGCGGCATCGTGACGCTTGAGGACGTGCTCGAGGAGATCGTCGGCGAAATACGTGACGAGCATGACAGTGACGAAATCCGTCTTGAGGAAGTGGAACCGGGCCGTTATCTGGCCGACGCTGGTATGAGCGTATACGATCTCAACGACATGCTCGGAGAGTCCCTGGACGATGGTGAGGGGGGTGCTCTCTCCCGTGCACACGATTCGCGCGGGGCGGACTCGCGTGGACACGACTCGCGAGGGTACGATTCGCTGGGCGGATTGATCATCGAAATCGCAGGTCGGGTGCCGCGCGTAGGGGATACTTTACACGTCGGTAACTATCGTCTGAAGGTCACCGATGCCGATGAAAGACGTGTGATTCAGGTGGAGCTCACGCGCAGTCGTCTGGTACCCGCTGCGGTCGCGAGTTAGCGGACCCGCTGCGGTGGCGAGTCAGTAGGCGATGCTCGATCATGAGCTCAACTGATGAATTGATTTCAGTATGCTGCGTGGCGTAGCTGGATATCGACTCCAAGCATCGAGGGTCGAACCACCGCATAGTGTGCCATCTTTCCCTCAGGCGACGCTCCAACCGAACCGACGTTGACGATTGTTCTGTCGTCTACACTTCGTTCAAAGGCTACGTGTGACGCGCCGACGATGAACACGTCCGCTGGATCGTCATCTAGAGCGGCCAAAATTTCGTCGTCTGACATTTCATGGGTGATCTCATCTGTTTGGGGTGACGGAGCACCATGCATCAACAAGAGTTCCTTCCCGTCGACTAGGGGGATCCGCATACGTTCCGGTAGTCTTCGAATCCTCTCGACAATCAGATCCCCGAGCGCTCTACGTGTTTCTGCGAACTGCTGTACGGCTTTCCGCTCCTCTTCATTGGTGACGGGTAGCTGCTTGGGATCTAGGGTGACCAGGGCTTCGTCGGAGACGCCTCGGACGCAGGTCGCTCCGATCGATTGAAGGCGTTTCCAAACGTCAAGCGGGTCGACTCCACCCAGCAAGATGTCCCCTGCGACATAGACCTTACGGATGTCTTCTCGAGTGAGCTCCTCAAGTACTGCGTCTAGGGCCGACAAGTTGCCGTGAATATCGGAGAGAAACGCCATCGGAGCTGCGGCCACGGACATGCGGCGAATGTAGCAACTTGGTTCCTCTGTGAAAGCCGAGGTTGGCTCGCTGCAGCATATTGTGGTTGTTGTGTGGGCTGATGTAAGCTGTGCGGACCGTGTCGAAAGATCTACCGATCGAAACTGAGAAGAGGATGGGTCCAAGTGTCGCTAAGACCCGACGCGTCTCTCTCTTCACCGCATCGGCGAAGGATATTCTCAGTCGAGAGGCCGAAGAGTGCCTGTTTCGTCATGCGGAAGTACTCGCGGAGGGCTCGATTCGAGAACTGAACGGTGAAGCCAGTTGGTTTGGAAGCATCATGATTACAGCCGCGTTCATCGAATTGCGTCATGCATTTCGAGAACCTGTCGATGCCCTACGTCTGAAGCGAGCCACCGAACGCTCAGTTCGTGTTCGAGCCCGAGCGATGCGCTTGGCCTGTACCGAGGTTTCGAGGCGTCTTCCCGGTTACGAGCTTGGCACCGCGCTCGTGGAAACTCGAGTGCGTGTAGAAGATGTTGGTTTACTGATGGATGTGGACCTCGAAGTTCCTGTATACGCGTTCGCAGATCGAGAGGCGAATTGAGCAAAACTTCAAAATCCAGCGGTAACGTCATTCATGTTTCGTTCCGACGCGATCACGATGGTAAGGGGACTGCTGCTTCTCGTTCGCAAGAGGACTCTGTTGCGAACGAGAACTCTGTTGCGAACGAGAACTCTGTTGCGAAAGAGGAATGGGCACGAAAGACCAGGACTCAATCTCGCCGTGCCGATTCAAGTGATCCATTTATAGATCTCTACACGCGTCGTGAAGTCGCCCGTCTTTTTGGCTATTCCGAAAACCGATTGCGCTACTGGGATCAGTCTGGGTTTATCGAGCCTTCGGTCCGACTCGGCCGCCGCAGGCTTTACACCTTCCAAGATCTTATAGGCATTCGTGTCGCCAAGGGGCTCTTGGAGCAGGGCGTTCCCCTGCGTAGCGTACGTCGCACCGTAGATGCTTTGCGGACGTCGCTACCGAAGATCACGCGTCCGCTTGCTGAACTAAGAGTGGTTGCTGACGGGCAAAGCGTGCTTGTTCATGAACGGTCTCTTGCCTTCGAACCGACGACCGGGCAGCTGGTCTTGGACTTCGATGTCCAAAGTATCGGTGAGGATGTCGTCCGTGTGTTGCATGCCGATGGCGGATCTGCGGCTCGGAAGCGAACTGCCCATCAATTCTATCTCGAGGGATGTAGGTTTGACGAGGATCCGGCAACGTTCGATCAGGCGGAGGATGCGTATCGCTCGGCCATCGAGCTGGACCCAGCCTTTTCCAACTCGCTCACCAATCTTGGGAATCTTCGATTTCGTCGAGGTTTTCCCGACGAAGCCGAGGCCTGGTACGCGCGAGCTTTGAAGGTGGACCCCGAGCAGCCAGAGGCGCTCTATAATCTAGGCTTCCTCCGTCTCGATCGGGGAGAACCGAATCACGCACTGCCCTGGTTTCGTCGGGCTCTTACCAGTGACCCAAGCTTTGCAGACGCCTACTTCAACCTAGCCATGGCCCTAGAGGAAGTCGGGCGAGTCTCAGAAGCGCGTCCGGCCTGGGAGTCCTATCTAGATCTCGAGCCCGAAGGGACTTGGGCGGAGATCGCTCGTCGTCATCTTCGACAGCTTTAGCGTTTTATCTCAGACGCGGTGCATCTCGAACGCCGCATGCGCCAAGAACAGCTGCCTCATGCGTTACTCAAGCAACCTGGACTATCCCGTCTCCGCTTAGGTGCTTTCCTCTCCGCTTGATGCCGCAAGAGATTCAAATCCATCGGGCAAGTGTGATCTCCGTGTGGGCGTCGTCGTGAGTTCACCCGCTTCGAGAGAAATGCCCTCGACCGATCCCGTTTGAGCGGCGAGCATCTCCGCAAGCCGATGCAGCTGAGGCGTAGGTTGACTGTCGATATGTATCTGAAGCTCGTCGGAAATCATAAATACCGCAGGCGTGGGCTCATGGTCTGCCGTGGGAAGTTCGTCTGAGGCTACGCTGCGCGGTGCCAGTCTTTTAGTTGCTTCCAGTGCTTCTCGATCTTTGGGAAATTCGTTCAGCAAACGTTTCCATGCGTCGAGCCCTTCCCATCGATTGTTGAGGCAAAATTCCCATGTTTCCGCAATAATCTGAAGGAGATCGTGGCGTTCAAGAGGGTTCGATGTCGTCACGAGTTCGCGTTCCACCGCAACCAGGAGGTCATCATATCGGGCCGCTTTCTGAAGACTCTCCCGCAGTCGAAACGCGATCTCCCGGTCTGCCGGCAGCAGGACTCGGAGCTGCTCATAGACGTTCGCTGCCGTGTCGAAGTGGGCGAGCACCGTCGTGAGCAGCTCTGCTCTGCATCGGAGTAAGGTTTCGGCGACGTTCGAATCGAGAGCCTCTCTTGCCAATCGCTCAAGTAGTTCTTGTAGTGCCTCAGCCTCACCGCATCGCTTGGCGAGTCCCGCGACTTGCCGTAAGACCTCCGCGGCGCTGGGATCAAGCTCGACAGCGTGAATGAGCACTTCAAGTGCAGTAGCTGGTTCGTCAAGCCATGTCTCAAAGAGCCGGCCCGACTCCATCAGAAGTCTCGTCGAGGTCCTGCGATCGTCGGATGCGTGCTCACCGATGCGCCGATAAAGCATGGCTAAATCGCGGATGGCCGAAGACTCAAGGGGAAGCTCTTGCTCGGAATCCATCTTCACCGCACAGGTTTCGAGGACCGGCATGAGCTCTGGTGCGCGTGCGCATAGCGCAACACCTTGCGCCAAGTAGCTGTTGGCCTGCTGAGCATCGCCCAGTATCGAGCTACACCAACGGGCCGCTTTGCAAATATACTCTACCCGCAAGGCGTCAGTTTCGGCCTCAGCCTTGCGCCGGTCGTAAACCGATAGAATCTGAGCGCTCTGAGGCCAACTGCTGCCCAAACGTTCCAGTTCGAGCCGCACCTCTTCGTCCGTCGGATCTGTCTCATAGGCGAGGAGCATCGCTTGGAAGGCATCTGCATTTGATTTGGCTTTGTCCTCCAGCACGCTTGCTTGACGACGATACGTCCGCGCTCGATCGGCAGGGCTTTTTTGCTCCCGCACCAAGGCTTCGTAAACCGCAGAGAGCTTGTGCCACAGGCCGCTTCGCTCCATGAGGTTTTCGATGTACGCAACCAGCTGTAGGTTGCTGGTATCGCAGAAGAAGCTGTGAAGAGCTGCCTCGATAGCGAGTTCGGAGTCCCCAACGTCTGCGTCATGGATCTCCGCTGCCTTCTTCCACCAGGATGCTTTGTCTTCCAGCTCGTTTTGATTCTTTGCAAGCGTACGGTAGAGCTGGGCCAGCTCCTCGCTTCGGCTAACGGATCGCGCCAATGCACGCAGTGCGCCTTCGCAATCAGAATCTCCCGCTTCGGTTTGGACGCGCAGACGCTCCCAAGCACCATCCACGTCTCCAAGTCGTACACATAACTCTGCGGATCTTTGAACCCAGCGTGCTATCGCAGGCCCGTCTACCTCCAATGCACAGAGGATGTCGAAGCTTCCTCGAAGTTCTTCCCAGCGCGCTTCCGACTCGAGTAGCGGGACGAGTTGTCGATGGGGTTCAGGCGCCGTGACGTCTGCATCGACCCAGGCGAAGAGAGCTTCGATCGCGCTCGGCGTGTCTCTCAGTTCTTTTTCGTAGACCTGTGCCAATCGCTTGGCGATGGGAACGCGCAGACTCGGGTCGTCGGTGATGCTGAGCTGCTTGGAAAGTGCTTCCGAGATCGTGACTGAATCTTCGAGATCTTCTCCAGTGTTCACCATGAGCGCTAGTGCCTCTTGATGACCAGAATCCAATTCGTTGACGAGTATTCGGAGTTTCTCGACGCCCAACCGGGGTTGCTCCAGTTTCTCAATGTAGACCGTGGCGATTTCGAAAAGAAGATCGGTAGCCTCTTCAGAGGAGTTTAGGTGGTCGACAAGTTCCCCTCCGTAACGCACCAGTTCCGGCCACTGTTGTCTTCTTCGAGCAAGATCGGCGAGGTAGCGCAGGGCTTCCTCATCGCCTCGAATCGCGAGAAGCTTCCGGTAGGTACTCGCGGCCGCTTCTTCGTCACCCGTTCCATGTCTCATGATCGAGGCGATTCGATGATACAGCGTGCTGCGCACTTCAGCGTTGTCCTCACGTTCCGCACGATCTTGCAGGACCATGATGAGTTCTCGGTACCGGCCAGCGCGCTCGAGAAGTGCGTCGAGTGCCTCGATACTCGGGTCGTGATCGGGATCAAGTTCGAGCACCCGCTGATAGGCGTCGATCGCACGCTCTGGCTCTTTGAGGTGCTCCTCCGCCAAGACGCCGATGGCGGAATAGAGTTCGATTTGAGTCTCTCCATCTGCACTCTTCGCTCGATAGGAAAGCGTGTCGACGAGTCGCTCATAATTGCCGAGACGGGCGTCGATTCGCTCCATACGCTTCAGCGCATCTTCGTCGTTTGGGAGATCGGCCAGAATCTGAGACGCCACCGCAAAAGCTTCGGTGTCCTGATCGAGTTCTCGCTCCAAGTGCTCCGCAAGAATACGACGTAGTTCGGCCCGCCGTTCAGGTTCGTGTTCCGCGTCGATTTGTTCTTGGAGAAGTGAGGCTACGTCGGCGGTCGCTCCAGATTTGAGGAGCGCTTCAGATAGTGCGGTTCGTACCTCGTCGTCGTGGGGCAGAAGCTTGCGGAGTTTGCGGAGAACGACCGAGGCTTCGTGAGGATCCGAGCGTTGCGTCAAATGAATGGAAGCGAGGCGTCGGTATACTTTGGCTTTCGTATCGAGGTCCGTAGCCGCGAGTGCCTGTTGACCCAGCATGTACGCCAATTGGTCCCACTGCTCCTGCTGTTCCAAAAGCGCACCCAAGGATTCAAAAGCGCCCTGGTTCGCAGGATCTCTATGGAGCACCAGTTGCCAGGAGGATATTGCATTCTCGATGACATGGTGTAGCTGGCTTTTGTCTCCTGGTGTGCGGCATTCATCCTGGAGATAAGCAAGCGCTTCCTCATCGTGGGGGACCAGGGTGAGCAGTTCGTGAGCACGTTTGCTGGCCTCTTTGTCGTTCTCGGCTTGTCGCAACAGATGCATCGCCTCCCGCACAAGCGGAATGCGTTCCTCCGGAATCAGTTCTTGTGCAGAAACCGCAAGTGCATTGGCGGCGTCGGTCTCGCGCTCTAGCGTTTGGTAGGCTCCCACAAGTACTTTTGCAGCCTGGGGATTGCCGACTTCAAGAAGAAGCTCGAGGCAGTCGATGGCGTCCTGAGGTTGCCCAGCCTGTACATAGGCTTGGCCAAGCTGAACTCTTCGATCGGCGGCTTTGGAGGTTTCCGGAGACGCCCTTAGGTATGCGACCCATCGATGAGGAAGACGTCGCCGATCCTCCGGATGAGTCGCAAGCACTTCGAGTAGGTCCAGCGCTTCATCATGGTTCGGGACCACCTCCAGTGCCGACTCACAGTACGCAATCGCTTGCTCCGAAGGCAGCATCGTAGCCATTTGAGTCAGCAGATCGGCCGCGCTCATACGGTCTCGCACCATCGCCGGATTGTTGCCGGCACCGTTTGCGCGGCGCAAGAGCAGTGAAACCATGTCGTGCATCACGCTGAGATCCTCCGGAGACAGTGCGAGTGCTCTTCTCAAAGACTCTTCTGCGCCACTCAGATCGCTCAGCTCCTCGGAGCGAATACGGGCGACCTCCAGATGGAGCGCCAGTTTACGGTCGGGATCGGGTTCGGCCTCCGCTTCCAGATCGTACAGTACAGCGGCTTCGTGAAGATTGCCGGTCTGCTTATAGAGTTCTCGAGCGGCGTACAATGCAGGCACCAACCCGGGATCTTTCTGAAAGGCATGGCGGTACTGTTCGATAGCTCGATCTGCTCGTTCGAGGCCTTGCTCCCAGAGCTGACCGAGCTCGAGATGCAGTGGAGCAATGGTTTGCTCATCGACATGAATCTGGGAAAGCGCTCGGATCTGGCGCTCGTAGGCGGAGATGATGCGACGGGTATCTCCGGTTGCGGCGTGGACTCGAACGAGGGAACCCCAGGCCTTGCCGTGAAGCGGATTGCGCTCAAGTGCTCGGCTCAAGAGCTGGGTGGTGCGCGATCGATTTTGAAGTTGCTGTTCCGCGATTTTACTTGCCTCGTGAAAGGCTTCCGCGGATTCGTTTGCGTCAACGCTTTTGGCCGCCCAACCCTCGATCAAGTTGACGAGCGAAGGGTAGTCTGTCTGGTCGCGATAGAGTGCTTTAAGAGCGTGATACGCTTCCGTGTCGCCCGGGTCGCGCCTAAGCCGGGCCCTCAACTCTTCCGAGCGATCGATCATCAAACCTTCCTATCAAAGTTAACACGCATTCAGAGGAACTCCATGCGAAGCAGCCGCCCCTGCCATGCGGGAACAGGGCATAGATGTGTGGCTAGCTGGTTGATTTCAAGAGGAATTAGGTCCAAACATTCCCCGTGAGTTTCAACCTTCCCGAGCCTATCGCTCGATTTCAACGCGAACTTGCGCTTGCGGAGTCCTCGCAAACCCGAGAACATGCGATCCGCTGCGCGCTGGCTACCGCCTCGGCGAATGGAGTTCCCTCAGTACGTTTCGTCCTTTGCAAGCAGGTCGATGCGAAAGGCTTCATTTTTTTTACCAATGAAAAAAGCCGTAAAGGTTTAGAATTGGACAGTAATCCAGTAGCGGCACTCTGCTTCCACTGGTGGTCTACGGGAGTACAAGTTCGGGTTGAAGGAGAGGTGTCCAAGATGGATGACGCGGGGTCGGACGCGTATTTCGCAACCCGGTCTCGAGGCAGCCAACTCGGTGCATGGGCGAGTCGCCAGAGTTCTGTGATTTCCGGACGTGAAGAGCTTGAGAAGCAGGTTCGAAAAGTTGCGGCACAGTACGAAGGTGAATCGGTTCCAAGGCCACCGCACTGGGTGGGCTATCGCGTTGCGGCCAAAGTTGTCGAGTTCTGGGCCGATCGCCCCGATCGACTCCATGAGCGAACTCGATATCGGCTCGACAACGATGTGTACGTGCTCGAGACACTCGCACCTTAGAAGAAAACGCTCTGCAGGTTTTGGCATGCGAAGCCCAGAAAGGTTCTCGTCATGTACCTAGTCGATCTTCTCGCAGCCCTGAGCGAAGAAAGCCTCACGAACTTGTGCCGACGTCAGGCAGTCACGACGGACCCCCAGAAGAGGCTTCGTCGTGTCGAGCAAGCGGCGCGCGCTTTGGTTCGCCGGCCCGTGCTTTCGAGTCTCGATCTCCGAGACCCTGCGATCGCAGCAGCAGTCGACGCTTTACTTCAGGCTCCCTATGGACTGGATAAGTCCAGTATTGGAAAAGGAGCGGATGCTTTAATCGAAGCAGACGTGCTCTTTCCTCATCCGGAAGTCGAGTCGCGTTGGGTGATGCCCAGTGCGTATCGGGTTCAGCTGCCTGCAACACCTTCGGAGCACCCACGTTCGGCCCGGGTGCTTCTCAGTGCGCTGGAGGGTGAGGTTCGAGATACGCTAACTCGATCTGTAGGGCCGCGTGCGCTTGCCCTGGAACAGCTACTGATGGTGCTTGAGAATACACGTAGTCTTCAGTCTCACATGGAGTCCCTGTCAGTTCGGGAGCAGCGGTTGGCGATGGCCATCGAAGCACGTGGTGGCGAACTGTGTACCGAAGAGCTCTTGGAACTCGAAAAGGAGCCTGCGCGCTACTCGGTGACCTCACTGCCCCCACGCAGCGTGAGTTGGGCGCTGGTGAGGCAGGGCGTTCTACTACCTCGATATCGAGGTGTTTGGGCGCTTCCTGAGGAAGTTGGTCGCTACGCTGGGCGGGCGCGTCGAGAGATCGCAAAGGCACACCAGGCTCATGTTCGAGATCGAGTGCGCACCTTGAACCTCGACCCGCAACGCGCTGAGTTTGCCCGTGAGCCTGGTCTAAGCGCCGTCGTGTTTCTTGCCCGACTGAACTCGATCGGTGTCTCGCTTCGACCCGGCTTGGGTGCACCTCGAACGGCGATCAAACGTCTAGCGCGGGAATTCCAAATCGATGGAGCGCATGCAGAGCTGATCGTTTCGATCGCCCGTGCAGCGAGGTTGTCGTCACTAGACTGTACGATCTCTGAAGTCGGTGCGCGTCTCCGCGCGGTATGGCGCAAAGGTGGCGCATGGGACGAGGGACGGGAGCCCGAGGATGGTCATCGAGCGGGCACTCGGCTGAACTCGATCCCGTCGCCATCCGGGGTGCTTCGTGACTCGCTGCTCGAGGCTCTTCAGGAATTCGAGGCGGGAGCCTTCGTGCGCGATCAAGACGTGGTCGACTGGGTACTCGGAGACGTTCGGGTGACGTCTGCAAAGCGTTTTCTTAAGCTCGCAAAGCGAGCCGCGCCCGAGGCGTTCCCACGTGAGCTCGAGGAAATCCTCCTGCGTATGCTGCGATTTACGATGCCGGCGCTCGGTTTTACAGATCGCGCTGAGTCCGAGCGGGCAAGTCGACTTGCCGCCAACGTTCGAGATGCAGAGGTATTCGAGCCGGCTCTCGAATCGCGCGTTGCGAGCTTTGAGGGACCAGGTTTGATTCGATTTTCAAAGCAGGCCCGAGTTTCCGATGTGCTTTGTGTTCTTCAGCTTGGGGAGTGCTTTGTTTCCGATGAAGCCATCTGGTTGCAGTTTAGAGATCCAGGTTCGAGAAAGCCTTTTCAGCGACGAGAACATATAGACACCACCGTTGAGAGAGTTCGGCAACTCGTCGGTCCGCTGGATACGACTGCCGAGGAATATCTGGCGCGATGTTTGGAGTCGACGGTTCAAGCCCCGTATCGCCGGGTTTCGGCGTTGGTTCAGGTCGGGGAGGAGTGGCGCGAAATTCAAGAGGACGCTGATTTTGCAGAGCTATTCCATCCGGAGCGAGCCGGTGCGTTTCTCGTGGTTCGTGAAGGTGTATCCGAGTCTCAACTGCGCGGTTTTTTTGCGCGCTTTGGAGTGGACCTGAACCATTTCTAGGAACCTCACCGTGGAGCTGAGCTACCCAGCGAGTGCGCTCACTCCGTTTCGAACGTCATCGGGTTCTCGACAAGGACGGACAACGCTTTTCTGTAAACGTTGCGGCCGCAATTTCTTGACCTGGAGTACTCGAACGATAGTGTTCTCACGGTTGTCTGGAGAGGGTTCTACTAGGTTCTGTCGTTGCAGTTGCTTACGATGCGAGATCTCAGAGCCATTTTTCGGCGGCTGTGGTCTTTAGGCTGCCGACCAGTGGAGGAGTACCGAAGATGTCGGAAGTAGTTGGAGCCACCGAAATGGGCATGGTGAAGTGGTTCAACAATGCAAAGGGATGGGGGTTCATCAAACGCGATGAAGGTCCTGATGTTTTTGTGCACTACTCTCAAATCGAGGGAGACGGCTTTCGAACACTAAAGCAGGGTGAAACGGTCAACTTTGTATTGAAGGAAGGTCAGAGAGGCCATTTTGCGGAGCAGGTTACCCGTTCGGTGGCCTAGGCGTACCAAACTCAAGAAGGATTCTTCGTCCTCTCTCTCGACTAACTCGATAGCTCAGCAGTAGGCGTCTCTTGAGCAGAGACATATTTCTCGACTTTGAGTGCCCAGCGTAACTCTGGGACCGCCTGAGCCAGGCTAGGCAGTGATTTCTCGTAGGTTACCTCATGCCAGACATCGAGGATCTTCGAATCGTCGACCGGGTTTTTGACCTCCACTTGGGCAAATCCAGTCTCCTCATAGCCACGATCTCCCGCTGCCTTGCCGACTACGTCTCGGACCCTGGTGAAGAGTGTCTCCGCACTCTCGTTAGGAAAATCAGCTCGTTGGCATCGTGCGGTGAATCGAATGCGCAGAGGGTCACCCAGAACCAATCGGATTCCGGAATCCATGATGTGTAGTCGAATACGTTCGGCGATCTGGATTTCGTCAGAGCTGGACGTGTAGATTTCAAGACCGGCTTCCTCGAGGGCAGCCTGAATTTCAGTCGCGTGCGAATCGGCGTTCACGGGAGACGAAGTTCCTTATCGTTCCAGGAGGCATGCTGGGCCCTCTGAGTAGCTGGAAAGAGCATACCACCCGGTGCCTTCCGGCAGCAAACGCTTGAAGGTCGACCTCGGACAACTTTGGAAATGGAAGACTCCGGGAATCATCGTGTCTTCCAGTCCGAACCATCCATGCTCCGTGCCGTCATATTGTGGGGGTCGCGGAAGGAACATCAATGATTTCATCTGTTCACGAGTTGGCCGCCGGGGTGAATCAGACTTGGGTGCGCCTAGTCCCGTATTCTCCATTCGAATCTCGGACGCACGCCGGCGACCAAATCGTTTCGAATCGCACGTCCCATCTGGCTGTCGGCGCGAATCGTCGCGATATCGGTACAGCCGAGGTCTGTTTGACAAAAACCAACTGGGGAGCAGTCGACGATTTCGATCGGAGACGTTTCACAAACGCTCGCCAGATTGCCACTGCAGCCGATGGTGTGACCGCCTTCGCAGGTAGATTCCTCGAGCAGTGTTCCAAAGTTGGAGGTGGAGAGCCAGCTTGAGGGATCAAAACGGACGCTCAGGATGTCGTCATTCGAGATAAGATGAGGCGCTAGGTCTCCCAGGCTGCTCCGCACGATGGGTATGCCTCGCTCGGTTTCGTCTTCCACGTAGATCTCTAATTCGGCCTGAAAGGGAAAGCGTATGCCGTCCCGGGATGCCTCGCCCAGTAGGACCACTGAACCCTCTAGTTCCTCAGCTGCCGGGGTGACCAGCGGCTCTGATCGAGTGAGCAGTGAGACGTAGCCGAGGTCGTACATATAAGAGCGCGTGACGCCTGAAATGCCCCGCATGCGTCCAGCCGGCAGTGGAGTAGGTGTTAGGGCGTTCACGGTCGTACTTTGCAGAAATTCGACTAGAGCGCTGTCGCAGAAGTCTCCTGCCTGCGTTCCGGCGCAGAGATACAGCGGTCCGAAGACCACGTCCGCTTGCTGCAGCTCTACGCGCCACCCATCGCGCACTTCGAACGTGCCTGTACGCTCAGTACCGACGAGTTCGAGTTCAAACTCGACTTGCGTTTGGCTGCTTTCGATGCACCCGCTGACGAGTAGAATGCTCAAGCAGCATGCGAGACCGGCGTTCAAAGCGCTTGGGCAAAGGCCTGGTTTCATAGGGAAAGCTCCACGGTGCCCATAAGACTTCGAGGGGGACCAGCTGAAAAATGGCGTGCAGGCGTTCGGCTCGCAGTCGCATCCGGATCCCAGTTGGATACGTAGTTAAATTCGCCGGCCGCATAGCGACGATCGAGCAGATTGAGGCCCTCGAGACGCGCGCGTACCGGCCCCCAGCTTAGGCCCACGGACGCATCAAGTGTGCGCACGGGAGACGCAAATTCACCGTAGGGTAGGGGCCGAGGAGATAGATAGGTGAAGCCGGTGCCAAGTTGGAATTCTAGGGGATAACCACCAAGAGATGGATTCAGAGGTTTGCGGACTTGAGCGTCCAGTCGGATCATGATCGGGGGCACGTAGGGGAGGTTTTCGCCGCTTTGGAAGCTGGGTTGCGGTTCCTCTGCGGTTGCCGGTGGAGGTTCCAAAAGTTCCGCGTCTACATAGGTCAGCGAACCGGCGGCGGTAAACCAATGCGCAGGTGTTGCTTTGAGATAGACGACCGCACCCAGCCTGCGGGTAGCGCCGATCCGCTCGAGTCTGCCCTCTGCGGCTTCGAAGGCCACGTCATCGGACAAACGCGTGTGGTAGGCGGAAACCTTGGCCTCGAACGCATCTTGATAGTTCAAACGTATCCCCAAGTCTGCGGATCGGACCGTGGTAAACGGCGCTTGCTCTCCGTCCTCAAGGAGGCGTGCCTGGGCAGAGCGATAGCCGTGCCCGTACCCTGCCATGACGGTGACCAGTGGACTCAGCTGCCATGAAAGGCTGCTGCGTGGGCCCCAGGTGATCCCGTAGGCGGAGCGTCGGAACCCCTCAATAAAACTGTCGTCTGGTCGGGTCAGTGGGGTGAAGTTGCCTTGCCGATCGTCGATGTCGTAAAAGAGGGCGTTGACGCGGGCACCCACGCGTAGACGAAGCCTGTCAAAAAGCGTGGTGTCCACCTCTCCGTGCAGGCCGAGATCGCCCATTCGTATGGCGGCATCGACGCGTTCGTCCCAGGTCTGATTCCGAACTGAAGCATCGAGAAGGTTCTGAGCCTGTTCGATCGAGTCGAAACGTCCGGTGAGGCCGAGTGCCGCGTGCGCGTTCCATCCGCCGAGGAGCTCACGGGTGGCGGTGCGGTGTTCTGCCCGAAGGCCCATCGAGGCGGTTCGATTTTGTTGTTCGATGAGGTCGCCGCGGCCGGAGGTGTCTTCAAGCGTTCTCGAGCTTTCGATAAAGCCCGTCCAGTTACCTTGAAGTCGAAATATATCGAAGCTGCCCCAGACGAAGAAATCGCTTCTCTCGCCGCCTGCGTCTAGGTCTTCTGCGCCGAAACCGAGCATGAGCCGAGTTTGGTTTGCGCTTTGGGCGCGCGCGGTGGCAAAGGGATAAACGCCGTAGTAGCCGACCGCCCCGTCTGTGACGTCGTCTTTTCGAAGCACTCCGGCGGAAGATCCCCGAACTCCGTAGGCAATGCCGACGAAACGATAACGCACATCGCCAGTTCCAAACTCGGATTGAACGACCGCGCTTGCACTTTGACTTGTGCGATTCTCACCGAATCCATCGCTCGTACGAATCTGGACTGCGGCAAGAGTGCGCTCTTCGGAACTCGGCGACCACATCGCCAGCTGGCGGAACGTGCGGAAGGATCCGTAGGAGGACTTGAGACGCAGCCCTTCAAGTGGACTGCCGAGATCGATGTCGATCGTTCCCGCCACCGCGAAGTCGCCTTGGGTTGGCGCAAAGACCCCTTCGGTCACTCGGAGGGCATCGACCGTTTCGCTGATGAGAAAGCCGAGATCGGCGTACCCCTGACCGTGAATATGGGACGGCAGGTTGATGGGAAGTCCCGCCACGCGAATCTCGATGTCTTGGCCGTGGTCGGCGTCAAAGCCGCGTAAGGTGATTCGGTGGGCCACCGCATCTCCCATCGATCGCGCGACGAATACTCCCGGAGCGCGCAACAAGAGTTCGGCTCCTTCTCGAGACGGGGCTGCCTGTAGAATCTCCCGATCCACTCGATAGTCGCTCGACGCGCTGGACTCGTTTGGCGCTTGTCCCGCGCTGTCGATTTGGACGCTCGCTTCGTATTCGACAGCGGCCTCACCCTCGGCGCTTGGATACGCCGATGGATCTACCGAGGCGTTCGGGGGCGTTTGCCTGGTCTCAAGCGATCGTTTGATGGGAACCGACACCCGGATGAGACTCGGTATTGGAGCGGATCCTCGTCGAGCCGGTCGAAAACGCCATGCCTCGAGTGCCTCTCTTGCCGCGTCGACACAAGGCTGACTGTGCGCTTCACCGAGCGCGACCGCTGCCGAGTCCAGTCGACCGGTCGCGCTCAGCTGGACGTCAAATAAAATAGCCGCGTTGCAGCTGGTGCCTTCGGGCGGACGTGCGACCTGTGAGTGACCGACACTCGGCGGCACTGGAGATTCCTGGCTAGTCGATGCAGAATCTTGGTTGGCCGGTGCAGTTTCGGCCGGTGCAGTTTCGGCCGGTGCAGTTTCGGTCTGATCTGGCTCTTCGCGACTTTGGGCCAAGCTATTTTGCGTCAGGCAGCTCGCGGCGGCGACGATGCATATCGATCGAACGCAGAGGCACATCGAACGGACACAAGAGCAGGCGGTGCCTCTCTCGCTTTTGAGCTCTGAAGGTTCTCGTCGCCCGCTGCGCGTCATCGATCGGCTCTCCGAAATAGCGAGCCCGAGTAGCTCCGTCGCCGGTTTAGCGCAACTTGATTGCGTTTAGGTGTGTTGTGAGCGAACCAACTACGGAACGCGCACCGCGCCTGAATAAAAGTAGGTCCCCAGTCCTACGGTGAACATCAGACAGCCCAGCAGCGCGTGGTCCAAACAGGCGGCAGCTGTGGAACGCGTTTTGTCGAATGTAGCCGCAAAGAACCAACCTCCAATCAGGGTAAAAAGGACGGCGATCCAGTTGTGAAAGATAATGTGCGCATAGCCAAATGCGACTGCGCTTGCGGCGATGCGCACCCTTCGATCGGGGAGCAGGCTTCGATAGCGGTGAAAGAAGAATGACCGCCAAATGATCTCTTGAGCATACACGCTGGCGATCGGATAGCCGACCATCACCCCGCCCCAGAGCAGTGGCGAGCGTTGGGGAAAGTCGAAGAGCTTTTCTGGCGCATACCAGGCGACCCAAAAAGCGACAAAAACCGAGCAGATCGTAAATCGCAACGCGATGGGCTTGAGTTGCGCACGTATCGCTGAGCCGTTCCACAAACTCTTGCGATCGAAGGTTTCGTCGGCGCGAAGTATTGAGATGCAAGCGAGTGCCCCCACCCAAAGCACGGGGATCAGAGGAATCCTTCCGATGCCGTAGGCCGCATATAGAGCCGGCAGCACCAGGAACACCGAGATCAGTTCGATCGTTAAGCCCAAAGCCGTCATCGCCCCTTTCTACCCCGTGCCTTTGCGCCGTCCGCAAGTGTGTCTTCAGGGTTCGTAGCGGTTCTCAAAGACGAGCCGGCTTCCAAATCCGGGGACATCCAGGTGGTGGAGGCTGATTTCTTCCAAAGAGCGCGTCTACCAGACTGAGGCCGCTCTTCACGGTCAGACCGTTATCTCTGTTTTTTTTCTCATCGAATGCGAATTCAACCACATCAACCAAACGAACGCAGGGATCGAGTGCTGCACGATAAAGGGCCGGTATCAATACGTCAGGCCCCGGACCTACGGTCGAATTGCGCGTAGAACCGCAACCGACCGGGGTGCCCGTGAGCGGCACATACTCGGCATTCAATACATCGACATCCAACTGGATAAGTATTCTCCAGCGGGACGGTGCGCCGTTGCTGCAGCGCTGCACCATCGCTTGATGTCGGCGAACTTCAGCCCCGATCGCACTGCAGAGCTTCGCGGCCTGCGCTTCTTTGGAGCCGCCGGAGATTTCGTCCATCGTGATCACTCGAATCCCCAAGGTTTGGGCCAACACGACCTCGCTCGGATCGGTGTCTCGCGGCAAAACATAGGTCACGCGCGCCGGATGAATCGAGGCGAGGGGAGTGCCGTAGTTGGTAAAGGTGCACCAAGGATCGTCTGGGGCTAAGCGGGTGGCGAAACTGAGGGGCATCCCGTGCAGGTTCCCGCTTACCGAGGGTGAGTTGGCGAGCCACAGTGGACCAAAGCCCGAATTCGCGATTTCCGGTGGGGTGAGCTGAGCAAAGGCGCTCATGCCTAGATGTCGACCGGGCGTATTGATATCCATATGCGCGTCAAACCAAAGCACCTGGAACGATTGGCGAAACGCGGCCCATCGACGTGGGTGAAGGGCTCCGCTTGCGACGCAACGCTCTAAGAGCGCTCCGAGACGCATCGGGTTTGCCTCTGTCCTCGCCTCCGCAAATTCACGGCGCAAAGAGTCCCCTCCATATCGAGGCTCGAGACTCAGCGTCCCGTCGACGATCGCATTGGTCGCTTCACCGAGCACGGTGGCTCGAATGGACGCTGCCGCCATCGAGTGGTCACCGCCGATGCCCACGGGTAGCGTTCCACCCAAGACCGCGCGCAGGGTGTGATCGAAATGCCGCTGAAACGCTTCGACGTTCGCGTCGAGATTCCTGATGCCGCACGGCGACATTCGGTCGTCTCGAGTCGATTCAGAAACCTCCACCGGCGGACCAAATGAGGCGGGGAAACCACGTTTCCGCATTGCCTCTACGGCCGCTCTCGCTCCGCCTGCCGTATGCTGGGCGGTCTTTACCGGTGCCCCAGCTTGACAGTAGTAGGGCAGGACGGTGGCAGGGCGCTTCGAGGAGTCTGGCAGAAGGGCCGCCCCTGACCCTTGGTGCGACCAGTACCTAGCCGGTGGTCCCGTGGGCGGCCTAGTTGGGTAGATGGCAGGTGACCTGACCGAGCCAATTCGCGATAGAGAGCCTGTAAACCGAACCATTCGCGAGCGTTTGCATGACTTGGGCGACAAACCCAAACTGCCCGTGTGTATGCTCACGCGGCTAACAGTTATCAATAGGCCATTTTTAGTCGAATAGATTAGCCCCCGGGTCGCGAAGGTGGAGGACGCTGAGGCTTTGTTCGATAAAGACCGCGGCGTCTTCGGGCAGCAAGAAGCGTGCGTCCTGTAGGGCCTGTGCCGAACGGCGTATCGAGGCGCGATAGTCTGCATCTTCCGGGTAGAGGGCGCGAAGTTGAGGGTCCCCAAAGGGCAAAAAACCTCCATGAAGATCGCACATCACGGTGCGCAGTCCCGCAAGGGAGTAGAGGTTCCAACCAAGATGTGCGCCCCGAGGTGCAGCGATGTCCGGAAGTTTTACGCCGGCCAGCTCGTTGCCGAAATCATCGACCTGAGGAACCAGAGGAACGTAGGTGGCAGCAGGGCGGCCGTGAAGTCGATGAGGCTCTGCCGTCACCCAAGAACCGATGTTGCCGGTTGGGTTCACCTCAGCCGGAATGTTCAAAAGGCCTTTGCGGTTAAGCGCGCTTCTCCGAACCAGGGTGCCCTCATCGATGCGGGGGATCTGGCTTTCAGGAGGTCGGGTCTCGTCTTCGATCCACTGCTTCATGGCCACCAGCAGCGCTCGGAGCAGCGGCGCGGGGCTGTGTAGATTTGGAGGATAAACGCAGGGCAGCTGCGCATCGGAAACGCCGGCGCGGCCCAGGTGTGCGGTTCCCGAAGCGAGGTAGAGGCGCACGTTGGAGCCGCTTTGGATGTCCCTTCTGCCGGTCGGATCGGTGTGCAGTAGCGATGCCTGCTTTTGCCAGTAGTCGGTGGAAGTGATGACTTCGAGCACCTTCGGATCGAAGCCGTCGTGACGGAGGATACCGCTTCGGCGACCGGTCCGAGGATCGCGAAGACGCCGGTAGGCAAAAGGAAATCGGCTCTCGGGATAGGCGTGATCTTCACGTTGCGTGCGGTTGCGGAACGGTTGCGCGAAGAGTTCGTTGGCGAAGACTCCGCCGCTGCCGGCAGCGTGAATGAGCGCGCCCTCAAACACCTCTCGCCCGGCTTCGTCTCGGTTGAAGCCAAGCCGAATAAAGTCGTGCAGAAACCGCGCGGATTGAGAAATCCCAAGCGCGACGGTACTCGAAAATCCTCCTTCACAGAGCGGAGTCAGGGTCGACAACGCTGCATCGCAATAACGAAACGCAGCAGCGAGGTCGCGTACTGCCGCAAAGCCAAGTCCCGTGACGCTCGGCTTTTCGGCTTCGTACATGAGTGCGAACCGAGTCCCAAACGGTGCGGTTGGAAGGCGCACGGCTCGAGCGTTGAGAAAGCGATAGCCACCAGGTTCTCCTCTTTGAACTACTTCCGCGCCTCCTATTGCAAAGCGGAGCAGGGTTGCGCCGTCGACTGTCGCTGCCGGGTAGGTGAGCGAAACCGTGTGGCCCATTGGTCCCCGGATCCCGGGGATGAACTCCTCACGGATCCGCTGGCGGAGCCCTTCGACGGTTGGGACACGGATCTGGAGTGTGTCTTCGCCATCTGCGGATGTCGCATCCCAGGCGATCCAAAGTACCGCAAATCCCCGATCGAACACGAATCGGTTTCCCAGATCTGCGAGCATCCGTGGTGAATTGAGCGCTGGACTGGGTGCGTGCGTGACTGCGTCGTTCAACCAGGGCAACAGGAACTTACGGCCGCGGTCGCTCATTTCGACAAGCAGTCGTGAGGGCGGCTGATCGAGCCGGTGTAGCACGGCGAAATCGACCTCAACGCGCACTTCCCCCCCTGTGCTCTGAGGTGCGCGCTGCAGTCCTGCGATGACTCGATTGCTCGGATGCTGCTTGAGGACGGAGAGTTCCGACCTGCCGCTCGCGTAAAAATAGATTCCGTGGTCGGGATGGGAAGAGATCAACCGATGCTCCTTGATCTCAATACGTCGGACGGCGGCGTTGGCAACTCCCGGTGTTAGAAATAAATCTGCGCATAAAGCGCAAAATAGTGCATAAGCAGCTGCCCGCACGTACTCAGTAGAACCCGCTTTGCGAAACCGATACACGTGCCCTCTACCGCCGATTGAAGCTCGACTCATTTTTCTCACTATGATAACCAGGCATCCTCTGCAAAGCCCAATCTGTGCCGTCGGGCCTATCTGAAGCGATGCGGTCTCCCATCGACCTGCTCGGGTCTACGGGCTATTCGGGGCCAAAGGCTTCTTCCTGATTGTGGCCTAGGTAGCCATGCGAAACAGGTAACCATGCGAAACTTCCGACCCGCGCCATTCGCTCCCGTAACCCAGTCCTCGCGTTCAATGGGCTATGCAGGCCTGATCTACTTTGCATCGGCTTGTGGAGGATTCTCATCGGGCACGGTTCACGAAATGGCTACGGCGTTTGAGACTCAGGGCGCGTCCCTCCGTCAGCAGTCGCCTGATCACGGTACCTCGACCAGGCCGGCTCTCGAAGCTGCATTCAAGTTCAAGGCCCGAGCATCATCGCGGCGCCACTCCTTCGAACCAGGTTTTGGCAGATCGCATCCTGAAGGGGCAGATCTCGGTCGGCCCCATGTGTTCGAGATCTACGGTAATGTCGCGCACGAGGTGGGGCTTACCCTCGGCAGTGGAGGAGCAGGGGCCTCTGGTCGTGGTGGGGCTGCTGGACTTCTTAGAACGCTTGCCGAGGATTTTCTCGAGCACTCTGCAGCGGAATACCGAATCGCCTGGGTCAAGGCTGTTCCCACACGCACACTTGCCAACCTAAAACACGGCGTCATCGATATTGCGCTCTCCTACGATCCAGAGCTGGACGCTCGGGCGATCGATCGCGGCTGGGCTTCTCAACAAGCGCGCATCTTCAACGAACACCTTCTTATTGTGGGTCCCCGCTCCAATCCGGCTCGATTGCGTCCCGAAGATTCGGCTAGGGAAGCGCTTGCTAAGATCGCTACATTTGCCACTCGAGCGCGTCGACCGGTCTTTCTGAGTCGAAATGATGGCTCTAGTCATGACCCCAGGGAGCGTAAATTGTGGAGGCAGGTCGGTTTGAGTCCCCATCGTGGTTTGCCTCAGTGGCGCCTTACACGCCTGAGTTCGCAAGACCTCGCGCTGAGGGAAGCGGACAACCGAGAGCTGTACCACCTAACCGATCGCGGTACCTTTCTTCGCGCTGAGCGCGCGCTCAAGAGCACCCGGGTGTTCGTCCAGGGCGGGGAAATTCTGCTCAGGACATGCAATATCTTGCTCGCGGCGCGACCTACGTTGAACGCTCAGGATTTCGCGGAGTATCTTCAGAGCCCTCGTGCGCAAACGCTGCTGGCCGAATTTGGCAAGAGTGAGTTCGACGGTCGTCCTCTGTTTACGCCGGCACGGGTTACGGATTTTCGTGAGGGCCTCTAGACTTTTGCGGCACGCTTTCGGTCGTTAGGAGCGGCGTACGGTTTGAGGCGCGACGGGTTGGTTTTCTGACTTAGGCGGCGGTCGCGCGATGAATGCCCGCAAGTGAGTGGATGATGCTCGACAGAGAGAGTACGTGTTGGGCCGCCCCGAGTTCGATCGCTGCTTTTGGCATTCCCCAAACCACACTGCTTGCCTCGTCTTGTGCGATTGTGAGGCCCCCCGCCTCTTTTACCGCAAGCAATCCATCAGCGCCGTCTCGGCCCATGCCGGTGAGCAGCGTGGCGACAACGGCTTTGCCTGTTGCTTTTGCGACCGACTGAAAAAGCACGTCGACCGAGGGACGATGTCCACTGACCGGAGGATCCTTGGTGAGCATGGACATAAGGCCTTTGCTCGATCGCGCGACCGTCAGGTGGTGGGATGCAGGTGCCACATAGACACATCTTCGGTTCAGGATATCTCCCTCTTTTGCTTCTCGAACACTCAGGCTCGCGACATCGTCAAGCCGCTCTGCAAATCTTTGACTGAACCCGAGCATGATGTGTTGGGTCACGACGATCGGCGGAAAATCCCCCTTCAGCGCAGAGAGCACGTCGCGCACGGCCTCGACCCCGCCGGTCGATGCTCCGATCGCGATGAGCCGCGGCATGGAAGGGTGTATCTTGATGATCTTGGGGGGAGTTAGACTTTTGCCACTCCTGGAAGGTCGTTTTGCTCCTGCTGCTGCTCGAACTTTTTCTACCAGTTCCCGTCCGGCACGCTGCACGTCAAAGCTTCCCTGCGTAGGCTTGGCGATAACGTCCACGGCGCCGACGCTGAGCGCCTCGAGGGCGATATCGGTACCCTCCTCGGTTAGCGAGCTCACCATCACGACCGGCATCGGTCGCAGGCGCATGAGATTCTTGAGAAAGTCGATGCCGTCCATCCGAGGCATTTCAACATCCAGGGTGAGCACGTCTGGATTGGTGGCCTTGATGACTTTGCGTGCCTCGTAGGGGTCGCTTGCTTCTCCTACGACCACCAGATCATCGGTCGAATTAAAGACCTCTTTCAGGAGCACACGAACGACCCGTGAGTCGTCCACGATGCAGACCCGTATTTGACGATTAGAAGAGCTCGACGTCACCAGACCACTCCTGCTGCTTAAGTTCTTTTTGATAGTTGCGCTGCTGCTTGCCTACCTCTTCGACGCAGGTGGCTTTGACGAGCGCTCGCCCGCACGGGACGAAGTAAATGACCTGCCGCGACTCGGTGCCGCCCACATCTTCGCTGACCACGGGGATGCGTTCTTTATCTAGGAATTCGCGCACAAATTCGACATTTTCTGCGCCGACTCCACCATCGGTAAATCCCAGCAGCTCAGCGCCTCCGAATATCTTCGCTTCAAGCGCCCAGCGCTTGCCACCGTTGCTGTAGATCGCGTTGACGAGTCGCTCCATGGCGGCAACGCCGTAACAGGACTTGTCGATGCTGGAGCCGGAGGTTCCCGAGGGGAGCATGAAGTGATTCATGCCGCCGATGCCTTTGTTTCGATCGCGGATGCACGCCGCAATGCATGAGCCCAGTGCGGTATGGATGTTTTCTTCATGTTCCGTGACGTAAATCTCACCTGGATTTACGCGAGCCGTGATCTTCGTAAATTTGGGGTCCCAATAGCGTCGCACCTGATTGAAACCGGGTAGCGCCGGCAGAGGATTGTGATTGCCGGCTAGATTCACGTCGTCCTCTGATGAATGCGGTACGCCGTGCTCTGGTATTCGCGCATCTCCGGGATTGTTTCGCTGTGCCCTAGGAATAAATACCCTCCCGGGCGCAGTACCTGCGCAAAGTGCTTTACAAGCCGTATTTTGTCTTCAGTCGAGAAGTAAATGATCACGTTCCGACAGAAAATCACATCGAACGGGTGGAGCTTTGGCCAGGTATGGGCGAGCAAGTTGAGCTGTTTGAAGTGAACGCAGGAGCGAGCCTCTTCGCCAACTCGAAACTTGCCGTCGTTGTTGCCCGTGCCTCGCTGCAGATAGGTTTTCTTAGCGCTGGAGTCGAAGCTATCTACAGCTTCCATGTCATAAACCCCTTGGGATGCGGTATCGAGCACCGCGCTGTCGATATCCGTCGCGAGGATGCGAACGGAGTTCGCGCTGAGCCCTGCGCGGAGTAGGGTGATGGCGATCGAATAGGGTTCTTCCCCGGTGGAAGATGCGCTGGACCAAATCCGTAAAGAATCTCTGCCTCGGGTCTTGCTGAACTCCGGCACGACTCGGTCGCGCAGGAAGTCAAAGTGATGGGGCTCTCGAAAAAAGCTCGTGAAGTTGGTCGTCAGAGCGTTGATCACCTCTTGAAGCTCTTCGTCCTCGCCCTCTCTCAGTAGTTTGCAGTAGTCAGAAAAGCTGCGGAGCTTTAGTTTGCGCATGCGCCGCCGGAGCCGCGCATTGACGTTGCTTTGCTTGTCGTCTGCGATGACGATGCCGGCGCGCTCACGGATCAGTTCTTGGATAAAGCGAAAATCTTTGGAGGAAAGACTCTCAAAGGAAACGTCCGTATCCCCTTGGCTTGATTGCAGCATCTATGAAGCCTCTAGAATTCGGACCATTCGTTGGAAGCGCTGGCCCCGTTTGAACCGTGATGTGCACCGTTGCTTCGGCTTGGAGGTTTCACGGGCGCTTTGCGCTGCCTATCGGTGACGGGGGACTTTCGGGCTTCTAGATTGCTGCCCTCGTTTCGGCTGGTGCGGAAGAAGCTCACCAGGTCTTGGAGCTGGTCTGCCTGAGAGCGCATCGAGTCGCTCGCCGCGGAGGCTTCCTCTACCAGGGCGGCGTTCTGTTGGGTCATGTTGTCCATTTCCCCTACCGCCTGGTTGACCTGAGCGATGCCCTGCGCCTGTTCGTTGCTCGCCTCCGCGATGCCCTCGACCAGGGTGTTGACCTTTTGCACGGCCTCTACGATCTGCCCGAGCACGCTGCCGGACTGCTCTACGAGGTCGCTACCCTGAGCCACCTTTTCAACGCTGTCTTTGATGAGTCCCTTGATCTCCTTAGCGGCCTTGGCACTTCGCTGCGCGAGACTGCGAACTTCAGAGGCCACCACCGCGAATCCTCGGCCTTGGTCTCCGGCTCGTGCGGCTTCGACCGCAGCGTTGAGCGCGAGCAGATTGGTTTGGAACGCGATCTCGTCGATTACCCCGATGATGTCGGCGATCTTCTTCGAGCTTGCGTTGATGCCCTCCATCGCTGAGACCGCCCGACCCACGACTTCTCCGCCTTTTCGAGCCTTGCCTTGTGCGTCGTCCGCCACGGTTCTGGCTTCAGTCGCGTTGACGGCGTTGGCTTGAACCGTTCCCGTAATTTCTTGCACTGCAGATGCGGTTTCTACCAGAGCTGAAGCCTGTTGCTGCGTGCGGTCGTTGAGGTTGGAGTTGCCCTGAGCCACGCTTCCAGCGCCGTCCGCGATGAGGTTCGAAGAGTCGCGGATCTGCTCCACCATTTGACCGAGATTCTGCACCGACTTGTTGAGGTCGTCGGCAAGCGCCCCAAATTCCCCTCCGAAGCTCTTTTCGATCGTAGACGAGAGATCTCCGTCTGCGAGTGCGGAAGAGATTCGGCGGAACTCGGCAAAAGGCTCTGAAATAGAATCGAGAAGTGAGTTCAGTTGGGTGCCGAGCTGAAGCAAAAACCCCTCGTAGCGGGAGATGTCGATCCGTTCGGCCAAGTTTCCTGCTGAGGCAAGCTTGATGAGTCGATCGATGTCGGACTCCGCCGAACGTTGCGCCGTCACCTCGGTCCATTCCATGGTCGCCCCGTCGAGATTCCCGGCACCATCAAAGATTGCACTTACGGTGATCTCAAAACAAAAGGGCCCGACTTGGATGTCCGTGCTGTAGGGCAGGCGAGAGGGGTCGCCCAAGATGCGCCTTTGGTGCGCGGGGTTTTTATGGAAGGTGTCGATGTTCATCCCGACGAGGCCGTCGACGCTGAAACTCGGAAACAAGCTCTGGAGATCCCGCTCTTTGCTGCGGAGCATGTTGCGGGTGGCTTCGTTGACGTAGGTGACGTTGAGATCTTTGTCGACCATCATCAGCGCGTTGGAGCAACCGTTGACCGCGGTTTCGAGACGTCCCACATCGCGCTCTCTCTTGCGGGTTTTCGTGGCGTCAGTCCACTCGAGAGAGTTGCCCAGCAGTTCGCCCTTTTCGTCGACCAGCGCATTGGCGTTGATCTCAAAGGTCGCGTGTCCGACATGGATGTCGACCTTACGCGGCAGCTGACTTGGGTCGCCCAGGATGCGCCTTTGATGCGCGGGATTTTTGTGAAAGGTATCGATGCAGGTTCCAACGAGATCGTCCGGATTGAAGCCTGGATAGGCGGCGAGGAACTCATCGCGGTAGTCGTTTACAAGCGTTCTTGTGGCGGCATTGGCGTAGGTCACCACCAGATCGGTATCGACGATCATGATCGCGGTGACCGCGCGGTCTGCGAGGGCCTGCAGAATGACCTCATTCTGGCTCCGCTTGGGAGTTCGAGGTGCCGAGCGAGCGCGCCGCGTTCCCTTGGTAGTCTCGGTATCGGAAGCTGCGCCCGATCCGCGTACCCCGGTTGTAGTCTTCGAAGCGCCTGCTTTTTTGCTTCCCCTCTGAGGTGCCCGGCGAAGTGCCTTTTCTGTATTCTTTTTCATTGATGTCCCCACGCTTTCGTGTGCTTCGCTATTGGGTGTCTTCGCCGATCAGTGCATCGATATTGAGTACGACGATGACCGATTCTCCAGATGTCAGAATGGAGGAACTAAACTCTGATCCGTACTTCACCATCGGATCTTCAGCGCCAGAAGTATCGTCCTGTCCGATGTTGAGTACGTCGGACACGGCATCCACCACGATGCCTACGAGTCGGGTTTTTGCGCCGGCATTGGTCTTCACGATGATGATCACGGTGGTCATCTTTTTCTCGACGACTTCCATGCCGAATCGCACGCGTGGGTCGATGATCGGAACGATTTCTCCCCGAATATTGATCACCCCGCGAACGTGGTCTGGAGTGTTGGGAATGATCGTTACCGGAGACCATTGACGGATTTCCTGGACGCGTAAGATGTCGAGTCCGTATTCCTGAGAGCCCAAAAAGAAGGTGAGATACTCTCTGCTGTTGTTCTGTTTTGCGAATGCGCCTTGAGAGGACGATTGGCTAGCAGACTCTGATGTAGCGATGCCGTTCATTGAAGTGCCCCTGAGACCTGATAGGACGAGGCTCCAAAGAGTCCGCGTCGTTGGTGTTCACGCCGCATGTCGATAAGTCTTGAGACGTCGAGAATCAGGGCGACGGTCCCGTCTCCCAAAATCGTGGCGCCAGCCAGCCCTTCGACTCGGCGAAAGTTCTTCTCCAAACTCTTCACCACGACTTGTTGCTGTCCCAGTAGTTCGTCCACGACGAGGCAGAGCTGAGCGTCACTGACCTCCACGACAACCATCATTTTCGGTTGCTCCTCGCTACGGCTTCGCGAAGTCAGTCCGAAGGTCTCCCCGAGGCGAAGCACCTGAAGTGGCCTGTCCCGGAGTCGATATCCTTCATCTCGATTGGCGATCAGCAGAAAACGGTTCGGGTCCGCCTGAAGGGATTCGACAATGGACAGAATCGGAATGACAAAAGTCTCGTTGCCTACTCGAACCAGCTGTGCGTCGAGAATCGCCAGGGTGAGCGGAAGCTTGATCGAGATATCGGTGCCTTTGCCCGCCTCGGAACGGATCTGAACTTGTCCTCCAAGATTGGTGATGTTCCGAGCCACTACGTCCATACCGACGCCTCGTCCTGAGACTTCACTGACGGTGTCCGTTGTGGAAAAACCAGGTCGAAATATGCAGCTGTGGATCTCTTCGTCTTTCGGAGTGACCCCTTTTGGAATGAGGCCTTTTTCCCACGCTTTTTCCAGTATCCTTTGGGTATTTAGACCTTTTCCATCGTCTGAGATGCGGATGAGGACGTTGCCGCTCTCCTGAGTGGCCGACAGCGAGATAACCCCCGTCGGATTTTTTCCGGCTGCTTGCCGTTCTTCCGGCTGTTCGATTCCGTGATCGAGGGCGTTTCGAACGAGATGAACCAGGGGCTCAGAAAGCTGCTCGAGTAGGTTGCGGTCGAGCTCGGTTTGCTCTCCGTGCGTCTCGAGGGTGATCTGCTTGTTCAGCTTCCGCCCGATGTCGTGAACGATTCGGGGAACGCGGTGGAAGAGATCTGCGATGGGAAGCATGCGTATCTGCATGACGCTTTCTTGGATGTCTCGAGTATTCCGAGCGAGTTGCCTTAGGCCGTTTCGAATCCTGGATAGCTGCTGGGCGTCCAGTTCGGCCTCCGAGTCGTCGTCGATTTCCCCGAGGATGGATTGGGTGATCACCAGCTCACCAACCATATTGATGAGCGCATCGATCTTGTCTGTGCTTACACGAACGACGGCCTTGGGACGTCTCGAAGGGGCCTGCTCGCTCTTTGCGGATTTTTTTCTCGCCGCGTCTTTCGCAGGGGCTTCGCTCTGCGCGTCTTCCCCCGAAGATGAAGAAGAGGCCGCAGGATCGGGTTCGGGCGGCGCGTTTGCGGCTGCCTCTGAGGGGCCTTCTGTTTCCGCGACAGCTTGGGCCGGTTGATTCTCTTCAGTCTCGGCAGAAGGTGCCTGCGCGCTTATCTCGAGTTCGCACTCGTCTTCCACCCAGGAAAATACGTCCTCGATTTCCTCCTCGGTCGCCTCGGTAGATAAATGCAGGTCCCATGCGATATGTATCGTTGCGGGATCAAGGTCGAGAAGATCTGGGAGTTCGCTCTCTGTGCAGGAACCGGTGAGCGTTCCCATCTCATGAAGTTCACGAAGTATACGGAGAGGGTCGTTCCCTCCCTTCATGATATCTGCATGCGGGCGGAAGGAAATCGAATACCCCCCTGAGAGCGTAGCGTCACTCGGTGCTGCATCGGAGCTCGTGGTGCCGTCCGGTGCAGTATCGCCTTGGGCAGCATCATGTTCACGAGAGTCGTCGCCCGAGTCTTTGGCTGCGGCCTCTACATCGCTCTGCTCGGCATCATGCTTGCCAATATGACCCTTGAGAGATTCCATGAGCTCCTCGAGCTCTGGTTCTCGCGGGAAGGTCGAAGGGTTGCCGGAGTCCATCATCTTGCGGAGCCAGTCCACAGAGTCGAGCAGCAGCGCGATCGACTCTGCGTTGGGAGATGATTTTTCCGTTCGGTACTCTTCGAGTATCGCTTCGGCGAGGTGGGTTAACTCCACCATCAGTTCGTAACTTAGCGCCCCTGCTCCGCCCTTAATCGAGTGTGCAGCGCGAAAGGCAGCATGAATCTGCTCTATGTCTTCGCCGTCTTCCTCTAGGCTCAGAAGCCTCGCTTCAAGGTCGTCGATGAGTTCTGCGCTTTCCTCGGTGAAGACTTCGCGTAGGGACTCGTTGATCGCGTCGAGGTCGAGTACCATTAGTTTACCACTTTACCTACGGTCTCCAGCAGCTTCCGCGGGTCAAACGGCTTTGTCAGCCAGCCAGTCGCGCCGGCGCTTTTGGCTTCTTTCTTCTTTTCTTTGCTAGTCTCTGTTGTCAGCACAAGAATCGGAGTGTATTTGTATTCGCTTAGTTCACGCAGTTTGCCAACGAGAGAAAGGCCATTCATTCTTGGCATGTTTACGTCGGTGATGACGAGTGAATATCGATGTTTTCCTGCTTTTTCGAGGGCATCTACGCCATCTTCTGCAGACGTCACATCGTAGCCCCCCTGTGCGAGGGTGGTTTCAATAAGTTGCCGCATGGACGCTGAGTCATCGACGATTAGTACTTCCTTCACAGTGCCTCCTTGGGGCCATCGTTGGAATCGTTTACGGAGAGCGTCTCAAGCACATGAGAGAGCATAAGTGTGTTGAAACCTTCTGTTAGAGCCGGTGAAGGATTGAGTATTTGAGAAGGAGACTCATCCTCTGCGGCGGTTTTTGCGAGTGCCAACAGTATCTGCACAGCCGCTGCGTCGCATCGCTCGACGCTCGAACCGTCAAGAATGAAGGGCACCCCGGGAACGTAGGCTTTCCGAATTGACTCATAGGTGTCTACGAGTCCGGGCAGTGTGAAGTCCTCGGGTAGCGTGAGGTGAGAGGCGGGTTTGGCGGTGTTTGCTTCCACCCTCGCGAGGTACGGACGAGGCAAAAGCGCTCTGAAGTACCGGCGAGAAAAACCTGGCCGTCAGAAGCCCCCATTTGTTCGCATTAAATATCTGAGGGCGAGGTCTGAGCCGACTGCGGGTCGTTTGCTGGCTGGTCGCATTAAAGTTTGGTGGCTTCGGGTCGTAGTATCTCTCAATGGCCGTAGCCTGCCTAAACAGTACGGAATCCTCCTACATGGAGGGACGTTTTCGAAGCGCGGTGCACTCCGTTCGCGATGACCTCGAGCGTGCAACGCAGTTGATGCGAGAAACCTACAAGGAGCTGAATCAGTCCCTACAACGCATTGAAGAAGGCGCAGAGCGCACCTTTGATGCGTTTCGAGTGCTTCAGAAAGGGCTCGGAGGGGATGAGGAGAACGAGACCGAAGATGAAGAGTCTCAGGAACCGACGGGATTCGTCGACATCACGTCGTCGGTACTGCAGGGGTTTGTCGACGAGCTCGTGCGCACGTCCAAGGATTCGATTGCGCTTTCCAACGAGTTAGATCGCGTGATGGAACAGATGCGAAGCGTGGTCAAAATTACGCGCCGGGTTCAACGAGACGCTTTGGCAACAAAACTCATTTCTCTAAATGCCTCGGTGCAGGCGGCCAACAGCGAAGCCGCGCACACGCAGTGGGTCGCGGAACTGGACACCCCCGAGCAAGAGAAGGGCATTAGCGACGAACTTTCCTGGGCTGCGGTCTTTCGCGTGTTTGCCCGTTCGGTGAGGGCCCTTTCTGAGTCTTCGCAAGATACCAGCGAAGGCATTCATGATGCGGTTGAGATGACGAGTCGAGAACTCTCGCGGATGAAAGTCGTGCTCGACAATATGGCAAGCCGCGATTTGACCGGAGCCATGGAATCGAAGTCTCAGGTGGAAGTCGTGGTATCGGCCCTGAGTGACGCGAATACCACCGTAGAAGCGGTTGCCCGCGAGAATGGTCAGCACACGGTCCGAGCCGTTCAAGCACTGCAATTTGACGACATCATCACTCAGCTGCTTGCTGGTGCAATGCAGAAATTGACGCTTCTCGAAGACCTGGTGGCCCGAGTCATCGTGTCGGGCAACGTGCCCCCAGAGTTTGTCCGGAGCATTCAGGGAGAACTAGACAACCTCGAGCAGATGTCGAATCACGTCACGCAGGAAAATGTCGAGGCCGGTGATGTGGAACTTTTTTAGGAGCGGAAATGTCCATAATTCAGGCCGAACAAGTGTCAAATGAGGTGCGTGTCATCCGGATTGTGGGACGCTTTGACGTCGCGACCCGATCTGAATTTTGCCAGGCGTATGAAACGGAGCCTGGAACCACTCGAGAGTTCAACGTCGATCTAGGCAAGGCGTCGCATATCGACAGCGCTGCACTGGGCATGCTCATGCTGCTGAGGGAGTATGCAACCGAGCGAGACGCTCAGGTCTGTCTCTTGCGGCCAAGAACAGAAGCCGGAGAAGTTCTCGAGCTGGCGCGCTTTGAACGCTATTTCGAGATTCGTGATGTTCTCCGATGAAGCCGATCACCGATGAAGATGGTTCCAGTCCCGTCGATGCACTTGCTCAGATTCTCGACCAGGCGCTAGAAAACACGGCACAAGAATCGATCAGACAAAGAGCGACTGCCGCGCTTGAAGGTATTCGGAAGCAAGAGCAAGAGCGCGTGTTCTACGCGGAACTCGTGGGGCGCGTCCGCGACGCGATCATCGTTACGGATACGCATCTTGACGCTCCTGGGCCGCATATACGTTTTGTAAACCCAGCGTTTACCCGACTGACCGGATACAGTTCGGCAGAGGCGCTCGGTAAGTCGCCCAGAATACTTCAGGGTCCGCAGACCCGAAAAGAAAGCACCTCGGCACTTCGACACGCGCTCCAGGAGGGTCGATCGTTTCAGTGTGAAGTCGAGAACTACCGCGCGGATGGAGAGCGATACTGGCTTGAGATTGGCGTATCCATCATGGACAGCCCGCTTCTCCCGGAGAAAATGTTTGTTGCGGTGGAGCGCGACATTACCCACCGCAAATTCATGGAAGACGAGCTCCGGACAGCGAAAGCTCGGGAAGAGCGGGATCGTGCACTCACAAAGCAGAGACTTGACTCCGCCGCGTTGCGCTTGCGGGGCCCGGTGCATCAGCTGACGGGAGCGTTCGAACTGCTTTCGGAGTCCGTTCAGGCTGGCGAGCCTACGGACGAGTTGGTGATGGGGATGTTTGCGGAGCACCTCGCGATTCTGGAGGAATGCATCCAATCGATGGAGGAGCCTGAAGCCCCGGAACAAGAGCGGGAGTCACGCGGCGTCCATCTATCTGAGCTGTGCTCCGGTAGTCTTGCCCGAGTGCAGCATCCGGCGCTTCTTCGCGGTATCGGACTGCAGTTTGAACAGGTGGGAAGCGAGGGTCGGGTAGCGGGTCGCTATGGGGAACTGCTGGACGCATTCGGAAGGATTCTCGACAACGCGGTTCGGGTTTCTCCCGTGGGAGGGCGAGTCACGATGACCGCGGTTCAAAGCGGTGCGTGCTTTGAGATTTCGACGGTCGATGAAGGTCCCGGTTTCAGCCTTCAAGATCGACAGCGAGCCTTCGAAGATTTCTATCAGGGCGAGCACGCGAGCGCCGAAGGTCACGGTCTCGGCCTCGGTCGATGTCGTGAAGTCGTTGAGGCGCTGGGCGGTGAGGTTTGGATCGATTCCGAGCACAGTCCAGGAGCCCGCATTGTGGTTGCTCTGCCTACTTCTCTGCACCAAGAGCCGCCTCAACCCACCCTTTGACGAACTTTTTGTCCATGTACTGTTCATAATTTACTTGGACAGACGATTGTTTTTGGGCAGACGATCGGGCTAGTTTTTCTCGAGGAAGCGTATGGAACGAGTTCTAGTCGTGGACACCAACAGTGCGAGCCGCGCGCTTCTCGAGCGACGTTTGCAGCGTCTAAACTTTGAAGTCGTCGTGTGCACCGCCCAGGCAGACGCGCTCGAACTTCACCGAGAGCTGAATCCGGACTGTATCGTTCTTGACGGTGACTGCCTGGACCGCACTATCAACCCCTTGCTAGACGATCTTCGTAAACATATTTCAGGGGGAATGTTGTTTTCGGTCATTCTTCAGACCGCCAGCAGGTCTTCCGCACACGACGCGACCTTGCTTGGAATTCCCCATGTGTTGGTCAAGCCGTACCGCCAAAACGCGCTGCAGGCCGCGATTCAGACGGTCTTCGAACACAAACGCTCCCGCTCGGCTTTAGAGGAGCGGGTGGGCGCGTCGGAAGAGGTCTTCGGCATGATGGACGAGGGCACCTTTCGGTTCAGAACGCTCGACCAAGCGCGAGGTCTGGCGCTGATGCTTGCGGGCCTCGCTGAGGATGGTGAGCGAACCTATACGGGACTTTGGGAGCTGCTCGTCAACGCCGTGGAGCATGGAAACCTGGGGATCACCTACGAACAAAAGAGTGAGCTTCTCGCCTCGGGCAATTGGGAGGCCGAAGTTGGGCACCGGCTTGCGGACCCCAAATATCGACATCGAGAAGTCCAAGTGTCGCTGAGACGACATCGAGATCAGCTGGTGTTTACCGTAAAGGATGCCGGCACGGGTTTTGACTTCCGACCTCATCTCGATTTCGCTCCGGAGCGCGCATTGGACGCGCATGGCAGGGGAATCGCGGTGGCGAAGCACTTTTGCTTTTCTGGTTTGGAGTATCGAGGGGCAGGTAACGAGGTGGTGGCCTGGGTCGGTGCGCGAATGAGCCGGCAGGTTTCCGAATCGCATCTGGCTCCCGCTGAGGCGCGCTCCCTCGCCGTGTAGGCGAGCGCCGTCAAGGTGCGATCTCTGAGGACGGATCGAGGTCGGTCCTGAGCCTGCGCCCTCAAGTGAGCGATGGTCTTCCCTCAGTTTCCAGGTCGCTCAGGGTGTGCTCCAGCCATTCGATCCCCTCGGCCTCGCTGCGAACGAAGCCCATAGAACCGGAGACCGGCAGGGCGCGCCCCACGGTGCGGATGGTCTCGAAGATGCAGCGTCCCACCCAGCCATCTGCCTCGATAGCGAAGGCCGTCGCCGCGATGTCGGGATCCCGATCTCTGAAAAAGACGCGAAGTTCGCGAAGCATACGGGGCGAGGGAGGTTTGGGACCTATCGGGCGAATAGCGACGAGAACGCCGAATCCACGAGCACCGTATTGAGCGAGCAAGGCGTCAAATATGTGGGCTGCCGGCTGCAGAACCGAACGCTGGAAATGTTCAAACCTCAGCACTAGAACCCGCTCTTGCTGCGTCGCCCGATCGCCCGTGATGATCTTTTTAAGTTTGTTCAATGTAGTTCAAGGCTCGCGATAGGACTTGGGAGTCATATCCCCAGCTTTTCCGTTTCCTCGAGAGGCATCTTTTTGGTTTCGGGCAGCAGCCAGTAGATGAGCCAAATGGTGATCAACGGGAAGACGGCAGTCGTGGTGAGGACTAGGCCCCAAGAATCGAATTGGTCTGCTAGGTACCCGACCAAAATCGGAGAACCTACGTAGCCGATTCGGCCCAGCACGTTGTTCGACCAAGCAAAAGCGTCTGCTCGGAGTTCCGTCGGGAAAAGCTCGGTCGTGTAGGTATTGAGGACGTGGTTTGAGGCACTCGAGGCAAAGACGCCCAGAACCAAGGCCAACGTGAGGGTAGGGAGATGGGTCGACTGGTAGGCGATCAGGATCCCGAACGCACCAGTTCCGAAGATGATGGCGGCTGAAGGCCGGCGCCCTAAGGCGTCCAGCAGCCGGCTGACGTAGAAGACAAAGGGCATTGAAACGAGGGCCGCGATCTTGACCGCATCAGCCACCTGGGTATCCGTGAGTCCGGCCTCCGTCATCGCGTAGTCCTTAAAAAAGGCGACGCCGTTCTGCATACAGAGATATGAGGTCGTCCAGATGAGTCCGAGCTGGAGCACGCGCTTCCGGTGGCGGGTACGGAAGATGTGTAGAAGCGAGCGTTGTGGGGCAGGCTCGCCCGACTTGGTGGCGCGAAATCGGCGAGTCTCTTTCAGATTTCTACGTGCGTATGCGAGAGCAAAAAGAGGGATGACCCCGATGAAATAGACCACCCGAAAGCGGTAGTCGGTTCCCTCAGGGAGCCAGAGGAATCCGGGGCCGGCAGCGGGCGCCAACGACTTCAGGGTCGGAATGATCCCCGCGCAAACGATCGAGCCAAGGGAGGCGCACGCCTGAATCGTGCCGACCACCGTCCCTCGCCGATTTGCGGGAAACTCCTCGGCGGCGATGACGAGGCTTGTGACCCACTCAGCGATCATGAATGCGCGGCTCATGAGTTGGAGGGTGCCAAACACGATCGCGTTGGGTGCCAGCCCGCTCAGGCCGGTGAGTATGGCGTATCCAGCGATCGTGAAGGCGAGCACCTGCTTTCGACCCACGCGATCGGCTTGACGGACAATTCCATATGCCGCGATCGTCCCGATGTTGATGAAGCCGATCAGCAATCCTCCTTCAGTTCGAGAAAGACTGAAATTTTCCCGGAGTTCGGGTAGCAGTTGAGTCAAGGCGATGAAGTCATATCCTTCAAAAAAACTCGCCACGCTGAGAAATACCAGTAGTTTCCTGCGGTACTTCCGGAGTTGATCTTCCTCGATGGTTTCGTTACAGAGCATGAACGTTGGAGACGAAGAGCGGCGGGCGTTGCGTGGACGCTCGCCCCAAACCGGATAGATCGCCGTAACGCACCCGGGGCCTGTATCCCTAGCTCAGATATCCCTAACCTAAATTCCCATGTCGAAGAAAGATCGAATCATCCGCTCGGAACAAGAATGGCGCGCGCGCCTGACAGACGAGCAGTTTGCGGTCACCCGCCAAGGTGGCACCGAACGACCCTTTTCTGGAGAGTATACGTACCATCGGGAGGTCGGAGTCTATCGGTGCGTATGTTGCGACGATGAGCTCTTTCGATCGGACTCCAAATTTGATTCTGGTTCAGGCTGGCCGAGCTTTTCTCGGCCTTCATGTGACGAGGTGGTCATGACGCGCACCGACCGCAGTCACAACATGGTCCGCACCGAGGTGCTCTGCGCTCGATGTAATGCCCATCTGGGCCACGTATTCAACGACGGCGGCGAGTCGACAGGGCTGCGCTACTGCATCAACTCCCTGGCCCTGCAGTTCAGGCCCAAGTCTTCCGAGTAGACATCGGAGAGGTAGTGATCGAATCTCGCTCGGTTTTGGTTGCGGAGGTGCACGATGAAACTGCACGTTGGAGCACGACCGCAGCGATCCGTTGCAGGAGGCTGGCATGGCAGCCGTATTGATCGCTGGCTGCGGTTACGTCGGTAACGCTCTGGCGCGTCTTCTGATCGCAGAAGGCGACGAAGTGTACGGCTTACGCCGGACGCCGTCGCAGCTGGCGGAGGGAGTGCACCCCATCGTGGCCGATCTGAGCGACCGCTCGACCATCCGTGAGCTTCCGACCCTGATCGATTCCGTAGTGTATGCGGCAGCTCCCGGAGTGCGTAGTCAGGTTGGCGGTGACCGAGCGGATCCCGTTCGTGACGGAAGCAATCGTCATGAACGTTTTGGGGACGGTAGCGTCGAGGAGGCGTACGAACACTGCTACGTGCGGGGCCTATCCAATCTGCTCGCAGAACTAAATGCTCGCGGAGCACCGGTGCGTCGCTTGATCTTTGTATCGAGCGCGTCGGTTTATGGCCAGCAGAACGGAGAATGGGTGGACGAGAATTCGCCGACAGAGCCCCGCCATTTCCGGGGCAAAATCATGCTTCGTGCGGAGCAAACGGCTCAAGCAGGGCCTTTTCCCGCCACCGTGATCCGGCTGGCCGGCATTTACGGCCCGGGGCGGACGAACCTACTCAGAAAAGTAGCGAAAGGGGAGGCTCGAGTTCCGCTGCATCCTCGCTACACCAACCGAATTCACCGGGATGACTGTGCAGGTGCGATCGCCCACGTCCTTGGGCTGTACGAACCGAGTTCGATGTATCTCGGGGTCGATCACGAACCGGCGACATCGTCCGAGGTTGTACATCACCTCGCCCGTGAGCTCGGAGTGGATGAACCCTTGCTCGATGAGGATGCCTCTCAGGGGGAATCTCGATCGAGGAATCACAAGCGCTGCAGCAACGCTAGACTGGTCGCTTCCGGCTACCAGTTTCAGCACGCAAGCTTTCGCGAAGGTTACCGCGACCTGGTGCAGGCGCACTGGCGTTTGAGCTAGCCAACGCTGCATCAATGGGACAATTTCGGAGACTTCCCACGCCGGCGGCTAGACCTATCGGGAGGGAGCGCATACGCTCCGCGGCAGTAGAAGGAATGATGATGAACCGAGCTCAACTACTGCAGACTTTTCGCTCCATGGCCGCCGAAATCGCTGAACGCGAACTGGGTACGGTGAACGAAGACAGCGTTATCGCGAATATCGGTGTGGACTCCCTCGCTATGTTAGAACTCGTTGGCGAAATGGAGCGCCGGTTTAAAGTGCAAATTCCCGATGATCAACTCGTGGGTATCGAGACGGTGAGTCAGCTGTTGGATCTCGTCGAACAGCGCAGCCAGATGGCTCTTTCTTTAGGGGCCTCTCCGTTGGATCGTGTGCCTTTGAACCCCTCGGCCTTCGATGCCGAGTGATCGTTTTCGTTCGGAACTCTACTGGAATTTTTGTAAATTTTTTGACGAGGCGGAACAGAAGCGAAGATGGAATCCGATTCGAGATATACCTTGGGAGGAAGTGAACAAGGATGCCCCGGAGTCGTTGGCCCTCTGTGCCGAAACCTTCCTGGGCGTTGAAGGATTCCTGCCTGACTACTTGAGTGGAGGCATCGAGGTCGTGCGAACCAGCTCCACAGCGCAGCGCTGGTTTGCAGCCAACTGGGGCTACGAGGAGCTCAAGCACCAGATGGTGCTTACGGAGTACTTGCTTCGCTCAGGCAAGCGAACTGAAGAGCAGATGTCGGACTATTTGGAGCGGCTTATGGATCACGAGTGGTCTCGCCCCTTCGACACTGCGCGGGAGATGACCATCTACGGTGTCCTTCAGGAAATGGCGACCTTCGTGATCTACGTGCGTCACGAAAAGGTGGCTCTTCGTCATGGAGATCGAGCACTCGCTACCGCCTACCGATTGGCTGCACGAGACGAATGCGAGCATTCTCGTTTCTACAAGGACGTGACCCGGGCCTATCTAGAAGAAGACCGCGCCGGAACTTTGCGGGACCTCGCGCATGTGGCGCGCCAATTCCGTATGCCTGGAGTGGGGATCGTTCCAGACTACCAAAAACGGATCGAAGTGATGCGCGAAGAAAGCGAAGTCGATCGCGACGTTTTTCTGAAGAAAATTTTCTTCCCGACCCTCAAATATTTGGGTGTGACTCGCCAAGAGTTGGTTGCTGCACGACGCATGGATACAAGGGTTCGCGTGTCCAGTGCAGACGCTGCCGAGTAGTGCTTTACGCTCGCGGTACGCAATATGTCCGCATTCACTCTGGGCGGTGTTCAAGCGATCCGACGAAGCTTCATCTGCACGTCACTCGACCAGTGTGATGCGAACGCTCGAACACAGGTGTCGAGATAGCGTTCGTAATCCTCATATACCCGATCGCCCCATCGCTCTCGAATCGTCGTCTCGTGCACACGTAGTCTTCGAAGCCACTCCGCGGTTGTCTTGCCGTAACTCTCTCTCTGAGTACGCATTTCAACGATCTCCCAGTATGGATTGACCGCTTGTACCAGCTCCTCGAGCCGGGGATTGAGTCCACCTGGGAACACCGTATCTGCGGTGAATTTTAAATCAGCGAGGTCGTTTCGGGTTCTCGGCACTCGATTGCGCAAGATGGCTTGGAATCCAAAACAGGCTCCCGGATGCACCCAAGTGGAACACTTCCGGAAGTACTCTCGGTAGAGCTCTACCGCCATGCCTTGATGTGACTGCTCGGGCGAGCACAAGTGGTCGATCATTTCGATAGAGACGAGCGCATCGTACGGTCGGGTTGGCTGAAAGTCTTTATAGTCGCAAAGCCAGACTTCGACGCCAGGCAGGTCGCGTTGAGCGATCCACTGCACCTGTTTTGGCGAAAGGGTGATGCCGTGAACTTCCCCGACACCTCGCGTGACGAGATACTCTAGATTGGCGCCCCAACCACAGCCGATGTCCAGCACACGCGACTCGTTTTCGATCTCTGCATAGTTCGCCAGAATCATGCATTTTTGCCTCTGAGCTTCCTCTAGCGACTCCTCTCCTGAGAGAAAGGTGGCACAGGTGTAGTGCATACTTTCATCGAGCCAGAGTTTGAAGAAGTCGTTGGAGACGTCATAGGAAACTTCGATGTCCCGCTGGTTTGATGTCATTTCGGGGACGATGCACCAGATCGCCCCGAACGTCTACGCGACCGCCCCAGTACTTCGGGCACGCATCACCCTGACGGCGAGTTAAGCGGTCGTTCAGTCCGAGCGGGGTGCGCTGTCGAGGTTTGAAGTCTATGTTGGGTAGGGTGAAGGACGATGCAAGATGGGACGCTGCCTCCGAGGGGGCGGAGCTGCTCGCAGAGGGGAAGCGCGAAGCGGCAATAGAAGTACTCGATCAGGTTCTCCTTGCCGATGATCAAAATGAATACGCGAGCTTCTTTTTAGGCAATGCGTTCTTCGAGGCGGAAGAATACCCCCGTGCTCTTAAGGCCTATGTGCGAGCCCTGGAGCTGTCCCCCCGGTATCTTGGCGCGCTCATCGGCTGTGGGCATGCCGCTCGTCTGATGGGAAAACTGGATCAGGCGCTTCGATGTGGTCAGCAAGCGATGACGATCTCCGAGGAGGACGCGGACGCCCACTATCTGCTCGGAGCGACCTATTTTACCAGGGGCGAGTCACAGCTTGCCATCCGTCATCTCACCGCATTTGTGTCCTCAAATCCCGAAATAGAGGTGCGAATTGAGGCGCTCGGAATGTTGGAGGTTCTTCGGAGCGAAGTTTGATGCCTGCAGGAAACGGTGCCACCTTTCTCGCCCATGGCTGAACACATCGTTACAGATGAAGACGCTCCCGACGCATTTGAACAGCACTGCTACGGCGATGAAGCTCCGGTGTTCATCAGTTGCGAGCATGCAAGCCAACGTATGCCCCCGGGATGGTCTTGGCCAGAACTCGATCGACGGCTGTTCGACTCCCACTTCGCCTACGATATCGGAGCTCGCGATCTCTCGCTGGAGCTTGCAAAAGATCTGAAGTGCAGCGCAATACTCTCCCGTTTCTCACGTCTTCTGATCGATCCCAATCGACCGGAAGACTCTCCGTCGTTGATACTCGGTCAAGCAGATGGATTGCCGGTGGAACTGAATCGGGACGTCCTCCCCTCTGAGCGGGAGCGTAGGCTTCGCCTGCTTTACCGCCCCTACCACCGAGCCCTGGACTGCATGGTGGCGGCGTCCTCAGCAAAGCTCTTGTTTTCGGTACACACCTTCACCCCAGTTTTTGAGGGCAGAGAGCGGACACTCGAGGTTGGGGTGCTCTACGACCGCGAGGAGGCCGCCGCGCTGCAGCTGGGTGACGCGCTGAAGCACGCTGGGATCGGCGTCGAGCTCAACGAGCCGTACAGCGGCAAGGCCGGGTTGATGTACTCGATAGATCAAGCTGCTCAGCGATATCAGCGTGCGGCCCTCGAGTTGGAAGTGCGTCAGGACCTTGCTCAGGATTCGACGTATCGAGCGCGTCTGGTCCCGGTATTGGCCGGGGCGCTACGGCGTCTTGCCGCCTAGGCAGGGTTCCTCGGTTGGAATCGGAATACCGACTGGAATTGGAATACCGACGTTGAGGTTTAAACGCCTACGAGTGGCAGTGATTTTCTTTGAGGATCGAAAGACTTGTCGGTGAGGGTGACGGGATAGTCCCCGCTGAAACACGCATCGCAATAACCCTCAAGACCTACAGCTTTGCGTAGGCCTTCTACGCTCACGTAGCCCAGGCTATCTGCAGAGACGTAGTTCGCGATCTCCTCGATGCTGTGCTGTGCAGCGATGAGCTCCTCTCGCGTGGGGGTGTCTATGCCGTAAAAGCAAGGCCAGCGGGTTGGTGGAGACGAGATGCGCAGGTGCACCTCACGCGCACCCGCGTCGCGAATCATCCGAACGATTTTCCGGCTGGTTGTGCCGCGCACGATGGAGTCGTCGATCACGGCCACGCGCTTATCGCGGAGCACCTGTTCGACCGGAAACAGCTTTAGCTTTACTCCAAAGTGCCTGATCGACTGGGACGGTTCGATGAACGTACGCCCTACATAGTGACTACGAATCAGACCGAGCTCGAACGGGCGATCGATCTCCTTGGCAAAGCCAAGTGCCGCCGCTACTCCGCTATCCGGAACGGGAATCACCACGTCTACTTCGACGGCTGCTTCTTCGGCGAGCACCTTACCCAGATTTTGCCGAGCCTTGTAGACGCTGATGCCCCCCAAGCTCGAGTCGGGGCGTGCAAAGTAGACGTACTCGAAGATACACATCCGTGGCGTCGCTCTTTCGAGTGGCCGAAGGCTTCGAAGTCCGAATCGGTTGATGACGATCATCTCGCCTGGCTCGATGTCGCGCACGTACTCTGCCCCGATGAGCTGAAAGGCGGGAGGCTCTGAAGCGAGCACCCAACCCTCCCCATACTGCCCCAGACAAAGTGGACGAAACCCGTGCGGATCTCGAGCAGCCACCAGTTCTTCGGGGGTTAGAAAGAGCATCGAGTAGGCCCCTTCTACTTGGCCTAAAGCGTCGGCGATGCGCTCAACCGACGATGGTTTCTTACTGTGGGCGATCAGATGAACGAGGACCTCGGTATCGCTCGCGGAAGAAAAGATCGAGCCGGCGGATTCGAGGTCCCGTCGAAGCGTGGCGCTGTTGACCAGGTTTCCGTTGTGGCAGAGCGCGATCGACCCGTGGGCGTAGTCGACAGCAAAGGGCTGCGCGTTTTTTAAATGGCTGCCGCCAGTGGTCGAATAGCGAACATGTCCGATGCCTTGAGATCCCGGGAGACGTTCGAGCGTTTGTTTTCCGAACACATCCTGTACAAGCCCGAGGCCTCGATGCACAAAGAGTTGGGACCCATCGCCGGTCACAATGCCCGCAGACTCTTGTCCTCGATGTTGCAGAGCGTGAAGCCCCAAGTACGTGAGATGCGCCGCCTCCCCGGTGCCGAAGGCTCCGAATACCCCACACTGATCGTGAAACCCGTCCTCACTCGCACTCACGGCGACGTTGTAGCGCTCCACCTTCACCAAGTCACGGCGTCCCGGAGTCTTCCGCATCCCGAAGGTGCTGATGTCGAACGCGTCCTTCGAGGCGTCAAATGAAGATGGTCAGCCCTCCTCGAGATCTTGAAATCGATCTTCAGAAGAAGGTTCCATCTCCATCTCCGTGAACAAGCCCATCGCGCACGACCTGCTACGCTGCGACGCGATGGCTCGGCTGATTCGGCGCGTCGAGACGATCGCACCCAAACGGACGATGTCTTACGGAGGTAAGACTCGAAATCTAGCCGTTTTAGTTCGCGCCGGCTTTACCGTTCCTGCCGCTTGGGCCGTCCCGGGAAGCGTTTGTAGTGACTACGTTTCGAGGATACTCCCGGCAGAGGAACAACTCCCAGCCCTTCTCAGGTCGCGAGAAGATCCCGCAGAGCTCGCACGAATTCGACTCAAGTTGCTCAGTGGATCGCTATCGCCTGAAGTAGAAGCGTCGCTATCCGAGGTGTATCGACGCTTGGCGCTCGAAGGTACTGGCGCGATGGCGGTGCGCTCAAGCTCTTCATTCGAAGATACGACGATCTCTAGTGCTGCAGGCGTTCATCAGAGCATTCTTCACGTAACGAATGAAGAACAGCTCCAAACTGCCCTGAAAGAGTGCTGGTCCAGTTTGTTCAGCTGCAAGGCCCTGTCCTATTTTCGCACATATTGCGCAGAAGAATCCTCAAGGTCTGCTTCCCTGCAAGCCATGGGGACCTTAATTCAGGCGATGGTCCCCGCCGAGGTTTCCGGAGTCCTTTTTACGGCGAATCCGATGACCGGCGATGCGGATGAAATGGTGGTCAATGCGGTCTACGGACTGGGCTGCTCATTGGTTGATGGACGCGTTTCCCCCGACGTCTGGATGATCGATAAAGCTTCAAAAGCACCCCGAGATCGCATCGTTGGGGAAAAGTTGATTCGAACCGTGATGGCGGCGGGTTTTGGGGTAGAGGATAGGCCGGTGGATGCCGCTGATGTGGATCGACCTTGTCTCGATGAGTCACAGCTTCAGCAACTGATTCTTCTGGGTCTTCGAGTCGAAGCATGTTTCGACGGACCACGTGATATCGAATGGGCATTTGCAGATGGAGTGCTCTATGTGTTGCAGGCACGTCCGATTACCAGCCTCGGGCTTGCCCCCCCAAAGAGGCGGAGGCGAAGGCGAGTCCCTACGGTAGATCGTAGCCGGCTTGTGTGGTCCAACGTCAACGTCGGTGAAGCGCTGCCTGGAGTTGCCACTCCGTTGACTTGGTCGGTGGCGAGCGGGTTCAGTGAACTCGGATTCCGGCGCGCTTTCGGCTCGATGGGTTGCTCCGTGCCTCGCGATGCGGAACTGGTCGGAAATTTTCGAGGACGCATTTACCTCAATCTCTCGGAGTTCATTTCGATCGCTTCCCAGATTCCGGGTCTAAATCCCAACGTTTTGCTCGCACTGGGTGGTGGTGGAAGGTTTGACGAGTTCGAGCTCCAAAGCGATGCTCGAGGTCGCTTTGGGTTTGTGGCCCGACTTCCACTAACCCTTGCTCGTTTTGTCCGAGAGAACTATCGAATCGGCGACAAGGTTGGTCGTTTTGAGTCGTTCTTCCATGAGGAATACGCTCGCATCGGCAGGCTAGACTTCAGGGTGCTCTCGCCGTCTGCCCTGTCACGTGTGCTTCGAGATATTGAGCATCTGCTGGAGGAGAGTGGTTCTGTAATGCTCACGTGTTACGGCAACCTTCTCTTAAGTGTCGTCGCTTTACGGTCCGTAGTGCAGGGTGTGGCGGGAGATCGATCGGATGTCCTCTTCCAAGATCTTCTCAGTGGTCTTGCAGACGTTGTCAGCGCCGCCCCGGGCGTTGCGTTGTGGCATATCGCTGAGATGGCGCGTACCGAGCCCGACGTGCGGCGTTACCTGGAAGAGGAAGATATAGATCGAATGCAGATTGACGCTCTTCCCCTCGGAGTCACCCGTCGCGCACTCGATCGATTTCTCGAAGCATACGGTCACCGAGGACCCAGGGAGGCGGAACTCCTGGAGCCTCGTTGGTCCGAAGATCCATCGCTGCTGTTTACGAGTCTAAGGCTTCACCTGGTCGGGCCTGAAATCCAAAGGAAGCCGATCGATGTAGAGCGAGAACTCCGGCAACGTCGAGAGTCTGCAGAACGGGAGTTGGTAGCGCTCTCCGTTCTACCGGGGCGAGCGGCTGTGCGTCATCTGCTCAGCTTTGTGCAGCGATTCACTCGTCTTCGAGAGCGTTTACGTGACTATGTCGTGCACGTTCTGGGATTGTTCCGGCGGGTGGCTTTGGATGCGTCCAGGCGAATTCAGAAGGCGGAATCTAAAGCGCCAACGGACGCTGCGTTTTACCTTAGCCTGGACGAGCTGAAGTCGATGTTGCGTGGCGAGGTTGCGTCTGTCGCTTCACTCGTTTCTGAGCGGAAGCGACATGTGGAACGGAATCGAGCAGTGCCCAGTCCGCCAGATGCGTTTGTGGGTGTTCCACCGCCTGACGCCACACCTACTTTTGACGGTAGCGTACTAAGGGGACTCGCCGCGAGTCGGGGATTGGCGCGTGGTCGAGCGCGCGTACTCCATCAGGTTTGCGATGCGAAGGCGTTTGTACCCGGTGAGATTCTTGTAGTTGCATGCGCTGACGTGGGGTGGTCACCGCTTTTTTTGGTGGCATCCGCCGTGGTTACCGATCTGGGTGGTCCTCTATCGCATGCGGCTGTGGTCCTTCGGGAGTACGGCGTGCCCGCTGTAGTGAACGTCACAGACGCTAGTCGTCAGATTTCGACTGGGGATCTGCTCGAGGTGGACGGTCGCTTAGGAATCGTTTCGGTTCTCGAGCGTGTCACCGAAAGCCATCTCCCCCGGGCTGCGCATTGAAGGCGCCTGTCAGGATCGGGCGATCGAAACCTAAGGTGGAGTTTCGCGGAAGCAGAAATTACTCAGAAGAAGCAATTTCTTTGGCTCTCCCGTGCTTGGACAACCTGATCGCGTCTTGGAATATTTGAATCTCGTGCTCGATCGACGCCAAAATCTGCTCGGGGATATCCGATGCGCTCGTCACATTTCTCTCTACATTGCGCTGGTACACGAAGACCCGTTCGATTCTTGTTTGCCCAGGTGGTGCATCCAGCCAGACTGGAGCTCGAGGGTCGATCCCGTCTGCCACGACCTCCGCTCCAGGAAGCTCGCAAACAATGATGAGGGCGTTGTGGATGAGTTTTGAGCTCGCCTCAGAGAGTTTTGCGGTGCTCTCTTGAACCAATAGCTCAAATCGGTCGCCAGGGATCGACCACGCAAAGGGTGGGGCTGCCGCTTCAAGCTCCCGCGTCCTGAGGAATGCGACGGTACCGGACCTCGGATCACCACTCCGATCCAAACAGATAGCCCAACAAAACTGAACCTCTGGATCGTGTGGGAACAGTTCGACGGCCTTTCGCAGGAGTACTCGAGCTTTCGAAACCTCACCTAGATGCAGCCTCGCGCGACCCATCCGGAACCCGACGCTGTCGGACTCAAACGGTCCGCTTGGCAGCTTATCCAGATATGCTTTCGCCTCGTTTGTTTTGCCCTGGGCCAACAAGACATCTACCCGGAGCAAAATGGCGTCTGCGAGCTCATCAGGTGTCTCGCAATATTCAAAAGCCTCTTCGATGAGCCGCGTTGCCGCCTCTAGGTTTCCGACCGGGTGGATAAAAAGTTCTGCGGCGTTCAACATCGCCTCGATGAAGGTTTCGTCGCAAGCGATGGCGTTGACGTAGTTTTCCAGCGCCTCGTGAACGTTGCCTTCCGAGGCATGAACGTATGCGAGTAGGTGGAACGCCTCAGGAGATTGAGCCTCCATTTCGAGGCCCTTTTGTGCGCTCAGTCGTGCTCCGTGAAAGTCTCCTCGCGACACCAGCTCCCAACCACGATCGAGGTGGGCGGTGAGCTGATCCATCGGAGGTTTCTCATTCATTTGCATGATCGAAATAAGCCGTATGTATCAGGAATACGGAGGATAATTCGACCTAATCTGCCGTCAAGCTGGGAACGTACGACATCTGAAAATCTGAGTGGCGCTGGGGGTGCTACCTCACCATGGCATCCTCGGACGATCGAGGTGGTAGAGGAAGCCGCAGTGCGGTGTACGTCTTCGAGCCTCGTTGCCAGCTGCGGCATGGGTACCTTTCTCCTCTTTGCTGCACAGTTCTCCCGGTGTTTCCCTAGGGCGGATGACTTCCCGCGCGACCTTCGAGGGATGCCCCTGAACCGCCAGCTCGCTGTATGGACGTCGATGGTTGCGGTCGTTTTTGTGGCCATGTGCTTCATGTTGCTCTTTAGAAATCGATCCCGATAGGATTCCCCACGGTGCCCATTCAAATCCACCCGAGGAAACGTTCACGACCCGGATCTGCCAGGCCCTCACCGACGGGTTTTATCTCTTCGTTCATGCTCGTTGGATTCATATTTTTTGGTTTTGGTTGCTGGGCCTGGGGATCCCCCGCATCCGAAAATGCCTCGGTAGGGTATACGTCTTACGGACTCCTTTTTGGTGGCACTAAGTTACCCGACCGGGGTCCCGGCTTCGTTCGCGCAAGGCCGGGGGAGTCCACCCGATTCGGCACGGATGAATTGGTGGGACTGGTTGGACGAGCGGCAGCGGCGGTGGCCCGCGCCTATCCCGGCTCTGCGCTGCTGCGGGTAGGAGACCTTAGCGGTCCAAGTGGTGGGCGTCATCCCCGTCACGGTAGTCATCGAGTGGGTCGCGACGTCGATCTCATCTTCTATGTTACGGACGCCATGGGAAGAACCACGAGGGGTCGAGGCTGGTTGGCTTTTGATCGCTTCGGCGTAGCTCGAGAGCCCTCAATGGATGCGCATGACGGTGCGATCTTTTTTTTCGACGACGCGCGGAACTGGCATCTCGTGAGAACCATGGTCTTGGACCCTGAAGCGCACGTGCAGTGGATCTTTGTGTCTCAGGGGATCAAGGCGCGTCTATTGGCATACGGAGCAGCTCATGAGTCTGATCCAGAGGCGTTGTTTCGTGCAGCGTGGGTACTTCATCAACCACTTCGTGGAAACCCTCACGCGGATCACTTCCATGTACGCATCGCGTGCACGACTCGACAGAAAATGTTGGGTTGCATCGATCGCAAACCCCAGTGGCCGTGGATGCGTAAGGAGCTGGAAAAGGGGACGTTCGTAGCAGACTCGACCCTTACCGATCGGAGTCTTACGACCATCTTAGTGGGCGGCGAGGAGCGATGATAGGTGCAACCGCGCTGGTGCCTTGACGCGACGACTGGGTGCGGGCCCTGCCGGTCTCGGATCAGGTTCCGTACAGTGTCGTTAGTAGAATCGAAACATCTTCCGCCGTAGTTTCGGGGGCGCAGCGCACCCAATTCTCAACGTCCCTCGCGAGGTCTGCAAGTTGCTTTTCCGTACGTTCGTCCATACCCCAGAGCACGACCACGGCACCAAGCGGTAACTCCGGCGCAAGCGCTGCCACCGTACTCGGCTGAACAGCTGGAAACAAACAGTCCAGAACGATCAAAGGCTGAGGGCCGATCCTCTGAGCACGTTCAAGCAGGTCGACAGCGTCGCTGACGCGAATGATCGGAGTGGTGGTGTCGAGAAGAAACTGAAGATCCCGGGCGCGTGCGTCGTCTTGAGTCCCGAGGAGCACCGCTGGAATTGGCGCTTGTTGTGTTCTTACGGTACTGCGCTCCGTAAGAGTGTTGCTGAACTCGCTCGTCGTGCCGCCTATCGGTGCCTCGTGCTGCAGAGAAGGTCTGGATATAACGTCACTTATCTCCTCCTCGTCTCCACCAGCCATCTGCAACATAGGGAGCAACATAGAGAGCACCTCGCCGGACACGTCTTCCCCGAGACGTTCAACCACAACCGAATAGAGGTATTTCTCCACAAAGACGTAGAGCCGTCTTCCCACGTGCGGCAAAGAGGAGAGTCCAGCATTCGCTAGAGCGGCCCTTAATAGCTCATCTCTCACGAACTCCGATACCACCGCATCGAGTGCTTCCTGAATAGCTCGGTGAATGAGCCGTTCAGACTCATTGGCCCTTGAGCCTTGTATGCTTTGCCGAACTAGAGGATTACCCACTAAGGATACTATAGTCGCTCTAGGCCTTAGTTCCCATGACTCTCAGCGATTTTAGTAGGACCTTGCATCAGAATGTGCGCCTATGGAACCGGACCTTCAATCTTACTCTTCCTTCATGATCCAGATGAAGTGCAGGGATATGTGAGATGAAAGGAATAAGGTAGTATCTAGTCTCTGCAGTCGTACTAACCTCCCATTTTTGAGGATAAAGGAATCGAGTTGCGCTTGAAGGTCTCTTTCAAGGTGAGTTTGTTGTTGGACTTCATATAGGCTTCCTCGGGCGTCACCAGTTCGCCTTGGACGTGCTGCACTAGATGATCGTTCATCGTCTGCATGCCCAGAGCTCGCCCCGTTTGCATGACGCTAGCGAGCTGAAAAGTTTTGCCCTCGCGGATCAAATTGGACGCTGCCGGAGTGGAACGGAGTATCTCATAGGCGGCTACTCGGCCGCCCCCGATTTTCTTGCATAAGACTTGCGCTATGACCCCACGGATCGACTCGGAAAGCATGACGCGGATCTGTTCTTGCTGCTCTGGTGGGAACTGGTCGATGATGCGGTCGATCGTGCTGATTGCGCTCGTCGTGTGAAGTGTTCCGAAAACCAGGTGGCCGGTTTCAGCGGTCTCCACCGCGATGGAGATGGTCTCCAGATCGCGCATCTCTCCTACGAGAACGATGTCGGGGTCTTCGCGGAGCGCGGCTCGCAAAGCTGCTTTGAATGTGCGCGTGTGCACACCGACTTCACGTTGATTGACCAGGCACTTTTTGTTTGGGTGGACGAACTCTATTGGATCTTCGATCGTGATGATGTGGTCGGAGCGATTGCTGTTGATGTAGTCGATAAGGGTGGCCAGCGTCGTCGACTTACCGCTCCCGGTGGGTCCCGTCACCAGAACCAACCCTTTGGTAAGCCAGCAGAGGTCAAGAACTCTTTCGGGCAATCCCAGTTTTTCTACCGGTAGGATTTCGAAAGGAATCGTACGAAATACAGCACCTATTCCGTGCCGGTCTCGGAAGTAGTTTGCTCGGAACCGGGAGAGTCCCTCGATGGTGTGCGCGAAATCGGTATCGTTTGTTTCCTCAAACTCCTCGCGGTTCCGTTCTGGTGCGATTTCCATGAGCAAATCGAAAAGCTCCTGCGGGCTAAAGGGCTCTCGAGCTTCGAGCTCTTGTATTTCACCTGAGGCACGAACCAGGGGCGTCACGTTGGAGGAAAGGTGCAAATCGCTTCCGCTCGCAGCTACGAGCATTCTCAAGTAGCGGTTGATTCCCGGCTCTCCAGAGGAGGTCCTGATTTGAGGTGCTGCCGGAGCAGGTGGTGGAGGGACGCTGGCCGCACGCTTCTTCGCGGCGACCTCCTCGCTTCCTATGGGTCGGTCCTCCGCGGCTAGATTTGGATTCTCTCGAGAGAAACTTTCGATGTTGGGGACTGCTGCCGCGTTTCGACCGATGACAACCTTCCATTTCGATTTTTGCAATACCTCAATGGTAACAAGTACTTCGGCACCTCCATCGCTCTGATACTTGAAGCTTGCCTTCCCCTTGCGAAGTTGCTGGAGCACGTCCTGCGGAGTGGCCTCTTTGACCAGCTGAAGCACCTGTGCGTGGTCGATGGGTGCGTTTGACCGTCGCTCTGCATCGGCTGTCCGGAACAGTACGGGCTGCTCCGAGATCAGTTCGATGGCCGTGGCGTTGTGCCTCACGAGATGTTGAACGTAGTAGTCGAGACGCTTCATGTTCGAGATGATATCGAGTGACCGAGGCGTCGGGCCTACTTATTAACAAAAGATGGGGTCTGTGAGATACCCCATCGAATCAAAGTGAATCTGATGCAGCAAGATCAATACCACCGGGTTGCGACTTGGCTCCTTGCGTCTGCCGCTCTCGGGCTGATGCTCTTACTCGTTTGGGCCTTACGTGCGGTGTTTATTCCGGTTTTTTTCGCTTTTCTCATTGCCTATGCCCTTGACCCAGTCGTCGATTGGTTTGAGTCCAAGAGTATCCCCCGAGGCTTGGGTATCGCCGCTGTGCTCTCCGTGACTTTGCTTCTGTTCGGCGGTTTTCTTGTACTCGCGGTTCCGTCGATGCTTCATGAGCTGAAGGAGTTTACTGCCGACCTCCCAGAGGAGCTCGATCTCATCGCCTTGCGGATCGATCCCTTGCTGAACCAGTTCGGCTTGCAGCTTCCGCACTCGTTCGCGGAGGTTCGCGATCTGATAGACGCTCGCGATATCGCGGTCGACGATTTAGGCTCTCTGAGTTCTTTGCTGCAGTGGCTCGCTGGAGGTGCAGTGTCGGTGCTCTCCATTCTGATGAGTTTACTCCTGATTCCGATTCTGGCCTTCTACATACTTTACGACTTTGACCGCATGACCGCATCCGCCTTCGAGCTGTTGCCTCACTCTTCTAGGCGCGGGGTGCGCGCGATGGTCCGGGAGGTGGACGAGGTCATGAGTAACTATATTCGCGGGCAAATGACCGTAGTGATCTTTCTCGCGATAGCCTACTCGCTCACCTACGCGCTACTGGATGTTCGTCTCGCATTACTTATTGGCACCGTGGCCGGGTTGCTCTCGTTTATCCCCTATGTCGGCGGAGCGGCCGGAATTGGTTTGGCTGTGCTGATGTGTGTACTCGAATGGAAGGGCTGGCATCAGTTGGCTTCGGTTTGCGTTGCTCATGTGCTCATTCAGTTGCTGGAAGGGTTTTGGATTACTCCGAAGGTGGTGGGCAATAGACTCGGTTTGGCGTCTATTTGGGTATTGCTCTCTCTTATGGCTGGAGGGGAGCTTTTTGGCTTCCTAGGTGTTCTGTTGGGGATACCGACTGCTGCTGTGCTGAAGGTTTTTCTTCGTCACGGGGTGGTCGCCTATCGGCGATCCTCTTTTTATCTAGAAACGAGCTCCGTGACGAAGGATGTGGATGTGCTTCCGGTGGAGGAAGGGGCGCCGTGATCGAAGAAGGAAGAGCCTACCTAGCCATGCGTAGGATGGTCGTCGACCGCATCTGCAGTGCGTTCTTTTCGAGAGGACTATGAAGCACGGTCCCTCCGAGCCTGGCGAAGGATTGTCCTCAGGCGCACAAGACGAGCCTGGAAAGAAACGGGATGTCGGTTTTACCCACCAGAGCCCCGGTGATGGTAGCGATCAGCCGCTGACGCTTAGCGGTGGACTTCGCATCGTACCCACGCCGTCTTTGGGTACCTCACTTCGCTGGATCACGGGCATTGCTGGTGTTCTTTGGCTTCTCCACGCGCTCCTCTGGTTTGCGGGTTTACGCCGGCGGGCAACCGTTACCGTAGTTCGAGGAGGTGTACAGGTTGATGAGCGATGGGAAGTGCTCGGTCAGCTGGTTCGATCCAGACGCGTCGTCTATGCGCTGGCCTCGATCTTCTCGATAGCTCGAAAAGAGCACCGCTGGCTTTGGCCGTTCTACCTAGGGTCTTTTGCTTCCGCTTTCGGCATCGTATTTGGGATGAACTGTCTATTTGACGGAGTATGGACAGGAGAGGCCTTTTTGATAATTGTTGCAGCGGTGTTCGTTATTGTGGGCGTAGGGCTTGATTTCGGTATGTACCTACTCTTACCGCGATTGCGAAACCAGGTGTCGGTCGAGCTCTGGCTTCGTCCGCGCGGGCGCCTCACCATCGGAAGTATTGGTAGTGCGGAGGCCGATGTGTTTCTAGATGGTCTCTGGGAGAGAATCGCCGAATATGCTTCGTTGAACACGGAAAGGTATCGAAGCTCCGCCCCTCGACGTTATCCGATTCCCTTCGAGTCTCGATCTATTTCGGAGCGCACCAGTTGAAGTCACGAACAAAGCCAAGGCGTGGTGGAGCATGTCTCAACCGCAGAGCGCGCCAGTTCGTCAGCGCGCTCATTGAGTAAAACGCCTGCATGTCCACGCACGTGATGCAGCTTAACCGACTTGAGTGCTTGAATGGCACTACGCGTCTCGGCTACCAGACTCTGATTTGCTTTGGCTTTCCATCCCTTTGACAGCACACCTATCGCGTATGAGGAATCGGTGTAGAGGTCGAGGTGCATTCCGTGAGTTACAGAAGCTTCGGCAACTCGGAGGATCGCGGTGAGTTCCGCTATGTTGTTGGTGCCTTTCCCCAGATACTCAGAAAGTTCCCACTGCTGATCTCCGACGAGTAGCACCGCTCCGAGCCCGGACGGACCTGGATTTCCGCTACATGCGCCGTCGGCGTACGCAAGCGCCTGCCCATCCGCGGGGAAACTTGGGTAGTGCCCTTGGGTTTTCGACGTTTTTTGGATTTTGCCCTTGTTCCCGTTCTTGTTCGAGCCTCTTTGCGTTCCTTTTGTTACCCGGCTTGCGGAAGTGCAGTGTTCGTCAGGATAGACGGTGTGTTCCTCTAGTGGCTGAAGATTTCGCGTCGAAGCCTCGTAGGATCGACCGTCGTCGCGCCTGAATCGAATCTCGACCCGTCCGCCATCGTTTTTGAGTTCTCCGTTTTGCTCGCAGAGCGCAAAAACTTTGGCACCACGAAGCTTCATTTTTCGCCAGGGCATCGAAAGCCTTTCACAATAGAACAAGAGCTGTTAGAGCGGTCGCTCATTTCGTTTCAATGGTTGAAGAACAAACGGAGTAGCGCGTCGACTTCTGCTCTTTCAAGCTGCACGTTGACGATGGCCTGCTTGCGTTCAGTATGCAATCGGATCTTCCTTAGAATCCCTCCCATGCTGCTGAGCGAAACGAGTGGTTTATCGAGCAGTACCTGCTTTTCTGTTTCCAGCCAGGCTTGTGCGCTCCCCGCCATGTCGGGGGTTTGCATGGATAGGATCATCCCAACGATCATCTCTTTTTCGAGCCGAAGTGAGACCAAGGCAAAATCCAGGTTTGACAATAGTCTTTGGACCTGCCTGTACCGATCCGATTCAAAGTATTGGTGGATTTTATGCCGCCACTCGCTTCCGAGGCGAATGGCTACCGTGACTGCAGCGCCCTGGTCCATCCGATTCCACTGCTGATCGAGCGATGTGTTCGACGCCAAGGATTGAGCTGAACTCTGCGCTACCGAGAGTATCTCTCGGATCGTGTGCTCCGAGCCACCGACGATGGTCTGACTCCCGATGGACGCGAGGTAAAGGTTCCTTCCCGCAATGGAGAGACTTGGGAGTCCGTCGAGCTCTTTTTTGTTCAAAGCAACGCTAGATTTTCTAGCTATCTTTTCCGCGCAATCCCCAAGTCGTTGAAGGTCCAGGTCCCCTTTTGCGAAGAACCCAGCAGACTCTATGGGTCTGTTTTTTGCGGGTCGAGCGAAGATAGTTGCTTTTGTGAACTGCCTGAGGGGATCAATTTTACACTCGCTGTGAGCTTCTCGAAGTATAGGGTGGTCCAGATACGCAAGGAGAATTTCGCTCCAAGATTGGGAACTGAGGATTTTATCGATTTCGACTTCAGCTACGATCGCAGCGTCTGCGGGCACTGCTTCTAGGGCATGCTCGGGAAGGTTTGGTCTGGGTCGAAGCATCCAATATGAAATACCGAAGAGGGCAGCTAGAACGACCAGAATCGATCCTAAACGATGCAACCAGAAAGTCACCGCGAGAACTTAGCGGGTTGTTTGAGCCGCGCTACCTGTTGGTTTCCCAAGTGGAGTTGCCCCCGAAGAACTGGACAGGTTATTTAGGTAGCTCGCGCGCGCCGAAAGGCGCGCGGAGATGACATCTTGAGGCCCTTGTGTGGATGCTCCTCGTTGTAGGTTTCAAACCAGTCGTTGAGCTTCGCCATCACAGCGGAAGCGGTAGAGACGTT